>JAPLQX010000029.1 GCA_026399435.1 Rhodocyclales bacterium
GAAAAGGTGATCAGAGACTATGGCGAAGAACGGTTTGCTCATGCGATTGCAAAGGCGCTTGTTGCTGCTCGGAGCGAGCACGGTATTTCAAGGACAGGACAGCTTGCCACGCTCGTGGCGCAAGTCGTCCGCACGCGGGAACCGGGTCAGCACCCGGCGACGCGCACTTTTCAGGCTCTACGGATTCACGTCAATCGGGAGCTTGAGGAACTGTCGTTAACCCTGCCCCGGGCGGTTGAACGACTGGCTCCGGGTGGGCGCCTCGCCGTGATCTGTTTTCATTCGCTGGAGGACCGCATCGTCAAGCGCTTCATGCGCGATGCGGCCAATCCACCGCAGCCGCCCAAGGGTGTGCCGGTACGCGCGGTCGATCTGCCGCAGCCGGTAGTCAGGCTGGTGGGCAAGGCGATGTTTCCGTCGGACGCCGAAATCGCCGCCAACCCGCGCTGCCGCAGCGCGGTGCTGCGGGTAGCCCAGAAGATCTGAGCATGGCGCGCCTAAATCTCATCCTGATTCTGATCACCCTGGCTTGCGCCCTGTCGACAGTGAGTGCCAATCATCGCGCGCGCAAACTGTTCACCGAGCTGGAGGCCGCGCAGAAGCGCATGCGTGATCTGGACGTGGAATGGGGGCAGTTGCAGCTCGAACAAAGCACCCTGGCCGCCCACGTGCGGGTCGAGCGGGCCGCGCGCGAGAAGCTCGGCATGAAACCGCCTGCGCCGGGACAGATCATTTCTGTCGACCCGGTGCCGGGGAATTGATGCTGCCATGAAGGCGATCAAGTTTTCCAGAAGTCCGCTGCTCTCCGAGCGTCTGCCGCCCTGGCGGCAGCGCCTGGTGCTGGTGCTGCTGCTGGGCGCCTTCGTCGCGCTGATCGGGCGGTCGCTGTATCTGCAGGGCTTCAACAACGAATTCCTCGGCGACAAGGGCCGCGCCCGTTTCGAACGGGTGATCGACATCTCGGCCACCCGCGGCCGCATTACCGACCGCCACGGCGACGTGCTGGCGGTGTCCACCCCGGTGCGCTCGATCTGGGCGATTCCGGAAGATGCCCAGATGTCGCCCGCGCAGGCGCGCGGCTTGGCCGCCCTGCTCGACATGGACGTGCGCGAGGTCACGCGCAAACTGGCCTCCGAACGCGAGTTCATCTACGTCAAGCGCCAGCTGCCACCGGAACTCGCTGACCGGGTCACGGCACTGAAACTGCCCGGCATCCACCAGAAGGATGAATACCGGCGCTACTACCCTTCGGGCGAGGTGGCGGCGCACATGCTGGGCTTCACCGGGATCGAAGACGCCGGACAGGAAGGCATCGAACTGGCTTTCAACAACGAGCTGTCCGGCAAACCCGGTTCGCGCCGCGTCATCAAGGACAGGCGCGGCAACGTCGTCGAGGATGTCGAAAGCATCCATCCGCCGCTGGAGGGTCGGGACATCGTGCTGGCGCTCGATTCGAAGCTGCAGTACCTCGCGTATAGCCATCTCAAGCAGGCGCTCGAGGAGAATCGGGCCAAGGCGGGCGGCGTCGTCGTGCTCGACGCCAGGAGTGGCGAAATTCTGGCCCTGGCCAATCTGCCGACCTACAACCCGAACAATCGCGTCAAGCTGAGCGGCGCCCAATTGCGCAATCGCGCATTGACCGACAGTTTCGAGCCGGGCTCGACCATGAAACCCTTCACTGCGGCACTGGCGCTGGAAAAGGGCAAGGTGCGCTTCGACACGCCGATCCAGACCGCGCCGGGGAAAATGACCATCGGCACGGCGACGATTCACGACGCGCACATGCATGGCGTATTGACCGTGGCGCAGGTGATCCAGAAGTCCTCCAACGTCGGCGCCGCGAAGCTGGCCTTGTCGATGAAGCCCGAAGAAATGTGGAGCATGTTCGACAGCCTCGGCTTCGGCGCGCCGCTGAAACTCGGCTTTCCGGGCGAGGTCGGCGGCCGCTTGCGGCCGGCAAAAACCTGGAAGCCGATCGAGCAGGCCACCATGTCCTATGGCCATGGCATCTCGGTGACGCTGATCCAGTTGGCGCGCGCCTACCAGGTCTTTGCCCGCGACGGCGATCTGGTGCCGATTTCGCTGGCGCGTCTGGATACGCCGCCGCAGAGCGGCAAGCAGGTGTTCTCGGCGCAGACGGCGCGCGAGGTCCGCGCCATGCTGGAGATGGCCGTGTTGCCGGGCGGCACCGCGCCCAAGGCGCAGATTGCCGGCTATCGCGTGGCAGGCAAGACTGGAACCGCGCACAAGATCGAAGGCGGCTCCTACGCCGACAAGTATGTGGCGTCGTTTGTCGGCTTCGCCCCGGTTTCCGATCCGCGGCTGATCATCGCCGTGATGATCGACGAACCATCCAACGGCAAGTATTACGGCGGCGACGTGGCGGCGCCGGTATTCGCCCAGGTCATGGCCGGCAGCCTGCGCACACTTGGCGTGGCGCCGGATGCACCCCTGAAGCCGCTCTTGATGACCAGCGCCGGGCCGGTCAAGGAAGAGATGTGAATACCGCCATGGCGATACTCGAACAACTCAAAGGGAAAGGTGTCGTGGTAACACGCCTTACCGCCGACTCGCGGCGCGTCCAGCCTGGCGATGTCTTCGTCGCCTTCCCCGGTGCGCAGGCCGATGGCCGCGACTTCATCGCGCAGGCGGTGGCGAGGGGTGCGGCAGCGGTGATTGCGGAAGCAGGAAGAAGTGTCGGTGCCGGTGACCTGCCGCTTGTCGAAGTGAAAGGTCTCGCAGCGCTCTCCGGAGAAATCGCGCATCTAATTTACGGTCGACCCTCGGAGCATCTCTGGCTCGCCGGCGTGACCGGCACCAATGGCAAGACCTCGGTATCGCAATGGATCGCGCAGGCGATGAACGCGCTGCAGCATCGGTGTGCCGTGATCGGCACGCTGGGCAACGGCTTTCTCGATGCGCTCGACGAAAGCCCGAACACCACGCCGGATGCGATAACGCTGCATGCGGTACTTGCTCGCTACGTCGCGCGAGGTGCGGAGGCCTGCTCGATGGAGGTTTCCTCCATCGGACTCGATCAGGGGCGCGTCAATGGCGCGGCCTTCGATGTCGCGGTGCTTACCAACCTGACCCGCGATCACCTCGAATACCACGGCACGATGGCGGACTATGCGGCGGCCAAGGAGAAGCTGTTCCTTGCGCCCGGCCTTGCCGCGGCCGTGCTCAACCTCGACGATCCGGTCGGGGTGGGGCTTGCCGCAAAGCTCAAAGGCAGTGTGCGTACGATCGGCTATACGCTGGGTGCGGCTGAGGGATGCGGCACCGATGAAATTCTCCGTGCAGAGAATTTGGGCATGGGCGCCGCCGGCGTCGAGTTCGATCTGCGCAGCGTGCATTTCACGGCGCCCGTGGTGGGGCGCTTCAACGTTTCCAATCTGCTCGCGGTGATCGGCGCGCTGCTGACGCGCAACGAGCGCCTTGAGGACATCGCTGCGGCGCTGCGCGGTATCCAGCCGCCGCCGGGACGCATGCAGGCAGTCGGCGGCGTGGATCAACCCTTGATCGTGGTGGACTACGCCCATACGCCGGACGCGATGGAAAAGGCGCTCGGCGTTCTGCGCGAAACGGCGGCGGCGCGCGGCGGCCGGCTGATCTGCGTGTTCGGCTGCGGCGGCGAGCGCGATCCCGGCAAGCGGCCGCAGATGGGTGCCATCGCCGAGCGTCTGGCCGATCGCGTGGTGATCACCAGCGACAATCCGCGCAAGGAAGACCCGCAAGCCATCATCGACGACATCCTCGCCGGGCTGCAGCGTGCGCCGGCCGTCGAGATCGATCGCGGCCGCGCCATCGCCGCCGCGGTGGCCGAGGCGGATCGGCGTGACGTGATCCTGCTCGCCGGCAAGGGTCACGAGCCCTACCAGGAAATTGCCGGCGTGCTGCATGTGTTCTCCGACCTCGATGCCGCAAAGTCGGCGCTGGCGCTACGGGGATCATCGCGGTGACCATGACGACGTCCATGATGATGACTCTGCACGAGGCTGCCGCCGCCATCGCTGCCCGCACACAGGGCGCCGACGCAGGCTTCAGCGCCGTCTCCACCGATTCGCGCAGCATCGCTGCCGGCGAACTCTTCGTCGCGTTGAAGGGCGACAAGTTCGACGGCCATGCCTACGTCGGCGACGTCCTCGCGCGCGGCGCGGCCGGTGCCGTGGTGAGTGAGGGATTCGCCGCCGCCCATCCGGATCTGCCGCTGATCTGCGTTGCCGACACGCGCCTGGCGCTGGGTGCGCTGGCGGCGCAGTGGCGCGGGCGCTTTGCGCTGTCGCTGCTGGGCATCACCGGCAGCAATGGCAAGACCACGGTGAAGGAAATGTGCGCGGCGATTCTGCGCGCGCAGTTCGGCAGCGCTGATGCCGTCCTCGCTACCATCGGCAACCTCAATAACGACATCGGCCTGCCGTTGACCCTGCTCAGGCTGCGCACAACGCACCGTGCCGCGGTGATCGAGATGGGGATGAACCATCCCGGAGAGATCGACTATCTGACGCGCCTCGCGCAACCTTCTGTGGCACTGGTGAACAACGCCCATCGCGCACACCTGGAGGGCCTCGGCTCGGTGCAGGATGTCGCGCTGGCCAAGGGCGAAATATTCGCCGGCCTGGCTGCCGACGGCGTCGCGGTGTTCAATGCCGACGACGCACATGCCGGTGTCTGGCGCGAACTTTCGCGTGACCGGCGTCAGCTGACCTTCGGCCTCGACCAGCCCGCCGACGTGCAAGGACAGTTCACCAGTCACGGCCTCGGCGGGGAACTGCGTTTGAGCACGCCGTGGGGAGCGCTCACCGTGACGCTGGCCGTGCCGGGCAGCCACAACGCCCGCAATGCCTGTGCAGCAGCGGCGGCGACACTGGCGGCAGGCGCGTCGCCCGCCGCGGTCGAACAGGGACTCACAAGCTATGCCGGCATCAAGGGTCGCCTGCAACAGCGCGCCGGCCGCGAGGGCTCGCGCGTGGTGGATGACAGCTACAACGCCAATCCCGATTCGATGCGCGCCGCGATCGACGTGCTGGCGTCGGTGCCGGGCCGGCGCATCCTGGTCATGGGCGACATGGGCGAGGCGGGGGCCGCTGCAGGGCAGTTCCACGACGAGATCGGCGGCTACGCCAAGAGCCACGGCATCGACCGCCTGCTCTGCCTGGGCGAATTGTCGGCGGCGGCGGCACACAACTTCGGCGAGGGCGGCCAGCACTTTCCGCGCGTCGAGGATCTGATCAAAACACTGCTGACCGAGCTCGAGCCGCAGACCACGGTGCTGGTCAAGGGCTCGCGCTTCATGCGCATGGAGCGCGTCGTCGACGCGATCGTGGACAGCGCCGACGCCGGGCCGTCCCAAGGCGGCGCAAGCCATCAACCGGAGCGGGCGCAGCCCGCGAACAGCCGTCACCCCCTTCCCGGGGAAGGGGGCGGGGGAAAGGTAAATGAATAATGCTGCTTGAACTCGCTCAATGGCTGGCCAAGGATCTCCGCGCCTTCAACGTCTTCGGCTACATCACGCTGCGCGCGGTGCTGGCGACCATGACCGCGCTGGCGATTTCCTTCGTCTTCGGTCCGGCGGTGATCCGCTGGCTGGCGGCCAAGAAGATCGGCCAGTCGGTGCGCACCGACGGACCGCAGACGCATCTGGTCAAGGCCGGCACGCCGACCATGGGCGGCGCGCTGATCCTGATTTCGCTCGGTGTGTCCACGCTGCTGTGGGCGGATCTTTCCAACCGTTTCATCTGGATCGTGCTGATCGTCACCTTCGGCTTCGGCGCGATCGGCTGGGTCGACGACTGGCGCAAGGTGGTTTACCGCAATCCTGCCGGACTCTCGGCTCGCTCCAAGTTCTTCTGGCAATCTGTGGTGGGCCTGATCGCCGCGATCTATCTCGCATTTTCGATCTCGGCGCCCAACAACGAAAAGGTCGTCCAGCTGTTCTTCCAGTGGGTATCGAGCGGCTTCACGCTGGAGCTGCCGCAGCAGACCGCCCTGATCGTGCCCTTCTTCAAAAGCGTGACCTACCCGCTAGGCATGTTCGGCTTCATCCTGCTGACCTACCTGGTGATCGTCGGCAGCAGCAATGCGGTGAACCTGACCGACGGCCTCGATGGCCTCGCGATCATGCCGACGGTGCTGGTCGGCGCCGCGCTGGGCATCTTTACCTACGTTGCCGGCAACTCGGTGTTCTCCAAATATCTGCTGCTGCCCTATATCCCGGGCGCCGGCGAGCTGACGGTGTTCTGCGGCGCGCTGGCCGGCGCCGGCCTCGGCTTTCTGTGGTTCAACGCCTATCCCGCCGAAGTCTTCATGGGCGACGTCGGCGCGCTGGCCATCGGTGCGGCGCTCGGCGCGGTGGCCGTGGTCGCGCGCCAGGAGATCGTGCTGTTCATCATGGGTGGCGTGTTCGTCGCCGAGACCCTGTCGGTGATGCTCCAGGTCGGCTACTTCAAGTACACCAAGAAGCGCTACGGCGAAGGCCGGCGGATCCTGCTCATGGCGCCGCTGCACCATCACTTCGAACAGACCGGATGGAAGGAGACGCAGGTGGTGGTGCGCTTCTGGATCATCACGATTCTGCTCGTGCTGTTCGGCTTGTCGACGCTGAAGATACGATGAATCTCGCCGGCAAACACGTCCTCGTTCTCGGCCTCGGTGAATCGGGGCTGGCCTCCGCGTGCTGGTGCGCGCGGCAGGGCGCACGGGTGCGGGTGGCCGATACGCGTACGGCACCACCGTATCTGGACGAGTTGAATCGCCGTGTCGCCAGTGCCGACTCCCGGGTCGAATTCGTTGCCGGCGAGTTCGACAAGGCACTGCTCGACGGCATCGACCTGCTGGTGCTGTCGCCGGGTCTCTCGGGCGGTCTGATGGTGGTGATTCATGCGCGCGCCGCCCGGATTCCGGTGGTCGGCGAAATCGAATTGTTCGCCCAGGGCTTGCGCAGCCTGGACTCGGTTGCACCGGTGCTGGCGATCACCGGCACCAACGGCAAGACCACCACCACCGCGTTGACCGGGCATCTGCTGCGCGCCACGGGCAAGACGGTCGGTGTTGCCGGCAACATTTCCCCCGCGGCGCTCACGGCATTGATGGATGCGCTGGATGCGGATGCCCTGCCGCAGATCTGGGTGCTGGAGCTGTCCAGTTTCCAGCTGGAAACCACCGAGACGCTGAATGCCGCTGCCGCAACGGTGCTCAATATTTCCGACGACCATCTCGATCGCTACATCGATCTCGACGAATACGCATCGGCCAAGGCCAAGGTCTTTCAAAGCGCCGAGGGTGCGCCTGGCGTCCAGGTGCTGAATCGTGCCGATCCGCGCGTCTGCCGGATGGCGCTGGCGGACCGTCACATCATCAGCTTCGGCCTCGACGCTCCCGCCGGCGAGGATGATTTCGGCCTGCGCGAGAACCGCGGTGAAGCCTGGCTGGTGCAGGGCCAGCGGCTCCTGTTACCGGTTTCCGAGTTGCCGCTGGCCGGGCTGCACAATGCGGCCAACGCCATGGCGGCGCTGGCGCTGTGCAGCGCGCTCGGTTTCGATGCCGCAGCCTTGCTGCCGGCCTTGCGCAGCTTCCGCGGCCTGCCGCACCGGGTCGAGCGGGTGGCCGAGATCGACGGCGTGACCTGGTATGACGATTCCAAGGGCACCAACGTCGGCGCCACGGTCGCCGCACTGAATGGCATTGGCGGCCAACTGGCCGCCCTGAATAGTCACCTCCCTCCCCCGGGGAGGGAGGTCGGGAGGGAGGGCTCGTCGTCGACGCCTTGCGCTCCGAAGGATCGCAAGATCGTGGTGATCCTGGGCGGCGACGGGAAAGGGCAGGATTTTTCTCCGCTTGAGAAAGCCGTGGCGAGGCACGCGCGAACCGCAGTGCTGATCGGGCGCGACGGGCCGCTGATCGAGAAGGCAATCATCGGCGCCGGGGTGGCGATCGAAAACGCAGCCGACATGGGTGATGCCGTGCGGCGGGCGCGGCGACGGGCGCAGCCTGGCGACGCCGTGCTGCTGTCGCCGGCCTGCGCCAGCTTCGACATGTTCCGCAATTACGAGCATCGGGCGCAGGTATTCGTCGCCGCAGTGCGCGCACTGGAGAGCGAAGCGTGAGTCGCGCCTATGCCGCGCCGGCGCAGCACGCGCCCGCCGAACTCGACGCCTTCCTGCTGTGGCCGGCGGTTGGCCTGCTGCTGCTGGGATTGGTGATGGTGTATTCGTCCTCGATCGCGATGGCCGAGGGCAGCCGCTTCACCGGCAACCAGTCGGCCTATTTCCTGTTCCGCCATGCGGTGTTTCTCGCCGTCGGACTGGTCGCCGGCGTGATGGCTTTCCAGATCCCGTTGCGCCTGTGGCAGCAGGCGGCGCCCTGGCTGTTCCTGACCGGAGTCGTGCTGCTGCTGCTGGTGTTGATTCCTCATGTCGGCCGTTCGGTCAACGGCGCCCAGCGCTGGATCGGCCTCGGTCCGATCAACCTGCAGCCATCCGAACTGATGAAGCTCTTCGTCGTGCTCTACGCCGCCGACTACACGACGCGCAAGCTCGACGACATGGGCAGTTTCCTGCGCGGCTTCGGGCCGATGGCGCTGGTCATGGTGCTGGTCGGCGCCCTGCTGCTGAGAGAGCCGGATTTCGGCGCGCTGGTGGTGATCCTTTGCATCGCCACCGGCATCCTGTTTCTCGGCGGCATCAATGCGCGGGTGTTCGGCGTGCTGGTGGTGGTCCTGGCGGTCAGCTTCGTCATCATGATCTGGGTTTCGCCCTACCGGCGCGAGCGCATTTTCGGTTTCATGGATCCCTGGCAGGATGCCTTCGGCAAGGGCTACCAGCTCTCGCACGCCCTGATCGCCTTCGGCCGCGGCGAGTGGTTCGGCGTCGGGCTCGGCGCCAGCGTCGAGAAGCTGTTCTATCTGCCCGAGGCACACACCGATTTCCTGCTGGCGGTGATTGCCGAGGAACTCGGCTTTGTTGGTGTCTGCGTCGTAGTCGGGCTGTTCGCCCTGCTGGTGCAGCGCTCCTTCGCCATCGGCCGCCAGGCGCTGGTGCTCGGCCGCGTGCATTCCGGCCTGGTCGCACAAGGCATCGGCATCTGGCTCGGCGTGCAGGGTTTCATCAACATGGGCGTGAACATGGGCCTGTTGCCGACCAAGGGCCTCACCTTGCCGCTGATGAGCTTCGGCGGCTCGGGCATCGTGGCGAACTGTTTGGCGCTGGGAATTCTGCTGCGGGTCGATTGGGAAAATAGGCAATTGATGAGAGGTCAGCAGGTATGAGCAAGACCCTTCTCGTCATGGCCGGCGGCACGGGCGGGCACATCATGCCGGGCCTTGCCGTGGCCGAGCACCTGCGCGAGCAGGGCTGGAAGATCGCCTGGATGGGCAATCCGGATGGCATGGAGACGCGCCTGACCACGGGGCGCGGCTACGAGATGGCCTGGGTGCACTTCACGGCGCTGCGCGGCAAGGGCCTGCTGCGCAAACTGCTGCTGCCCTTCAACCTGCTGCGCGGCTTCAGTCAGGCGTGGTCGCAGCTCAAGCGCATCCGGCCCGACGTGGTCCTCGGCATGGGCGGCTATGTCAGCTTTCCCGGAGGCATGATGGCCGTGCTGCGGGGCATTCCGCTGCTGCTGCACGAGCAAAATTCGGTGGCCGGCCTCGCCAACCGCGTACTGGCGGGAGTTGCCGATCGCATTCTCAGCGGCTTTCCCGAGGTGCTGAGGAAGGCTACCTGGGTCGGCAATCCGGTGCGTCCGGAAATCGCCGCCTTGCCGGCGCCGACTGTTCGCTACGCGCAGCACAACGGCCCGTTACGGGTGCTGGTGGTAGGCGGCAGCCTCGGCGCGCAAGCCCTGAACGAGGTCCTGCCGAAGGCGCTGGCGCTGATAGCGGAAGACCGGCGACCGGCGGTGCTGCACCAGGCGGGCGAGAAGCATCTGCCGATGCTGAAAAGCCTCTACCTCTCGGCGGGTGTTCAGGCCGACTGCGTGGCCTTCATCAACGACATGGCCGGCGCTTACGACTGGGCCGATCTGGTGATTTGTCGCGCTGGCGCGCTGACCGTAGCGGAACTGGCGGCAGCCGGCGTCGCCAGCCTGCTGGTGCCCTTCCCGCACGCGGTCGATGACCACCAGACCTCGAACGCGCGCTTTCTCAGCACGGCCGGCGCCGCGATCCTGCTGCCGCAGGACGAGATGACGCCGGCGCGGTTGGCCGAGATTGCGAATCTGCCGCGTCAGCAACTCGCCCAGATGGCCGAAAAGGCCCGTGAGCTGGCGCGGCCCGACGCGACGGCGGCCGTGGCGCAGGCCTGCGCGGAACTGGCCAAATGAAAGGCACGCCATGAAACATAAAGTCAAACGCATCCACTTCGTCGGCATCGGCGGTTCCGGCATGTCGGGCATCGCCGAGGTGCTGGCGAATCAGGGCTTCGAGGTCAGCGGCTCCGATCTCGGCGAGAGCGCGACGACGCGCCGCCTGGCGGCGCTGGGCATCCGCATCGCGATCGGCCACAGCGCGCAGAACGCCGCAACGGCCGATGCAGTCGTGGTGTCCACCGCTGTGCGCGAAGACAACCCGGAAGTGCAGATGGCACGCGAGCGCCGCGTGCCGGTGGTGCCCCGGGCGCAGATGCTGGCGGAGCTGATGCGCATCAAGCAGGGCATCGCGATTGCAGGCACCCATGGCAAGACGACGACGACCAGCCTGGTAGCCAGCCTCCTGGCCGAGGGCGGCCTCGATCCGACCTTCGTCATCGGCGGCCGGCTGAATTCCGCGGGCGCCAATGCGAAGCTGGGCAGCGGCGAATTCCTGGTGGCCGAGGCCGACGAGTCGGATGCCTCTTTCCTCTATCTGTCGCCCGTGGTTTCAGTGGTCACCAACATCGACGCCGATCACATGGAAACCTACGGCCACGATTTCGGCCGGCTGAAGCAGGCCTTCGTCGATTTTCTGCACCGGCTGCCCTTCTATGGCGTCGCCGTGGTCTGCGGCGACGATCCGAATGTGCGCGAAATCATCCCCCGCGTGGCGAAGCAGATCGTCACCTACGGGATCGACAACGAGGCCAACTTCCGCGCCGAAGATGTGGTGGCCGACGGCGGCACGATGCGCTTTACCTGCGTGCGCACCAACGGCGGCGTCAGTCGTCTGCCAATCGTGCTCAATCTGCCGGGGCGGCACAATGTGCTCAACGCGCTGGCCGCCATTGCGGTGGCGACAGAAGTCGGCGTTGGCGACACGGCGATCATCAGGGCACTGGCCGAGTTCCGCGGCGTCGGCCGGCGCTTCCAGCGCTACGGCGAGCTTGCCTGTCCTGCCGGCGGCAGCTTCACCCTGGTCGATGACTACGGCCATCATCCGGTGGAAATGGCCGCGACGCTGGCTGCGGCGCGCGGCGCTTTCCCCGGTCGCCGGCTGCTGCTGGCGTTTCAGCCGCATCGCTACACGCGCACGCGGGATTGTTTCGAGGACTTCGTCAAGGTGCTGTCCGGGGTCGATGCGCTGGTGCTCGGCGAAGTGTATGCCGCCGGCGAGGCGCCGATCATCGCCGCCGACGCCCGCGCGCTGGTGCGTGCCTTGCGCGTTGCCTGCGCGCAAAGCGCCATTCCAGGCATGCAAGGCACCGGCAAGGTGGAGCCGATTTTCGTCGAAGACATAGCGGCCATGCCGGCAGCGATTCTCGCCGCCGTGCGTGACGGCGACGTGGTGATCACCATGGGCGCCGGTTCCATCGGCGGCGTGCCAGGGCGATTGAGCGGGGCAGCTGCATGACCGAGTCCGTCCGGGGCGCGCTGCGCGAATTCGAGCCGATGGCCAGCCATGTCTCATGGCGCACCGGCGGAGCCGTGGCACGTGGATTCTTCCCGGCGGACCTGGCGGATCTCGCTGTCTTCCTGCATCTGATGCGCCACGACGAGCCCGTGCTGATGGTGGGCCTCGGCAGCAATCTGCTGGTGCGCGACGGCGGCTTCGACGGCACGGCGATCTTCACCCACGGCGTGCTCGATGTCCTGCGGCGGGAAGCGGACGGCAGCTTCTACGCCGAAGCCGGGGTCGCCTCGCCGAAACTGGCCCGCTTTGCCGGCAGGCAGGGCTGCGCCGAAGCCGAGTTCCTCGCCGGCATTCCCGGCACGGTGGGCGGCGCGCTGGCGATGAATGCCGGCTGCCATGGCGGCGAGACCTGGCGCTATGTGGAACGGGTGCTGATGCTGAATCGCAATGGCGAGCAGATCATTCGCGGTCCCGAGGATTTCGCCATCGGCTACCGCCACGTTGGCCTGAAAGCAGCCACCGATGAAGTATTCGCTGCCGCCTGGTTCCGCTTTCCGGAGGGCAACGCCGAGGTCGCCGCAGCGCGTCTGCGCGAACTGCTGGAACGACGCATTGCCACGCAGCCGCTGCAATTGCCGAATGCCGGCTCGGTGTTCAGGAATCCGCCCGGCGACCATGCGGCACGCCTGATCGAGGCCGCTGGCCTCAAGGGCACACAGATCGATGGCGCGCAGGTTTCCGAAAAGCATGCGAATTTCATCGTTAATCCAGACGGCAAGGCGAGCGCTAGTGCGATAGAAATGCTAATCGGCCGGATTCAGGCGGAAGTAGCGGAAAAATTCGGTGTTGCCCTGGTGTGCGAGGTGCGCATCGTGGGCGAGGTCGACAGGCAGTCAGGGCAGGGCGGAGAAGGAGTTTGATGGATTTCGGCAAGGTGGCGGTGATGATGGGCGGCAAGTCGGCCGAGCGCGAGGTCTCGCTGAAAAGCGGAACCGCGGTGCTGGCCGCATTGCGTTCGTCCGGAGTCGATGCGCACAGTTTCGATCCGCAGGACAAGGCGCTCGAGGCGCTGCGTGCCGAGGGCTTCCAGCGCGTATTCATCGCCCTGCATGGCCGCGGCGGCGAAGACGGCACGCTGCAGGGCGCGCTCGATCTGCTGGCCATTCCCTACACCGGCAGCGGTGTGCTGGCTTCGGCCCTGGCGATGGACAAGTGGCGATCCAAGCTGGTCTGGCAGGCCGCGGGCTTGCCGGTGCCGGATTTCGTCGTGCTCGATGCCGCCAGCGACTTTGCGGCCGCGGAGGCCCGCCTCGGTCTGCCGCTGTTCGTCAAGCCGTCCAATGAAGGCTCCAGCATCGGCATCAGCAAGGTCAAGCAGGCGGGCGGTTTGCGCGCCGCCTATGAACTGGCTGCCCGCTATGACGCATGCGTGATCGCCGAGAAATTCCTCGGCGGCGGCGAGTACACGGTCGGCATACTCGCCGGCCAGGCCTTGCCCGTGATCCGCATCGTGCCGGCAACCGAGTTCTACGACTACGATGCCAAGTATCTGCGCGACGACACGGAGTACCGCATTCCGAGCGGTCTCGGTGAAGTGCGCGAAGGCGAAATGCGCGATCTGGCGCTGCGTGCCTTCGCCGTGCTCGGCGGGCGCGGCTGGGGCCGCATGGACCTGATGCTGGATGCCGCGGGGCGCATCTATTGCCTCGAGGCGAACACTTCGCCCGGCATGACCGACCATTCGCTGGTGCCGATGGCGGCGCGGGCAGCCGGAATTCCGTTTGCGCAACTCGTGCTCAAATTGCTCGCGGAGGCCCGCTGTGGCTAGGGCGCGCGGAAACCCGACAGGCAAGGGCCGGGGCAACAGCCGGATCGAAAACGGCGGCGACGGCTTCTGGGATCGCCCGATGCTGATCAACCTGCTGGCCGATGTACTGCTGCTCGCGGGTGGCGCCTTGCTGGCATGGTCTGGCGCCATGGCACTGCAGCGCTTGCCCGTGTTCCCTCTGAATCAGCTGGTGGTGGCGACGCCGCTCGACCAGGTGTCGCGGGCGCAGATTGAACAAACGGCGCACAATGTCCTGACGGGGAACTTTTTCACGGTGAATCTGGAAACGGCACAGAGCGCTTTCCAGCAGATGCCCTGGGTGCGCTCGGCCTCGCTGCGCCGTCGCTGGCCGGACGGAATCGAACTGGAACTCGAAGAACATCGCGCTGCCGGTCGCTGGACCCCGAAGGAAGGCGAGTCGCGCCTGGTCAGCACGCGCGGCGAAGTATTCATGGCGGCCACGTCCGACAAGGCGCTGCCCGTATTTGCCGGCCCCGAGGGTTCGGCAAGCCGTGTGCTGGCGCGCTACCAGGAGTTCAACGACAGCCTGGCGGCGATCGGCCGCAAGCCGGTCGCCATTCATCTTTCGGCGCGCGAGGCCTGGCAAATCAGGCTCGACGATGGCGTGCTGCTCGAATTGGGCCGCGACCAGCCCAGGCACCCGCTGCTCGACCGCCTGAATCGATTCACGACCCACTATGCAGCCGTGAGCAGCTCGGCCAGGAGCCGCCTGCAAACCATCGGCGTGGTGGATATGCGTTACCCCAATGGATTCGCCCTCAGGGGGATAGCTGCGCTATCCCCCGAGGGGAAATTGCGCCCCCCATCCCCCTTCCCCCGCCCCGGGGCGGGGGTGACTAGTCACCTCCCCCGCCTGGCGGGGGAGGCAGGGAGGGGGTGTGGTCGACTACTGGCGCTTGCGCCGGACGGCCAGGCGGAGGCAGCATGAGCAAAGAAGCGAAACGTGATCTGATCGTCGGCCTCGACATCGGCACCTCGAAGATCGTCGCCATCGTCGGCGAACTGGATGCCGAAGGGCGACTGGCCATACTCGGGCTGGGCACCCAGGAGTCCAGCGGCCTGAAGCGCGGCATGGTGATCAATATCGAGGCCACCGTGCATTCGATATCCAAGGCCATCGCCGAAGTCGAGATGATGGCGGGCTGCAAGGTGCGCGAGGTGTACACGGGCATTGCCGGCAGCCACATCAAGAGCAAGGATTCCACCGGCATGGCCGTGGTGCGCGACAAGGAAGTCACCCAGTTCGATGTCGAACGCGCGATCGAGGCGGCCAATGCGACCTCGATTTCGGCCGACGACCAGATATTGCATACGCTGGTGCAGGAATTCATCGTCGACGGCCAGGACGGCGTCAAGGAACCGATAGGCATGGATGCCAAGCGGCTCGACGTCAAGGTGCATCTGGTTACCGGCGCGGTCACCGCCGTGCAGAACATCGTCAAGTGCGTGCATCGCTGCGGCCTCGAAGTGGTCGACCTGGTGCTGCAACCGTTGGCCTCGGGCTACGCGGTGCTGACCGAGGACGAAAAGGACGTCGGCGTCTGTCTCGTCGATATCGGCGGCGGCACCACCGACGTAGCTGTCTTCGTGCACGGCGCGATCCGCCACACCGCGGTGATTCCGATCGCGGGCGACCAGTTGACCAACGACATTGCGATTGCCTTGCGCACCTCGACCCAGGATGCCGAGGAAATCAAGATCCGCTACGGCGTCGCGCTGCAGCAACTGGCCGATCCGGAAGACATGATCGAAGTGCCCGGCGTCGGCGATCGTCCGGCGACCCAGCTGTCGCGCCAGACCCTGGCGGGCTTCATCCAGCCGCGTGTCGAGGAAATCTTCCAGAAGGTACAGGAAGAGCTGCATCGCAGCGGCACGTGCGTAATCCGCGCTATTCCACGGCGATGGGTTTGTTGCTGGAAGGGGTGGCGCAGCGCCATCGTGGCATGAAGGCGCAGAGCCCGAAGAGTTTCGGGCAGGTGCTGGCGCGGATGCGGGCGTGGTTTACCAAGAATTTTTGATTCAGTGGGTCTAAAAGGAGGCGAGTATGTTTGAACTTGAGGAAGTAGTGACGGCGGAGACGGGCTCGACGGTCATCAAGGTCGTCGGCGTCGGTGGCGCAGGCGGCAACGCGGTCGAGCACATGATCCGCGAAGGCGTCGGCGGCGTCGAATTCATTTGCTGCAACACCGATGCGCAGGCGCTGAACAAAAGCACTGCCCACGTCAAACTGCAGCTCGGCCCAGGCCTGGGCGCCGGCGGGAAACCGGAAAAGGCCAGGGAGCTGGCTGTGCTCGACCGCGAACGCATCGCCGACGCGCTGCGCGGTGCGCACATGGTCTTCATCACCGCCGGCATGGGTGGCGGCACGGGCACCGGCGCCGGTCCGGTGGTTGCAGAGGTCGCGCGCGAGCTCGGCATCCTGACCGTGGCGGTGGTGACCAAACCCTTCGAATACGAGGGCAAGCGCAAACGCCTGGCCGAAGAAGGCGTGGCCGAACTCGCGCTTCATGTCGACTCGCTGATCATCATCCTCAACGAGAAGCTCGAAGAAGTGCTCGGCGACGAGGTCAGCATGCTCGAAGCCTTCCAGGCGGCCGACAACGTGCTGCGCAATGCGGTGGGCGGAATCGCCGAAATCATCAATGTGCCGGGTCTGGTCAACGTCGACTTCGAAGACGTGCGCACGGTGATGGGCGAGATGGGCAAGGCGATGATGGGTTCCGCCGTCGCCGCCGGCGTCGATCGCGCCCGCGTCGCTGCCGAAGAGGCGGTGGCCAGTCCGTTGCTCGAAGGCATCGAGCTTTCAGGCGCGCGCGGCGTGCTGGTGAACATTACCGCCAGCACCACGCTGGGCCTCAAGGAATACAAGGAGGTGATGCGGACCATCCGTCAATACACGGCCCCCGAAGCCACCGTGATCTGCGGCGCGGTGTTCGACGAGAGCATGGAAGACCAGTTGCGGGTTACCGTGGTTGCGACCGGCCTCGGCATCGTCGCGACGCGCGAGGCGGCCAAGCCGAGCATGCGCGTAGTCGAGACCGTCGGTCTGCGCACCGGAACCGACAACCTGCAGGTGTTCGATGTCGGGGCTGGCCAGGGCATTGATCTTTCCAGCGTTACCAGCAGCGGGCGCGGCAGCATGCCGCGCAACGCCCAGGCGGATGCCATGGCGGCCTCCGGAGTGGACAAGTACGACATACCCGCCTTCCTGCGCCGCCAGTCGGACTGAATGGCCGGCCGCAGAACCGGTCCGGCGGGCGCCTCCTCCCGTCGGGCCGGGCTTGCGTGGTAGAATTATTGCCCCGCATCATTCCAGCATCATTCCATTTACATCGCAGCACCATGCTTCGTCAGCGCACCCTCAAATCAGTCGTCAAGGCCACCGGCGTGGGTCTCCACTCCGGGGTCAAGGTGTCGCTCGTGCTGCGTCCGGCGCAGGCCAATACCGGTGTTGTCTTCCGTCGCGTCGATCTGACGCCCCCGGTCGACCTCAAGGCGGATCCCTTTGGTGTCGGCGATACACGGCTGGCGTCCTGCCTGGAACAGGATGGCGTCAAGGTCGCGACGGTCGAGCATTTGATGTCGGCACTGGCCGGGCTCGGCATCGACAACATCTATGTCGATGTCGACGCCGCGGAACTGCCGATCATGGATGGATCGGCGGCCCCCTTCGTGTTCCTGCTGCAATCCGCCGGCATCGAAGAACAGAACGCCGCGAAGAAATTCCTCCGCGTGAAGAAGACCGTGGAAGTGAAGGATGGCGACAAATGGGCCAAGCTGTCGCCCTACGACGGCTTCAGCCTCGACTTTTCTATCGTCTTCAACCACCCGGCCGTAGATCGCGCCGCCTCGCGCGCCCACATCGATTTCGCCGATCAATCCTATTTGCGTGAAGTGGCGCGGGCGCGCACCTTCGGCTTCATGCAGGACGTCGAAACCCTGCGCGATCAGGGTCTGGCGCTGGGCGGCAGCCTCGAAAACGCCATCGTGATGGACGAATACCGGGTGCTCAACAGCGAAGGCCTGCGTTACGCCGACGAGTTCGTCAAGCACAAAATCCTCGACGCCATCGGCGACCTCTACCTCGCCGGCCATCCCCTGCTGGGGGCGTTTTCGGCGCACAAGTCGGGGCATGCATTGAACAACCAGCTGCTGCGCGCCTTGCTGGCCGACTCTTCGGCCTGGGAACTGGTCAGCTTCCAGCGTGCCGAGGAAGCGCCGGGGAGCATCGCCCGGTTGTATCCCAAGCTGGCCTAGCCATGCTGCTGCTCAGGATCGTCGGCATACTTACGGCGATCACCATTGGCAGCGGGATCGTCGCCTGGTTGTTCACCCGTGATCGACGCTATCTGGTCCTTTCGGCCCGCGTCGCCAAGGGGGCGCTGATCTTCTCGCTCGTTGTGCTGGTCCTGATGGCCGCCGAGCGCCTGATCATTCTTTGACGCTGCGGAGCAAACGCTCCAGCGCATCCTTCAACGGAGACTCAACGGGCAGGCGTTGCGCCAAGGCAGTGAGTCCTTGCTTTTGTTTCAGCCCAGGCAGGGCGGGCCTTTCGTGGGGAGGCTGGGGCGGGGAAGGGTTGCGGGCTTGCACTCGTACCTCGATTTGAGTAACCTTCACCTCCTTGTTCGACAAATCGCTGGCGAGACTAGGTCCGAATTGACGGATTTTCGCGGCGACCGCGCCATTGGCGGCGTGGATAAAAAGTTTCCCCAGACGGAAGTTGGCTACCCGGACATGAGGCCTCAGAGCCTCCGGCAAAGCCGCTTCCAGAAGACGCTGGAATTGGAGCAGGCGTTGGGCGTGGGCCGCAAGCCGCGCCATGCTGTCACCGGAGGCAAGATGTTCCTGGAGACTGCGCGCTGTCATCGCAAACGAACCTGAAGGGAGGGAAGGGATGCATATTATTCTCGTCTCTAACCGGCTGGCAACCGCAAGAAGCATTACGCTGAGTTGGCGCCATGCTGTTCTCTTTGCGGGCGCCCTGTTTGGCTCGGTCATTGTATTGTCTTCGCTGTTTTCCTATGTCACCGTCCGTCATGCGGCGGAAATCCGCCTGCCCTTCCTGCAGGATCTGGTCCGCGCCGTGAATGCCGAAGAGACCCAGCGTTCGAAGGATTTCGTCCGTGAAAACCTCAACGCCATGGCGGTCAAACTGGGCGAGATGCAGGCGCAGCTGATGCGCCTCGACACCATAGGCGAGCGACTCGCCGCCATGGCCGGCGTAAAGCCGCAGGCGCTCAAGGCATTCGACGCCAGCGCCGATGGCCGTGGCGGGCCGCTGGTGCTGCCCGCAGCGATGTCTTCAACCGACCTGCAGCGCGCGGTCGATGCGCTGGCGAATCAGGTGGAAGCGAAATCCGACGCAATTTCGATGATCGAGTCCCAGATGCTGGAGGACCGGATCAGAAAAAGCCTGTTGCCCACCAGCCTGCCGGTCGAGGCTCAATGGAACGCGTCGACCTACGGCTGGCGTGTCGATCCCTTCACCGGCGAGCGGGCGATGCACGAAGGGGTCGATTTCGTGGCGAATCCGGGTACCGGCATCCGTGCGGCGGCGGCGGGAGTCGTGATCAGTGCAGAGCGCCATCCGCAATACGGAAATATGGTCGAAATCGATCACGGCAAGGATTTGACCACGCGCTACGCCCATGCATCGAAGCTTCTGGTCAAGGCAGGGCAACTGGTCAAACGTGGCCAGAAGATTGCCGAAGTGGGTACCACCGGCCGTTCCACCGGGCCGCACCTGCATTTTGAAGTACGCATTCGCGGTCTGGCGCAAAATCCGGATCGATTCCTGCGCATGGCGCAGGCGACGCAACGGCCGGCCGCGCATCGTCACTGAGCTTCCGGGGAGGTCTGCCCTCCCCGCATGCTAAAATTGCCGCTTCGATTTTCCCGGCCAATTTGCGGCCGCGTACCCCATGATCTCCGGTTTTGGTTGCAGCATAAGGCCCGCTTGCGCGGGCATTGGCTTTCTCTGAAGCTGGCCTCTGATTGAGAAAAATGATAACCGGCTTACTCAAGAAGATTTTCGGCAGCCGCAACGATCGGCTGATCAAGCAGTACTCGCAGACCGTCGCCCGCATCAATGCACTTGAAGCTGCCGTTTCGCAGCTTTCTGACGACGCCCTGCGCGCCAGGACGGAGGAATTCCGCAGTCGCCATGCGCAGGGCGAGTCCCTCGACGCCTTGCTGCCGGAAGCTTTCGCGGTGGTGCGCGAAGCCGGCCGTCGCGTACTCGGCATGCGCCATTTCGACATGCAACTGGTCGGCGGTATGGTGCTGCATTACGGCAAGATCGCCGAAATGCGTACTGGCGAAGGCAAGACGCTGACAGCGACGCTGGCCGTGTACCTGAATGCGATTCCCGGCAAGGGCGTGCACCTGATCACGGTCAATGATTATCTGGCCAGTCGCGATGCGGAGTGGATGGGACGCATCTACCGTTTTCTGGGCTTGAGCGTCGGCGTCAATCTGTCGCAAAGGTCGCACGACGAAAAACAGGAGGCCTATGCCGCCGACATCACCTACGGCACCAACAACGAATTCGGTTTCGACTACCTGCGCGACAACATGGTGTATGCGGCCGATGAGCGGGTACAGCGCGGTCTGGCCTACGCCATCGTCGATGAGGTCGACTCGATCCTGATCGACGAGGCGCGCACGCCGCTGATCATCTCCGGCCAGGCCGAAGACCATACCGAACTGTATCTGAGCATGAATGCAGTGCCGCCCCTGCTGACCCGCGGCGAGGCGGCGAAGGGAGAGGGCGAGGTCGATACCGGGGATTACACCGTCGATCTCAAGTCGCATCAGGTGCTGCTGACCGAAGCGGGTCACGAAAAGGCCGAGGAGATTCTTGCCCGCCTGGGCATGCTGGCCGAGGGCAGCAGCCTTTACGAGCCGGCCAACATCCTGCTCATCCACCATCTCTACGCTGCCCTGCGCGCGCACAACCTGTACTACCGCGATCAACAGTACGTGGTGCAGGATGGCGAAGTGGTCATCGTCGATGAGTTTACCGGCCGCCTGATGGCAGGCCGGCGCTGGTCGGACGGACTGCATCAAGCCGTCGAGGCCAAGGAAGGCGTGGCGATCCAGGCCGAGAACCAGACGCTGGCCTCGATCACCTTCCAGAACTATTTCCGCATGTACGGCAAGCTCGCCGGCATGACCGGCACCGCCGATACCGAAGCCTACGAATTCCACCAGATCTACGGCCTGGAAACGGTGGTGATCCCCACCAACAAGCCGATGATCCGCAAGGACGAGAACGACCAGATATTCCGCACCGCGCCGGAAAAACATGCCGCGATCATCGCCGACATCCGCGCCTGTCATGAACGCGGGCAGCCGGTGCTGGTCGGCACCACGTCGATCGAGAATTCCGAGCTGCTCTCCGACCTGCTGCAAAAGGACAAGCTGCCGCATCAGGTGCTCAACGCCAAGCAGCACGCGCGCGAAGCCGAGATCGTGGCGGAGGCCGGTCGCGCCGGCATGATCACCATTGCCACCAACATTGCCGGCCGCGGCACCGACATCGTGCTCGGCGGCAACATCGAAAAGCCGACCAACGCCATCCGCGACGACGAATCCCTGAGCGCGGACGAGAAGGCAGGACGCACCGCCGAACTCAAGGCGGAATGGCAGAAGACACACAACCAGGTGCTGGCCGCCGGTGGCCTGCACATCATCGGTTCCGAGCGCCACGAGTCGCGTCGCATCGACAACCAGCTGCGCGGCCGTTCCGGCCGCCAGGGCGATCCGGGTTCCTCGCGTTTCTACCTGGCCCTCGACGACCCGCTGCTCAAGATCTTCGCCGGCGAACGTCTCAACACCATCATGGTGCGGCTCAAGATGCCCGAGGGCGAGGCCATCGAGCATCCGCTGGTCAGCCGTTCGCTCGAATCGGCGCAGCGCAAGGTCGAGCAGCGCAACTTCGACATCCGCAAGCAGCTGCTCGAATACGACGACGTGTCCAACGACCAGCGCAAGGTGATCTACCAGCAGCGCAACGAGTTGCTCGACAGCGATGACATCTCCGAGACCATTACGGCAATGCGCCAGGGGCAGATCCACGACACCTTCCGCCTCTATATTCCGGCCGAAAGCGTCGAGGAACAGTGGGATGTCAGCGGTCTGGAAACCGCACTGGCAGCCGAACTCCACCTCAAGTTGCCGGTCGGCGAATGGATCAAGTCCGAGCCGCAACTCGGTGACGACGAGATCCTGAAACGCCTGCTGGATGCCGGCGATGCCGGCTACGCCGAAAAGGTCGCCAAAGTCGAGGCCGCCGCCTGGGCCGGCTTCGAGCGCAATGTCATGCTGCAAAGCCTCGATACGCACTGGCGCGAACACCTGTCGGCGCTCGACCACCTGCGGCAGGGCATCCATCTGCGCGGCTATGCGCAGAAGAATCCGAAGCAGGAATACAAGCGCGAGGCTTTCGAGCTCTTCGAGGGCTTGCTGCAGACGGTGCGCAGCGAAGTTTCCAAGCTGCTGCTGACGGTTGAAGTCCGCAGCGAGGAGCAGATCGAGGAAGCGGAATCTCCGCCCCAGCTCGAGAACGTGCAGTACCACCACGCCGACTATGACGAAGCGCTTGGCGCTGCCGCTGCGCCAAAGCCGGCGCAGCCCGTCGAGCGCCACACGCCCAAGGTCGGCCGCAACGATCCCTGTCCCTGCGGCAGCGGCAAGAAGTACAAGCACTGCCACGGCAAGCTGAGTTGAGTTGAGCCAGGAGCGGTACCCGACACTGACCGAGGACGACAGCGCTCGCGAGGCGGCCGTCCTCATCCTCGACCAGACGCGCTTGCCGCGCGAAGCCGTCATGCTGCGGCTGGCCACACTGGAAGATGTCGCCCACGCCATTCGCGTCATGCAGGTACGCGGCGCGCCGCTGATCGGTGCCACCGCCGCTTACGGTGTGGCACTCGGGCTGGCCGCCGATGCCAGCGACGCGCGTCTCGCCCAAGTGATCGAAACGCTGGCCGCGACACGGCCCACCGCCGTCAATCTGCACTGGGCGCTGGCGCGCATGCAGCGCGTGCTGCAAGAGTTCCCGCAGGGACGCACCGCGCTGGCGCTGGCGACACGGCGCGACATGGCCTGGAACGAGGCCCGGGAGATTGCTACCGAAGACAAGGCGGCCAATGCGGCGATAGGTCAGCATGGATTGTCGCTGTTGCAGGAAAAGCGACGGGGCGATCAGCCGATCAACGTTATGACCCACTGCAACGCCGGCCGTTTGGCGACCGTAGAACATGGCACCGCCATCGCGCCGGTGTATGCCGCCCATGCGGCCGGTTTGCCGGTGCACGTGTGGGTTTCGGAAACGCGACCGCGCAACCAGGGGCTGCTCACCGCCTGGGAACTGCGCGAGGCCGGCGTGCCGCATACGCTGGTTGTCGACAATGCCGCGGGCCTGCTGTTGATGCAGGGCAAGGTCGACTTGGTGATGGTCGGTGCCGACCGTATTGCCGCCAACGGCGACACGGCGAACAAGGTCGGCACCTATCTCAAGGCACTCGCCGCGCGCGCCCACGGCGTGCCGTTCTATGTCGCAGCGCCGCTGTCGACCATCGATTTTGCCTGCCCTTCGGGTGCGGCGATTCCGATCGAGGAGCGCGCCGCCGAAGAACTCGGTGCGGGCGATGTCCCGGTCGCGAACCCGGCCTTCGACGTGACGCCGGCAGACCTGATCAGCGGCATCGTTTCCGAGCGCGGCATCGCCCGGCCCGGGGAGCTTGACCAATGGCGGCCATGAACGATTCGAACTCAGGGCTGGCCGCCGAATTGGCAACCAAGGTGCTCGCCACGGCGCGGGCGATGAACGCTTCGGGCATCAATCGCGGCAGCGCGGGCAACGTCAGTGCGCGCAGCGAAGGCGGTTTCCTGATCACGCCGACCGGCATGGCCTACGACGCCTGCGAGCCTGCCGACATGGCAAAGGTCGGCGCTGACGGTACGGTGAGCGCGGAAACGCAGCGCGAGCCCTCATCCGAATGGCGTTTCCATCGCGATATCTATGCCGCGCGATCCGAGGCAGGCGCCGTGGTGCATACGCATTCGCCCTTCGCCACCGCGCTGGCCTGCCAGGAGCAGGGCGTTCCGGCGTTTCATTACATGGTGGCGCGCTTCGGCGGCGCCGATGTGCGCTGCGCGGCCTACGCCACCTTCGGCAGCCAGGAGTTGTCCGACGCCATCGTCAGTGCGCTAGACGGTCGCTGCGCCTGCCTGATGGCGCATCACGGCATGGTGGTGTTCGGTCGCGACCTGGATCACGCGCTGGCCCTGGCGGTGGAACTCGAAACCTTGTGCGAGCAGTACTGGCGAGTGCTGCAACTGGGTGCGCCAAAGCTGTTGTCGGCCGATGAGATGACGCGTGTGGTGGCGAAGTTCGCCACCTACGGACAGCAGGACTGATCCGCTATTCGGTGTGGTAGCGACTAACGCGCTCGACTTCCCGCTTCGAGCCGAGGATCACCGGGACGCGCTGATGCAGTCTCTCCGGCTGGATCTCGAGGATGCGCCGGTGGCCATCGGTTGCCGCGCCCCCCGCCTGTTCGACAATCATCGCCATGGGATTCGCTTCGTACATCAGCCGCAGCTTGCCGCCCTGGGCGCGTGTCTTGCTGTCGATGGGATAGAGGAAGACGCCGCCGCGGCTGAGGATGCGGTGCACATCGGCGACCATCGATGCCACCCAGCGCATGTTGAAGTCCTGCCCGCGCGGGCCGTCCTTGCCCGCCAGCAGTTCATCGACGTAGCGCTTGACCGGCTCGTCCCAGTAGCGCGCGTTGGAAGCGTTGATCGCGAATTCGCGCGTTTCCTCGGGGATCTTCACGTTGTCCTGGGTGAGGATGAAACGGCCGAATTCACGGTCGAGTGTGAATACGTTCACGCCGTCACCGAGCGTCAGCACCAGCAGGGTCGTCGGTCCATACACGGCATAACCGGCGCAAACCTGTCGCGTGCCGGGCTGAAGAAAGGCTTGCTCGGTCGGATCCATGCCCTCGGGGCATTGCAGCACCGAGAAGATGGTGCCGACCGAGACATTCACGTCGATGTTCGACGAGCCGTCGAGCGGGTCGAACAGCAGCAGGTATTCGCCTTTCGGGTAGCGGTTGGGAATGGCGTGCGGCAGTTCCATTTCTTCCGAAGCCATGCCCGCCAGATGGCCGCCCCATTCGTTGGCCTCGAGCAGGATCTCGTTGGAGATCACGTCGAGTTTCTTCTGCACCTCGCCCTGCACGTTGTCGCTGCCTGCGCTGCCCAGCACTCCGGCCAGACTGCCCTTGCCGATGGCGATGGAAATCGCCTTGCAGGCGCGCGAGACAACCTCGATCAGCAGCCGCAGATCGGGGGAAATGACCTCCCGGTTGCGTTGCTTTTCGATGAGGAACCGGGACAGAGTTATGGGGCGCATGGGTGTTAGCCGTTGATGGACGAAGAAACAGGAATTATACCGACCCGCTGTTCTCCCTTGCGGCATGGCGGCTGCGCCGCGGCGCCCGTCTTTGCTGCTATTCTGGACGGCATGTCCAGCGCTGGTTGATTGCGTGAACGCAGTTTCCCTGAAATCGATTCTCACTACCGATGTAGTGACTTGCGGCGCCGAAGAGGTGCTGGGCGATGTGCTGCGCGCCATGGAGAGCAAACGGATCAGCTGCGTCGTCGTGGTCGATGGGGAACGGCGCCCCTGCGGCATTTTCACCAAGCGCGATGCGGTGGCGCTGCTGGCCGCGGGCGGGCTCTCTCCAGCAAGGCCCATCGGCGAGGTGATGAGCTGCCCGGTGGTGAGCTTTCCATTGTCGTTCGACTCCCGCGATGCGTATCGGCTCATGCTGGCGAACGACGTGCAGCTTCTGGTGGCAGTGGATGCCGAGGGGCGGTTTGCGGGAGTGATGTCCGAAGCGGATTTTCTTGCGGATATCGGCGACGAAAGCCTGGTTGAAGCGAAGACCGTCGGCGCGGCGATGACGAAGGACGTCACGACGCCGGATGGCGGCGCGTCGATGGACGACGCCCTGCGTCGCGAAGTGGTCAGATCCGGCCGGCGTCACGGCGAGCTCGGCCGGCACATGATTCTCGGTAGCGTCTTCGACCGCATCGGCGACGGTGTTTTCCTCGCGGACGCGACGACCGGCGCCTACGTCGAAGCCAACGACCGGGCCTGCGAGCTTCTCGGCTACGCGCGCGACGAAATCCTTGGTCGGCACGTCTGGGAGATTTCGACCAGTTTTGCCGATGCCGCGGCCTGGCGTGTCTGGAGTGCCGGCCTGACGGAACAGGTGCGCGTGGTCAATACCGACTACCGGCGCCGCGACGGAAGCCTGCTTCCGGTCGAGGTTCGCGTCTATCAGGTGCACGATGGCGAGCGCCTGCTGCACGTCGCGATTCTTCGCGATGTCTCGGCCACGCGCAAGATCGAAGTCGCGCTGCGCGAGGGCGAACGCTACTACCGGCATGTGATCGACAGCGCCGTTGACGGCTACTTCGCCATGGACCCCCAGCGCCGCTTCATTGAAGTGAATGACACGCTGTGCAATCTGTTCGGCTATCCGCGCAACGAATGGCTGGGACAGACGCCGATCGGCTTCATCGCCGAGGAGAGTCGTGCCGAGCTGATCGCCCAGATGCAGCGCATCGACACTACCGATCGCCGCCGCTATCAACTGTTTGCCCGCCGCAAGGATGGCACCACCTTTCCCATCCTGCTCAACAACTCCACTCATCGCAACGAGAAGGGCGATGCAGTCGGTTCCTTCGGCTTCATCACCGACCTTACGCCTATTGTCGAAGCGCAACGCGCCGTGGCCGAATCGGAGCGCGAGCTGCGCGGCATCCTCGACGACCTGCAGGATACCTACTACCGCACCGACCAGACCGGCACGGTCGTGCGCGCCTCGCGCTCCGTCGAGCAACTGCTCGGCTATACGGCGGAGGAGATGCTGGGCCGCAAGCTGGCCGATTTTTACTGTTCGCAGGCCGACCGCGAAGAGTTTCTCGCCAGGATGCAGGCCAATGGCGGCCATATCGTCGGTGGCGAGTCGCGTCTGCGACACAAGGACGGCCACGAGCTGTGGGTGCGCACCACAGCGCATTTCATTCGTGATGCCGCCGGCAATATCGTCGGCGTCGAGGGCACCACCCGCGACAACACCCGCCAGCGTCGCGCCGAAGAGGAGCTGCGGCTTGCGGCAAAGGTGTTCGAGAGCAGTGGCGAAGCGATCATGATCACCGACGCCGCAGGCTGCATGATCTCCGTCAATCAGGCATTTTCAAGGATTACCGGTTATGCCGCAGCCGATGCCGTCGGTCGCAACGCCAGCATGCTGGCATCAGGCAGGCATGGCCGCGAGTTCTTTGCCGAAATGTGGCGTGCCATGCTCGATACCGGATACTGGCATGGCGAGATATGGAACCGGCGCCGCAATGGTGAGGTCTTTCCCGAGTGGCTGGGCATTTCTTCGGTGCGAGATGGGAATGGAAAGATCACGCATTTTGTCGGGATCTTCTCCGACATCAGCGAACGCAAGGCGGCCGACGCCAAGATCGCGTTTCTCGCCCATCACGATCCGCTGACCGGCCTGCCCAATCGCCTGCTGCTGAAGGACCGCATGGAGCAGGCCATGGTTCACAGCGAGCGCAGCGGCAACAAGGTAGCGTTGCTGTTTGTCGATCTCGATCGCTTCAAGGCGGTGAATGATGCCTTCGGCCATCCGGTGGGCGATGCGCTGTTGCGTGATGCGGCGCAGCGACTGCTGGACTGCGTGCGCGACTCCGACACCATCAGCCGTCACGGCGGTGACGAATTCCTGGTGGTGCTCACCGATCTGACCAGTTCCGAAGTGCCGGCCCGGATCGCGGGCAAGATCATGGCGGTGCTGGGCGAACCGTTTCACATTGAAGGGCACGAGGCGACGATCTCCGCCTCCGTCGGTATTGCGGTGTATCCGGAAGACGGTGCGGTGTTCGACGAACTGCTGAAGAAGGCCGACATCGCCATGTACCACGCCAAGGAAGCCGGCCGCAACGCCTTCCGCTTCTACACCGAACGCATGAACGCGGATGCGCAGGGACGGATAGATCTGCACAGTCGCATGCGCCGCGCAGTGGAGCGTGCCGAGTTCGTGCTGCACTACCAGCCGCTGGTCGATCTGAAGAGCGGCCGCATCGTCGGCGGCGAAGCGTTGCTGCGCTGGCAGAGCCCCGAGCACGGCCTGATCGAGCCGGAGCATTTCATTACCGCTGCAGAGCACAGCGGTCTGATAGTGCCGCTCGGTGAATGGGTATTGCAGGAAGCCTGCCGCGAGCTGGCGCACTGGCACGCGCAGGGCTGCCTGGAGCTTTCAATGGCGGTGAATATCTCCGCTATCCAGTTCCGCCGCGGCGACGTCGAGGAGACGGTGCTGCGTGCGCTGGCCGCGTCCGGCGCGACACCTGCAGCGCTGGAACTGGAACTTACCGAATCGATCCTGATCGACGGCGCCGAACAGGTGCTGGCGACCATCACGCGCCTGCAGGCGCTGGGCGTGCGGCTGGCGATCGACGATTTCGGTACCGGTTATTCCAGCCTCGCCTACCTCAAGCGCTTCGCGGTGGACAAGCTCAAGATCGACCAGTCCTTCGTGCGCGACATCGTGACCGATCAGGATGACGCGGCGATCGTGCGCGCCGTGATCCAGATGGCCCGCAGCCTCAATCTGAAGGTGTTGGCCGAAGGCGTCGAGAGCGAAGCGGTGGCCGCCGAACTGCGCGCCATGGATTGCGATCTGGTGCAGGGCTACCATTTCGGCCGGCCCATGCCGGCGGCGGAATTCCGCCGCCTGATCGAGATGGGTATTCCAGCGGTCGAACGGGATGTGCCATGATGGCGGGCCGTTGGCGGAACCGGACATTCACATGAATTGGAGATTAGCCTCATGAAGCGCGGTCAACTGATTATCGCCTGCGTTCTGCTGACCCTGAGCGCGGCGATATCCGCCCAGCAGCCGATCGTCATCAAGTTCAGCCATGTGGCCGCGGCGGACGCGCCCAAGGGCAAAGCGGCCGAGCGCTTCAAGAAGCTTGCCGAGGAGGGGACCAAGGGACGCGTCAAGGTCGAGCTCTATCCGAACAGCATGCTGTACAAGGACAAGGAGGAGCTGGAGGCTCTTCAGCTCGGCGCCGTGCAAATGCTGGCGCCGGCGCCGGGCAAGTTCGGTCCGATGGGGGTCAAGGAGTTCGAAGTGCTCGACTTGCCCTATCTGTTCGACAACATGGCGGTTGCGCAGCGCGTGACGCAGGGCGCCGTCGGTCAGGCCCTGCTGAAGAAGCTCGAGGCCAGGGGCATCGCCGGTCTTGCCTTCTGGGATAACGGCTTTCGCGTGTTCACCTCGAACAAGCCGGTCAGGCGGCCGGGCGATCTCAAGGGCCAGAAGATACGCATCCAGTCGTCCAAGGTGACGGAATCACAGATGCGCGACGTCGGTGCCCTGCCCCAGGTGATGGCCTTCGGCGAGCTGTACCAGGCGTTGCAGAGCGGCGTGGTCGACGGGCAGGAGAACCCCGTGACGCATGTCTATACGCAGAAGTTCTACGAAGTGCAGAAGTACATGACGCTGACCGATCACACCTACCACGGCTATGTCGTGATCGCCAACAAGAAGTTCTGGGACGGCCTGCCGCCCGAGATCCGCGCGGCCCTGACGGCGGCCTTGAAGGACACTACCGCTTATTTCTACAGCATGGCCAAGCAGGAGGATGACGCGGCGCTGGAGGCCGTCAGGAAGCTTGGCAGGATGGAGATATACACTCCGACCGCGGCGGAACAGGGCGAGTGGAAAAAGGCCTTCAGCAAGGTTCACCGCGACATGGAAGGCCGCGTCGGCAAGGAAATGCTGGAGTCGATTTACCGGGAAACCGGCGTCGATCCGAACAAGCTTTAGTATCCCCGCCGCTGGTGGCCTGACCGGAGTGGTCGCCGGTCAGGCTCTGCCCTTGGCCCACGAATCCTTCAGCGTCACCGCGCGGTTGAACACCGGTGCGCCGGCCTTGGAGTCGAGGCGGTCGGCGACGAAATAGCCGTGGCGCTCGAACTGGAAGCGGTCTTCGGCGGCCGCGCCCTGCAGCGCCGCTTCGAGCTGCGCGGTGATGACGATCTTCGAATTCGGGTTGAGATCGGCGATGAAGTCGCCGCCGTCCGCGCCCGGCGCCTCGGCGGCGAACAGGCGGTCGTACAGGCGCACCTCGGCGGCATAGGCGTGTTTCGCCGAGACCCAGTGGATGTTGCCCTTGACCTTGTAGTTGTCCGAACCCGGCGTGCCGGACTTGGAGTCGGGCATGTATTCGCAATGCACCGCCGTGATCCTGCCGTCGACATCTTTGTCGCAGCCTAGGCACTTGACCACGAAACCGTAGCGCAGGCGCACGGTGTTGCCGGGGAAAAGCCGGAAGTAGCCCTTGGACGGCGCTTCCATGAAGTCCTCGCGCTCGATCCAGAGTTCCTGCGAAAACAGCACCGGGCGCTTGCCCCACTCGGGCTTTTGCGGATGATTCGGGGCCAGGCATTCTTCTTCCTGTCCGGCGGGGTAATTGTCGATGATCAGCTTGACCGGATCGAGTACGGCGATGCGGCGCGGCGCGGTTTCGTTCAGGTGGTCGCGCTGGCATTCCTCCAGCACGCTGATGTCGATCCAGGAATCGGACTTGGTGACGCCATTCATTTCGTTGAAGCGGCGGAAGGCCTCGGGCGTGAAACCGCGGCGGCGGGCGCCGACCAGGGTCGGCAGGCGCGGATCATCCCAGCCGTCGACGTAGCCTTCCTCGACCAGCTGGATCAGCTTGCGCTTGGAGAGCACGACATAGGAAAGATTGAGCCGGGCGAATTCGATCTGCTGGGGCAGGGGGCTATTGACGCAACCAAGCTCGGCCAGCCGCGCCAGCAGCCAGTCGTAGAAGGGGCGCTGATCCTCGAATTCCAGGGTGCAGATGGAGTGGGTAATATTCTCCAGCGCATCCTCGATGGGATGGGCGTAGGTGTACATCGGGTAGATGCACCAGGCATCGCCGGTGGCGTGGTGGGTGGCGTGGCGGATGCGGTAGATGGCCGGGTCGCGCAGGTTGATGTTGCCGGAAGCCATGTCTACCTTGGCGCGCAGGATGTGGGTGCCGTCGGCGAATTCGCCGGCGCGCATGGCGCGGAACAGGGCAAGGTTCTCTTCCGGCGTGCGATCCCGGTAGGGCGAGTTCTTCCCGGCCTCCGTCAGCGTGCCGCGGCTGGCGCGCATTTCGTCGGCGGATTGCGAATCGACGTAGGCGTGGCCGGCTTCGATCAGCTTCTCGGCGAAGTCGTACATCCACTGGAAGTAGTCGGACGCAAAATACTGGTTGTCATGCCAGTCGAAACCCAGCCAGTGCACTGCGTCGATGATGGAATCGACATACTCCTGCTCCTCCTTTTCCGGATTGGTGTCGTCGAAGCGCAAGTGGCAAGCGCCCTGGTAATCCAGCGCGAGGCCGAAATTCAGGCAGATCGACTTGGCGTGGCCGAAGTGCAGGTAGCCGTTCGGCTCCGGCGGAAAGCGGGTGCGGATACAGGCTGGATCGAGAGGAGCACCTTTGTGTGCCTCTGCGGGGCCGGGCTTGCCGGCCCACGTGCGGTCGACATACCGAAAGCCTTTGCGGTCGGCGTCGATGATGTGACGAATGAAGTTGGAAGGCTTGTCTGTGTCGGCCATGGTGGCGGTGGGCTTTGCGGCGAAGCTGCAATTCTACCGGCAGGCGTAAAATGACGACAATGAATTGGACAAGTCTTCTCGCCATTGGCGGCGGTGCCGTATTGGGCGCCTGGCTGCGCTACGGGCTGGGGCTCTGGCTGAATCCGGTGTTCGTCGCCGTGCCGATGGGCACGCTCGCCGCCAATCTGATCGGCGGTTATCTGGTGGGTGCCGCGGTGATGGTGTTCCACATCAATGCCGAGATGCCGCCCGAACTCAAGCTGTTCTTCATCACCGGTTTCCTCGGCGCGCTGACGACTTTCTCGACTTTTTCGGCCGAGGTGGTGCACCTGATTCAGAACGCACGCTACGGCTGGGCGGCGGGAGCGGCCGCCCTGCACCTGTTCGGCTCCCTGCTGATGACCGGGCTGGGCATTTTCACCATCCACAAGCTGGCGCAATGAGGTTTGACCCCGAGGTGCGGCGGGCGGCGCGGCCCGCGCTGAGCTATGACGAAGCGCTGCCGGTGAATGTGCGGCGGCAGGAAATCGGCGAAGCCATCGAACGCAATCAGGTGGTGGTGATCTGCGGCGAAACCGGTTCGGGCAAGACCACGCAACTGCCGAAAATCTGCCTTGAAATCGGGCGCGGGCTGCACGGGCTGATCGGCCACACCCAGCCGCGGCGCATCGCGGCGCGCGCGACCGCGACGCGCATCGCGCAGGAGCTGAAGTCCGAACTCGGCCGCCATGTCGGCTTCAAGATCCGCTTCACCGATCGCGTGACCTCGGACAGCTACATCAAGCTGATGACCGACGGCATCCTGCTGGCCGAAACCCAGACCGATCCGCGGCTAGCGCAGTACGACACGATACTGATCGACGAGGCGCACGAGCGCAGCCTGAACATCGACTTTCTGCTCGGCTATCTCAAGCAGCTCCTGCCCAGGCGGCCGGACCTGAAAGTCATCGTGACCTCGGCCACGCTCGATGCCGAACGCTTCAGCCGGCACTTCGACGGCGCTCCGGTGGTCGAGGTTTCGGGGCGGCTCTACCCGATCGAGACGCGCTTTCGCCCGTGGGAAGACAAGCGGGACGGCGACCTCAACACTGCGATTGTCGCCGCGGTGTCGGAAGCGCATCGCGAAGGGCCGGGCGACGTGCTGGTGTTCCTGCCCGGTGAGCGCGAGATACGCGAGGCGGCCGAGGCGCTGCGCAAGCACTATCCGCCGGGCCTCGAAGTGCTGCCCCTGTTCGCGCGTCAATCTGCGGTGGAGCAGGCGCGCGTGTTTTCCGGGCACCAGGGCCGGCGCGTGGTGCTGGCGACCAACGTCGCCGAGACCTCGCTGACCGTGCCCGGCATCCGCTATGTGATCGACTCGGGGCTGGCGCGGGTCAAGCGCTACTCGCATCGCAACAAGGTCGAGCAGTTGCAGGTCGAGCCGATCTCGCGCGCTGCGGCCGGCCAGCGCGCGGGGCGCTGCGGCCGGGTCTCGGCCGGCATCTGTTTCAAGCTCTACGACGAGGAGGACTTCAACAAGCGTCCGGCCTATACCGAGCCTGAAATTCTGCGTTCCAGCCTGGCCGGTGTGATCCTGCGCATGAAGTCGCTGCATTTGGGCGATGTCGAGGATTTCCCTTTCCTCGAAGCGCCGGCACCGCGCATGATCGCCGACGGTTACCAGTTGCTCGCCGAGCTGGGTGCCATCGACGAAACGACGAAGGATCTGACCAAGGTCGGGGTCGAGCTGGCCAAGCTGCCGCTGGACCCGAAGATCGGGCGCATGATGCTGGCGGCGCGCGAGCACGGCTGCCTCAGGGAAATGCTGATCATCGCCGCTGTCCTATCGGTGCAGGACCCGCGCGAGCGGCCGCAGGAGGCGGCCGGGTCGGCCGATCAGGCCCATGCCAAATGGAAAGACGAGAAGTCCGAGTTTCTGTCCTATCTCAAGCTCTGGCAGGCCAGCGACGAAGTGTGGAAGCACGAGACGACGAACAAGCAGCGCCAGTGGTGCCGGCAGAATTTCCTGTCGTGGCTGCGTGTGCGCGAGTGGCGCGACGTGCATGCGCAACTGCACGTGCTGTGCACCGAACACGGCTGGAAGGAGAACCAGCTCGCCGCTTCCTACGAGGGCATCCACAAGGCGCTGTTGACCGGCCTGCTCGGCCACATCGGGCTGAAGAACGAGGAGGACAACAACTACCTCGGCGCGCGCGGCATCCGTTTCTACATCCATCCCGGATCGTCACTGCTGAAGAAGGCCGGGCGCTGGATCGTCGCTGCCGAACTGGTGGAAACCTCGCGCCTGTTCGCCCGCTGCATCGCCAAGGTCGAGCCGGAATGGCTGGAGCAGGTCGGCGCGCACCTGATTCGCACGCATGTCTATGAGCCGCACTGGGAAAAGGGGCCGGGTCAGGTCGTGGCCTGGGAGCGCGTCACGCTGCACGGCCTGATGCTCCACGCCAAGCGGCGGGTGCACTATGGGCCGAGCGATCCGAAACTGGCGCGCGAAATCCTGATCCGCGAGGCGCTGGTCGAGGGCCAGGTCGGCGAAGACTGGGTACGCAAGTGGCGCTTCTTCCAGCACAACGCCAAGCTGATGAAGGAAATCCAGGCGCTGGAGCACAAGTCGCGGCGGCCCGATGTGCTGGTCGATGACGAATTGATCCATGCCTTCTACGATGACAAGATTCCCGAGGGTGTCATCACGCTGGCGGCCTTCGATCACTGGCGGCGCGAGGCCGAGGCCGCCAACCCGAAACTGCTCTGCCTGGAAAAGGAGCAGTTGATGCGCCACGAGGCGGCGGGCATCACCACCGATGCCTTTCCGCCGGCACTGACCCATCGCGGCCAGAGCTTCAAGCTGAGCTACCACCACGATCCCGGTGCCGCCGATGATGGGGTCACGCTGATGCTGCCGCTGGCCGCGCTCAACCAGTTGCCGGTCAATCGCTGCGAATGGCTGGTGCCGGGCCTGCTCAAGGAGAAAATCCTTGCGCTGCTGAAGACGCTGCAGCAGAAGTACCGCCATCGCCTGCAGCCGCTCGACGAGTTCGCCGGCGACTTCTGCGAGGCCCATGGTAACAATGGTGATTTCGACGAGCCGCTGGTGCGCGCGCTGACGCGTGCCGCGGAGGAGCATCTGGCCATGAAGCTGCCGCTCGACGCCTTCCGCAGCGGCGAGTTGCGCCCGCATCTGTTCATGAATTTCCGCCTGGTCGACGAGCATGGCGGCACGCTGGCGATCTCGCGCAATCTTGCCGAATTGCGCGCCGAGTATCGCGACCGTGTCGAGCAGGTCTATGCCACGGCCGAAGTGCAGCACGAGGCCGCGGCCGGCGATTTGTCCGGCCTCACGGCCTGGACCTTCGGCGCTCTGCCCGAACTCATGGAAGTGAAAGTCGGCGCTGGCACTACGGTGGGTTTTCCGGCGCTGGTCGACACCGGCGAAGCGGTGCGCCTGACCGCCTTCGACACCGAGGACAAGGCCCGCGCCGAGCATCGCCGGGGCATGGCGCGGCTGTTCGCGCTGCAACTCGCCGCCCAGGTCAAGGCCATCGAGAAGTTGCCGGGCCTGCGCGAGACTGCGTTGCAGTTCGTCGCGTTGGGAACCGAGAAGGAACTCCGCGAACAGTTGATCGCCGTGACCCTCGAGCGCACCTGCCTGATGGATCCGCTGCCCACAGAAGAGTCGGCGTTCGCGACACGGCGCGACGCGGCGCGCGGACGCATCCTGCTGGTGGCGCAGGAGATCCTGCGCCTGATCGGGACGATTCTGGCCGAGCATGCCGTGCTGGCGAAGAAGCTCGCCGCGATGCAGAAAGCCTTTCCGCCGGCCTGTGCAGATATTGCGGCGCAGCTGGCCGAGCTGATGCGCAGTGGACAAAATGCGCGATTCATCGCCACCACGCCCTTCGAGCGGCTTCAGCACTATCCGCGTTACCTCAAGGCCATCAGCCTGCGGCTCGAAAAAGCCCGCAGCGATCCGGCGCGCGACACGCGCTTGATGGCAGACTGGCAGGCGCTGGGCAAGCCATGGGAGCGCGAACGCAACGCGATGCTGAAATCCGGGCAGACGGGGGATGCGTTTCTCGACGAGTTCCGCTGGCTGCTCGAGGAACTGCGCGTCGCCCTGTTCGCGCAGGAACTCAAGACCTCGTCGCCCGTGTCGGTGAAGCGATTGCAGAAGATGTGGGATAGTCGGATACACAAATGAACTGCATCCGGAAGGGAAGCCGATGATTGAGGTAGTTGCGGCATTCAGCAAATCGCTGCGCGATCTGACGCGGGCCGATGTGCTGTGGCAGGCGCTCTGGCCGCCGCTGGTCGCGCTGGTATTCTGGATTGCGGTGGCATTCGCCGTATGGGCGCATGGCGTGGCGCTGATGGCGCGCGTCGTGCCCGAATTGCCGTGGTCAGGATGGGAATGGGTGGCGCACTGGGGTGCCGTGTTCCTGTTGCTGGCATCCTTCGCTGCGCTGGTCTATTTCACCGCGATTTTCCTGGTGGCGGTATTTGCCCTGCCGCGCCTGGTCAATCTCGTTGCGGCGTCTGATTATCCGGATCTCGGACGCCATGGTGAAAACGTGTTCTGGGGCAGCCTGGGCAATACTCTGGGGGTTGGCGCGATCTTCGTTGCGGGATGTCTGGCGACGCTGCCCCTGCTGCTGATCCCGGGAGTGCTGCTGGTCCTGCCGCTGTTGTGGGCAAGCTGGTTGAACCAGCGTACCTTCCGCTTCGATGCCCTGGCCGAGCATGCGACGCGTGCGGAAATGCAGCGGCTGGTGGCGGAAAATCGCAGCCGCTTTTACTTTGCCGGAGTCGGTACGGCGGCCGCGGCGCATCTGCCGCTGGTCAATCTGCTGGTACCCGCTTTCACGGCGCTGGTCTTCGTGCATCTGGGTCTGGCAGCGCTGCGGCGCCAGCGTCATGAAGGAGGGATCGAGCTATGAAGGGCATCGGCGCCATCATCATCGGTGACGAGATCACGCGCGGCAAGCGCGAGGACAAGCACTTCCCCAAGCTCATCGAGCTCCTGTCGGCGCGCGGCCTGGTGCTGGATTGGGCGCTGCACATCGGCGACGACCGGGAACGCCTGACCGAGACCCTGCGCCGCACGCTGGCGAGCGAAGACATCGTGTTCAGCTTCGGCGGCATCGGCAACACGCCGGACGACCACACGCGGCAGGCCGCCGCGGCGGCGGCGGGCGTCGACCTGGTACTGCATCCGGACGCCGAGCGCGAGATCAAGGCGCGTTTTGCCGAGCTCAAGTTCGAACTCACCGAGATGCAGCTGGCGCTGGGCAAATTTCCGAAGGGCAGCCGCATCATTCCCAATCCCTTCAATCGCATTCCCGGCTTTTCACTGGGCGACCATCATTTCGTGCCGGGCTTCCCGCAGATGGCCTGGCCGATGATCGAGTGGGTACTCGACAGCTACTATTCCTGGCGCTTTCACCAGCATCCCACCGACGAGGCTGCCATCCTGGTGTGGAAGGGCAGCGAGGGCGCGCTGATTCCCCTGATGCGGCAAGTCGAAGCCGATTTTCCCGACGTCAAGGTGTTCAGCCTGCCCTTCCTCGGCTCGAAGGAAATCCAGCGCCATATCGAACTTGGAGTGCGCGGCGCGCCGCAACAGGTGCCGGCGGCGATGGACGCGATCCGGCGCGGGGTGGCGGAGCTGGGTTACCAATTCGATCCCAAGCTCTGAGAATTCTTTACTCGCTGATCATTCGGAGTTCGCTACTTGTCTGCCGCCGCCTTGTTCTTCTGGATCTTGAATGCCGCACTGGATACGGCCGGACACCTGGCCCTGAAGGCTGCTGCCGTTACCGAGCACGAAACCGAGTGGCGGCGCTGGAAGACCATGCTCTCCCTGCCTGTCATGTGGCTGGGCCTCGGCTGCTTTGTGTTCGAGTTTTTTGCCTGGCTTGCGCTCTTGTCGCTGATACCGCTCTCGCTTGCGGTGCTGATAGGTTCGATCAATATCGTCGTCGTCATGCTGGCCGGCAAGCTGTTGTTCCATGAACGCCTGGACCGCATGCGGGTGGCGGGGATGTGGCTGATTTCGATGGGTGTGGCGATGGCGGGCGGCTTCGCCGGGGTGGGCACATGAGCACGCCGCGCTTCTACGTCATCGGCTTCGGGGCGCTGATGTTGTTCGATACCTGCACCCAGATTTCCTTCAAGCTCGCCGGTGTCGAGGCCGGCGAATTCGTTCCGCATCTGCATTGGTTGCGCGACATCCTTTCCAGTCCATGGACCTGGGCTGCGGTGCTGGGCTACCTGTGTGCATTCGTTACCTGGATGACGCTGCTCAAGCACGCCCCGGTGGGTCCGGCGTTTGCTGCCTCGCATCTTGAGGTGGTGATGGTGCTGATCATTTCGGTGCTGGTATTCGACGAGAAGCTGAGCCTGATGCAGTGCATCGGCGGACTCAGCATCGTGCTCGGAATCGTGTGTCTGAGCATGAGCAAGGCTGGGCACCCGGAGGACGCATAAGCGTTATGGGTTCAGCCAGTCGAGCAGCCGCTGGTTGATCGACTGGTGTTGCGTCTGCCACCGCAGCAACTCGTCGGGCGCAATTTCCGGTTGCGCATCGAGGCCGCTGAGCAGGCGCTTGAGACGGCTGCGGTAGCGGTAGATCGATACGTCTCCGGTGATGTCACTGGCGACGATTCTTCCCTTCAGCAGACGAATCGCCGCGCCGAGTTCGTCGACCCGCATCACGCCCTGATCCCAGTTGGTGCGCGCTTCGGTGGAGGCCAGTACGTCCTTGTCGATCGAAAGGTAGATGGGGCCGGATGTTGCGTCGACGTGCGCGCTGAACGCCTCAAGCATTGCCGCGACGGAGGCGAAGGACCTGCTGCCGGTGATGCCGAGAACCTTCATCCAGTCCAGGTTCGGTCCGACGCACCAGTAGCGCACCCGATCCTGGCGCAACGGGCCCAGGCGATTCTCCCAGGCATGCGTCATCCCGACATCCGGCGAGGTAATGCCCAGCACATGCACGCAGGCGACGAAGGGCAGTCGGCTGACGTGCGCCACCCAGGAGCCGCAGTGAATCCCGAACGGGTAGCGCATGTTGTCCGGGTGATTGTCGAAGACGACGACCTGCAACATTTCGCCTCGCTCCGCATGCCGCTGCACCAGCAGATGGCTGAGATGGTGGAAGTCGCCGCTGCCCAGGAACACCGTGCTTCGATCTGCGGCTGCCGGCTCGATTTCGCCGGCAAGACGCTGCAGCACCTTCAGCGTGCAGCCGAAACGTATGTCCTCCTGCCATTCTCCGAGCGACAGCCGTTCGCTGTCCGGCAGGGGCAGCACCGACTGGTCGAAGTCGAGTATCAGTGCGCTCGCACGTACCACCGGGAATCCGCTTCAAAAAAGCGTTTGAGGGGGCGCAGTAGCGTTCGCAGGATTGGATTGCGGACATACACGGCGTGCTGCGTGAAGGTGAATTGCGCGCCGAGCTGGCGCTTGATTTCAGGGTCTGTCCAGCCCGCGACGTAGCAGTTCAAGCCTTTGGCCAGCGCGTAGTCGAGGTTGTGGAACCAGCTGACGACGTACAGGTTGAAGTGTCTGGCCTGCGGGTAGGCAAAGCCGACATACTTGTCGATCAGCATGCCCTTCGACTCGAAGCAGAGGTTGTAGCCGATCAGTTCGCTTGCGGCGCGATACAGGAATACCACGCCACCGCTGGTGGCGTCCTGCAGGACGCTGCGGAAGAAATCGGCGGAGAGCAGGTCGAAGTGAATCTCGCTCTGGTCGTAGACATTGCGGTACAGCCGATAGAGCTCGGCGAGCAGGGCTTCGTCATTGAACCGGGAATCGCCGGTGGGGACGGCTTCGATTGCCAGTTCGTCGCGGCTCTTGAGTTTGCGCTTGATGCTTTTGCGCCGCGAGTGCGACATGCGGGCAAGGAAACTCGCCATGGAATCGAAATCAATCGGCACATAGGCCAGCGCCTGTCCTTCCACCAGCATGAAGCCGGCTCGCTTGCAGGCGGCGAGCAGATCCCGTGTGTAGTCCATGGCGGCGTTGCCGACCAGCACCGCTTCGCCGGGAATGTCCTTGATGATCAGAAACGGAAACCCCCGCCCTGCACGCAACAGTTCCGCGACCAGAATGCCGGGTGGGGGTTGCGCGGGCAAGGGTACAAACTCGGTCACCGTGCTGCCAACAAACAGGGTGTTGGGTCGCAGCAGACGGTGCCATTGGCTCCACCACGGCAGGCTGGCCAGCCAACGCCGCTGTTCCGTCTCCATGGTGGTGGTGAGATCGAACGCGGTGGCAAATGCAGGTGGTGCGCCGTTGATCCGCGAGGCGACAAAGCCCGCCGGGGGGTGGCTGAGAAACCGTTCCAGCAGCGACGGTGGCTCGATCAGATTATGAATGGACCACTCCTGATCGCCTGATGACCACCGGCCAGTGGATTGCTCAGGCTGTTGCGAGTTGCCTGGCCGTGCAGCCGCGGAAGAAATCGGCGAGCCGGTGGGCGATATCGTATTTGCGCTTGTCCAGGGTCAGCACGTGGTAGCTATCGTCGACAAAAAAGGTTTCCACCTTGTTCGAAGAAATGCGATTGGCGACGTAGTGCGCGTTCTTCACGCTGGCCATGTCGTCTTCGTTGGCATGCACGATCAGGGTCGGCGCATGCACACCGGGCAGCGCTTTCCGGGTGGCGCGAATCAGCCGGATGCTTTCATGAATCGTCACCGCCGGTGTGCGGAAAATCCCGACTTTCTCGGCGGCCTGCGCATCGCGATTGGTCAGTACGGCATGCACCATGGCGCGGGTACGTTCGCACTTGATGCCGTAGGGCGCCGTTTCCTTCCAGGAGATGAAGTAACGCAAGGGACTGTAGATCACCATCGGCAGCAGCCATTTGCGCCTTTGATGCGGCATGTTCCAGCCATCGTAAAAAAACGTGGTGGACAAGAGGCCCAGTCCGGAAACGCGCGAACCTTTTTCTTCCGCCAGTTTGAGCGCCATCAGCGCGCCCATCGACAGGCCGGTGACATAGACGCGCTCATGCGTCAGTTTGAGCGCTTCGAATGCGCTCTCGACTGTCTTGTACCAATCCTGCCACTTCGAGCGCTTGAGCGCGCCGACGCTGCCGCAATGTCCGGCCAGTTGCGGGCACATCACGCTGAAGCCTTGTTTGGTCAGCCGCTTGGCCACGGCGCGCATTTCCGCGGGCGTCCCGGTCAGGCCATGCACCAGCAGCACGGCATCGTCGCCGTGCTTCTCGTAGAAGCCCGTGGGCCCCAGATGCTGCTGTATGGCGGAAGTCATAGAAGCGCAGTCTACACTGCGCCGCAGCGATGCAGCACTATTTCGAGCAGGGTTATCCCGAGATCGATTTCTGCCTCGGTAATCAGCAACGAGGGCGCGAGGGTAATCACGTTCTTGTAGTAGCCGCCGATATCCAGCACCAGACCGTACTTCTTGTCGCCGACCGGCAGGTCGCCCTTGAGGCCTTCGTTGAAAACGCGATCCGCAAGCTTTCGGCTGGGGGTGAAGCCGTCGTCTTCGCAAAGCTCGATGCGCAAGGCCATGCCGATGCCGCTGACGTCACCTACGACTTTCCAGCGGCTCTTGAGTTCCTGGATTTTTTTCAGGAAATAAGCCCCTTTGGCACGAATCTCCGGTTCGAAATCCTTTTCCTGGGTCATGCGCAGCACTTCCAGGGCGCAGGCGGTGCCCAGCGGGTTGGAGGCGAAGGTGGAGTGGGTCGAGCCGGGCGGGAATTTTTCCGGGTTGATCAATTCCTCGCGGGCCCAGATGCCGGAAATCGGATTGAGGCCATTGGTGATGGCCTTGCCGAAAATGAACACGTCCGGAACGATGCCGAAGTTCTCCCAGGACCACAGCTTGCCGGTGCGATACACGCCCATCTGGATTTCATCCACCACCAGCAGGATGTTGCGTTCCTTGAGCGTCTGCGCCAGCTTCTGCATGTAACCCTCGGGCGGAATGACGTAGCCGCCGGTGCCCTGGATGGTCTCGATGTAGAAGGCGCCGAATTCGCATTCGCCGACCTTGTCATCCCAGAACGAGTTGTATTCGGTTTCGAACAGCCGCTCGAATTCATGATGGCAATAGGTATTGCAGGTCTCCACCTTCATGCCGTAGGGGCAGCGGAAGCAGTAGGGGAAGGGCACGAAGTGCGCGCGATCGGAAAAATGCCCGTAGCGGCGGCGATAGCGGTAGCTCGAGGTGATCGCCGAAGCGCCCAGGCTGCGACCGTGATAGCCGCCCATGAAGGCGAACTGCATGGTCTTGCCGGTGTGGTTGCGCACGATCTTGAGCGAGTCATCCACTGCCTGCGCACCGCCGACGTTGAAGTGCACGCGGCCCTTGACGCCATATTTTTCTTCGATGTAGCTGCAGATGGTCTCGGCCAGTTCGACCTTTTCCTTGTGCAGATACTGGCAGGCCAGTTGCGGCAGGGTATCGATCTGGCGCTTGAGTTCGTTGTTCAGGCGCTGGTTCTTGTAGCCGAAGTTGACCGCCGAATACCACATCTGCAGGTCGAGATAGGTAGTGTTGTCCTCGTCGTAAAGATAGCTTCCGTCGCAGGAGGCGAACACCTTGGGCGGATCGGCGTAATGCACGGTGTCGCCGTAGGAGCAATAGCGCGCATCCTTTTCCAGCAGAGTCAATTTTTTGGGGGCCATGAATGATCCGGGAGCAAGGAGGTCAGGCGACGAGGGAAAGGTTCATGGGCGGATGAGCGTCCCATTTCCTGACGACGGCCAGTACATCTTCGAAGTTGTCGAAGGGAATGTGTCCAATGTTATTTGCCACACAATAGGCGAGCAGGGATTTCTTGGCGAAAACAACATCGGCACGGCGCGCCAGGCAGATATCGGACTTGCCGTCACCGATCAGGACCATCAGTCCGCCCAGAGGTTGCGCCAGGTCGCGCGCCACGGCGCATTTGCAGACGCCATTGCCGGCGGCGCAATGGGCGTCGAGATGGGGAAAGGCAATGTCGATTCCGTCGGCGACGAAATCCAGCCGGTTGGCAAAGACAGGGATGTTGGGCAGCCCGGCCTTGTGGGTGGCGACTTGAATCGGGTGATCCAGGCCGTCGCTGACGATGGCCACGGCGGCATATCGACATACATGATGGTAGAAAGGCAGGAAGGAGGCGTCGAGTTCGATGGACTGGAAAAATTCTTCCAGCGTTTCCCGGTCGGCCCGCACCATGCGAATCTGCCGCCCCATGCACTCTACCGCCGTAATGCGCTCCTGCAGCCAGTCCTGCTCGACATCCTTCCATGCCGCAGGGGCGAACTTTTCCAGCAGGGAGTCGACCGTATCCCTTAGCGCCAGCGTGCCATCAAAATCGATAACAAATAACATTCGCTTATACAAACCTCTTCGTGCGATCGGACCCCGTCGCATTGACTACGCGACCAGGGATCCTTCTTGGCAGGGAGTTTCAAGCGTTGTACCGCGCTAGTCCTTATTGTTTTTTTGTGCGCAGCGACTGGCCAGGCGACATGATAGCCGATGTTTGCCTTTGGACTGGCCGCGGCTACCGTTTGTCCGGCAAGGCCAAGACTTCTGCCGAAGCCGGCTCCGTTTTGGTTACAGCCGGTGCGCTTAACGCCGATCAGGCCGGCGTTAGCCTTCACTGAAACTCGGCTGCGCCTCATTTTGATTTATGCTGTTGATCCTTGGTCAAGGAAAAATCAGGTACCGTCATGATCGACAGCGAAGACCGTCAACGTATCGAACGCGTCAACTTGTTCGCCGGCGTCAGCCTGGAAAGCGTCGAGCACTTGTTCGAACACTGCTATCGGCTGGATCTTGAACGCGGCCAACATCTGCTGGAAGCCGGTGCGGCCAACAGCAATCTGTATCTGATTCTTGACGGCGAGCTGCGCGTTTACCTGAGCGATCGCAACCTGCCTCCGCATGCGGTGTTCGGTGCCGGCGATTGCGTCGGCGAGATGTCGCTGCTGGATGGCCAGACGGCCTCCGCCCTGGTGCTGGCGGCGAGGGAAACGCGACTGCTCGCGGTGCCGCGAGACGCGCTCTGGTCGCTGGTGGATTGCTCCCACGGTGTGGCGCGCAACCTGTTGGCGATTCTTTCAGGGCGCATGCGCGACACGAGCCAGGCGCTGGTCGCCGCGCAGAGCCAGAGTCTCGAATTCGAACAGGCCACGAGCGTCGATGCGCTGACCGGAATCCACAATCGGCGCTGGGCGCTCGAGGCGTTTCCGCGCGCCATCGCTCGTTGCGACCACGACCACGACCCGCTCTGCCTGATCATCGCCGATATCGATTTGTTCAAGCATTTCAATGAGCGCTTCGGCCACCTCGCCGGCGATGCGGTATTGCGTCGCATGGCGCGCCGCCTGGCCGACGGTTTGCGCCCCCAGGACCTGATTGCCCGCTACGGCGGTGAGGAATTCCTGATCCTGCTGCCGCATGCGACGGTGGATGAGGCGCTGCCGATTGCCGAGCGCCTGCGCGAACTGGTGGCGATCGGCAGCGGGCTGCAGGCAGGTCAGGGCGTGACGCTCAGTTGCGGTGTGGCCCAGATGTTCCGCGGCGAAACGCTCGAGGAACTGCTGTCCCGCGTCGATGCTGCCTTGCAGCGCGCCAAGGAAGACGGCCGCGACCGGGTTGAAATCGCCGGCTGACTAGCCCGTTCCACCCACCGTCAGCCCGTCGATGCGCACGGTCGGCTGGCCGACGCCGACTGGCACGCTCTGGCCTTCCTTGCCGCAGGTGCCGACGCCCGAATCGAGCGCCATGTCGTTCCCGATCATGGAGACGCGGTTCATCGCGTCGGGGCCGTTGCCGATCAGCGTGGCGCCCTTGACCGGGGTGGTGATCCTGCCGTTTTCGATCAGATAGGCCTCGGCGGTCGAAAAGACGAATTTTCCGCTGGTGATGTCTACCTGTCCGCCGCCGAAGTTGGCGGCATACAGACCCTTCTTCACCGACTTGATGATTTCCTCGGGATCGTGGTTGCCATTGAGCATCGTGGTGTTGGTCATGCGCGGCAGCGGCAGATGGGCAAAGGACTCGCGGCGCGCATTGCCGGTGATGGGGACGCCCATCAGGCGGGCATTCAGCGTGTCCTGCAGGTAAGCCACGAGAATGCCGTCTTCGATCAACACGGTACGTTGCGTCGGGTTGCCTTCGTCGTCGATGGTCAGCGATCCCCGGCGGTCGGCGATCGTGCCGTCATCGACCACGGTGACGCCTTTCGCCGCGACGCGCTGGCCGATGCGTCCGGCAAAGGTCGAGCTGCCCTTGCGGTTGAAGTCGCCCTCCAGACCGTGGCCGACCGCCTCGTGGAGCAGGATGCCGGGCCAGCCCGGGCCCAGTACCACGGTCATTTCGCCGGCCGGCGCGGGCTTCGCGGCAAGATTGACGCTGGCCTGATGCACGGCGCGGCTGGCGTAGTCATGCAGCACGGCATCGGTGAAATAGGCGTAATCGAAACGACCGCCGCCGCCAGCGGAACCCTGTTCGCGCCTGCGCCCGGTGCCAACCCCGTCTTCCATGATGACGGAGATCGAAACCCGCACCAGCGGCCGCACATCGGCTGCCATATGGCCATCGGCGCGGGCCACCAGCACGACTTCCCAGGTGCCGGCGATGCTGGCCATGACTTCCCTGACGCGCGGATCGGCGGCGCGCGCCATGGTTTCGAGGCGCTCCAGCAGCGTGACCTTGGCGGCATCGTCGAGCGAGGCGATCGGATCGTTGCCGGCATAGAGCGGCGCCGGTTGCCTGCTTCGGCGCAGCAGCGGCGCCAGGCGCTGGGCGCCCGCTGCGGCAATCGCGCGGGTCGTGTTGGCGGCCGCCTTCAGTGCCTCCAGGCTGATGTCATCGGAGTAGGCAAAGGCAGTTTTCTCACCGGATATCGCGCGCACGCCGACGCCCTGTTCGATATTGAAACTGCCCGACTTGACGATGCCTTCTTCCAGACTCCAGGCTTCGGAGCGGGCGTACTGGAAATACAGGTCGGCGTAATCGACATGATTGCCGAAGAGCTGGCCGAACACGCGTTCGAGCATATGGGGCGCCAGGCCGTGCGGTTTGAGCAGGACTTGTTCGGCAACTTCGAAGTGAGGTATGGGGCTGGCGGGAGCGTTCATGGCTATCCTTTTGGTTCTTACAGTATGCGGTGTTTCAGGGCGGGAAGGCTGGCCCTGATGTCGACCAGGCGTTCCCGGTTCAGTTCAGCAATGACCACGCCTTCGCCCTTGTCCATGCGTGCCAGTACTTCGCCCCAGGGATCGATGACCATGCTGTTGCCATGGGTCATGCGTCCGTTCGGATGCTGGCCGCCTTGCGCCGCGGCCAGAACATAACACTGGTTCTCCACCGCGCGGGCGCGCAGCAGCATTTCCCAGTGGGCGCGGCCGGTGGTATCGGTGAAGGCGGACGGCAGGACCAGCAGATCAAGCTCGCCCATGGCGCGGAACAGTTCCGGAAAGCGCAGGTCGTAGCAGATGGCGATGCCGACGCGTCCCAGCGGCGAGTCGAAGCTCACGACCTGGTCCCCGCGTTCGATGGTGGCGGCTTCGTCGTAGGCTTCGTCACCCTTCTTGAAGCCGAACAGATGGATCTTGTCGTAGCGCGCGACGCGCTGGCCTTGGGGATCGAACACCAGGCAGGCGTTGCGCAGCTTGGCCGGGTCATCCGCGCGCAGTGGAATCGAGCCGCCGATCAGCCACAGGCCGTGTTTCTTTGCGGCGCCGGCGAGAAAATCCTGGATCGGCCCGCTTCCATCCATTTCGCGCGCCGCCAGCCGGTCCGCGTCGGTGGCGCCGATCAGCGGAAAGTATTCGGGCAGGGCGACAAGCTGCGCGCCCGCTGCAGCCGCCTCGGCAATCAGGCATCCGGCGGTGGCGAGATTCGGCGCCACGTCCGGCCCTGAAATCATCTGCACTGCGGCGATTTTCATTTCTTCTCCTCCGTCGTTTTCGGTTGCGCCTTCCCCAGCTTTTCCACTTTCGGGTCGGCCCAGCCGCCTGTCACGCCGTATTCGAAGGCGAAGGCCCGATCGAGGGGGTCTCTGAGAATCTTCTGCGCTGCCCAGACGACCGCTCCGGCCAGCGGGTTGGCGATCATGGTTCCGACCGCAATCGATTCGCCCACGGCCGGCTGGACGCGCACCTTGAGGCTCTGCGTTTCGGCCACGAGATTGACCGAGCCGCTCATCAACACTTTTGCTGACGGGCCCTGGATTTGGAGCTCCTTCGTTTCCATCACGCCTCGCGCGACGGAAAATTGGCCGTCGATGTTGTCGAAGGCAAAGCCTTCGCTGAAGATATCGCGAAAATCCAGCGTGATGCGGCGCGGCAGGGATTGCAGGCTGAGAATCCCGAGCAGGCGACCGACGCCAGGTTCGAGCTTGACGAACTGGCCGCCGGAGGCGGCGAGGTCGAAGTTGCCGCCGAGGGTCGGATAGTCGATGGTGAAGGGCGAACCGGTCCATGACAGGTTGCCGGAGAGGTTGGCGCTGCCGCGCCGCACCGTGTTCGGGTAGCCGATGCGTGCCAGCAGTTTCTCTATGCTCTTGGCGTCGAGCTTGAACTCGATGCGGGTGTCGGGCTGGGTCGGACTGGGCCGCCAGTGCCCCGTGGCCTCCAGCGTGCCATCGTCGTTCTTCACATCGATTTTGGTGTTCCAGTAGCCCTCGCGATTTTCGGCAGCGATGCGCACGGCGCCGAGCGCCCGATCCTTGAACGAAAGCTGGTCGACCGTGATGTCGAGCGCGGGAATCCGGTCAATCACCTCGGTGGCCTTGGCTTGCAGCACTGCCGGCGTCGCGACCGCTTCGGGAATCGAAAACTGGGCAATGCGCCCGGACAGCTTGCCGCCGCCGGCGCTGTTCCACTCGAAGTTGCCAGCCAGTTCGCGGCTCTTCAGCTCGAAGCGTGTACCGGGTGCGCCTTCGGGCCGGCTGCCGTTGATGCGCACTTCATGAAAGCTCTTGTCGAGCAGGCTCAGCTCGGCCGTACGCAGGTCGAACTGCACGGCAGGCAGGGGCGGCAGCATCGATTCGCCTTGAGCCGTGCCGTTGCCCTGCAGCAGCTTGCGCCAGAAATCGGCGTTGATGCGCGGCAGATTCACGGCCACCAGCAGGCTGCGCTCGGGTGAGGTGGCGCTGACATCGCCGACGGCCAGCAGGCCGCGCATGATCGCCGGCGGGCTGCTGTCGTGGCGGCGCACGAGATTGAAACGCAAGGCGCGACCGAGGCTGATGTCGATCATGTCCTGCGCCGCGGCAGGAGTTATGCCTCCGGCGGAGCCGGGGGCGGTATCCCTCGCGGACGGCGCTCGCGCTACGGCCGCACCGGCTCTGGCGCCGTTGCGTGGCGCGGCATCGGGTGGCGGCTTGCGTTCGAAGCTGAAGGCCAGTGCATCGGTGGCCGATTTGTTGAAGGGCTCCGGCAGGCTCGATGAGAGTCCGATCAGATTCGAGCTCAGCTTCACCTCCGCGGATTTCTTCCTTACCCGCACGTTGCCGGTCCATTTTGCGCTGCCCGCCAGATGTTCGAACACGGGATGCGCAAACTGTCGTCGCAGCGTGGCGATGTTGACTTCTCCGCTGGCGCTGACCTGGACGTTGCCATCGCCCGCTGTCCGCAGGTCCACAGTCAGCGGCGTGCCCAGCAGGGTGCCGCGAATGCCGCGTGCTTCCAGATGATTGGCGGAAAAGTGCAAGGTGCCGCGAACCTCGGCCAGCGGTGCCAGGTCGCTGTCGACCGTCAGGCGGTTGCCATCGAAACGATAGCTGCCGTCGACGGCGGAATTGCTCAGTTGCCGCAATGGCAGCTTGAGCTTGAGATCGAGTTCGCCGCTGCCTTCCGCCTTCATCTCTTCGGTGAAATGATCGATCCGCTCGCCGACCGGACTGGCCTCGATGAAGCGCAGGAAGTCCGCCGTCGGTCCGGCGGCCTTGCCGGTCACGATCAGCAGCTCGTCCGCCTGTTCGATATCGGCAATCTCGGCGCGCACTTCACGCAAGTCGACGCCGAAGATTTTTCCGCTCTTGCCGGTGATCAGCATGCGTGGGCCTGCGAACAGCAATTCGCCCTCGATACCGTTGATTTCCGGCCAGCTGCCGGCATATTTCAGGCTTGCGTCGTGGAACTTGCCGCGCACTTCGAACACGCCGCCCTTGCCGTCGCGGAAAGGAAACTGGCGCAAGTCGCCGCGCAACTTCAGCGTTGCTTCGGTCGCTTTGCCGCCAATGATGGCGACGCGCAGCCAGTCGCGCACGTTCTTGCCCACGGCCAGCGGCATGTAGCGCCAGACGCTCTCGCCGCTGCCGCGCGTGAGGCGTGCGTCGAGCTCGATCGCGCCCGGCCCTTCGGGGAGGGCATGCCAGTTGCCGCTGCCTTCCCCGGCGGCATCCTTGTTGTGGAAGGTCGCCTTGCGCAGATTCACCCGCAAACCATCGGCGGCGCCGGTGCCGATGCGCCAGTCGAGGTCGGCGGCGAAGGCTTCCAGGTCCAGTTTCGGATCGGCGAATACGGTGGGCAGTACGAAAGTCGCGCGCTGTCCGTCGAGCTTGAGGGTACCGGCTTTTTCGTTGCCGTCGATGCGGCCATTGATGCCGGAAATGCCCGGGACCGGTCCCAGGGCAGTCAGTCCGAGGCCTTCGAAGCGGCTCTTGACGCTCCATGTCTGAAGCGCTCCGGGATTGTCGGCAACGCCCTTCCAGTCCAGTTTCAGGTCGAAGACGCGGCCGTGCGGTGCGTGGCGCGCGAGGCGCGCGCGGCTGGCGTCGTCGAGCGGCAGATGCGCGGCGAGACTCGCCAGTGCGTCGAGATCGAGGCCGTTGGCACTGGCCGTGCCCTGCGGCGGACGGTTGGCGGCGACGTCTTGCCAAGCCACTTTCAGGTCCGTGGGTTGCAGCGCCAGACCATCCCGGGTCGCCAGCGTCAGGTGTTTCAGTTCGGCTTCAAAACCGCCGTCGAGGCGGCGTCCGGCGAGGCGCCCGTCAAGCCGGAGCAGGTCCAGTTCCGGCAGGTCGGGACGCAGTTGCAGGCGCAGGTCTGCCAGGCGCACATCGGCGGTGGCCGAGCTTAATTGCTTGTCGGCAAATTCCAGCCACAGTCTCAGGGCGCCGCTGCCTTGCGGCAAGGCGACCGGATAGTCGACCCAGGCGCGCCAGCCGGCGAGGTCGGCATAGTCCAGTTCCGTGTAGACCTCCCCTTTCCAGGTTTCAAGCTGATCCAGGTCGCGCCCCTTGAAATCACCGCGGACGTCGATTCGCGCCGCCAGTTGGCGTGGGGGCTCGGCGGTCAGGCCAAAGCGATGGCGATTGCCGCTGTTGTCGAGCCGAAAATTAAGGTGTTTCAATTCCAGGGGCGCCGCGCCGCGCAACTCGTCGTGCCAGGCGATGCTCGCATCGCTGATGATGACGCGCTCCTGTGCCAGCAACCAGTCGGTGAAGTCCGCTTCGTCGTTCGGCTGCGGCGTGATTTCAAGCCCGGCGGCGAAGAAGCGCCCGTCGCGGTCGCGGCGCAGCAGCAGCGTCGGCGCGTTCAGCTCCAGCCGTGCCAGGCGAAGCTGGAAGTGCCACAGCGAACTCCATGACAGCTCGGCGCCGACCTGATCGAAAGCCAGCGCGGTACGGCCCTGAGTGTCACGAATCTCGAAGCCTTCAAGATTCAGCGCGGGGCGCAGGCCGGCCCAGTGCGTCTCGATCCGGCGAATGGCGACCGGGCGATTGATCGCGCTGCTGATCATTTGCTCGACATCGCCGCGATAGCTTTCGATCTGCGGCAGGATCGCGTAGCGCAAGGCCAGCAGCAGCAGGGCAAAGGCGAAGTAGCCCAGCGTCAGCCCCCACAGGAGCACGCGCAGCACAACCCCGAGCCTTGGGTAGGCTTCGGGCAACTGGCGCACACGGGAAAGCAGTTGGGAAATGATGGGCTTGTCGGTTCTTGATGCTGACATTGAGGGAGGCTGCGCCTGCCCCACGTTAAAATGGGCGATCACAGCGCGCTTTAGGCACAAATTCTAACCGATGCCCCCCCTCGTCGATATCGTTGAAACATCGCCTTACCTCGGGCGCCTGCTGGAAGCGAGGCCGGCGCTGGCGGCTGAAGTCGAGTCCTCCCTGGATCAGCCGGTAAGCGCCGGCGAGTTGTCGACCTGGCTGGAGGCCCAGCCGGTCACCGAAGGCAATCTCAAGCCTGTTCTGCGGCAGCTCAAGCAGCGGGCTTATGCCCGCATCGCCGCGCGCGATCTGGCCGGCCTGGCGCCCCTGTCCGAAGTCACGGAATGCATGACCCTGATCGCCGAACTGGCGGTAAGGAAGGCTGTGGAAGTGCTCGGCCAGGGTCTGCTCGAACGCTACGGGACGCCGCGCGGCACGGGGGAGGGAAATTCGGGCCGGGCCCAGGAATTGATCGTGATCGGGATGGGCAAGCTCGGCGGGCGCGAACTGAATGTGTCGTCCGACATCGATCTGATTTTCGTCTTTCCCGAAGACGGGCAGACCGACGCAGTTAACGCAAATTCGCGGTCGATTTCCAATTTCGAGTTTTTCACCCGCCTCGGACGCGCCCTGATCAACGCCATTGCCGAGGCGACCGAGGACGGCCGGGTGTTTCGCGTCGACATGCGCCTGCGGCCCAATGGCGATTCCGGTCCACTGGTGTGCTCATTCGAGATGCTGGAGAACTACCTGATCACCCAGGGCCGCGAATGGGAGCGCTACGCCTGGATCAAGGCACGGCCGCTGACGGGAACCCGTCACGAGGAGCTGGAACAGATCCGGCAGCCCTTCGTCTTTCGCAAGTATTTCGATTTCGGCGCCATCAATGCGATGCGCGAACTGCACGCGCAGATTCGGCGCGAGGTGGCGAAGAAGGACATGGCCGACAACGTCAAGCTCGGTCCCGGCGGCATACGCGAAATCGAATTCATCGCCCAGGTATTCCAGCTGATTCGCGGTGGGCGCGATACTCCCTTGCAGATCAAGCCGACGCAGGAGGTGCTGAAGCTTCTGGCAGCGCGCGGCATTTTAACGACGGATGCGGCGGCGGAGCTTGCGTCCGCCTACGTTTTCCTGCGCCGCCTCGAACATCGCCTGCAATACCTCGACGATGCCCAGACGCACAGCCTGCCGGCGGCCGGCGAGGATCGCCGGCGGGTGGCCAAGGCGATGGGTTTTGCCAGCTTCGAGGCTCTGCTCGAGGAATTGGACGATCACCGCGCCGCGGTATCGCGCCACTTCGAACAGGTCTTCGCCGATCCGAATCATGGCGAACATGCCTTGGCGGGACTTTGGCACGATGCCGGCGGCGAGGCGCAGGAAGAAAATTTCGAACGCCTGGGCTACCGCAATCCACCGGCCGCCGCGCAGCGGATCTCGGCACTGCGAGGGGGGCCGCTCTATCAGCAGATGTCGCAGGAGATTCGCAGCCGTTTCGATGTTCTCGTGCCGCGCCTGATCGAGGCCGCGGCAGCTCTGCCGAACCCGGATGAAACGCTGTCGCGTGGCGTCGACCTGCTCGAGTCGATTTCACGGCGCGCGGCCTATCTGGCCTTGTTGCAGCAGTATCCGCAGGCGCTGCAAAAAGTCGCGCAGCTGGTCAGCAGTTCGAGTTGGGCCGCGGCTTACCTGCAGCGCCACCCGATCCTGCTCGATGAATTGCTTGATCCGCGCTTGCTCGATGCCGTGCCGGACTGGACGGGGTTTCGCGCCCAGTTGTCGGCGCTGCTTGAGGAACAGGAGCCCGATACCGAGCGGCAGATGGACATCCTGCGCGAAGCGCATCACGCCCAGGTGTTCCGCCTGCTGACACAGGATGTCGCCGGCTTGCTGACCGTCGAAAAACTGGCCGACCACCTCTCGGAGCTCGCCGACATCCTGCTCGCTGCCGCGATCCAGCGGGCCTGGCTGAAGATGCCGAAACGCCACATCGAGAGCCCCAGATTCGCCGTCATCAGCTACGGCAAGCTGGGCGGCAAGGAACTGGGTTACGCCTCGGATCTCGACCTGGTGTTCCTGTTCGACGATCCCGCGCCCGAGGCCGGCGAAAACTACGGGCGCCTCGGTACCCGGCTCAATACCTGGCTATCGGCGCAGACATCGGCCGGACAGTTGTTCGAAACCGATTTGCGGCTGCGGCCCAACGGCGACTCAGGTCTCGCGGTGAGTTCCATCGCGGCCTTCCGCAAGTACCAGCTCGAATCGGCCTGGGTCTGGGAACATCAGGCCCTGACCCGTGCCCGCTTTTCGGCCGGGGACCGCGCGGTCGGCGATGCCTTCGAGCGCATTCGCTGCGAAGTGCTGCGGCAGCAGCGCGATCTCGCCAAATTGCGCGAGGAGGTGCTGGCCATGCGGCAGAAGATGATCGATGCGCACGGCACCAAGGGCGATGAGCGTGAACGCGTGTTCGACCTCAAGCATGATCCGGGCGGACTGGTCGACGTCGAGTTCATCGTGCAGTATCTGGTGCTCGGCCATGCCCATCAGCACGCCGAACTTACCGGCAACCTGGGCAACATCGCGCTGCTGAAGATCGCCGCCGGTCTTGGCCTGATACCGGCCGCTCTCGCCGAGGAAGTGCGCAATGCCTATCGCGACTATCGCCGCATGCAGCACGCGCTGCGCCTCAACGCCGCCCGAGCGCGCGTCGCTCCCGAGTCGGTGCGGCAGCGCGTCGATGCGGTGCGCAGCTTGTGGCGTTTCGTGTTTGAATCTTGATCGTATTCCAGGAGTGATCCATGCCCGTCAATTACGCTACCCCCGCCCCTGAAGCCCTGTTCCCCGTTGCCGGAGTTCGCCTCGGAACGGCGGAAGCGGGCATTCGCAAGAAGAACCGGCGCGACCTGACGCTGATCGAGTTTGCGCCCGGCAGCCGCGCTGCCGGCGTGTTCACCCAGAATCGCTGTTGCGCGGCACCGGTCACCCTGTGCCGCGAGCATCTGGCGACCGATAGCCGCATTCGCGCGCTGGTGATCAACACCGGCATTGCCAACGCCGCTACCGGCGAGCAGGGCATGCGGGCCGCGCGTGACACCTGCGCCGCCGTGGCGCAACTACTCGGATGCGCAGCCGATGAAGTGCTGCCGTTTTCGACCGGGGTGATCCTCGAACATCTGCCGGTGGATCGCCTGATCGCCGGCCTGCCGGCGGCGCAGGCCGACCTCGCGGCCGATCACTGGCACGCGGCGGCACACGCCATCATGACCACCGATACGGTCGCCAAGGCCGCTTCACGCCGCATTGCTCTGGATGGCAAGACCGTTGCCGTTACCGGCATCAGCAAGGGCGCCGGCATGATCCGGCCCAACATGGCGACCATGCTCGGCTTTGTGGCCACCGATGCGGGCATCGCTCCGGCCCTGTTGCAGACGTTGGCGAAAAGCGCCGCCGACGCGTCGTTCAACTGCATCACGGTCGATGGCGACACGTCGACCAACGATTCCTTTGTCGTCATCGCCACCGGCGCGTCGGGCTGCATGATCGACAGCGAGGCGTCACCGCACTGGCCTGCGGTGCGCGATGCGGTGATCGGCGTGGCGCGGGAACTGGCGCAGGCCATCGTGCGCGACGGCGAGGGCGCCACCAAGTTCATCACCGTGAAAGTCGGCGGTGGCGGTACGGTGGCGGAGTGCCGTCTGGTGGCCTATGCGATCGGCCACTCACCGCTGGTGAAGACGGCCTTTTTCGCGTCCGATCCGAATCTCGGCCGGATTCTCGCTGCCATCGGCTACGCCGGCATTGCCGACCTCGATGCAGCCGGCGTGAAGGTCTGGCTCGGAAGTGGCGACGAAGAGGTGCTGGTGTCGGAAAACGGCGGCCGGGCGGGCAGCTACCGCGAGGACGATGGCGCACGGATCATGCAGGCCGCGGAAATCTCGGTCCGCGTCGATCTCGGCCGCGCGATTGATGGCAAAGGCGCAGAGGCCACCGTCTGGACCTGCGATTTCTCCTATGATTACGTCAAGATCAACGCCGACTATCGCTCATGACCATTCAAGATCAGCAACGCTTCGACCGCGCCATCGTCCTGTTCGATACCGCCAACGCGCAGGATCCGAACCAGGACGAGGGCCAGCCCAAGGAACTGCTCTACGCAAGACGCATGACCGGGATGATCGGCCGCTATGCGCCGGATGCGAGCGAGGCTGCGCAACTCGCCGTTCGCGCCCAGCACATCGAGCGCTGGACCGTGCCGCGCAGCAACTATCCGATGACCAAGGAAGGCTATTACGCCTGGCGCACCGGGCTCTATATGTTCCATGCCGAAACGGCGGGGGAGCTGATGAAACAGGCCGGCTACGACGACGCAATGATCGAACGCGTGAAGGCGGCCGTGGGCAAGCGGGGCCTCAAGGTCAACGCGGATACTCAGATGCTGGAGGATGTGACCGACCTCGTGTTCATCGAGCACTACATGCTCGGCTTTGCCTGCCAGCATGCCGATTACAGCGAGGAAAAGTGGCTCGACATCATCCGCAAGACATGGAGAAAAATGTCGGAGCGCGCCCATGCGTTTGCCACCGGTGGCGGCCTGAAGCTGCCGGAGCCTCTGGTGCCCCTGATCCTCAAGGCGATCGGCGTCTGACAGGACGCACAACATAACAATCCCCAAGGAGACAGCATCATGAAAGTCGGATTCATAGGTCTTGGCCTGATGGGCCGCCCGATGGCACTGCATCTGGAAAAAGCCGGCCACGAACTGCATCTGTGGGCGCGCCGGCCGGAGTCGCTGGCCCCCTTTGCTGCCGTCAACGCCAGGACGCATGCCAGCCCGGCGGAGGTGGCGAAGCATGCCGATGTGGTCATTGTCATGGTGGCCGACGCGCCCGACGTGGAAGCGGTCTGCCTCGGTGCGGACGGGCTTGCCGCTGGCGGCAAGGCAGGCCTGATCGTGGTCGACATGTCGACCATCAACCCCAATGCGGCGCGCAGCATCGGCCTTCGTCTCGCGGAGAAGTGCATCGAGTTCGTCGATGCGCCGGTGTCCGGCGGCGAAACCGGGGCGATCAACGCCGCGCTGACGATCATGGCCGGCGGCAAGGCCGCAGCCTTCGAGAAGGTGAAGCCGCTCCTGGAAAAGATGGGCAAGTCGGTGACGCTGATCGGGGATTCCGGCGCCGGACAGGTGGCCAAGGCCTGCAACCAGATCCTCACCGGCGTCGGCGTCCTCGCCGTGGCGGAAGCCTTCAACTTTGCGACGAAAAGCGGCGTCGATGCGGGCAAGGTGCGCGAAGCCCTGCTGGGTGGTTTCGCCTATTCCAAGATTCTGGAAAATCACGGCCAGCGCATGCTCGATCGCAACTTCAAGCCCGGCTTCAAGGCCTGGATGCACCAGAAGGACTTGCGCATCGTGATGGAAGAGGCACACCGCATGGGCCTGATGCTGCCTTCGGCGGCGGCCACGGCACAAGTCTTCAACGCCATCGTCGGCAGCGGCATGGGCGAGAACGACTCGATCTCGGCGCTGATGCTGCTGGAGAAGATGTCCACGCCGGCGACATGAAAATAGGCTTCATCGGCCTGGGTGCCATGGGGGCGCCGATGGTCGGACATCTGCTGCGTGCGGGATACTCCGTGGGCGTATGGAGCCGCCGTGCTGCCAGCGCCGACTCCGTGGTCGCCCTGGGTGCGATGCGGTGCGCGTCGCCCGCCGAGGTCGCGCGCGATGCAGGGATTGTCTGCACCAATGTCACCGGCAGCGCCGATGTGGAGGGACTGGCCTTTGGCCCGCAGGGCTTGGCCCAAGGCTTTGCCGCAGGCAGCCTGCACGTCGATTTTTCCACCATCGCGCCGTCCGCCGCGCGCCGCATCGCGGCACGCTACGCCGCGCACGGCGTCGACTTCGTCGATGCTCCGGTGTCGGGTGGCAGCGCTGGCGCTCAGGGTGCCACGCTGGCCATCATGTGGGGCGGAGAGTCGGCGCTGGCGACACGCCTGCAGCCGATCTTCGACGTGCTCGGCAAGACCGTTGTGCATGTCGGCGCGACGGGCGCCGGGCAGGTGGCCAAGGCCTGCAACCAGATGGTGATGGTAGCAGCGATCGAAGCGGCAGCGGAAGCGGCGCGGCTGGCGGCCGCTGCCGGCATCGACTTTGCCAGGGTTCGCGCCGCGATGCTGCATGGCTCGGCCGGCTCGCGGGTGCTGGAGGTGTTCGGTGGCCGCATGGCGACACGCGAGTTTGCGGCGGGCGTCGAAGCACGGCTGCATCACAAGGACTACGCACTGCTGCTGGACGAAGCAACGCGGATCGGCGTGCCTTTGCCGATGTCGGCCGCCGTAGGGCAGCAATTGAACGCGTTGATGGCTCTGGGCTGGGGGAGGGATGACACATCATCGCTGCTGCGCGTGCTCGAAACAGGCGACCAACGGCGTCCGGCACAATGAGCAGCGGTGCGGTCGTGCGGCCACCGAAGAAAGCCGTACTCGAGCTCAACGCGATTTTCGAGAACGCCACGGTCGGCATTCTGTTCACCCACAATCGGCGGCTGATTCAGGCCAATCGCCTGTGTGCGGAGATGTTCGGTTACTCGCTGGACGAATTCATCGACCAGTCTGCGCTGATTCTCTATGCCGACCAGGAAGCCTACTCCGCGCTAGGACGCGAGGCCGGCCCGGTGCTCGCCGCCGGGCGTTCTTTTCGCGCCGAGACTCGGCTCAAGCGCAAGGATGGCAGCCTGTTCTGGTGCCGTGTTTCGGCCAAGGCGGTCGATCCAGAGCATCCCCGGGATGGCACCCTGTGGATCATCGAGGACATCGCCGAAGACCGCTTGATGATCGAAGCGCTCGAAGGCAGCACGCGCGAGCTGTCGGCCATCCTGGATACGGCTTCGGCAGGCATTGCGGTCGTGCGCAATCGCGTCTTCGTTCGTAGCAATCGTCGTTTCGAAGAAATACTGAATCTGCCGGCGGGATCGCTGGTGGGCCAGTCCGTACGACGCATGTTCAACAGTGACGAGGAATTCCAGCGTATTGGCGAAGAGGTCTATGCCGAGTTTTCCGCTGGTGAGGTGCATCGGCGCGAGCAGGCCTATCTGCGCGGCGACGGCGGGACGGTTTGGCTGCGCATCAGCGGCAGCGCCTTCGATGCGGCGAACCCCCACGCCGGTTCGGTCTGGCTGATCGAGGACTTCACTGCCACGCGCGAGGCTGAAGAGCGTGCGCGGCAGGCCTTCGACGAGCAGCAGCTGATTTTCGACAATGCAGCGATGGGTATCCTGTTTGTGCGGGACCGCGTGGTGCAGCGCTGCAATCGCAGGCTGGCGGAGATCTTCGGCTACCGGCCGGAGGAACTGACGGGACGTTCGACCCACGTGTTCTATCTCACCGAAGAGGACTACCAGCGCGACGGCGTCCTGGTCGAGCCGGTCGTCAGGGAAGGTCGAACGCATATTGGCGAGAACCGGGTGCGCCACAAGGATGGCCATGCGTTCTGGGTGCGTACCACCGGGCGGCGCGTCGACACCGAGAACGACAGCGTCATCTGGATAGTCGAGGACGTGACGGAGCGCCATCAGGCGGAGGAGGCGCTGCTGCGCGCCCATGACGAACTGGAGCAGCGCGTGGTTGAGCGCACTGCCGAGCTGGCAACTGCCAATACGCAGTTGCAGGAGGAGGTGTTCGAGCGGATGCAGGCCGAGCAGCGCATCTGGCATGTCGCCCACCACGACAGCCTGACCGGCCTGCCCAATCGCACCCTGCTGCATGACCGGCTGCAGCAGGCCCTGGCGCAGGCGCAGCGCGGCCGGCATCGTGTCGCGGTGATGTTTCTGGATCTCGATCGGTTCAAGACCATCAACGATACCCTCGGCCACGCCGTCGGCGATGAGCTGTTAAAGCAGGTGGCAGAGCGCTTGAGCAGCGTGGTGCGGGCAGTCGATACCGTGTCGCGCCTGGGCGGCGATGAGTTCGTCGTCGTCCTCCACGAAATGTCCTCGCCTGATGATGTGGTACAGGTAGCGGAAAAGATTCTGCAGGCGCTGGCGACCGTGGCGACGATCGACGGCCACCAGTTGCACGTCACCTCGTCGATCGGCATCAGCATTTTCCCCGATGACGGTGACGAGGTTTTCGCCCTCATGAAGAATGCCGATACGGCGATGTATCGCGCCAAGGCGGCCGGGCGAAACAACTTCCAGTTCTTTGCGCTCAAGATGAACGAGCAGGCCTCGCACTTCTTCACGCTCGAGAACAGGCTGCGCGAGGCGATCGGCACACGCCAACTGGTCCTGCACTATCAGCCCCTGGTCGACTGGCCGCGCCGCGCCGTGTGCGGCATGGAGGCGCTGGTGCGCTGGAACGACGCGGAGCAGGGGCTGATCGATCCGGGCGAGTTCATTGCGGTCGCCGAGGAAACCGGGCTCATCGTGCCGCTGGGTGAATGGGTGCTGGGCGAGGCGCTGCGGCAGAATAGCGTCTGGCAGCAGGAGGGGCGGCCGCTTCTGCCCATCTCGGTCAACCTCTCGCTGCGTCAGTTCCGGCAGAAGGATCTGGTCGAGACCCTGCGCCGCATCCTGGCCGACACCGGGCAGCCGGCCCGGCTCCTGGAACTCGAAATCACCGAGACGACTCTGATGCACGACATCGAAGATGCCCGGGCCAGGCTGCAGGAAATTGCCGCCATGGGTGTGCGGCTGGTCATCGATGACTTCGGCACGGGTTATTCGAGCCTGAGTTACCTCAAGCGCTTTCCGGTGCATAAGCTGAAAATCGACCAGAGTTTCGTGCGTGACCTCAACGTCGATCCCGATGATGCGGCGATCGTCACGGCGATCATCGGACTGGCCAGGAGCCTGGGCCTCGACACGCTGGCCGAGGGCGTGGACACCCGCGAGCAGCTCGATGCCCTGCTCGGACTCGGCTGTGAGAAGTTTCAGGGATTTCTGTTCTCGCACCCGCTGCCGCCAGCCGAGGCCGATCGAATCTTCGGACCGGTGCTGGGGCCGGGCTCTCGGGCATAATGCGCAGATCGATAAATTACCAACATGGAGTAGCGCAATGAGTCAGATCACCACGGCCAGCGGCCTCGTCATCGAAGAATTGCTTGTCGGCGAAGGTGCAGAAGCCTGCGCCGGGCAGACCGTTAGCGTGCATTACACGGGCTGGCTGACGAACGGTTCGAAATTCGATTCGAGCAAGGATCGCAATGAGCCTTTCGAGTTCCCGCTCGGAGGTCGCTACGTGATTGCCGGCTGGGACGAGGGCGTGCAGGGGATGAAAATCGGCGGCAAGCGCAAGCTGACGATCCCGCCAGCGCTCGGCTACGGCGCTCGCGGCGCGGGTGGCGCGATTCCGCCCAATGCGACGCTGGTGTTCGAGGTGGAACTGCTCGGACTGAATTGATTTTCAGGAGGGAGGACAGCGCGCCCCGGTCCTCTCGCCCGCCATGAACCTCTTCCTTCCTTCCCGTCTGCCGAACGTCGGCACCACGATTTTTACCGTCATGTCGCGGCTGGCCGCGGAACATGGTGCGATCAACCTGTCGCAGGGCTTTCCCGACTTTTCCCCGTCGCCGCTCCTGCTCGATCGTGTCACGCATCACATGGCGGCTGGCGCCAACCAGTATCCACCCATGGCCGGTGTCCCCTCGTTGCGCGAGGCCATTGTCGAAAAGGTCGCGCGGCTGTATCTCGCCACCTATGACCCTGAAACCGAAGTGACTGTGACGGCCGGGGCGACCCAGGCGATCTACACGGCCATTGCTGCCTGCGTCCGGCCGGGCGACGAGGTGATCGTGTTTGCGCCGGTCTATGACTCCTACGTGCCCGGCATCGATCTCAATGGCGGCCACGCCGTGTTTGCCCATTTGCGCTTTCCCGAGTTCAAGCCTGATTGGGACGAAGTCCGCGCGTTGATCACGCCTCGCACGCGCATGATCATCATCAATTCACCGCATAACCCGAGCGGGTCGGTATGGTCGGCCGACGACATGGCGATGCTGGAATCCCTGGTGCGGGACACGAAGATCGTCGTTGTCAGCGACGAGGTCTACGAACACGTGGTGTTCGACCAGAAGCAAGACGGGAATGGAATGCTGGGACACCAAAGCGTGACCCGCTATCCCGGGCTGCGCGAGCGCAGCTTCGTCGTTTCCAGTTTCGGCAAGACCTATCACGTGACCGGCTGGAAGGTCGCCTACTGTTTGGCGCCGCGCGCCTTGATGAACGAATTTCGCAAGGCCCACCAGTTCATCGTATTCACCGTGCATCATCCGGCGCAGCTCGCGCTCGCCGATTTCATGCGCGAACACCCGGAGTTCGCTGATCAGTTGGCCGCCTTCTATCAGGCCAAGCGTGATTTCTTCCGCAAGCAGCTCGAGGGCTCGCGTTTTGTTCTGCTGCCCTGTGCCGGCACTTACTTCCAGCTGGCAACCTACGCCGCGATCAGCGACGAACCGGATACGCGCTTTGTCCAGCGTCTGACCACCGAACACGGCGTCGCGGCGATTCCCGTTTCGGCCTTCAATCCGGACGGCGAAGATCAACGCGTGATTCGTTTTTGCTTTGCCAAGAACGAGACCACGCTGGCGGCGGCCGGCGAACGCCTGCGGGCGCTCTAGCGTCGCCGTACCACCAGCGCCGACTTTCGACACCGTCCGCGCTCGAATGGACTGGGCTTTGCCCGCCTGGGATTCCGCTTCGCGGGCAGGCGAAAAAAGACCCGACGCCTTGCGGGGTCGGGTCTGAAACCAGCCCTTTTGCGGGGCCGGAGGAGGAGACGTTACGAAAGTCGCTTAGGCGGCTTTCTTGGCCTTCGGCGCAGCGGCGCTGGTGCCGACAGCTTTGACGGTCGCGGTAGTAGCAGCGGCGACGTTGGCTTCAGCGATTTCGGCGACTTGCTTGGCAGCCTTGGTCATGCTGTCGTAAGCCGAGTTGGCGGCGGCAATCGCCGACTTCACGGCAGCCACGGCGACATCGGAACCAGCCGGGGCGTTCTTGGCGGCCTTGTCGAGGGCGGAAGCGACATTCTTGTTGATTTCGGAGAACTGGCCTTCGACGACTTTGGACAGTTCTTCCTGGGTCTGGGTGGCGATCTCATACACGCTGCGCGAGTAGGCGACGGCTTTTTCGACAGCGGGCTGGGCCAGCGTGGTTTGCATGGCGATCAGTTGCTGTACGTCCTTGACGCCGAGCAGAGCCTTGGCGTTGGCAACGCTGTCTTCCAGCATGGCGCGGGCGGTGTTGAGGTTCAGGGCGGCAAGGCGCTCGGCGCTGGCGAATGCCGTGTTGGCAATGGTCAGCATGGTTTCTACGTTGGCCTTGTTGGCGCTGGCGAATTGTTCGGTGGTGGCGTTCATGGTGTTCTCCTGAGAATGAGTGTCGAAAAGGATTTCAGATTCGGTTTTTGTCGCTCACCCCCATGTGCCCGGGGCGATGTTGCAGTGCATCATGGTTCGTATTATAGGGGTCAAAGCCGGTATGTCAAGATTTTTTTGTGCAATGCACAAAAAAATCTTGAACGGAAGACAGTCGTTAGAAAACAGGTTGTTACAAAATAACAAAAGGCCCCGAAGGGCCTTGGATGTTGCGGTGCGAAAGATAGCTTAGCGGTTGCGGAAGGCGGGCTTTCGCTTTTCGACAAAGGCCGTCATGCCTTCCTTCTGGTCGGCGAGGGCAAAAGCCGAATGGAAGGTGCGGCGCTCGAACAGCAGGCCTTCCTGCAGGCCTGACTCGTAGGCGCGATTGACGGATTCCTTGATCATCATGACGACCGGCAAGGAATAACCGGCGATGGTTTCCGCGGCCGCCAGGGTTTCCTCGAGCAGCCTGTCGGCGGCGATGACGCGCGCCACCAGCCCGGCGCGTTCGGCCTCCTGGGCATCGATGAAACGGGCCGTGAGGCACATGTCCATGGCCTTGGCCTTGCTCACGGCGCGCGGCAGGCGCTGAGTGCCGCCGGCGCCGGGGATGACGCCGAGCTTGATCTCCGGCTGGCCGAACTTGGCGGTATCGGCCGCATAGATCATGTCGCACATCATGGCGAGTTCGCAGCCGCCGCCCAGGGCGAAGCCGGCAACCGCCGCAATGATCGGCTTGCGGCAGCGAGGGATGCGGTCCCAGTTGCGGCTGATGTAATTGGCCTGATAGACGTCCATGAAGTCCCAGCCGGCCATGGCGCCGATGTCGGCACCGGCGGCGAAGGCCTTTTCGGAACCGGTGATGACGATGCAGCCGATATTCGCGTCGCTTTCGAAACCATCCAGCGCGGCGCCGACCTCGTCGATCAGGGTGTCATTCAGCGCATTCATTGCCTTGGGCCGGTTGAGCGTGATGAGCCCGACCTTGCCGCGGATTTCGGTGATGATGTTTTCGTAGCTCACTGCGCTGCCTCCTGACGGGGGATGGTGATGTTGGGTGCGCCTTTCAGCGGCGGCGATATGGCTGCTGCCGCGCGTGGCGGCGTTACGGCCCCGGCGTCCTTGTTCTTCGGCTGGATCACGGCACGCACGCGCTCGCCGCTTTCCGGGCGGGCGCGGGTTCCGTTGGGTCCGCTGGTGACAAAGTAGTTTTCGGACCTGGCGTCGTAGGAAATGAACTGGCCGCGAACTTCGTCGAGGCCGCTCTTGACCCAGGCGCGGTTGAAGAACTCGGTCTTTTCGGCCTTGGCATCGTGTTCGATGCGCTCGGCTTCGCCTTCGATGTACTCGTCCTGGCCCTCGCGCTTCTGGCGGAAGCGCGGCAGCGTTGTCGCGCTTCCGGTGGCGACGCCGCGCTGGTAGCCGTCGTCGTCCTGGGTGACGACGATACGCTCGGCGCGGATGGTCAGGGTGCCCTTGACCAGTTGCACGTTGCCCTCGAAGGTCTGGACCTTCTTCACGTCATCGACCGAGACCCGGTCGGCTTCAATATTGACCGGCTTGTCGCGGTCGGCCTTTTCGGCCTTTGCCACCGTTGCGGCGAGCGTTGCACCGGCAATGCCGGCAATGAAAGCGAGTCGAAGAAAAGGTTTCATGGTGTCTCGGTCCGGTTGCGATGGAGGGTGCCGGTAACGCGGCCGCGCAGGACCGTGATGCCGGACCTGTTGTCAATGTCGAGTCCGGTGCCGTGCATGACGCTCTTGCCCTGGGAAATGACTACTGCATCCTTGGTGCTTCCCCTTTCGGCGTCGGGAAAGACCTTCAGGGTTCGGGTTTCAAGCACTGTGGGCGCTGAATCGCCCAATGCGCTGTGACGAATCACCCGCACCTCGTCGACCAGATCGACTTCCTTGCCATCCCTGCCGATGTAGGCCATGCGGGCAGAGATCTCGGAAGGTGGTTGCTGATGGTAGGTGATGTGCGGCGTGGTGACGATCGTCGTGTCGTCGTCAGGGTAATGCAGCAGCTTGGCGGCGACCAGGGTATGTTGCAGCTTGCCTTCGATGTCGAAGCGGCGCACCTCGAAGCGCTCCACCCAGTAGTCGGGATCATGGCGCTGCGGCCCGCGCGGAGTGTCACCCTGGATCACCCGGTTGAGCCAGAAGGTGAGGGCGGCCAGCAGCAACAGCATGACCAGCGGGAAAAGGGAGGCGGCGCGATCCTTCATTGGTCTGTCGTCGGGCCGCCCGCGCTGTCGCGGGATAAGACTGGACACCCCCTCCCATCCTCCCCCGTCTGGCGGGGGAGGTGACCAGTCACCCCCGCCCAATGGGCGGGGGATGGGGGGTGGGCCGTTATGTTTCCGGAAGGGGCGGGGGATAAGCTGTTCATGCCAAGTACTCCGCCATTGCCGTGTCCCACTTGCCCTGGGCGCGGAGGATCAGGTCGCAGACTTCGCGCACCGCGCCGCGCCCGCCACCCCGGGTCGCGACGTAATCCACCCGGGAAACCACTTCGCCATGCGCGTCGGCCACGGTGGCGGAAAAGCCGCAGGCCCTGAGGACGGGCAGATCCACCACGTCATCACCCATGTAACCGGCCTGCGCGAGCTCGATTCCGCGCTGCGTCGCGAGTCCCGCCAGCAGTGCGCGCTTGTCGGTGACGCCCATGTGCAGTTCTTCGATGCCGAGATTCCTGGCGCGCAGCTCTAGCGCGCGCGAGCTGCGCCCGCTGATGATGACCACCTCGACGCCGGCCCGCTGCAGCATCTTCAGGCCGTGGCCGTCGAGGCTGGAGAAGGCCTTCATCTCGTCGCCCTGGGAGCTGAAGTAGAGCGTGCCATCGGTGAGCACGCCGTCGACGTCGAATCCCATCAGGACGATTCCGGCGGCCTTGCTCGCGGCCCTGGTCATGCTCTCGGCGATCACCCTGGTCATCAGACGACTTTCGCCCGGAACAGGTCGTGCATGTTCAGTGCGCCGCACAGCGCGCCGGCGTCATCCGTCACCAGCAGCTGGTTGATCTTGTTGGCTTCCATCATCTCCACCGCCTCGACCGCCAGGCGTCGGGCTCCAATGCTGCGCGGATGGCGCGTCATGACCTCGGCAACCGGAGTGACGCGCAGGTCGCCAAGGCGTTCCATGGCGCGGCGCAGGTCGCCGTCGGTGAATATTCCCGTGATCTTCGCCGCGGCATCGAGCACCACCGCCATGCCCATGCCGCCGCGCGTCATTGCCGCCAGCGCGACGGGGACCGAGACGTTTTCGGCCAGCGTCGGGACATCGATGCGCATCACGTCGCCGACATGGGTGAGCAGCTTGCGGCCCAGTGCACCGCCGGGATGCGAGCGGGCGAAGTCCTCGGCGCCGAAGCCCCGTGCGTCGAGCAGCGCGACGGCAAGCGCATCGCCGAGCGCCAGTGCAGCCGTGGTGCTGGCCGTCGGCGCCAGGTTCAGCGGGCAGGCTTCCTGATCGACGCGGGCGTCGAGATGGATGTCGGCTTCCTGCGCCAGGGACGAGGTCTCGTTGCCGGTGATGGCGATCAGCTTGCCACCGAGGCGCTTCACCAGTGGCACGATCATCAGCAATTCGTCGTTCTCGCCCGAATTGGAAATGGCGATCAACACGTCGTCGCGGGTGATCATGCCCAAGTCGCCATGCACGGCCTCGGCCGCGTGAACGAAATAGGCGGGCGTGCCGGTACTGGCGAAGGTAGCGGCCAGCTTGCGCGCGATGTGGCCGGATTTGCCGATGCCGCTGACGACGACGCGGCCGCGGCTTTCGAGTATCAGCGCCACGGCGGCGCAAAACTCGGGTCCGATCCGCCGCGCGAGCGCCGCTACTGCCGCCGCTTCGATTTCGAGCACCTGACGGCCCATCGCTGCGACGCGAGCATCGTCAGGGACGCGAGCAGTGAGAGGCGTAGAGCCCATGTCAGTAGAAATCATGCCTCGCGCCGCCGGACGTTGGGATGCGATGCGAGGCGGAGGGAGTGCGGCATGGTACCTCCATGCAAGCGACTGACAACGTGGCAGCGCGCCCAACGCCCGGCGGCCCTTCGGGTTGAGACCAGGATCGGCGTCTGCGGCGTTGCAGCGCTTGCCAATGGAACAAACCATTGGCCGCGCACTGCGCCTTGCATCCATCCGAGCCTGGTCTCAACGCGGGGCATGATTTCTACTGACATGGGCTCTCGGCTTGGTTCATCGGAGGCTGGCGTTTATGATGGAACCAAATTATAGCAACGGCGCCCGGCACATTCCTCTTTCGCTCGATCCATGACCGACACCCTGTCCCTCATCCTGTTGTTGCTCGCCGCCGCCGTGGTCGTCGTCGTGGTCTTCCGCATGCTCGGCCTGCCGCCGATCATGGGCTACCTGCTGGTGGGGGCGGCGCTGGGGCCGCATGCCGCGGGCTGGGTGCCGGACACCGAGCAGGCACGGCATCTGGCCGAATTCGGTGTGGTGTTCCTGATGTTCAGCATTGGCCTCGAGTTCTCACTGGCGCGGCTGTACAGCATGAAACGCATCGTGTTCGGCCTGGGCCTGTTGCAGGTGCTGGTGACCGCGCTGGTGGCGACCCTTCTGGCTCGGTTCGCGGGTATTCCATGGCTGGCCGGCATCGCGCTGGGCGGTGCCCTGGCGATGTCATCGACGGCCATGCTGTCCAAGTTGCTGGCCGAGCGCGGCGAACTCGATGCGCCACATGGTCGCGAGGTGATCGGCGTGCTGCTGTTCCAGGATATTGCCGTGGTGCCGCTGCTGGTGCTGATCCCGGCCTTGTCGCAACCCCTGGATGCGATGGCCGAGGCCCTGTTGCTGGCCGCCCTCAAGGCCGCGGTACTTCTGACCCTGGTGCTGTTCCTCGGTCAGCGAGTGCTGTCAGCCTGGTTCTATCTGGTGGCACGCAGAAAGTCCGCCGAACTGTTCATGCTCAATGTGCTGCTGATTACCCTCGGCCTGGCCTGGCTGACCGAACTGGCAGGCTTGTCGCTGGCGCTGGGTGCCTTCACCGCCGGCATGCTGATCGGCGAAACCGACTACCGCTATCAGGTGGAAGAGGACATCAAGCCCTTCCGCGACGTGCTGCTGGGCTTGTTCTTCGTCACTATCGGGATGCGTCTGAATGTGCCGCAGATCATCGACCAGTGGGCTCTGGTGGCGGGCATCCTGCTTGCGCTGATGACGCTCAAGCTGGTAGTTGTCGGCACCGTCTCGAGGTTTCTGGGAAGCTCGCCGGGGACGGCGCTGCGCAGCGGTTTGTGGCTGTGCGCAGGTGGCGAGTTCGGCTTTGTCATTCTCGCCCGCGGCGGCGACGTGCACCTGCTCAGCGCCGCGACGCTGCAGCCGGTGCTGGCGGCCATGGTGCTGTCGCTGCTGCTGGCGCCGCTGATCGTGCATTTCTCGGATCGCCTGGTGTTCCGCTTCGTCGCTTCGGAATGGCTGCTGCGCTCGATGCAGCTGACGCAGTTGGCCGCGCAGTCGCTGACCACCGACAAGCATGCGATTCTGTGCGGTTACGGGCGCACCGGCCAGCACCTGGCGCGCTTTCTCGAAGCCGAAGGGGTTTCCTTCATGGCCCTCGACCTCGATCCCGAGCGCGTGCGTGAAGCCAGCATGGCAGCCGAGTCGGTTTCCTACGGCGATTCATCGAAAAAGGAAACGCTGCTGGCGGCGGGCCTGTCGCGGGCCAGCGTGGTGATCATCACCTTCGCCGACATCGACGCGGCGCTGCGGGTGATCCACCGGGTCCGCGAACTGCGCCCCGATGTCGCCATCGTGTCCCGCGCCAGAGAGCAGGACGATGTCGAAAAGCTCTATGCCGCCGGCGCCGCCGAAGTGGTGCCGGAAGCCCTCGAATCGAGCGTGATGCTGGCCACCCATGCCCTGGCACTGTCCGGCATCCCGATGCACAGGGTGATCAAGCGCTTGCGCGAAATGCGCGAACAGCATTATGCGTTGCTGCGCGGCTTCTTTCACGGCGCCACCGGCGCCGGCGCCCATCTGGCCGATGCGGACCAGCCGCGCCTGCACGCGGTGACCCTGA
>JAPLQX010000020.1 GCA_026399435.1 Rhodocyclales bacterium
GTTTTCCGCTTTGCGTTATGGGCGAATGTGGGAAAAAATCCCTTCGTCAACGTTAAAGCGCCTAATCCATTTGCTAAGCAACGAAGCGGATAGTGCATCAGTTGGGCTTTTGATCGGCCTCTTTCATGACATCCCATTCACCGCTACTTCACCTTTTGACAGCGCCACTGTTTTTTCTGCACTCCGCAGAGCTATACCAAGCGAAAAAGGATGGAATGATTCACGCGGATACGATTGGCAGAATGCTTGCAAAAAGCTCATTGAATTTGACGACCATTTCGCAATACCGTTGCTGGATGCCTTGTTTACGGAAATGGGGCATCACTACCGATTGAGTTATGACCATTACGTTGAATCCGTAACTTTGGAGTTGGTCAAAGCTGATCCTATCGGTGCATGGCAATTGATTGCGCGACACTTTGAGGCAACGCTGCCTAAGTGGCGATCAGACCTGTTGAGTTGGCTCAAGGGCGGGCTTGCCAGCTTTCACGAGAAGGCGGATAGCGCTCCCGTTAATTTGCTTCCCGTTGACTCAATAATTTCGTGGATTGATATTGACCCTGTGGCGCGCGCCGGCCTAATCGGTCATTGTGTTCCCGGCACTCTTGATTTGGAAGCGGGCGGAAAATTGTCGATTGCTCTAATTGCAAAGTATCCGGCCATCGACGGGGTAAAGAGCGGTATCAGTGCTGCTTTTCACTCAGGGGGCTGGACAGGCCCAACTAGCCTTCATCTAAAGAGAAAACGAGAAAAATTACGCGATTGGTTAACACACGGGTTCGAATTCGAGGTGACTCAGTGGATTGAGGCTGAACTTGAATACATAGATAAAGACATTGAGCGTGAGGAAATTGCTGAAGAGCGAACACGATTTGAATGATGGAATTCAATTTGGGTGCTGTCCAAACAGCCTTCCAACCCCGCCCATCCCAATCACCAACTTCTGCGTCGCATAACAAATGGCCGCTTTCCCAATCTCCGCGTTCCTGCCGAAGGTCTGCTTCCAGTTTCCTCGACTGTCTCGAATGGGCACGAAGGAGACATCGCTGCTTTCATAGCTTGAACAGGCATGCCCGAAAAGCTACTGCGCCGCAGCATGCGGCTTGAATGCCAATCACGAGTTCCGGATAGCCCTTCTTGACGTGACCGATTTCGTCCGGCTTGCGGGCTAAGGCTGGCGCTTGCGGAAAATTTACTGTACTGTATGAAAAAACAGTCACAGGAGCAAGCCCATGGCCGACGATCTGACATCCCGCCAGCAGGAAATCCTCGATTTCATCCGCAACAGCCTGGAAGTCTTCAGCGTGCCGCCGACGCGCGCCGAAATCGCCAGCGCTTTCGGTTTCGCTTCGCCCAATGCCGCCGAAGATCATTTGAAGGCGCTGGCGAAAAAGGGTGCGATCACGCTGGAGCCCGGTTCCGCGCGCGGCATCCGGCTGGTGGAACAGCTCGGCCTGCCGCTGATCGGCATCGTCGCCGCCGGCAGCCCGCTCTTGGCGGTCGAGAACCGCCTCGGCCAGTTGCGCATCGATCCCGCGCTATTCACGCCTCGCGCCGATTTTCTGCTGCGCGTGCGCGGCCTGTCGATGATCGAGGCCGGCATCCTCGACGGCGACCTGCTCGCGGTGCATCGCACCTCCGAAGCGTCCAACGGCCAGATCGTCATCGCGCGGATTGGCGATGAAGTCACCGTCAAGCGCTTCAAGCGGCGCGGCACCATGGTCGAGCTGATCGCCGAGAACCGCGACTTCGCGCCCATCCTGGTCAATACGCGCAAGGAGCCGCTGACCATCGAAGGTATTGCGGTTGGCTTGATCCGGGACGGCCGGACTCTTTAATTGACCCATGAATCCCGCATTGGCACAACTGCTGGAGCGCAGTGACATCCGGCGTGGCGATGCTTTCGCCGTGGCGCCGGCGCCGACTCTTGCCACCGGTTTTGCCCGGCTCGATGCCGAACTGCCCGGCGGCGGCTGGCCGCGCGGGGCATTGACCGAACTGCTGCCGGAGCAGACCGGCATCGGCGAACTCGGCTTGTTGCTGCCTGCGCTGGCGGCGCTGACGGCCGCCGGACAAACCGTGGTGTTGATCGCGCCGCCGCATAGCGCCCATGCGCCGGCCTGGGCCGCTGCCGGCATACGCCTCGACTGCCTGCGCCTGGTGTTTCCAAGCCGGCCGCGCGATGCGCTGTGGGCCGCCGTCGAGGCCCTGCGCTGCGGCGGCGTGGCAGCCACGCTGCTCTGGCTCGATGCCCTGTTTCGCGCGCAATTGCCGGCCAACAGCCTGCGCCGCCTGCAGGTGGCGGCGGGCGAGGGCGGCGGCGGGGCTTTTTTCTTTCGTCCCCCGCAGCAGGCGAGAGCGGCTTCGCCCGCGCCCTTGCGCCTGCAGTTGCAGGCCGCGGGCCGGCAATTGCGCGTGAAGCTTCTCAAGCGGCGCGGGCCGCCGGCGCGGCAGGCCATCCTGCTCGATGTCGCGCGCCCCGCGAGTTTTGTACAGAGCGTTCCCCATGCTGTGGCTGGCGCTGTATTGCCCGACACGACCGACATCCGACGACGAAGCCGCGTCGCTGCCTGAAGCATCGGTCGTCCCCGCGACGGCATTCCCCACCCCGGTACACGCTTGCTGGGCCGGCCGCTTCACGCCGCATGTCAATCTCGTACCGGATGTGCTGCGCCTCGAAATTGCCGGCAGCCTGCGCCTGTTCGGCGGCTTGCCGGCGCTGCTGCATCTGGTGCGCGAGGATCTGGCCGCGATGGATCTCCCCGCGCAACTGGCGGTGGCCGCCACGCCGCTGGCTGCGCTGTGGCTGGCGCGGGCCGGCAGCAGTAACGCCAATGAGGTCGTTTGCCCCGATCTGCCGGCCACGCGCGCCGCTCTCGCGGCGGTGCCGATAAGCGCGCTGGAACTGGCGCCGCCATTGGCGCGGCGCATCGAAGGCTTCGGCCTGCGCCGCCTCGGCGAGGTGCTGGCCCTGCCGCGCGCGAGCCTCGGCGCGCGCCTCGGCAAGCCATTTGTCATCGACCTGGCGCGCGCCCTGGGCGAGGTGGCCGATCCGCAAGCCTGCTTCGTTTTTCCCGAGCGTTTCGAGCAGGGGCTGGAACTGCCGGCGCCGGTGGAGGCGGCGCCGGTGCTGCTGTTCGCCGCGCGCCGCTTGGTCGCGGCGCTGGCCGGCTGGCTGGCGGCGAGGAACGCGGCAGTGCGCGCGATCGAATGCGTGATCGATCATGGTCATGGCGTGGTCACCGTGGTACCGCTTGCCTTCAGCGCGCCGGTGCACGCGGCCTACCGCATCGAGCGCGTGCTCAAGGAGCGGCTCGATGCGCTGGCCCTGTCCGCGCCGGCGCTGGCACTGCGCCTCTGCGCGCGGGAAGCGGAGGCGCGCGAGGATCGCAGCCATGCCTTGTTCGATGGCGCCGGGCAGCGGCACGAGGCGCTGGCCGATCTCATGGATCGCCTTGCCGCCCGGCTGGGGCCTCAGGCCGTGCAGGGGCTGGCCTGCCATGCCGACCACCGGCCCGAACTGGCGAGTCGGGCTAGTTCCGAAAAATCGGCCGCCAATGCGTCGCTGCCTTCGGTTCCGCCGCGCCCGCTGTGGCTGGTGGAGCCGCCCGAAGCCTTGCGCGAACTCCATGGCCGCCCGCAACGGGCCGGCCCGCTGGCGCTGCTCGCCGGGCCGGAGCGCATCGAATCCGGCTGGTGGGACGGCGGCGACGCCCGTCGCGATTACTTCATCGCCGTCGATAGCGATCAGCGCTGGCTGTGGATTTTCCGCGATCCGCGCCCGCCCGGCGGGTGGTTCCTGCATGGGTGGTTTGCCTGATGGCTCACGCGACAAAGCCATCGGTCCACTGCGGTCCGGCAGGCGACCGGTCCACTCACTTCCGGTCCGGGCGGCAGCTGCTCAACGCGTGAAAATAGAGTGTATCGCCTAGGCCATTAGGGTGCAGGCTCTAGCCCGCTTTACTAGGATGTTCTTGCAGAGGTCGGTCGGGTGACCGATCTCAATTACGCAAGCAAAGGAGCCAACCATGTTGCACACTCTCAAAACCGTTCAAAAAAGCCTCGCGAGCCATCAGCTTGCGATCGTCATGCGGGAGGCTGCAGTCAATGTTTGGTCGGCGAACATGAACGTGATCCATGTGGCCCGCCGCGAAGCCCGGAAGGTCTTCAATGTCCTGGCGCAGAGGACCGAGGTCCTCAAGCGGCGCAATGTCAAGGCGCTGAAGGTCACCGTCGAAGCCGCGAACGACAAGGTCAATGGGACGTGGACAGCCGTTGAAAAAGTTCTCGATGCGCGTGTTATTCCGGTGCTCGGCAAGGCAGGTCTCGCCAGCCCGGCGCAGTTTGGCGTCGATCTGGTCGGCAAAGGGCTGGCCAGGGTTTCTGCCCAGGTAGTCGAATTGACCCGCGTGCGAAAGGCCGTTGCCCGCAAGCCGGCTGCAAAAAAGATGCCGACGAGGAAGACTGCAAGCAAGCACATCGCCATATCGAAGGCGAGGAAAGCCGCGTAAGCGACTTCCCGACGCTTGATCCTCCAGCCCCGCAATGGGGCTGGGTGGGTGGTTCTGTAGTCAGTGGCAGGACTTGCCGCATTCCTGCTCGTTTACAAGCGCTCCATTCGGTGCCGAATCAGCATCGCCGTTGAGCATGGGGAATGCCGCTACTCCTTGTCCTCACCGCGCAGGTCGCGGCGCAGGACCTTGCCGATCGGCGACTTCGGCAGGACGTCGCGGAACTCGATGTGGCGCGGCCGCTTGTAGCCGGTGAGGTGGGTCTTGCAGTGCTCGATCACGGCTTCCCTGGTGAGGCTCAGGTCTTTCCTGACGATCACCACTTTCACCGCCTCGCCCGATTTGTCATCGGGCACACCCACCGCCCCGCATTCGAGCACGCCCGGATGCGTCGCTATCACGCCCTCGATCTCGTTCGGATAGACGTTGAAACCGGATACCAGGATCATGTCCTTCTTGCGGTCGGTGATCGTGACGCAGCCCGTGGCATCCAGATGTCCGACGTCGCCCGTCTTCAGCCAGCCGTCCTGCATCACCTTGGCGGTTTCTCCGGGGTTGTTCCAGTAGCCCTTCATCACCTGCGGGCCGCGCACGCATAGCTCGCCGGTGTACTGCTCGATATCGCCTTCGCCGGTCCATATCGGCAGCTCGTTGAAGCTGCCGTCGCGGATCGACACATCGGTGGAAGGGAAGGGGAAACCGATGTTGCCGCTCCAGGGTGTATCAAGCGGATTGGCGCAAACGCCGGGCGAGGCCTCGGTCAGGCCGTAGGCTTCGGTGATGTAGTGTCCGGTCACCTGGTGCCAGTGCCGGGCCACCGACTCCTGCACGGCCGCTCCGCCGCCGACCACGACCTTGAGCGAGGAGAAGTCGATCATGTCGAATCCCGGCGCATTCAGCAGACCGTTGAACAGCGTATTGACGCCGGTCATGACGCTGGGCTTCCACTGCCCGAATTCCTTCAGCAGCGCCGGCAAGTCGCGCGGGTTGGTGATGAGCACGATCAGGCTGCCCCACTTCATGAACGACAGCGTCGAGGTCAGGCAGAAGATGTGATACATGGGCAACGGCGCGAGGACGATTTCGGTGCCTTCCTTGAAGCTCGCCGAGACCCAGATGCCGGTCTGCTCCACATTGGCCAGAATGTTGCGGTGGGTCAGCATGGCTCCCTTCGAGACGCCGGTGGTGCCGCCGGTGTACTGCAGGAAGGCGACGTCCTCGCGTGTCAGCTCGAGCGGCTCGAACGACCTCGCGGCGCCGCGCGCGAGTGCGCTGCCGAAGCTGACGGCGCCGTCGATGTGCCACGCGGGCACCATTTTCTTCACCTTCTTGATGACGAAATTGACCAGCCAGCGCTTCGGCCACGGCAGCAGGTCGCCGACCTGCGTGGTGATGACATGCTCGACCGGCGTGTTCGCGAGCACCTGCTGCAGGATGCTGGCGAAGTTCTCGATAATGACGATGGCCTTGGCGCCGGAGTCCTTCAGCTGGTGCTCCAGCTCGCGCGGCGTGTACAGCGGATTGACGTTCACCACGATGAAGCCGGCGCGCAGGATGCCGAACAGCGCCGCCGGGTATTGCAGCAGGTTCGGTGACATGATGGCGACGCGATCGCCCTTGCTCATGCCCGGCAGTCCCTGCAGGAAGGCCGCGAAATCGTGAGACAACTGATCCAGCTCGGCATAGCTTAGGGTGCGGCCGAGGTTGTGGCAGGCCGGCCGGTCGGCGAACTTGACAGTAATCTTCTCGAACAAGTCCGGGATCGACTTGTACCGGTCGGCGTCGATCTCGGCGGGCATCCCTTCGGGATAGTTCTCGAGCCAGATTTTCTTCACCATGATCTCCTCCTGTTCCTGCCTGGCGCAGATATCTGCCAGGGCACTCGGCACTACCGGTGGATCGTCAAGATTGAACCAAGCGCCGGGATTCCGCAAGTCCGGGCGCGTTACGTTTTCTGGCGTTCAGGTTTCTGCGCGATGAGTGTGGCGAAGGACTTGACGCGTCGGTTCGGCGCCTCGAAATCGCGGAATTCGGAATGAATGATCTTCCAGCCCGTAAAGCGGCTTGCCAGTTCGTCCCGCGCGAACAGGCAGTAATGGCCGGGCTCGAACATGTCGAGATAGGTGGTGCCTTCGACGAGGACATTGATCACCGCGATGCCGCCCGGACGCACGTGCGCCTGCAGCATCGACAGCACGCGACGGGCCGTCGGGCAGTCGAAGAACATCAGGAGCCCGATGGAGACCACGCAATCGAAGTCTTCGGTGCCCGCGTGATTGCGCAAGTCGGCTTCGATGGCTTCGATCGGCAGGGCTTCCGCAAGGGCGCGCTGCCGCAGGTGGCTGACGGCGGAGCGGCTGGCATCCATCGCCACCACGGCGCAGCCGCTCCGCGCGGCGGCAAGCGCAAGATTGCCCATGCCGCAGCCGAAATCGAGCACACGCCCCTTGAGGTGCGGCAGGGCGGCCAGTTCAAAGGGATTCAGCGTGAAGTCCTGGTCGCGGACCTGCTGCTGGAACTGGCGGTCGAAGAAGGCAATGCTCTTGTTTGTCTTCATGGCGGGATCTGCGCCGCGGGGCGGGTTGATCAAATGGCGAATGCAAGTATGCCTGTTGCCCGCAAGATATTCGAGTTTGCGCTAAACTGTATAAAAACACAGTCATTACCCGAGCCATGTCCTCCCTGCCGGCCTACGCCGAACTCCACTGCCTTTCCAACTTCAGCTTCCTGCGCGGCGCCTCGCACGCCGAGGAACTGGTGGCGCGGGTTGTGCAGTTGGGCTACACGGCGCTGGCGATCACCGATGAATGCAGCTTCGCCGGCAGCGTGCGCGCCCATCTGGCGGCGCGGGGCACGGCGCTGCAACTGATTCACGGCACCGAGCTGCATCTCGCCTGCGGCATGAAGCTGGTGCTGCTGGCGCAGAACCGCGCCGGCTACGGCAATCTTTCGGCGCTGGTGACGCTGGGCCGCAGACGGGCGGGCAAAGGCGCCTATCACCTGACGCGCAACGACCTGGCCGGTTGGGATGGCGGTGGTGTGCCGGATTGCCTGGCGCTGTGGGTTCCCGCGGTGGACGCCAAAGCTGCCGATGCGCACTGGCTGGCCGAACACTTCGCCGGGCGTGCCTGGATCGCTTTCGAACGGCATCTGCGGCCCGACGACCGCGAGCGCCTCGCCGCTTTGCGCGAACTCGCGGGGTTCGCGCATCTGCCGCTGGTCGCCGCCGGCGACGTGCATATGCATGCGCGTTCGCGGCGGCCGCTGCAGGACGTGCTGGCCGCCTTGCGCCTCAACACCACGGTGTCGGCTGCAGGCGCAGCGCTGTTTGCCAACGGCGAACGCCACCTGCGCTCGCGTCTGGCTTTGGCGCGCCTGTATCCGCCCGAACTGCTGGCCGAGACGCTGAAGATTGCCGCACGCTGCGATTTTTCTTTCGACGAACTGCGCTACGAATATCCCGAAGAAGTCGTGCCGGCAGGCGAAACGCCGGATTCCTGGCTGCGGAAATTGACCGAGGCCGGTCTCGCGAAACGCTATCCGGTTGGCGTGGCGGACAAGGTAGTGGCGCAGGTCGAACACGAACTGCGGCTGATCGCCGGGATGGCCTACGCGCCCTATTTCCTCACCGTGCATGACATCGTTGCCTGGGCGCGCGGGGAGGGCATCCTGTGCCAGGGGCGTGGCTCGGCGGCGAACTCGGCGGTGTGCTACGCCATCGGCATCACCGAGGTTGATCCGGCGCGTTCTGCCATGCTGTTCGAGCGCTTCGTCTCGAAGGAACGCAACGAGCCGCCGGACATCGACGTCGATTTCGAGCACCAGCGGCGCGAAGAAGTCATCCAGTACATCTACGCCAAGTACGGTCGCGAGCGCGCCGCGCTGGCCGCCGCCGTGATCAGCTACCGCACCCGCAGTGCCCTGCGCGATGCGGGGCGGGCGCTGGGTTTTTCGCTGGAAGCCATCGACCGCCTCGCCGGCAATCTGGCCTGGTGGGACAGGCGCGAGGAGCTGCCGCAACACTTTCTTGAGGCCGGGCTCGATCCAGCCAGCCCGGGCGTGCAGCGCTGGCTGGCGATCGCGCGGATGCTGATCGGCTTTCCGCGCCACCTGTCGCAGCATGTCGGCGGCTTCGTCATCGCGCGCTCGCGGCTTGATCGCCTGGTGCCGGTGGAAAACGCCGCCATGCCCGAGCGCACCGTGATTCAGTGGGACAAGGACGACATCGATGCGCTGGGCCTGATGAAGGTTGATGTGCTGGCGCTGGGCATGCTCAGCGCGATACGCCGCATGCTCGCCGCGGTGGAGCGCCGGCACGGCAGGCCGTTCGCGCTGGCCGACGTGCCGGCCGAGGATGTGGCCACCTACGCCATGGTGTCGCGCGCCGACACGGTTGGTGTATTCCAGATCGAATCGCGCGCGCAGATGGCCATGCTGCCGCGCCTGCGGCCGGCCTGTTTCTACGATCTGGTGATCGAAGTGGCGCTGGTGCGCCCCGGGCCGATCCAGGGCAACATGGTCCATCCCTACTTGCGGCGGCGGCAGGGCATCGAGCCGGTCAGCTATCCCTCGCCAGCGGTGCGCGGCGTGCTCGAACGCACGCTGGGCATACCGATATTCCAGGAGCAGGCGATGCAGATCGCCATCGTCGCCGCCGGCTTCACGCCCGGCGAGGCGGACCAGTTGCGTCGCGCCATGGCCGCCTGGAAAAAGAAAGGCGGACTGGAGCCTTTCCGCGACAAGCTGATCGATGGCATGCGGCAGCGTGGCTACGCCAACGAATTCGCCGAGGCGCTGTATGCCCAGATCAAAGGCTTCGGCGACTACGGCTTTCCCGAATCGCACGCCGCCAGTTTTGCGCTGCTGGCCTATGTCTCGGCCTGGCTCAAGCGCCACGAACCGGCGGCTTTTCTGCTCGGGCTGCTCAACTCGCAGCCGATGGGTTTCTATTCCGCCTCGCAACTGGTGCAGGACGCGCGCCGCCATGGCGTCGAAGTGCGGCCGGTGGATGCCACCGTCAGCGATTGGGAAAGTACGTTGGAGGGTGAAGGACTTTCCTGCGTGCGTCTCGGCCTGCACCAGGTGCGCAATCTCGCTTCAGCGGCGGGCGAGCGCATCGTCGCGGCGAAAGCGTGCGCGCCGTTTGCCGACCTCGCCGACCTGGCCCGGCGCGCCGAACTTGCCCGCGCCGATCTCGATGCGCTGGCCGCCGCCGGCGCGCTGGCGCATCTGGCCGGGCACCGGCGCCAGGCGGCGTGGGCGGCCGCCGCGGTGCCGCTGCAACGCGATCTGTTCGCCGGTGTCGCCTTGCGCGAAGAGCTCGTGAGCTTCGCCGCGCCGCGCGAAGGCGAAGACATCGCCGCCGACTACCGCAGCCTCGGCCTCACGCTTGGCCGCCATCCACTGGCACTGTTGCGCACGCGGCTGGCGGCGAAGCGCTACCTGTCGGCGCTGGACTTGCGCGAGAGCGGCAACAACGCGCTGGTGCGCTGCGCCGGCCTCGTCACCTGCCGCCAGCGGCCGGGCACCGCCAGCGGCGTCATCTTCGTCACGCTGGAAGACGAAACCGGCTGCGCCAATGTCGTGGTGTTCAAGGATGTGGCGTCTCGCCAGCGCCGACTTTTGCTCGGCAGCCGCCTATTGGGCGTGGCCGGGACTTTGCAGCGCCAAGGCGAGGGCGAACATGCCGTGGTGCATCTGATCGCCAGGCGTTTGTTCGATCACAGCGAACTGCTCGGCCGGCTGGTGACGGCGAGCCGGGATTTTCACTGAGCGCATCCGCTGCAACGGCTTTACTGGCCCACTTCACCCAAGCCGTGCGGCCTCTGCGGCAATGTGACCTGCCAGCGCAGTGACGAAAGTCTTGAGCCCCGTCATCGCCGACATTTCCGAAAAATCGCCACTCGCGGTGGCGCTGCGCTTCGATGTGATGAGGCTAGCCGTGGTGTAAAGCTGTTCTTGCACAAGTTTTTGGCACAGCAGGTCATATCGTTCGAGGTAAGAAGCATTCTTGAATTCCGCAAATACTGGGAAGTGCGGTGAGCTGTCCTTGACGGGTGACCTGGACTTGGGAGCATCCTCGACCATCATCAGCCAGCCGACAAAAGGACGCGGCTGTTTGCCGAAGGCCTCTTCACGGTAGGCCGTCCAAAGGTCGTGCGCGGTGCCTATGGCTTCTTCGGTGCGATTGTTGAAGTTGTTGCCGAACGATGGGCCAACCTGGCTCTTCAGTTCGATAGCTGCGATCAGGTCGCCCTTGTGAATGACCAGGAGATCCCAGAGCTTGGTCGGTCTGAAGTAACCCGGCAAGGTCAGCACCGCGCGCCTCTGATGAATCTGGGCATGGCCCAATCCATTCGCCCGCACGATATCGACTACCAGGTCGACAAATCGATCCATGTTCTTGCCGCTGGTGACGCCTGCACGTTCGCCTTGGTCAGCCTTGCCGGACTCAACCTGTTTTTGTGTGGCTGCTTTCCGTTTTTTCCAGAAAGCCTTTACGGCCTTGCGGGCCTTCTGTTCGTAATCGACAAGATCAAGCGCCATTTAGTCTCCATTGCCTCCAAGGCCGGATTTTTCTTCTTGACTAAGGCCGTACAGCTTGAACGCCGCCCGATTGCACGCGTGCATGTCTCGCTTCGTCGCCGCATCAATCAGCTCGATCCGCAGGGACTCCGGAACGCTGCGCCAATGCGGCAGGCGAAGGCGTCTGAGGTATTGCGCCTGGAACCTGAGGAAGCCGCCGCGCATCTTTGTCGAATATGTCGCCACGAACAGGCGGGTGACCGCCGAGAGCATCACTGCCTGCAACGCCCGCAAGTTCCACTCGTCGGAAGTAAGGTAATAGAGGTTGTGGTGCGGGTACAGATTCCCATCTTCGAAAACGATATGGGCCTCACCCTTGATATCGGGAATCAGGAGCTTCGGCTTCTTCGCGAGGGCGGGGGTGATCCGGTCAATGGTGCGATACCAGTTGGTTGGTGACTTCTGCGCACAGTGGCGGCCTGCAATGACCTCCTGCCGCGCTTCCAGGTAGCGGCGCAGACGCGGGTAGCCCCGCAGATCGACAAGTCCGCCAGCTTCGGCAAACGGATTGATGACGCCTTGCCCCTGCCATTTCACTTCGCCGGACAGGATGTCGCGAGTTGTCACCAATCGCAGCTTTCGATCCGGCTCTACATCGAGGGTGTCGAAGGCGCTGATGAAGGCCTTGTCCGCGCCGGTCGCCACACCAATACCTACCATGCATCCTGCTTCTTCCAGGGTCGGGAACTGCTGCTCAAGTCGCCTGATAAGCGCCATCTGATCCGAAGACTCGAGCAACCACGGTTCTGCGCCATTGGTTACCCGAGCCAGTTCGCGGACCGATCCGGCATTCTTCGGCAAGGGGTTCGCGCGCAGTGCTTCGGCAAGCTTCGTTAATGTGGCCCGATCGATGGCAGGTCGATGGGCGATACGCGTCGCACCGGGGGTTTCCCGACTGATGATGGTGATGGCCGGATAAGCAATTACATCTGAGTGGAAGGCCGGTGTATCCACCATATCGACATAGATTTTCAGGTGGAACTGTTCGGCCACAAGGCTGCGTAGCGGCCCACCATAGCGATTCTTCATCCAGCGATCCGCGCAAATGAAGCCCAAGCTGCCCCCCTTCGAGAGTGCCGACAGCGACCGCTCGATGAAGGGAATATATAGGTCGGCCCGGTCATACATCGTTTGATATCGACCCCGGTACTCCGCCAGCAAAGGGGCAGGAATCATCTCTTGACGTACATAGGGCGGGTTCCCGACGACGAAGTCGAATTGGCCATTTAGGGGAGCCAGCAGAAAGTCGCCTTGTGTCAGCCAGCGATCAGCAAGGGCTAGCGCAGTCTTCTCGGTCAAGCCTTCCTGCTTTAGCAAGGCGATCACAGCCGCATGAGTGGATTTGAACGTCTCGCGGTGAAGCTCTACAGCCCGGATTGCCTCGCCGAGATCATCTAGCGCAGACCTTTTGCTATTTTCGACCCGCCATGCTCTTAGCAACCTGCTTACGACCGGCAGTAAGAAATCTCCGCCGCCGAAAGAAGGCTCCAAAAGTCGATTCTTGGTTAGGGGTTTGTCCTCTGTGTATCCCACCAAGTCCAGAATGAATTCAACAACCTCAGCGCGGGTAAAGATTGCGCCACGAGATTCTGTTCCTGTGGCTGCCGACAATTTCTCAATTGCGGCAGTCACCTTGGAGGAATGAGATCTGCTCAACCCGCCATTCAAGTCAAGACTGAGCTGCCGAGATGTCAAGTTCAATGATCCTCCTTGATCTGTGCTCAATGCTCGACAAGCCACTAGCGCTATTCATACGGGCAGCAACGTCCGTATACGGATTGAAAATTCAGCGTTCCATTATGCCAGCGCACGACGCTGGCCGCCAAGCGCTATCTGCCGGCCAGCGCCCTGCGCGCAAGCGGCAACAACGCGCTGGTGCGCTTCCTCGGCATCTCTCTCCACGGGCCGGTTTCCATAACTTGTTTTGCAAGAGGGGAATTCGGCGGTATTCTGGCAACTGTTGCGGCATATATTGTCTTCTTCCTCGAAACTGCCAGGAGATTCGCGCCATGACCATGCATCGACTCGTTACCCGCAGCGATTTTGACGGACTCGTCTGCGCGATCCTGCTCAAGGAACTCGGCATGATCAGCGAGATCGTGTTCGTTCATCCCAAGGATGTGCAGGACGGCAAGGTCCCCATCACCGAGCGCGACATCACCACCAACCTGCCGTACGTGCCAAGTGTGGGCATGGCCTTCGATCATCATTCCTCGGAAATTCTGCGCAACCCCGGGGAACATCCGAATCTGATCATCGATCCTCACGCTCCTTCCGCGGCGCGTGTTGTTTACGACCATTTCGGCGGCGGGCGGACATTCCCGGACAGCTTCCTGTTCATGATGGAGGCTGTCGACAAGGCGGACTCGGCCAAGTTCAGTCGCGACGAGATCCTCAACCCGATGCGCTGGGTTCTTCTCAGCTTCCTGATGGATTCACGGACGGGCCTGGGACGTTTCAGGGACTTTCGCGTCAGCAATTACGATCTGATGATGTCCCTTATCGGTTATTGCCGGGACCATTCCATCGAAGAGATTCTCCTTCTGCCCGACGTCAAGGAGCGGGTCGACCTTTACCTGGAGCACGTGCCCAAGGCCAGGGAACAGATCACACGCTGCACTACCGTGCACAACAATCTCGTGGTGCTCGACCTGCGCAAGGAAGAGACGATCTGGGCCTGCAACCGGTTCATGATTTACGCCCTGTTTCCCCAGGCGAACATTTCGATCCACGTCATATGGGGCGTGAAGAATCAGAACACGGTGTTTGCCGTCGGCAAGTCGATTCTCAACCGCACGGCGAAGACCGACATTGGCGCGCTGATGCTTCAATACGGCGGCGGCGGCCATGAGGCCGCCGGAACCTGCCAGGTGGGCAACGAGGCGGCGGATGCGACTCTGGCCAAGCTGGTGAACACTCTCAGTCAGGGTGGCTGATTCACCACTTCGGTAGCGGCCCTCAAGGGCCTATGCCGCCGCGATCCCTGTCCTTGAACGAGCAGTCCTGGCCGTGTATGTGCCCGGGGTAATGCTGCTCGAAGGCACGGCAGATGTCCGGCTTGAACAGCCACTGCTGGTCGGAAGTCGTAAACAGCCGGGCATCGATGGGTGATTCCTGTTCCCGATAGACCTCGAATATTGCAACTCCATCCGGGTCTATGCGGTGCCGGTGCAGGTGCTCGATCAGGCCGCAAATGGTGTCCGAGAAGTAGGACTTGTACTCCGCGCCTTCCTCGAACATGCGAATCCGGGCTTCATAAACATAGGGCAGGCTCTTGTCGTATTTGGATTTCGGGCCGAGCATCGATTCAAGAAAACTCATGGTTGATCCCCTTGCGTGGCAATCCTGGTTCGCATGCTACTCCGCGACACCTCTTCAGGCATGCGTTTTTTGTGAAATGCCGGCAGTCCTTCGGCCGGCTCTCCGCTGCGCGTCTTTCTCATGTCCGCAGCGGTGGCAAGGGTTCCGATTTCACGATGAACTTCAAGGCGACGCCGTTATTGCAGTAGCGCTTGCCCGTTGGGCGTGGGCCGTCGTTGAATACGTGGCCCTGATGCCCGCCGCAGCGCGAGCAGTGATACTCGGTGCGCGGGTAGATCAGCTTGAAGTCGGTAGAGGTGCCGACGGCGCCCGCCAGCGGCTGCCAGAAGCTGGGCCAGCCGGTGCCGCTTTCGTACTTGTGGGCGCTGTCGAACAGCGGCAGATTGCAGGCGGCGCACACAAAGGTGCCGGCACGCTTCTCCGCATTCAGCGCGCTGCTGCCCGCGGGCTCGGTGCCTTCTTCGAACAGCACGTGGAAGGCGTCCGCCGCGAGCAGCTTTTTCCACTCCTCGCGGGTTTTGGTCAGCGGAAAGGCGCTGGCGGCGCTTGCCAGGCCAAGAGGTAGCGAGGATGCGGCGAACAATCCGGAAATCCGCGAAATCCAGTAGCGACGGTTCATCTTGCTCTCCTGCGTGGTGGCTGGTCTTGCCGAGCCAATTGATTCCCCGCAAATGCATTGCGTTTGCCGCAGCCAGTCATCATGCGTCAAAATGCGTTCCATGGAACTCGACCGTCAAAGCGAGCTTAACGCACTGCGCCCCGACCTGCTGCGCTTCGCGCGTCTGCAACTGCGCGATGCGGGCGCTGCCGAGGACGCGGTGCAGGAAACCATGCTCGCGGCGCTGCTTGGCAGCCATGCTTTCGAAAGTCGATCATCCTACAAAACATGGCTGATCGCCATCCTGCGCAACAAGATCATCGACATCATCCGCGGCCAGAGCCGCGAGGTCGCGGCAAGCTCGCTGGCCGATGACGAAGCCGGCGACGATCTGCTCAGCGAGTCGCTGTTCGATCAGCGTGGCCACTGGCAGCCGGAGACACAGCCCGGGCGCTGGGCCGATCCGGAGGCTTCCTTCGAACAGCAGCAATTCTGGGCCGTGTTCGAGGCCTGCCTCGATCACCTGCCGGCGAAGACCGCACGCGTCTTCATGATGCGTGAAATTCTTGGTTTCGAGACCGGCGAGATCTGTAAGGAAACCGGCATCAGTTCGTCCAATTGCTGGGTGGTGCTGCATCGCGCGCGCATGACGCTGCGCGCCTGTCTTGAAACGAACTGGTTTGCCGGAGTCGGGGGTTGAGATGCTGAGCTGCAAGCAGGCGACCGAGCTGATGTCGCATGAGCAGGACCGCACCCTGGCCCTGTCGGAGCGTATCGGCCTGCGCCTGCATCTCTGGATCTGTGCCGGCTGCGCCAATTATCGTCGCCAGATAGGCGTGTTGCGTTCCGCCTGCCGGCGTTTCGGCAGCGGGGGCACGCCATGAGTGCCGCCCCGGCGCCCGTGTCGACCAATGTGTGTCCGCAGTGCGGCGCGCAGTTTCGCTGCGGCATGGAAGGTGGCGACAAAGCGTGCTGGTGCGCGAGCTTGCCGGCTTTGCTGCCGCTGCCCCTGAAAGCAGGGCCCGGTTCGAACGAGAGCGTGAGTTGTCTATGTCCGGCGTGCCTGAAGGAGAGGCTTGCCGCTCCAGGAAAGCCGAGCGAATGAGCCCGAAGTCCAGGATGCGGCCACTGGCCGAGTTGTCGCTTCAGGCACGATCGCGGATCGTCGGCGTGCTGGCCGACGTCGACGACACGATTACCAGCGACGGGCGCCTGACGGCGGCCGCCTACGCTGCGCTGGAGCGTCTGCACGCCGCCGGCATCAAGGTGATCCCGGTCACCGGGCGGCCCGCCGGCTGGTGCGACCACATCGCCCGCATGTGGCCGGTGGATGCCGTGGTCGGCGAGAACGGCGCCTTCTGGATGCGCTACGACGCGAAAGCGAGGCGGCTCAGGGCGGTCTTTGTCGGTCATCCGCCGCCGGACCGCCAATCGCGGATCGAAACACTTGCCGCCGAAATTCTCGCTGCGGTGCCCGGCTGCGCGCTGGCTTCCGACCAGTTCTGCCGCGTCGCCGATCTCGCGATCGATTTTTGCGAGGACGTCGCGCCCTTGCCGCGGGCCGCCGTCGACGCCATCGTGCAGCGCATGGAAGCGGCCGGAATGCGCGCGAAAGTGAGTTCCATTCACGTCAATGGCTGGTTCGGCGATTACGACAAACTGAGCACCACGCGACGCATGCTGGCCGAGGAATTCGATATTTCGCTGGAGAACGGGCTGGAACTGGAGCGCTGGATCTTTGTCGGCGATTCGCCCAACGATGTGCCGATGTTCGCCTTCTTCCCCAATTCGGTCGGTGTCGCCAATGTGCTCGATTTCGCCGACCGGCTGGAAGCCAAACCGGCGTGGATCACCAGCGCCCGCTCCGGGGCGGGATTCGTCGAACTCGGCGCGGCGCTGCTGGCGGCGCGCAAAGCCTAGTCGCTGGTGTCATACTTCGCACAAATGCGGCGGCATGCCCGAGATACGCACCGGGAATGAACTCATGACGGAATCTGCGGTAGCAAGCATCAACTTCAAGGAAGCGGCGCTCAAGCTGCTGCCCGAGGGCGCCAACTTCGAGGCCTGCCTGACATGCGGGCTCTGCTCCTCGGGTTGTCCTGCGTCGGGGATCGAGAACATGGATCCCCGAAAATTCATTCGCATGGCCATGCTTGGCATGGACGAGGAACTCTCATCTACGCCCTGGATATGGTGCTGCACGCTGTGCAAACGCTGTCAGTACGTGTGCCCGATGAGCATCGACGTCTCGCAACTGGTCTACCTCGCCCGCGGCAACTGGCCCGAGGACAAGAAGCCCTCGGGAATCGTGCGTTCCTGCCAGCTCACCCGATCCAGCGATTCGACCAGCGCCATGGGCATGCCGCCCGCCGACTTCGTCTCCGTGGTCGGGGAGGTGCTGGAGGAAGTCCGCGCCACGCAACCGGCTTTCAGTCGGTTGCAGGCGCCGATCGACAAGCGTGGCGCGCACTTCTTCGTCAACCAGAACTCCCGCGAACCGATGAGTGAACCGGAGGAGATGGTTCCGCTGTGGAAGATCTTCGACGTCGTCGGCGCCGACTGGACCTATGCCTCGAAAGGCTGGGCGGCGGAGAATTTCTGCATGTTCTCGGGCAACGAGGATGCATGGCGCGAGGTCATCCGCAAGCGGGTCGATGCGGTCAATGAACTCGGCTGCGAGGTATGGCTGAATACCGAGTGCGGCCACAGCTATTACTCGATGTGGCACGGCATCGAGCGCTTCGGCCTGCAGGCCAATTTCCGCCTCGAAAGTATCGTCACCTGGTACGCCCAATGGATACGCGAAGGCAAGCTGCCGATCGATTCGCGCTGGAATACCAATGGCATCAAGTTCACCGTGCAGGACCCCTGCATGATCGTGCGCAAGGCTTACGGCGATGCCATCGCCGAGGACATGCGTTTTGTCGTCAGGACCCTCGTCGGCGAGGAGAACTTCGTCGACATGCAGCCCAACCGCAGCGCCAACTATTGCTGCGGTGGCGGCGGCGGCTTCCTGCAGGCCGGCATGACGGACCACCGGCGGACCTACGGCAAACGCAAGTTCGATCAGATCGCCGCCACCGGCGCCGCCTACGTCCTCACGCCCTGCCATAACTGTCATTCGCAGATGCATGACATCGGACACTTTTACGGCGGGCACTACGGGGTCGTCCATCTGTGGACGCTGATCTGCCTCTCGCTGGGGATACTCGGCAAGAACGAGCGCATCTACCTGGGACCGGACCTGCGCGGCTGAGAGACTGTGAATAAATCTACTGCGCGTGCCGGATCGGGGCTTGGGCGGTGCTCGCTATCCTCACGTATAACGACATACGTTCCGGTAGCTGTGCTCCGGCCGCACCCCGCTGCGGCCCGCTCGCTACGATTTCTTCACAGCCTCTGAGCCCGAGCCTGTCTCCCCGCAACAGGAATTCCATCATGAGCGCGATCTCTCTCTGCAACGCCACACCCACTGAAGCCACGACACTGGAAACCGAAGTCCTCATCATCGGCGGCGGCGTGACCGGCACCGGGATCATGCGCGACCTTGCGCTGCGCGGCATCCACAGCCTGCTGATCGACAAACGCGACCTGTGCGCCGGCGCTTCCGGCGGCAACCACGGCCTGCTGCACTCGGGCGCCCGTTATGTTTCGACCGATCCCGCCGCGGCGATCGAATGCCGGCAGGAAAACGCGTTGCTCAAGCGGCTTGCGCCGCAGTGCATCGAGACCGCGGGGGGCCTGTTCGTCGCAGTGGAGGGGGATGATCCGGCGTTTGCCGAGCAATTTCCGGCGCTGTGCCGGAATGCCGGCATCGACTGCGACGAACTGAGCCCCGCCGAGGCGCGAAAGCTGGAACCCGTGCTCTCGGAAAAGCTGTTCAAGGCCTGTCGCGTGCCCGATGCCACCATCGATCCCTTTCACTTGGCGATGCTGAATGTCGCTCACGCCCGCCTGACCAACGGCAGCGTCTATCGCCCGCATACCGAGGTCCTGCGCTTCGAGATGGCGGACGGGGAAATCCGCGCGGCCATTTGCCACGACCATCTGCACAATCGCCCGCTGACGATCCGCGCCAGGCAGTTCGTGAACGCCGGCGGCGCGTGGGCCATGAACATCGCACGGCTGGCGGCTTGCGCCGACGTGCACCTGCTCTACGCCAAGGGAACCATCCTGGTCAGCAACGACCGCCTGGCGCACCACGTCGTCAACCGGCTGCGGTCTCCCGGCGACGGCGACATCCTGGTACCGGGCGGAACGGTTTCCCTGCTCGGCACCACCTCCACCCGCGTCGACGATCTGGAACACGTCGGCCCCACCGCGGAGGAAATCGATCGCAACATCCGCGAGGGCGCCGCGATGATTCCGGCACTGGCCGGCGCCCGCTACATCCGGGCCTTTTCCCGGGTTCGGCCGCTGCTGCAGGCCGCCGGGAATGCCGGCGACCGCGCCGCATCGCGCGGCTTTGCGCTGCTCGACCACGCATCGCAAGGTCTTGGCAACTTCTGCACCATCACCGGCGGCAAGCTCACCACCTTCCGCCTGATGGCCGAAAAGACTTCCGACCTCGTCGCCGGCCGGCTCGGCAACGACCAAGCCTGCATGACGGCCACCATTCCGCTGCCCGACGACGAAGCCTGCAGCTGGACCGAGCCCGCTACCGCGCTGAAGCACTGGCATCGGGACCGGGATGCCGACGACATGATTCTCTGCGAATGCGAAATGGTGCCGCAGTCGGCGATCGAGCAGATCTTCGCCGGCTCGCCGGGTGCCGAGCAGGAGCGGACCATCGAAGCCGTGGCCCTGCGTTCCCGTGCAGGAAAAGGCCCCTGCCAGGGATCGTTCTGCGGCATCCGCATCGGCTCCTGGTTGTATGACCAGGGCTACTACCGGGATGCCACCGGCCTCGCGCACCTGCGCGACTTTTTCGACGAACGCTTCAAGGGCCAGCGCTGCGTCATCTGGGGACAGCAGGCGGCGCAGATGGAACTGGCGGAAGCCCTGCACTGCGGGCTGCTCGGCCTCGACACGCTGGAGGGCGACCGGTGAGCGGCTCGCCGCGGCATTTCACCACGCAACTGGCGGTGATCGGCTCGGGCATCGCCGGCTTTGCCGCGTCGATCTTTGCCATCAACCGCAAGATCGTCACCGCGCAAGTCGGCAATACCGGGGCGGTGGCCTATACGACCGGTTATCTGGATTTGATCGGCAAGCTCGGCGGCACGACTGATCCCGTCACCGACCCCTGGCAGGCCCTCACGCGCCTGCGTGAAACGGAGCCGAAGCATCCGCTCTGTCGCGTTGCCGCTGATGACATTCAGCGGGCATTCACCGAATTCACGGACTTTCTCGGCACATGCGGGCTGGCCTACAGTTCACCGGGAGCCTGCAATATCACGGCGCTGACCCCGGTCGGCACCCTCAAGCAGACGCTCTGCGTGCCGGCCACCATGGCGGCCGGGCCACGCGCACTGGCCGCCAACGCGCCGTGCGTGATCGTCGATTTCAAGGGCCTGAAGGGCTTCAGCGGCGCCGAGGTGGTGGCTAATTTGCGCGACCGCTGGCCGCAACTCACTACACAACGCATAGTCTTTCCCGGCATGGACCGCGGCGAGGTCTATCCGGAAGTCATGGCCCGGGCGCTGGAGGTTCCGGCAACCCGGGAAAAGCTCGCCGTGGCGCTGAACGATGTTGCCGGATCGGCCGAGGTCATCGGCCTTCCGGCGATTCTCGGCATGCACCGCCCGGACCATGTGCTGGCCGAACTGGAGCGCCTCACGGGCCGCGAGATTTTTGAAATTCCCACCATGCCGCCTTCCGTGCCGGGCATCCGCCTGCGCGAGCTGTTTCAACAGGTCTTGCCGCAACGGGGGGTGACCCTGATTCCCCAGCAAAGAGTCACCGCGCTGAGCTTCGCGGACGATGGCGCGACCCTCGCCCTGAGCGACAGCTATGGCCCGATCCGGGTGCATGCGCAAGCGGTGATTCTGGCGACCGGCCGTTTCCTCAGCGGCGGTCTCGAAGCGCATCCCGCGGGCATCCGGGAGCATTTGCTGGACCTGCCGGTGACCCAGCCGGCGGACAGGTCCGACTGGTACCGCGAACGCTACACCGACCCGCGCGGCCATCCGATACATCGGGCCGGCATCGAAGTCGATGATTCCTTCCGGCCCTTGACCCGCGAGGGCCGTCGCCACCATGAGCGACTGTTTGCCGCTGGGGTCATTCTTGCCCACCAGGACTGGATTCGCGGCCGCAGTGGCGCGGGCATCGCCATTGCCACGGCCTTCAGGGCAGTGACGGAAGCGGAACACTTTCTGTTGAGCTAGCGGTGGGCTTCGCAAGTCTTGCGACTGGCGCCAATTGGACTGTCGTCCCGGCGAACGCCGGGACCCAGACGTTTGCTGGATTCCGGCGTTCGCCGGAATGACGGATCGGAAGTATCGCGGTTCGATCTATTCACAAGAACTACAGTAAGCCCGGCTGATACCTTTTCAGGCAGGGCGCCTGCAACTCAGGCTTCGATGCGCAGTCCGCTCGCCGCGTCGAAATAGTGTTCCTGCGCCCGGTCGTAGCGTAGCGCCAGCTTCCCGGTGTGCGCGGCAAAGGATTGATGCAGGCGGACCGCGATGCGTGCGCCGCTGGCACCCTCGGCGAGACGACCATAGACCAGCGTATCGCTGCCGAGCGGTTCCAGCAGATCGACGTCCACCGTCAGCATCGCTTCGCTCGGCGCGCAAGGTTCGAGGTGCTCCGGGCGAATGCCGAGCAGGATTTCCTTCCCGTTGCGCTGCGTGGGGATCAGGTTCATCGGCGGCGAACCGATGAAGCCGGCGACGAAGGTCGTGGCCGGCTTGGCATAAACATCGAGCGGGGCGCCGATCTGCTCGGCGCGTCCGGCGTTCATCACGATCATGCGCTGCGCCATGGTCATGGCCTCGACCTGGTCGTGCGTGACATACAGGCTGGTGGTCGCCAGCCGCCGGTGCAGGGCTTGCAGTTCCGCGCGCATCTGCACCCGCAGCTTGGCGTCGAGATTCGACAGCGGTTCGTCGAAGAGGAACACCGCCGGCTCGCGCACGATGGCACGCCCCATGGCGACGCGCTGGCGCTGGCCGCCCGAAAGATCGCGCGGCCGGCGGCCGAGATACGGGCCCAGTTCGAGGATCTCTGCCGCGCGTTGCACGCGCTCGTCGATGTCGGACTTGGATCGCCCCTGGATCCTCAGGCCGTAGGCCATGTTGTCGTACACGCTCATGTGCGGGTAGAGCGCGTAGTTCTGGAACACCATGGCGATGTTGCGTTCCTTGGGCTCGAGGTCGTTCACCACGCGCTCGCCGATCGCGATCTCGCCGGAAGTGATCGTCTCCAGCCCCGCCACCATGCGCAGCAGCGTCGACTTGCCACAGCCCGAAGGCCCGACCATCACCACGAACTCGCCGTCGCCGATGTCCACGTCGATGCCCTGGATCACCTTGACGGCGCCGAAGGATTTGTAAACATTGCGGATCGATACGCTGGCCATTATTGTTCGCTCATTTTTCGGTTTCCACGAGTCCCCGGCGGCAGCATGGCCAGCATCGCCGTCGCCATGATGAGGTTCCACTCGTTGGCCGCATCGCCGCCGACGATCATGCGCTTGATGCCGATCACCACCGTGTACATGGACTCGTCGCTGGCGATGAGCAGCGGCCACAGGTACTGGTTCCAGCCGTAGATGAACTGGATGACGAAAAGCGCTGCCATGGTGGTCTTGGACAGCGGCACCACCACGTCCCAGAAGAAGCGCATCGGCCCGGCGCCATCCATGCGTGCCGCCTCGGCCAACTCGTCCGGAATGGTCATGAAGAACTGGCGGAAGAGGAAGGTCGCGGTCGCCGACGCGATCAGCGGCAGCGTCAGACCGGCGTAGGTATTCAGCAGGCCGAGGTCGGCCATCACCTTGAAGGTCGGGATGATGCGCACCTCGACCGGCAGCATCAGGGTGACGAAGATCATCCAGAAGAAGAAGTTGCGCAGCGGGAAGCGGAAATAGACGATGGCGAACGACGAGAGAATGGAGATGGTGATCTTGCCCAGCGGCACCGCCAGGGCCATCACCGTGCTGTTGAGCAGCATGCTCAGCACCGCCTCCTGCGAGCCCGTGGTCGACCCGGCGAACAGCACCTGGGAATAGTTTTCGACGAAATGGCTGCCCGGCAGCAGCGGCATCGGCACCGACATGATCTCGTCGAGCGACAGCGTGGACGCGACGAAGGTCACGTAAAGCGGGAATGCGATGACGAACGCGCCGACGATCAGCACGGCGTGCGTGATGAAGTCGAGCAAGGGCCGCTTCTCTACCATGGGCCGCCCATCAGTACTGCACCTTGCGCTCGATGTATTTGAATTGCACTGCCGTCAGCGCGATGACGATGATCATCAGGATCACCGACTGCGCCGAGGAGCCGCCGATGTCGGCCGCTTTCACCCCGTCGTGGTAGACCTTGTACACGAGTATCTGGGTCGCCTGCGCCGGCCCGCCTTGCGTGGTGGCGTCGATCACGCCGAAGGTGTCGAAGAAGGCATAGACGATGTTGACCACCAGCAGGAAGAAGGCGGTCGGCGACAGGAGCGGCAGCACGATGGTCCAGAAGCGCCGCGCCGGCCCCGCCCCGTCGATCGCCGCCGCCTCGATGAGGGATTTCGGGATTGACTGTAATCCGGCGAGGAAGAACAGGAAGTTGTAGCTGATCTGCTTCCACACCGAGGCGATGATGATCAGCAGCATCGCCTGGTCGCCATTGATGATCCAGTTCCAGTCGATGCCAAAGCCTTTCAGCACGAAGGTGACGATGCCGATGGACGGCGCAAACAGGAAGGCCCAGAGCACGCCGGCGACTGCCGCCGCCACGGCGTAAGGCCAGATCAGGACCGTCTTGTAGATGAGCGCACCGCGTACCACCCGGTCCGCCATGGTGGCGAGGAGCAGGGAGATCATTATGCCGAGGCCCGCCACGGCCACGCTGAACACGGCCGTGGTCTTGAAGGATTCCAGATAGTGCGGATCGGCGAACAGCGACGTGAAGTTGTCGAACCCGACGAATTCGCTTTGCAGGCCGAACGCATCCTGCAACTGGAAGGAGTACCAGATCGCCTGTCCCGCCGGCCAGAAGAAGAACACCACCGTGATGGCGAGCTGCGGCGCCAGCAGCACGTAAGGCAGCCACGCCGAGCGGAAGACTACGCGCTTTTCCATTCCGTTCGGCGTATTGGTGTGACTGACTCTACTTGTTCGCCGCCTGGAACTTGCGCAGGATAGCGTTGCCGCGCTTGACCGCGTCGTTCATGGCGGTCTTGGCGTCCTTCTTGCCCGCGAACACGGCCTCCAGTTCCTCCTCGATCACCTCGCGGCCCTGCACGAAGTTGCCGAAGCGCAGGCCCTTCGAATTCGCGGTCGGTGGCTTGTTGGTGAGCTGCTTCACCGGCATGTCCGCGCCGGGGTTCTTCTCGTAGAAGCCGGTTGCGCGCGTCAGTTCGTAGGCCCCCCGCGTGATCGGCACATAGCCGGTGGTGGTGTGCCATTCCATCTGGATCTTGGGTTGCGAGAGGAAGGCGAGGAACTTCGCCACGCCCTTGTACTCGACGGCCTTGCGGTTCTTGCCGCCCATCACCCACAGCGAAGCGCCACCGATGATCGAGTTCTGCGGCGCGCCCTTGACGTCGTCGTGATATGGAATGAAATTGATCGACCAGTCGAACTTGGCCGCCTTCTTGATGCCCGCCTGGGCGCCCGCGCTGCCGCTGAACATGGCGCACTCGCCGCTGTAGAACTTGGCGTCGCCCTGGTTGGTACGCCCGGCGTAGGTAAACAGGCCCTTCTTCGCCATGTCGCCCAGCATCGCGACGTGGCGCACATGCAGCGGCGAATTGATCGTGAACTCGGTGTCGAGGCCGCCCATGCCGTTCTGCTTGGTGCCGATCGGAACGTTATGCCAGGCGCTGAAGTTCTCGATGTGCATCCAGGAAGGCCAACTGGTGGTATAGACGCACTGCTGGCCGGCCGCCTTCAGCTTTTCCGCGGCGACGAGGAACTCCTTCCACGTCTTCGGCGCCACCGGCTCCAGGCCTGCCTTCCTGAAGGCATCCTTGTTGATGTAGAACATCACCGTCGAGCTGTTGAAGGGGAAGGACAGCATGTTGCCCTTCAGGTCCGAGTAGTAGCCGGTCACGGTAGGCAGGTAGGCATTCTGATCGAAGGGTTCCTTGGCGTCCTTCATCACTTTCGCCACCGGCACGATCGCGCCCTTGGCCGCCATCATGGTCGCGGTGCCGACCTCGAACACCTGCAGCATGTGCGGCGCGTTGCCGGCGCGGAAAGCGGCGATTGCGGCCGTCATCGACTCGGGGTACTGCCCCTTGTATACGGGGACCACCTTGTATTCCGCCTGGCTTTCGTTGAACTTGTTGGCAAGTCCGTTGAGCGCCTCGCCGAGCGCGCCTCCCATCGAATGCCACCACTGGATCTCGGTCACGGCCTGCGCGGCGGGGGCGGCGAAAATGCCGGCGGTGAATAAGGCGGCTGCGAGTTTCCTGAATTTCATGGTGTTCTCCTCTGGGTACGCCGGTTTCTGAAGATAGCGACTGGAATCTTGTATGAGTATAGCTTGAACGACCGAGACGATTTCAAGCCCGAAGCGCATGGAGTCGATCATCATTTTCAAGGTTGCCCCCTTGAGGCGCCGCACCTCCTGTCGTGGATATCCGCAATTGTCGCTTGGCGGAGAGACGGGTAGTATCGGCTCCAGCCTGTCCGCTTTTTTGACAATGACCGGAGGACGTTCATGAAAACACCTCAGGATGCCGTTCCGCACGGCGTGCAACTGCTGCACGATCCGCTGTGCAACAAGGGCACTGCCTTTACCGAGGTCGAGCGCGATGCGCTGGGCCTGCGCGGTCTGTTGCCGCCGCACGTGCATAGCCAGGACGAGCAGATGGCGCGCTTTCTCGAAAACCTGCGCAAGCTCGCGGATCCGCTGGAGAAGTTCGTCGCCTTGAGCGCCCTGCACGATCGCAACGAGGCCCTGTTCTTCCGCGTGGTTTGCGACAACGTCGACGAAATCATGCCCCTGATCTACACGCCGACGGTCGGATTGGCCTGCCAGCGTTTCGGCCATATCTTTCAGCGCCCGCGCGGCATGTTCATCGGCGTCAACGATCGCGGCCGCGTTGCCGACATCCTGCGCAACTGGCCGCTCAAGGCCGGCATCATCGTCGTTACCGACGGCGAGCGCATTCTCGGCCTGGGCGACCAGGGCGCCAACGGCATGGGCATCCCGGTCGGCAAGCTATCGCTGTATACGGCCTGCGCCGGCGTCGATCCGGCCTTGTGCCTGCCGGTGACGCTGGACATGGGCACCAACAACGAAGCCCTGCTCGCCGATCCGTATTACGTCGGCCTGCGCCGCCATCGCGTGACCGGTCCGGCCTATGACGAGCTGATCGACGAGTTCATAACCGCGGCGCGCGAAGTGTTCCCCGACGTCATCATCCAGTTCGAGGATTTTGCCAACCACAACGCATTCCGTCTGCTGGAAAGGTATCGCGACCGCATCTGTACCTTCAACGACGACATCCAGGGCACCGCCTCCGTCGCGGTGGCCGGGGTGCTCTCCGCGCTGCGCGTCAAGGGGACGAAGCTGGCCGACGAGAAATTCCTCTTCCTCGGCGCCGGGGAGGCCGCCACCGGGATTGCTGACCTGCTAGTGGCGGCGATGGTGGCCCTGGGCATCGACGTCGCCGAGGCGCGACGGCACTGCTGGCTGGTCGACTCGAAAGGTCTGGTGGTGAAGTCCCGCGAGGGGCTGGCTGCGCAGAAACTGCCCTACGCCCACGAGCATGCACCCGTAGCGGACTTTCTGTCGGCGCTGACGGCGCTGCGGCCGACGGCGATCATCGGCGTTGCGGCGGTCGGCGGCACCTTCACGCCGGAAGTGCTGCGCGCGATGGCCGACACCAACCAGCGCCCCATCGTGTTTGCGCTGTCCAATCCCACCTCGAAGGCCGAATGCACGGCGGAGCAGGCCTATCAGGGCACCGACGGCCGCGCCCTGTTCGCCTGCGGCAGCCCGTTTGCGCCGGTGTCGTTCGCGGGCAAGACCCTGGTGCCGCGCCAAGGCAACAACTGCTACATCTTTCCCGGCGTCGGGCTTGGTGCGATCGCATGCGGCGCCACGCGCATCACCGACGAGATGTTCCTCGCCGCCGCCCATACGCTGGCGTCGCAGGTCACGCCGGCGGACCTCGATCAGGGCAGCCTGTTCCCGCCCCTGACCAGCATCCGCGAGGTCTCTGCCCGCATCGCCGTGGCGATCGCCGAGGTGGCTTACGAGCGTGGGCTGGCCGCCAAGCCGCGCGCCGACGACCTGCGCGCGCAGGTGCAGGAGCAGGTCTTCGATCCGCACTATCGCACTTGTGTCTAGCGGCTGTTTGAGCTATTTCGCTCAAGGGCTATAGTAGAGCCGTGTTGTAAGTGTTTCCAGAACACGGAGCATCAATGATCGACCTTGCCCAATTGCCGATGGACCTTGCCGCGCTGCTGGCGCTGGCTGCCGGGCTCGGCTGGGCTTCCGGGGTGCGCCTTTACACCACGCTGTTCGTCGTCGGCCTCGCCGGCAAGCTGGGCTGGATAGTGTTGCCGCCGGGCCTGCATCTACTCGAGCATCACTGGGTGCTGGGCGCTGCAGGCGTCATGCTGGTCGCCGAATTCTTCGCCGACAAGATTCCCCTGCTCGATTCCGTGTGGGACACGGTGCACACCTTCATCCGCATTCCGGCCGGCGCGGCGCTTGCAGCCATGGCGTTCGGCGGTCAGGGTGTCGAATGGCAGAGCGCCATGGCGATTCTGGGCGGCACGCTGGCGGCCGGCACGCACTTTACCAAGGCCGGCACGCGCGCCATCATCAATGCGTCGCCCGAGCCATTCACCAACCTTGCCGCCTCCTTCGGCGAGGACGTCGTGGTCCTGACCTGGCTGTGGCTGATGTTCGCCCATCCCTGGCTGATGCTGGCGCTGCTGCTGCTGGCGGTCGCGCTGATCGTCTGGCTGCTGCCGATACTCTGGCGCAACATTGCAGGCGTGATCCGTGGGCTGTCGCTGCCCCGGCCGACGGCGGGTACCAACCCCTAGGCGGATCGCCGGGGGGATGGCGTGGTCATGGAGTCTCGTAGCGCTCGTCTGCAGAAAATCAGAAAGCTGGCACTGCTGCTGACGGCATTGTCATTTCTGATCCTCCTGATCAGCGCCTACATCCGCCTGAGCGGCGCCGGCCTCGACTGCAGCCCGTGGCCCCACTGCTACGGCCAGTTGCTGGTCGGCGGACCGTATCAGCACAGCGACGCGGCGCGCATCCTGCACCGCGTCGTGGCGTCATCGGCGCTGCTGCTCGGCTTCGTCCTGGTCTGGCAATGCCTGCGCCCGCAGCGGATCGAGCCGGCGGCGCGGTATGCCACCGTCCTGCTGGTATTGATGATCGTGCTTACCTTTGTCGGGCTTTGGAGTTCCGACCCGCATCGGGTGTGGACCAGCTTCTTCAACATGCTCGGCGGCGCCGGCCTGGTCCTGCTCTCGTGGCGCACGGTGCTGGCCGCCGGCATCGAGCAAGCGCCTTCGTCCCGCCGCCGTCCCGCCGCGCTGCTGCATGCGGGGCTGGGCACCCTGGCGCTGACGATGGCGCTGGGCGCCCTGATCGGCGCACGCTACGCGGCGATCGCCTGCCCCTTCCTGCCCGGCTGCATCGACGCTTCCTGGCCCGCGCCCGCAGGCTGGAGCGCGCTCAATCCTTTCACCCGCGTGGCCGTTGCGGCATCGATGGGCGATGACGGCGGGGTTGCGCTGCACTTGCTGCACCGCTACTGCGCCGTCGCGACCCTGCTGCTGCTCGGCCTCGGTGGCCTGCGGGCGCTGGCGCAGCCGGCATCCCGGCAAAGTGCGGCCCTGCTGATGGCGCTGCTGCTGGTCCAGGTCGCACTGGGCGTCCTGACCGTGCTGAGCGGCCTCAGTCTCCGCCTCGCGATTGCGCATAGCATCTGCGCCGCGGCGCTGCTGGCAGTCGGCATGCAGGTGCTGATCCGGGTCAAGACAGCGCCTGCCTGAGGCCGGTGCCGGCATCGCGGCCGGCCGCCGCGTGCAGGCGAAAAATCGCCGTGTTGCCATCCGCTACGGCGAGGAGAGCGTCTCTTGCTCGACCGCCTTGTAGCGCAGTTGCTTCATCAGCGCCGGCTCTCCTCTCGAATGCTGCACCGCAAGATGTCAGGGGACATGTCGGGGGCATTGACTACGGCGTCATAAGCTGCCTATCATGCAAAGCTCAAGCTACTGGAAAAGGAGCTGATCATGCCGCAGGTATTGATCGTTCATGGCTGGAGCGACACCTCCGAGTCCTTCCTTCCGCTGGCCAGGTTCCTCGCCGCGAATAACTACCAGGCACAGACGCTCTGGCTCGGCGACTACATTTCCATGGAAGATGATGTTCGGGTCCAGGACGTTGCGATCCGGATGGCGGAAGTCATCGAGCAGCGAATCCATACCGGCGAACTCAAGGCCCCATTCGACATGATCGTGCACAGCACGGGCGGCCTGGTCGCGCGCGCCTGGCTGACCACCCGCTATCGCGGAAAAATGGCCGACTGCCCGGTCAAGCGCCTGGTCATGCTGGCGCCGGCCAACTTCGGATCGAAGCTGGCGGCAACGGGCAAGAGCATGCTCGGGCGCCTGGTCAAGGGCCTCAAGCACGGATTCCACACCGGAACCTCGATGCTGAACGACCTCGAATTGTCCAGCCCCTTCCAGTGGGAACTGGCGCAGCGCGACGTCCTGATTGCGCCCGGCGGGGATACGCACAGCTATTACGGCGAGAACGGCGTGCTGCCCTTCGTGATTGTCGGCACGCGCGGCTACACCGGGCTGCTGCGCCAGATCGCCAACGAAGACGGCAGCGACGGCACGGTCCGGGTCTGCGCCGCGAACCTCAATGCGCGCGGCGTGACCATCGATTTTCGCGAGACGGATCCGGACAGGATGATGACGACATGGGGAAGCCGGCTCGAATGCGAGGTGCCGCTCGCCGTGCTGCCGACCCGCACCCACGGCTCCATCGTCGATCCGGATCGCGCCGACGGCGCCAATGATGACGGCTTCAACGAGACAGATGCCGAGAAACGGCAGCTCGGCCAGTTGATCCTGCGGGCGCTCGGCTGCGATGGGATCGCAAGCTACAAGAAGATCCTGGAGGAATGGAACGACATCAGCGAGGCCACCGCGCAGCGCGCCAAGGCCGATCCGGACAGCCCGACTGCCGAGTCCTTCCACCAGTACATGCAGGTCAATGCCTATGTCGTCGATGACCACGGCAAGCCGGTTCCCGACTACTTCCTCGAGTTCTTCTCGAACCGCGACAAGGCGGACGACGACGCCAATGTCTACCTGCACGCGAATGTCCTCGAAGACGTGAAGAAGAACACGCAGAGCGAGGCCCTGCGCAACCTCTATTTCGACCGCACCGACCTGGTCGATGGTTACTACCCGAGATTTCCAGCGGGAGCCAACCCGGTGCTCTACATGTCGGTATATGCCGCCGCGCCGGGTGCCAACGTCAGCTACTTCGCGCCGGACGATCCGGCTGCGCAGGGCATGGTGCCGATACATCTGGAGGGCGACGCCACCAAGCGCTGGCTGCGGCACAACTGCACCCATTTCGTCCAGATCATCCTGCCGCGGCGGCCCGGCGAAAAGGTCTTCCGCCTGATCGACTACCCGAACTGGACGCCGCCGCCCTGGAGTTGAGGGTTCGAAAATTCGCCGTTCCGGCCGCTTCGCGGCGGAAGGACGGCATAAGGAGGGAACATGGATATCGTTAGCTTGAAGACTGCCGGGCGGAAATTCGGCCGGGCGGCGGTCGGCATCGCCGCAATGTGCGCGCTGCAGGCGGTCGCGCAACAGCAGGTGCCCGCCCAGATGCAGAAGCTGGATCCGTCAGCATGGAAGCAGACGATTCCGGGAATCAACGCGCAGGACATACCCGGCAGTTCGCCAAAGCCCGTGCCCGCGATCATGCCGGGAAGCAAATCGCAGGTCGCCTCGATGATGCCTGGCTACGTTTTCGACGATTGCGGCCTGAGCGAGGTCAGCGCCGTCGAACTGCAGGCGGTCCGCGCCAGCATCCTTGCCGCGCTGGGGAGCAACAGCGCGGGCGTGGCCAGTTTCACCATTGCGGAGAAGCAGATCCCGGCAGCCTGCACCAGGAAGCGTGCCGCCTACTATCTTCGCGCCATCGCACAGATCCAGTCCGCAAAATGAGCGCCCGTCATCCTGGCCACGCGGTGGCAGTCGTGCTCGGCATCCTGATCTTCCTGGCCGCGCCGATCGACGCATCCGCCCAGGAAGGCACCGCCAAGCCTTTCGACTTCGGTTCCCTCGTCGAAAAGCAGGCGACGCCCAAGCCGCCTTCCGTTCCGGCGCCGGGCCCCTGCAACGAAGTCACCGACGAGGCACGCCATGCCTGCGCGCGGTTGCAGAAGGCAGCCTACGATCACCAGTCCTGGATGCTGGAATACCGGCAAAAGGCCTTCGAGGCGCACCACGTCTACACGATCATCGTGTTCGCGATCGTCTGCGGCATGGTCCTGCTCGGCATGTATCTTTCCTACAAGGAGTTCGCCATCGGCGCCGCGCGGCGCCAGAGGCTGATCGAGCGGCTGGTGCAACGGTTTAGGCGTCCGGCCGGCGGGAAGGCGGACGACGCCAAGGCGGGCAGCGATCAGGAACAGTCTGTCGAGGAACAAGCCGCAGCGGCGACGGCCCTGGAGATCGGCACCTCGGGCGTCAAGGTCACATCGCAGGTGCTCGGCGTGATCGTGCTGGTGGTCTCGATGGGCTTCTTCTATCTCTACCTCAAGACCGTTTACCCGATCCAGGAATCCAACGCGCCGTCAGTCGCCGCCGCAACATCGGCATCGGTAGGCGCCGCCGAGCAGAAATAGCCGCAATCGCCGTGTCGCCAGCGCCGACTTTTAGAGCTGCTGGCCGCGGCATTGCCGACTATGCCAAGAGTGGCATATATTGATGGCAATTGAGCAATCACGAGAAACCACTGATATGACCCGCAAGACCAGCAAACCCAAAATCGACTACGAAGTCAGTTCCGGCAATGTCTACGCCGATATCGGTTTTGCCGATTCGGCCGAGATGCTGGCCAAGGCAAGGATAGTGAGCGAGATCAGTCGCATCATTCAGGCACGCAAGCTGACCCAGACCAAGGCGGCAGAACTGCTGGGTATCGATCAGCCCAAGGTGTCCGCGCTGCTGCGCGGGCAATTCCATGGCTATTCCCAGGGAAGGCTGATCGGTTTTCTGACCAAGCTCGGCATGGATGTCGAGATCGTGGTGCGGCCTAAGGCCAAAAAGCGGCAAACAGCTGGACTGGTTTCGGTGGTTTTTGCGTGATGCCAGCGGGCTACTGCTTGATCGGCTCGGAACACATTCGACACTGCCCTACAGTTCGGGCGCCTGACCTTCGACTTCGAAGGTCAGGACGCCGTGCTGGTGGACTATCGGGACTATCACCAGGAGCAAAGAGATGACGCGCATGTACAACCCGCCCCATCCCGGCGAAGTTCTGAGGGATGGCGTATCCACCGGTACCGGCATCACCGTGACCGACTTCGCCCGGCGCATCGGCGTCACCCGGGTGACGCTCTCGAACGTGCTGAACGGCAAGAACGGTATCAGCGCCGACATGGCGGTGCGCCTCGCCGCCGCGCTCAGCGGCAGCGCGGAATCCTGGCTGCACATGCAGGCCCAGTACGATCTTGCGGCTTCCGAGAAGGTCCTGGAAGGTGGTGGCGAAGATCGAGCCGCTGGATATGACTGAAGCGACGGCCTGATCGCCGTATCACCAGCACCGACTTTCAGAAGCCCGCCGCCAGTCGTCGCGGACGATTTGCGCCCTGGCTCGGGTCCACATAACTTGGTCATCGGAGATACGCCATGAATGCCTGGTCCGTGCAAGACGCGAAAGCCCGTTTCAGCGAACTGCTGGATACCTGCGTCAGCGAAGGCCCGCAGGTTGTAACGCGGCGCGGTGTGGAAACGGCCGTGCTGGTTCCCATCGCTGAATGGAAACGGCTGCGCGACGCGGCGCGCCCGTCGCTGAAGCAACTGCTGCTGTCCGCCTCCACGCGGTCGAACCTCACGCTGCCCATACGAGGCAGGGCGACACGCCGGTTCGTACTGGAGCTTTGACGTCGCGCGGTATCTGGGCAGCACCAACGACATTTCGGGGTTGGGCAAGCCGTGTTCGCGCCGGCCTCATCGCCGTGTCGCCAGCGCCGACTTTCCGCCGGCGATCGTGATCAAGGTCGAGCTGGGCTGTCGACACAATTAATCCAATGGATTAGTATCCGCCCATGCTGGTCACCGTTGCCGAACTGCCGGAATACATCCGTTGCGCCGAGCGTTTGCTTTCCGAGGTCGAGCGCAAGGACGTAATCGACTATCTCTCGGCGCAGCCGAAGGCGGGCGATCTGATGCAGGGCACCGGCGGTGTTCGCAAGCTGCGCTGGGCGCGCGGCGGCAAGGGCAAGAGTGGTGGGGTGCGGGTGATCTACTACTTTCACAGCGACCGCATCCCGCTCTATTTGCTGACAATGTTCAGCAAAGGCGAAAAGGACAATTTGAGCAAGGCGGAACGCAACGAGTTGGCCGAACTGGTCGGTCTGTTCAAGAATCTGGCAGGAGGCGAGAAATGAGCAAGGCATTCGCAAGCATCAAGCAGGGGTTGCAGGAAGCCATCGCGCATCAGCAGGGCAGGCAAGCGGGCGTAAAGCTCCATGTGCCGCCGCAGGTCGACGTCAAGGAAGTGCGTCGCCTCACAGGTCTGACCCAGGCGGAATTCGCCGCCCGGTTCGCGATCAGCCTGGGCACGCTGCGCCATTGGGAACGCGGCGATCGTACGCCGCGAGGCACGGCACTGGTCCTGCTGAACATCATTGCGAAAGAACCGAAGACCGTCCTGCGTGCCCTGGAAGCCGCCTGACTGCCCTCGCGCCGGCCGTCACCGGCAGGCCCGTGGCTCCGTCAGGGTTTCACATTCCTCCGCCCCGGGCCTGCCGGCGCCGGCCTGACCGCCGTGCCGCCGGCGCCGATTTTTCGATCATCCTTTTCAGGCCAGGGCCGCGCGCAGCCGCGGCCACAGCAGGTTGAGCGCCAGGCCCGCCATCACCAACGCGGCGGCCGCCAGCTTCCAGGCCGGCAGCGATTCGTCCAGCCACAGCGCAGCGCCGCCCATACCGAACACCGGCACCAGCAAAGCCATCGGCGTGATCGTGGCCGCCGGGTGCTTGGCCAGCAGCCAGCCCCAGGCCGCGTAGCCGAAGAGCGAATTGCCCCAGGACTGGTAGGCCACCGCGGCCCAGGTCGACGCGTCAGCCGCCCGCAGCGCGGCCGAGATCGCGTCCCAGCCTTCGACGAACAGCGAGAGCGCAATCAGCGGCGGCACGGCAAAGGCGCTGGACCAGACCACGTAGGCGACCATGTTGGCCGGGGCGCCCCGTATCGCGGCGATGTTGCCGCCGGCCCACGCCAGCGCCGCCATCAGCACCAGCAGCAAGCCGAGCGGCGTCGTGCTGCCGTCGGTATGCAGGATGATGACGGCGAGTCCCGCCGCGGCGAGCAGCAGGGCGAACCACTGGAAGCGGCGCACCCGTTCGCCGGCGAGGCGCATCGAGAGGCCGATGGTGAAGAACACCTGGACCTGGATCACCAGCGAGGCAAGGCCCGGCGAGATATGGCCGTTCATGGCGACATAGAGCAAGCCGAACTGACCGACCCCGATCAGCAAACCATAGAGTGCGAGGTTGCCCAGGCGCACGGCCGGACGCGCAACGAAGAACATGGCGGGAATCAGCACCAGGCCGAAGCGCAAGGCCGCAAACAGAAGCGGCGGCAGATGCCCGAGAGCGAGCTTGATGACCACGAAATTGCTGCCCCAGACGCCGACCACGGCGAGCGCGAGCAGGAAGTGTCGCAAGGGAAGGGCGGCGGGCATGCGGCGATTGTCGCATGGGGGGCAAGTCGAACCGGGTCGCTTCGGTTTCAAGTCTGCTTGAACGGCTCGAAACAGGTCCAAAACCGTCTCGTGAGTCTGCAAAAGTGCGGGTCATACCCATTTGGGTATAATGAGCACATGAGCAGGCAACTGACAAAGCCTTTGGAATGGGTTGGTTCATCGAAAAAGGACCTTCTGGGCATGCCGGACCCGGTGATCGATGTCGTTGGCTACGCCTTGCATCTGGCTCAAATAGGCCTCAAATACGAGAAGGCAAAAGCTCTCAAGGGCTTCGGGTCGGCAGGCGTTCTGGAGGTCATCGAAGATGATGACGGAAGCACCTACCGGGCCGTTTATACAGTCCAGTTCAGGAACGCGGTTTACGTGTTGCATTGTTTTCAGAAGAAGTCGCACAAGGGAATCGCGACACCAAGACATGAAATGGAAATCGTCGAAGCCCGGCTGAAATTGGCGCGACGTCACGCGGAAGGAGCAAGAAAATGACCCAGATCGAAAAGGGCAGCACCAACGTCTATGCCGACCTCGGTTTCGAGAACGCAGAGGAAATGCTGGTCAAGGCGCGGCTGGCAACCAAGATCGGCGAGATCATCCGCCGCCGCAAGCTGACCCAAGCACAAGCCGCTGAACTGCTGGGGATTCCGCAGCCCAAGCTTTCCAACATGCTGCGCGGCCAGTTTCGCGGAATTTCGGAGACCAAGATGATCGAATGTCTCACTCGTCTTGGCCGCAACGTCGAAATCGTGGTCAAGTCGGCTTCGCGGTCCAAGGCAGCTGGGCAGGTTTCGGTCGTCTTCGCCTGATCCACTTCGCGCCGCGCCCGGCTGTCACCGGCAGGCCCGTGGCTCCGTCAGGGTTTCACATTCCTCCGCCCCGGGCCTGCCGGTGACGGCCTTCGCCGTGTCGCCAGCGCCGACTTTCGTAGCGGCCTAAGACGCGCGAATTGAATTCGACTCCTTGTCGCTTCCGGGCGACTTGACTTGTCAGGCGGGCAGAAAGTCAAATTACTCTGACCCCAATGACATTGAATACTTCACAAGTGATCGACGTCCGCGATGATGTCATCCAACACGTCATTGAGCCCATAGAGCCTTTCTTTAATGATCGTATACAACTCAGAGAACGAGGCCTTCGCTTCTCTTGTTCCTATCTCGTTAGCTCTATAGGTGACCATTGGGACTCCTTCCCACTCAGGACCCTCAACAGAAGTCAAACTGTTCGGATCTGAGCAGCCAGGATAGAACCATAGGAGATAATCATCCTCGCGTTTAGTCATCGACCACGTGTAGCGATTCTTGTACAAGAAGAAGAACTCATGCTCACCTCGAACTACGTTCGTAATTAGTTGGGGATTGGCAATCATTGCGTTGACGGCTTGAACGATCTTACTCATGGTATTTCCCCGTGATTTACTCGATGTTATTCACTTGAATATTTTTTAACTGTTCTCGTACTTCGCTAACGATTGCACGTTTTGAAGGTTCAGAAAGCCTTTTCCCCTGTGCAAGATTCTCGATTTTCGTAGCTAGCGTCGGGGTCATGACGCCCAAACGTTCGTTACCACGAATTTGCCCCGCAATTTCATGCAGGATGTTTCGGATCTCCGGTAACTCTGTCGGCTCATTTGCGTTGTACTCGTTGAGCCGCTCCAATTTCTCTTTCAATTCGGAAAGCGTTGTTTGGAAAGAGTAGTTCAACAATAGCTGGAGCGCCGCCGACAGCTTGGTTCGATTCGAGAAATAGAGGTAAATTGCAAGGCCGGAGGCTGCAATAGTAAACAGGTTCGCCACACCTGCCAGTGAGTCCAAGTATGGCTTAAGTTCCTCGATAGTCATAAGAGGGACACCTATAGACCGCCTCATAATAGTAGGTCAGCCTGAAGTCATTCGTGTTGCTCAATCAACCACGAGCATGGATTTGAATCGACATCGATTTACTAATTATGCTTCGGTAATTCATTGTCGAGCAAGAAATATATTGCGCTTCGACTGGATGGTGCGCTCAATTAGTTTGGATTCGCCACCCCACTAACCACATGTCCCGTCGGCACCAGCCGTGACGCGGGCTCGCAGTGCCGGGTCTGGTCATCGAAGAAGAAGTCGGGTTCGAATTCACTGAGGAAGCGTGACTTCTCCAGGCCGCCGAGGAACATCGCTTCGTCGATTTCAACCTTCCATTCCATCAGGGTGCGGATCGCGCGTTCGTGCGCGGGGGCGCTGCGCGCGGTGACCAGCGCGGTGCGGACTTTCATTTTTCCGCCGGCGCTGTCGGCGCGCAGGCGGTGCAGGGCTTCGAGCAGGGGCAGGAAGGGGCCGGGTGGCAGCGGATGCAGCGCGCGGCGTTCCTCGTGGTCCTGGAAGGCGGCGAGGCCCTGTTCCTGGAACACGCGCTCGGCCTCGTCCGAGAAAAGAACGGCGTCGCCGTCGAAGGCGATGCGCACTTCCCGCGGGTGCTTCTCGGCCTCGGTCAGCGATGCCGAATACACGCGCGCCGCCGGGAAGCCGCCTTCGAGCGCGGCGCGCACGTCGGCTTCGTTGGCGGAAAGGAAGAGGTTGGCGCCCAGCGGCTTGAGGTAGTGGAAGGGCGGCCGGCCGCGCGTGAATACGCCGCGCTCCAGTTGCAGGCCGGCGGCGCTGGCGGAACGGAAGATGCGCAGGCCGGAGACCGGGTCGTTGCGCGAGAGGATCACCACGGCCACGCGCTGGCGCTCGGGCGTGTTGAAGGCCAGCAGCTTCTGCACCAGCGGGAGGGCGACGCCGGGCCGCGCCGGCTGGTCCATGCGTGCCAGCTGCACGGCCATGTAGGCGGAATCGTCCTGGTCCTCGAAGACCTGGTTTTCCTCCTCGAAATCGAACAGTGCGCGCGAAGAGAGCGCGACGACCAGCTGGCCTTCGAGGCTGGCGGGCATCAGGGCTGCTCCTGTCGGAGAGCATTGGGTTTGGTCGTGGTCATCGGTATTTGCAGGAAATCGAAATGCAATGAAAGTCAGTGTACAATGAAACCATTATGGTTCCATTATGGTGTGAGACAGCCATGCCGACGACGCTGACCCTGAAGAACATTCCCGATGATGTCTATGATCGCCTCAAGCTCGCCGCCGAGAGGCATCGGCGCAGCCTGAACAGCGAGGCGATCGTGTGTCTGGAGGCCGTGCTTGCGCCTGCGCGGATCGCTACCGGCGAACGGCTGGCCCGTGCGCGTGAGTTGCGGGCAGGCTTGAGCGTGACAAAGTTCAAGGCGAAGGACATCGACGCCATGAAACGGCAAGGCCGGCCGTGATCGTCGTCGATACGAATGTTTTGGCCTATCTGTACCTGCCGGGCGAATACACCCATGCAGCGGAGGCCCTGCTGGAAAGGGATTCCAATTGGGCGGCGCCGGTTCTGTGGCGCAGCGAATTCCGCAATATTCTTGCCGGTTACCTGCGGCGTGGAAGCTTGAGCTTCGAGCAGGCGCATGGCATCCAGCGCGAGGCGGAGCACCTGCTGGCCGGGGCCGAGTACGAAGTGGATTCGCTGAGTGTGCTGCAACGGGTGCGCGACAGCGATTGCTCGGCCTACGACTGCGAGTTCATTGTGCTTGCCGAAACCCTGGGTACGAAATTGGTAACCATGGACGCGAAGCTGTTGCGCGCATTTCCGCGTACCGCATTGGCGCTAGCGGTGTCCTGATCGCATGCGGATCGCCTACATGATCCTGGCGTCGACAACGGTCATGCGTCGCACGCTTCGCCATTTCGCCCTGTTCATCGCCGCCATACTGCTGGCGGCCTGTGCCGCCGTACCGCCAGCGCCGACTCTTGCGGTGGTGCAACTCGCGCCGGGCGGCACGCTGCGCGCGCGGCCATCAACTACGGCAACCCGCTGCTGGCGACACGCGATGCAACTACCGGCGAGCCGCGCGGCGTTTCGGTCGATCTGGCGCGCGATCTGGCGCGGCGCCTGGGCGTGGCCTTCGAGCCGGTCAGCTACACGGCGGCGGGCAAGGTGGTCGAGGGCATCAAGGCCGGCGCGTGGGATGTCGGCTTCTTCGCCATCGATCCGGTGCGCGCGGCGGATACCGATTTCAGCGCGGCCTATTTGTTGATCGAGGGGGCCTACCTGGTGCCGGCGGATTCGACTATCCGGCGCAACGAGGACGTCGACCGTGCGGGCGTGCGCGTGGTGGTCGGCCGCGGCAGCGCCTATGACCTCTACCTCACCCGCAATTTGAAGCAGGCCACGCTGCTGCGCGTGCCGACCTCGCCGGAAGTCACGAACACGATGGTGGCGGAAAAGATCGAGGTGGCGGCAGGGGTGAAGCAGCAGATGCAGGCTGACGCCAGGCGCGTGCCCGGCTTGCGCCTGCTCGACGGGCGCTTCATGGAAATCCGGCAGGCGATGGCGGTGCCGAAGGGCCGCGCGGCGGGGGCGGCCTACGTGACGGCTTTCGTCGAGGAGATGAAGGCCTCGGGCTTCATTGCCGATGCGCTCAAGCGCCACGGCGTCGGGGGCGCCGTTGTTGCAAATCCGGTGGTCGGGCCGGCGAGTCAATGAAAAGGGGCGGCGCGGTTGCCCGCGCCGCCCCTCCCAAACTAGATGCGGCCCTGGCTCAGCAGCCGGCGACGCACATGCCGCCGCTGTCGAACTCCATGGTCTTGCCGCTGAGCGGCACATGGGCCGGCACCTTGACCGCCTTGAGGAAGGTCTCGGTGCGCGAGCCCGGGCGCACCTTGCCGCCGACGGTGCCGACTTCATTGACGTGCGAGGGGATCACCGAGGCGGGCTTGACCAGGTCGTTGATCACATAGGCTGCCTCGGTCGGGCCGGTGGTGAAGGTGTCGCCGATGTTCATCACCGCCAGCTTGGCCGCGTAATGGCCGCGCACGACCTTCTCCTGTTCGCCGGTGATGCCGGTGTCGCCGGAGAGATAGACCACCAGGCCGTTGCTGAACTTCAGCACGTAGCCGGTCGCCTCGCCGACATAGCCGGCAATGCCGGCGTCCTTCATGTTCTTGCCGAGGTCGCCGCCGATGTACTCGGGGTCAAGGCCGTTGCTGTGACTCGCCGGCACCGTGGCGATACTGACGCCGCCGATCTTCACGCTGGCGCCGAAGCGGGCGAGGATCGAATTCTTCGGGTCGCCGCCTGCGGCCTTGAGCTTGTTGGCGAAGAAGGGTGGCATCTCGCTGCCGGTGACGATCTTGGCGTTCTTGGCCACGGCGATGTTCACTGCGCTCGTATTCGGCAGGGCCGAGACCGAGGTATCCGGCTTGTCGCAGGCGCCGGAGTTGGGCGCCTTGTTGTGCGCGTTGCCGACGTGGTCGCCATGCATGTGGGTGACGAGGACGACGTCGATCTTGCCCAGGCGCGGATCGTCCGCGCCGGCGACGGTGCGGCCCGGATCGTAGAGGATGCGCGTGCCGTTCGGGTCCTCGAAGATCATGGCGCGGTCGAGCGGGCAGAGCTCGCCATCCTGGCCGCCTAGCGGCGTGACTTTCACGTTGGCCGCGAAAGCCGGCTGCGCAATCAGCGCGCCGGCGGCGAGCGCGGAAAGCAATGAAGCGATTTTCATGGTGGGTCTCCTGTTGGGTATTTTTATGATTTGGGTCCTGCGCCAAAACGGTAGCACGATTTTGCGTCAACAGGCGGTGCGGTGCACCGCCAGGGCAATCGCAAGAACGCCAACCCCCTCCCCTTGAAGGGGAGGGCTGGGGTGGGGATGGGGCAAACAGTGACTGGCATGCCTGCGAAATGCGCTTTCACTCCCCATCCCCCTCCCGGCCTCCCCCTTGAAGGGGGAGGAGTTGATGCTTCCTGCGTTCATGCGATTGTCCTTGCGGCGGCATACATCTGCGTCATGCGCGCCGCCTCGTCGGCGACGCGCCGGCGCAGGTCGGGCGGGGCCAGCACCTCGACGTCGGCGCCGAACTTGAGGATGTCCATGATCAGTTCGCGATGGTCGGCGTAGGGGAATTCGAGCAGCCACGAGCCGTCCGCGCTGTAAGCGCCCTTCTGTTTCGGGTGCCAGGTTTCCTGCGCGACCCAGCGCGCGCGCTTGGGGGTGAATCGAAGTTTTGCGTGCTGCAGCTTGCGCCCGGAAAAAATGCCGTAGCCGGCGCCGAGCACTTCGTCCAGGCTGCGATGCGAGACTTCGCGCGCCTTCTTCTCGATGACCGTGGCCTCACGGATGGAATCGAGGGAGAAGTTGCGGATGTCGTTGCGCAAGTGGCACCAGGCGTCGAGGTACCAGTTCTCGCGGTAATACACGAGACGCTGCGGCGAGACTTCGCGCTCGGTGGTTTCGCCGCTGCCGCGGGCGAAGTAGGTGATGGCCAGGCGTTTTCTGCGCAAGAGTGCCGCGCCGACCTTCTCGAAATGCGCGAGCTTGAGGTCGCGCTTGCCGAGGCCCACGATCAGCACGCGGCGGCGGATTTCCTCGGCGGTGTTTTCGGCGCTGCCGAGCAGGCTGTTGAGGCGCGCGATCAGCGGCTGGATGTGCGGCGTGAGGATGCCGCCGGGGTCGAGGTCGGTCAGCAGGTGCTGCATGGTCAGCAGCGCATGCACCTCGCCGGAGTTGAACCAGAGGCCAGGCAATTCGTATTGCGCGCCGGCCTCTGCATGCGGCGTGTCGAAGCGGTAGCCGCCGGCATCTCTGTCCCAGACGATCGGCGCATTGAGGCGGTTGCGCATGTATTCGAGGTCGCGCTTGAGCGTGGCGCGCGAGACTTCCAGCGCTGCCATCAGGTCGACAAAGGGCACCAGCTTCCGGTCGTGGATCATCTGGTCGATCTTGTAGAAACGCTCAGTGCGATCCATGGCGTGATTCGGAAGTGAATTGGCGGAAGTGTTCGAGGCGGCGCGGGTGGATCACGCCGCTCGCCACGGCGGCCTTGATCGCGCAGTCCGGTTCGGCCAGATGCTTGCAGTCGCGGAAGCGGCACTGGCCGAGGAAGGGACGGAACTCGACGAAGCCGAATTCGATTTCCTGCGGCGTCAGGTGCTTGAGGCCGAACTCCTGCAGGCCGGGGCTGTCGATCAGCGTGCCGCCCGGGCAGGTGTCCTGGGGCAGCCGGTAGAGGCGGGCATAGGTGGTGGTGTGCTTGCCGGTGTCGAGCGCGGTCGAGATTTCGCGGGTGGCGGCGGCCGCGCCGGGTACCAGGGCGTTGATCAGGGTCGACTTGCCCATGCCGGATTGACCGACCATGACCGAGCTTTCGCCCGCCAGCAGCGGCAGCAGCGGAGAGGCATCGAGTTTCGCCGAGAGTTCGACGACGCGGCAGCCCAGTGCCACGAAGGGCGCCAGCAGGGCGCGCGCGGCTGGAAGCGCGGCGGCGAGGTCGCACTTGTTGAGCACGATGACGGGCTTCAGCCCTTCGTGTTCGGCGGCGACCAGCGCGCGGCTGAGCAGCATGTCGGAAAACGACGGGTCGGTGGCGACCACCAGCAGCAGCTGCGTGGCATTGGCGGCGATCAGCTTCTGGCGGTAGGCGTCGCTGCGGTAGAGCAGGCTGCGCCGCGGCGCATTGCCGGTGATCTGTCCGTCGGGGGTGAGGTCGACTTCGTCGCCGACCGCGAAGGGGCTTTTCTTGCCGCGCGGATAGCCGGTGGCAAGGACGCCGTCGGCCAGTTCAATCTCGTAGTGCCGGCCGAAGGCGGCGACGATGGTGCCGCGCTTCAACAGGGGCGACGAGCCGCTCAAAGGCAATTACAGCGCGAGCAGCGCATCGATCTTCGCCGCGCAGATGAAGTCGTTTTCCGAGAGGCCGCCAATCGCATGCGTGGTGTAGCTGACCGTGCACTGGCCCCAGGCGACGGCGAGATCGGGATGGTGATCCTCGCGGTGCGAAATCCAGGCCGTGGCATTCACGAAGGCCATGGTTTCGTAATAGTTCTTGAACTTGTAGGTCTTGGTGATGAGGGTGCCCTGACGCTGCCAGCCGTCGAGCGTGGCGAGCAGTTCGGCAGCCTCATCGTCGGTGAGCGGCGGCACGCCGCCTTCGCAGGGTTTGCATTTACCTTTCGACAGGTCGCAGACCATGTTCATGAGTGGCTCCTTTAGAGTGGTTTCAGCCGCGCAATGCGCTGGCTGGCGGGTGGGTGGGAATCGTGGAACAGCGAGTGCAGCGGATCGGGGGTCAGCGTCGCGGCATTGTCGCGGTAAAGCTTGACCAGCGCGGCAACGAGATCGGTGGCGGCGGTCTGTTTGGCGGCATAGGCATCCGCTTCGTATTCGTGGCGGCGCGACAGCGCCGAGGTCAGCGGCGCCAGCGGAAACAGGAAGACCGGCAGCACCATGGAGAACAGCAGCAGGCCCATCGCCGTACTGCCGGCGCCGACTCCCAGGCCGGCGAAGAACCACGGCTGATCGATCAGTTGTCCGAGCAGCCAGAGGAAGCCCAGGCTCAAGGCACCGGAGAGCGCGATGCGCTTGATCACGTGACGGTGGCGAAAATGCCCGAGTTCATGCGCCAGCACGGCTTCGATTTCCTCGGGTGCCAGCTTTTCCAGCAGGGTATCGAAGAAGACGATGCGCTTGGCGCGGCCGAAGCCGGTGAAATAGGCGTTGCCATGCGCCGAGCGCTTCGAGCCGTCCATGACGAAAAGGCCCGAGGCGGAGAAGCCGCAGCGGGCGAGCAGGGCTTCGATGCGCTGCTTGAGCGAGCCGTCTTCAAGCGGCGTGAATTTGTTGAACAGCGGCGCGATCACCGTCGGGTAGAGGAACAGCACCAGCAGGTTGGTGCCGAGCCAGAGCAGCCAGACATACAGCCACCAGCTCTTGCCCATGACGTCCATCAGCCACAGCACCGCGAGCAGCAAAGGCCCGCCGATCAGCACGGTGAGCGCGGCGCCCTTGGCCAGATCGGCGAACCACAGCGGCCAGGTCAGCTTGTTGAAGCCGAAGCGCGCCTCGATGCGAAAGGTGCGATAGAGGCTCGCCGGCAGGCCGATGACGAAGCCGAGCAGGCCGACGCCGGCGAACAGCGCCAGGCCCTGCAGATAGCCGCTGCCCAGCCAGGCGCGCAGTCCCTGATCGATCAGGTCGAGCACGCCGCCGAGCGTCAGGGCGAGCAGCACGACGGTGTCGACGGCGATCTCGATCAGGCCGATACGCAGCTTGGCCACCGTGTAGTCGGCGGCCTTGCGATGGTCTTCGAGGTCGATGCGTCCGGCGAAGTCGGACGGCACGCGGTCGCGGTGCGCGACGACATGGCGCCGATGCCGGAGGTCGAGCCAGAGCCGGAGCGCCGTGGACGCGGCGAGGACGACGAGAAAAAGCAAACTGAATTGGTATGGGGTCATGGGGAGGGGCCTGCTGTGCGAAAATGCGCCGATACGGCAACAGGCTTTGGAAAATTATGGCACAGGATCAAAACGCGCTCGTCTGGCTGGACATGGAAATGACCGGCCTCAATCCGGACAATGATCGCATTATCGAGCTGGCGTTGGTTGTCACCAACTCGAATCTCGACATTGTGGCCGAGGCGCCGATCTGGGTCGTTCATCAGTCCGATGAGGTGCTGAATGGAATGGATGAGTGGAACACCAAGACGCATGGCCGCTCGGGTCTGGTCCAGCGGGTCAAGGATTCGATTCTCGGCGAAGCCGAGGTCGAGGCGCAGGCGCTGGAATTTCTGCGCCGTCACGTGCCGCGCGCGACTACGCCGATGTGCGGCAATTCGATTTGTCAGGACCGGCGCTTCATGGCGCGCTACATGCCGAAGCTGGAGGACTGGTTTCACTACCGGAACCTCGACGTGTCGACGCTCAAGGAATTGTGCAAGCGCTGGACGCCGGAAGTGGCGAAGGGATTGAAGAAGCATGGCAAGCACGAGGCGCTGGCGGACGTGCTCGAGTCGATCAACGAGCTCAAGTACTATCGCGAGCACTTTTTAAAGATGTAGTCGGGCTTAGTCCGCCCGCTTGTACAGCCGCAGGCGTTCGCTCTTGTCGCCGGGACGCGATGTCTCGCGCACCAGGGTCCAGCCCGGCAGGGCCTGCTCGGTGCGCGGTCCGGTCTGCACGATCAGGTGCCGGCAGTCCCTGGCGCGGCTGGCGCCGACGGTGCGGATGCCGTCGAAGTAGTCGAGCGAGGCGCGCTGCGCCAGCCCGAGGCCGCGCCGGGCGATGCAGCCGGGATGATTGCCCAGCGCATGACGAAAGTCGGCGCTGACGCTACGGTAACTCTTGCCGTAGTCGATCCACGGCAGCCAGAGCGCCATCAACAGCAGCCAGATGGTCGTCAGCCCCACGCTCCAGCGCGCGGCCGCGCGCCAGGGCGAGCGCGGTGTGCGCAGCATCACCGCGATCCAGCCGACACTGACGGCGATGGCCAGCACGATGGCAAGGGCGGACGCCTCGGCAACGAAGCCGGGGGCCGGCTTGGTAAAGTTCTTGGCGACCCGTGCCGGTTCCCCGGTCAGCATGGCAATGCCGCCCAGCCAGACCAAGCCGGCGACGAGCGTGAAGGTCATCATGCCGAACCAGTCGAAGGCGTTGGCGGCGCCGCGCCGCAGCCGCCCCGCGCCGGCGGTTGCCAGCAGGATGAGGGGGACCAGTGCGGGCAGCAGCACCGCCGGCCTCGGCGTGTCGGCGAAAAAGATGAACAAGGCTACCGCGGCGGCGGCCAGAAGCAGGGCGGTAGGCGCCTTGAGCAGATGCCTGCGCTCCAGCCAGAGGCTCCACAGGGCCAATGGCAGGACCGGCCAGCTGGCCCAGGCCAGCAGTTCGAGATGGTTTCGGCTTACGCCGCCGTGCAGGCTCAGGCTGGCCTGCTCCGCGCTCCACCAGACATCGAACAGGGCAGGGGCCTGCTGCCACAGCAGGACAGGCCAGGGCAGCATCAGCAGCAGCGCAACCGCGGCTGCTGCCGGCCAGGCGACCAGGCTGCCCCGTATCCGCCACGCCGGGTGCAGGGCCAGGATCAGGCCCGTCGCCAGCGGAATGACCACGCTATCGATGCCGACGCCGAGGAAGCCGACGCCTATCCCGGCGCCAAAGATCAGTCCGCCACGCAGCGGCGCCTGGCGCCAGACCGAGAGACCCCACAAGGAGATCGTCAAGCCGGTAATTGCGACGATGGCCGGTTGGGCCTCGTGCAGGGGCACCAGCAGGCCCAGGGTGCCGATCGCAAGCAAGGGCGCGGCGAGCGCGGCGCTGGCGCCGAACAGTTGCTGCGCCAGGCGCGAAAGAATCGCGAGAAAGGCGGCCCCGAACAGAACCGAAGCGAGCCGGGCCGCATCGTGCCAGGGCAGCAGCCATCCCAGCAGCTTGCCGCACAGGGCCGCTACCCAATGATACAAAGGCGGTGAAACCAGCCACGGGTCGCCGGCGATGCGCGGTACCAGCCAATCGCCCCCGGACATGCCGAAGGCGACACCGAGGTGCATGGCGTCTTCGGCTTTCCACGGGTCGTGCCCCACGGTTCCGGCCAGCAGCCAGATGGCGCAGAGAAAAAATGTGCCGTAGCGCGCCAGGCGGGGCGCGGGAGCGTGGTCGCGGTCGGTCAGGTCAGGCACGGTGCGAGCTTACCCGGGAAGCGATCGTGGAGGCAGAGTCGATGCGCCGTAAAACAAAAGGCAGCCCGCAGGCTGCCCTTTTTGCGCTGCTCGCTGCGCTGGCGCAGATTCAGGCCGCCTTCTTGCTGTACTTCTGACGGAAACGCTCGACGCGTCCGGCGGTGTCGACGATCTTCTGCTTGCCGGTATAGAACGGGTGGCAGGCGGAGCAGACTTCGATATGCAGCGGCTTGATGCTGGTGGATTGAGTCGTGAACTTGTTGCCGCAACTGCAGGTAACTTCAATTTCGGCGTACTTCGGGTGGATGGCGTCTTTCATTTCGATGTCCTTTCAGTTGCTGGCGCGGTTCGTGGGTTTGGCGGACCGACAGAACGCGGCATTATCCGCTAATTTACAGCTATGCGCAATCAGCGCTGGCGCATGGCGTCGAAGAACTCGCCGTTGTTCTTGGTCGCCTTGACCTTGTCCACCAGGAATTCCGTGGCTTCCATGTCGTCCATGTTGTACAGGAGCTTCCTCAGGATCCACATCTTCTGCAGCACGGCCGGTACCAGCAGCAGTTCCTCGCGGCGGGTGCCTGAACGATTGACGTTGATCGCCGGATAGACGCGCTTTTCCGCCATCTTGCGGTCGAGGTGGATTTCCATGTTGCCGGTGCCCTTGAACTCCTCGTAGATCACGTCGTCCATGCGCGAGCCGGTTTCGATCAGCGCGGTGGCGATGATGGTCAGCGAGCCGCCTTCCTCGATGTTGCGCGCGGCGCCGAAGAAACG
>JAPLQX010000026.1 GCA_026399435.1 Rhodocyclales bacterium
CCAAATACGAATCGCTGGTCGAAGATCTGATCGAACGCACCATCGAGCCTTGCCGCATCGCCATCAAGGATGCAGGCGTCAAGGTCTCGGACCTCACCGACGTGATCCTGGTCGGCGGCATGACTCGGATGCCCAAGGTGCAGGAGAAGGTCAAGGAATTCTTCGCCAAGGAACCCCATCGCGACGTCAACCCCGACGAAGCCGTCGCGGTCGGCGCCTCGATCCAGGGCGGCGTGCTGCAGGGCGAAGTCAAGGACGTGCTGCTGCTCGACGTCACCCCGCTTTCCCTGGGCATCGAAACCCTGGGCGGCGTCATGACCAAGCTGATCAAGAAGAACACCACGATCCCGACCAAGGCGGCGCAGACCTTCTCCACCGCCGACGACAACCAGAGCGCCGTGACCATTCACGTGATGCAGGGCGAGCGCGAAATGGCCAGCGGCAACAAGAGCCTGGGCCAGTTCAACCTGTCCGACATTCCGCCGTCGCCGCGCGGCATGCCGCAGATCGAGGTCACCTTCGACATCGACGCCAACGGCATCCTGCACGTTTCGGCCAAGGACAAAGGCACCGGCAAGGAAAACAAGATCACCATCAAGGCCAACTCGGGCCTGTCCGAAACCGAGATCCAGAACATGGTGAAAGACGCCGAATCCCACGCCGAGGAAGACCACAAGGCACGCGAGCTGGTCGACGCGCGCAACCAGTGCGATGCCATGGTGCATTCGATCAAGAAGGCCCTCTCCGAACATGGCGACAAGCTCGGCGCCGACGAAAAGGCCAGCATCGAAGCCGCGATCAAGGAAGCCGAAGACGTGATGAAAGAAGGCGACAAGGCGACCATCGAAGCCAAGACCGAAGCACTGGCCAAGGCTTCGCAGAAGCTCGGCGAGAAGATCTACGGTGACGCGCAGGGCGCGGCCGGTGCTGCGGGTGCAGGTGGAGCCGCAGGCGGTAGCGCCGGTGGCGAGGCGAAAAAGGACGACAGCGACGTGGTCGATGCAGAGTTCACCGAAGTGAAAGACAAAAAGGCTTAAAGCGGACACTGCGCGCCGCTTTAAGTGGCCGAGTTGAAGCGGACGCGTATTTGCAAAAATGCGCGCCGCTTAACTCGGCCTTTGCACTGAGAAGCCCGGACCGACAGAAATGGCTAAACGCGACTACTACGAAATCCTCGGCATCAACCGCGATGCATCCGACGAGGACATCAAGAAGGCCTACCGCAAGCTGGCCATGAAACACCATCCGGACCGCAACCCGGACAACCCGAAGTCCGAAGACCACTTCAAGGAAGCCAAAGAGGCCTACGAGATTCTGTCCGACGCGCAGAAGCGCGCCGCTTATGACCAGTACGGCCATGCCGGAGTGGACCCGCAGGCGGGCGGCCAGGCCGGCATGGGCGGTTTCGCCGACGCCTTCTCCGACATCTTCGGCGACATCTTCGGCGGCGGCGGTCAGCGCGGCGGACGCTCCAATGTCTATCGCGGCGCCGACCTGCGCTACAACCTTGAAGTCTCGCTGGAAGAAGCCGCGCGCGGCACCGAAACCCGCATTCGCATTCCGACCATGGCCGAATGCGAAACCTGCGACGGCAGCGGCGCCAAGAAGGGCACCGAGCCGAAGACCTGCCCGACCTGCGGCGGCCACGGCCAGGTGCGCATGCAGCAGGGCTTCTTCTCGATCCAGCAAACCTGCCCGAAGTGCCACGGCACCGGCCGCTACATTCCCGACCCCTGCGCTACCTGCCACGGCGCCGGGCGGGTCAAGCAGCACAAGACGCTGTCGGTCAAGATTCCCTCGGGGATAGACGAAGGCGATCGGATACGCCTCACCGGCGAGGGCGAACATGGCGTCAATGGCGGTCCGCCGGGCGACCTCTACGTCCAGATTCATCTCAAGGCCCACGCGGTCTTCCAGCGCGACCACGACGACCTGCATTGCGAGATGCCGGTCAGCTTCGCCACCGCGGCGCTCGGCGGCGAAATCGAGATTCCGACACTGGACGGCGTCGCCAAGCTCAAGATCCCCGCAGAAACGCAGACGGGCAAGGTGTTCCGCCTGCGCGGCAAGGGCATCAAGGGCGTCCGTTCCTCCAGCCGGGGCGACCTGCTCTGCCATGTCGTGCTGGAAACCCCGGTCAGCCTCACCGACCGGCAGAAGGAACTATTGCAGGAGTTCGAGGAGATCAGCCAAGGCAATGCCCAGCGTCACAGCCCGCGCGCGCAAGGCTGGCTGGACCGGGTCAAGGATTTCTTCGGCGGCTGAACCTCCCGCAAGCGCTGCCATCCAAAGAGTCGGCGCTGGCTACACGGCGACTTTGCGTCTATAGTGGCTGTGCTTGCTACTTTTGTAGCGCATTGATTCGAGGTGAAGCTATGGGCATGCCCGTCCGCATCGACGACACCCTCTATGAACAGGCCCGCGCCCAGGCGCAGGCCGAGCGCCGCACCATTGCCGGACAAATTGAGTTCTGGGCCATGGTCGGCAAGGCCGCGCTGGACAACCCCGACCTGCCGATCGACTTCGTCCGCGAGCTACTGATCGCCCGCGCCGAGGGTCCGGCGCTGGCGACACCCTTCATCCCCGAAGGCCAGCGCGACTGACGATGCCCGCCGTCCAGGTCCTGCAGGCCGCTGCCTTCCACCGTGCCTACAAGCGCCTGCACCCCAACCAGAAAGCTGATGTCGACGCCGCGGTACAGGCCATCGTCGCCGATCCCACGCTGGGTGAAGCGAAAAAAGGCGACCTCGCCGGCGTCTTCGTCTACAAGTTCAAGTGCACCGGCCAGCTTGCGCTGCTGGCCTACGAATACGACCCCGCTACCCGGCTCCTGCTGCTGCTCGGCTCGCACGAGAACTTCTACCGGGAACTGAAGCGCCCCTGAACCGGAGACCTCCCGCCGCCGCCGGAAAGCATCTGAACAAATGCCGATGGCAAATTCGACTTGCTCTCCTGCAATTCGGCTCGCATAATGAAAAGGCCCGGCGGGTTTCCCCGCCGGGCCTGGATACGGACTCAGTCTTTCGACTGAACCTTATTGTAGCAACGGCTCTCACCCCGGATAGCAACAATGGAGCCAATTATGCGGGAGGAAACCATGGCTGACAAGACCCTTGGACCACTTACTTTCGGTTTCGACATCGGCATCGCCTCAGTTGGCTGGTGCGTGCTTGGAGAGAGTCGGATCGTCAATCTCGGAGTCAGAACCTTTGACGCTGCGGAAGATCCGAAAACAGGTGCTGCACTCAATGAACACCGGCGCACGGTCAAGACACAGCGCAATCGACTCAAACGGAGAGTCGCCCGCCTCAAGAAGCTGCGCCGGCTGTTACGGGATGCGGGCGCAGTACCCAGCGCCGACATTGAACACTTCAATACCACGCCAAACCAACGAGGCCACACAGCAAAAACCGATCCTTGGGCGCTGCGCTCAGGAGGACTGAAAGAACGTCTGGCGGGAGAAGACTGGGCACGGGTGCTATACCACATCGTCAAACATAGGGGATTTTTCGCCGCCCGAAAATCGGAAACTGTCGATGAAAAGAAGGAAGGCGGCAAGCTGACACAAGGTGTAAAGCGCACCGCCGGATTGATGGCAGGCAACTGGCGCACCATCGGCGAAATGGCCGCAAATGATCAGGCTTTTGCTGCGGCAAAACGCAACAAGGCTGGCAGCTACAGCAACAGCTTTTCGCGCAAATTGCTCGATGACGAGATCAAGCAGCTATTTGCCCAACAGAGAGAATTGGGCAACCCAGCCGCAAGCTCAAAGCTGGAAGCTGATGTGCTTGACCTGTTCTGGTTTCAGAAACCTGCGGTCACTGGCCAGGCCATGCTAGAGATGATGGCCCGCTGCACATTTGAGAAGGATAAATATCGGGCTCCCAAGTGCAGCTTCAGCGCCGAGCGCTTTATCTGGCTATCTAAGCTCAACAACATCAAGGTGATTGAGGCAGGGGAACGCCGCCCCCTCTCCCTCGACGAGCGCCAGAAGGCCAAAGACCTGCCCTATCGCTATGTCAAAGTGACCTACAAGCAACTGCGCAGTGCCATTGGTCTCACTGACTCCCCATCCGTGGGTTTTGCCGGGTTGGCCTATGGAACCAAGAGGAACAAGAAGGGCGAACTCATCGATCCCGAAAACGCAGCGCTTATCGAACTCAAGGGCTGGCATGCGCTCAAGAGAGAACTCGATACGGATGCCACGCGCTCGACATGGGAGCGATTGAGCGGTGCCGCACTTTCCGGCAACACAGGTCAGATCGACGCCATTGCGCTGGCACTCTCGATCTACAAGAGCGACGATGAACTCGAACCGGAATTGGCCAAGCTGGACTTGTCCGGGCTGGACATTGACGCCATCTTGAGGGTCGATTACACCAACTTTGTTCAACTCTCGTTCAAGGCAATCGGCAATCTGCTGCCGCATCTGGAAGCCGGGCTGCGCTATGACGAGGCCTGCAAACTAGCCGGCTACAACCACGCAAAGCCGGCTACAACCACGCAAAGCCGAACGAGGATCAAGCCGGGAAGAAGTACCTGCCGGCATTCAGTTCAAAAGAAATCCGCAACCCCGTTGTCTTTCGCGCGCTCAATCAGGCCAGGAAGGTCTTGAACGCGCTGGTGGGCGAGTACGGGTCACCCACCGCAGTGCACGTAGAGTTGGCGCGGGACCTGTCGAAGTCTTGGGATGATCGTAAGGAAATCGAGGCGGGCCAAAAGGAGTTCCAAGCCGAGAAGAAAGCTGCAGTGGACTACTTCATCGAGCAGATCGGACGCAGCCCCAAAGGTGACGAATTGCTAAAACTGCGGCTTTACCGGGACCAAGATGGTCAGTGCGCATACTCGCTCCAGCCGCTGGCCCTGTATGGGGACATACGACGTATCTTTGAGTTCGGTGTAACCCAGATTGATCATGTACTTCCTTACTCTCGCTCCTTTGACGATAGCCAGAACAATAAGGTCCTGGTGCTCACCAAGGAGAATCAGGACAAAGGCAACCAGACGCCCTTCGAATACCTGGACGGACAAAACGAAAGTGAGCGTTGGACGAATTTTGAAGCTTGGGTGCGCGGCCACAAAATCTTGCGCAAAGCCAAACGCGACCGGCTTCTACGGAAGAATTACGGTCCTGAGGAAGCCGAAGGATTCAAGGAACGTAACCTTAGCGACACGCGCTATGTCACCAAGTTCTTCGCAGATTTCGTGCGTCAACAGTTGCTGTTCGCCCCGGACCAAAGGGGAGAAGTCAAGAAACCCGAAAACCGGGTGTTATGCCCAGCAGGAGGCCTCACAGGTTTTCTGCGCAACCGCTGGCGATTGCTCAAGAACCGCGAGCAAAGCGATCTTCACCATGCGCTCGATGCTTGCGTGATCGCAGCCGCCACTAAGGCGCTCATCAAACGGGTGAGTGATTTCTCGCGCCATGACGAGTTGGTGCAGTTACGCGATGGCACGTTCGCCGACAAGGAAACCGGGGAGATACTATCGCGCGAACAAGCCGAAGCTCTGGGCGAGCGTTTTCCGCAACCGTGGGAGCAATTTCGCGAGGAGGTATTGGGGCGACTCTCTTCCGAGCCGAGGCTGGAAATAGCAGGGCTTCCCAATTACACCACCGAAGATGTAGCTAGCATCCAAAGAGTATTGGTGTCACGAGCGGTAAAGCGAAGGTCCAGCGGAGCAGTTCATCAGGATACGGTTCGATCTGTTAAACCACATCTCGGACTTAACACAAGCAGCAGTAAGGTCCACCTAAAGGACGTCCAATTCTTCCCACAAAAGTCGAGGAAAAAGGATGAGCAAGACGCGGAGAAGGTTTCAAAAAAGCTGGATGAGTTTATCGGAAGCATCGTAGGTGGCAGCTACTCCCATAACTCCAGGATGATCGGCGCAATTCGGCAGCGGTTGCTTGAAGCCAAGGGAGATGGCAACAAAGCATTTCCCGTCAACAACCCGCTATACAAACCATCCAGTAGCGATAAACAGGGGCCGATAGTGAGATCTGTCAAGATTGCGGGCATCCAGAAAGGCGGCGTACCGGTACGTGGCGGAGTTGCCAACCAAGCGGAAATATGGCGGGTTGATGTGTTTAGGCGTAATGGCAGTTGGTTTTTTGTTCCGATCTACCAGAGTGACCGGAAACGGAATGCGACGTTGCCAAATAAGGCAGTCTTTCAGGGCAGAGAGCTTTCAGAATGGCCCGAAATGATTGATGACGAATTTGTATTTTCGCTGTTCCAGAACGATTTCGTGGAGGTCCGCCAAAAGAAGAGGACCATCCGCGGGTACTACTTAAGTCTACACAGTCGAACAGGCAATCTGAACATCGCGGAGCACGATAGAAACAAGGCAGTCGTATTGGATGGAATCCACGAGGGTGTTGGACCAAAAACCGCAGAGGAGATCATCAAGTACAACGTCGACGTCCTCGGCAACCTCTACCCTGTCCGCAAGGAACCGCGCCGTGGTCTGGCGTAGCGTCATGATCTCCAGCCCCGCCAAGCTGCGGCGGGAGCATTTCTCGCTTGCTATCGAGCAGGAAGAAACCGCCTTCGTGCCCTTCGAGGACATCGCTGTCATCGTGCTCAACCACCGCGAAATCACACTCACCCATCCGGTGCTGTCCGCCTGTGCCGAATATGGCATCGGCCTCTATGCCACGGGCAGCAACCATCAGCCGTCAGGCGTGTTCCTGCCCTTTCTCCCGCATTCGCGCACCACGCGCATGATGCGCAAGCAACTGGACATCGCCCGGCCGCTCGCCAAGCAGGTCTGGGCGAACATCGTCCGTCGCAAGATCGAGAATCAGGCCGCTTGCCTCAAATTCTGCGGACGGGAAGGCGTGGATCGTTTGGAGTCCTACGTCCGGCGTGTGCGCTCGGGCGATCCCGACAACCTGGAAGGACAGGCTGCCGCCTTCTATTTCACTCAAATGTTCGGCCAGGGCTTTCATCGCGGTCAGGAGCGTTGGACCAATGCGGGGACTGGTGGCCCACGGCTTGCACCCGACCGTCGGCCTGTTCCACGACAGCGAGCAGAACGCCTTCAATCTCGCCGACGACCTGATCGAACCTTTTCGCCCACTCGTCGACTTGCATGTCGCCAAACACCCGGCGAGTACCGAAGGCGATCTTTCGCCGGCGGACAAAGCCGCACTGGTGGCCTTGCTCAACGTCGATGTCGCCATGCCGCAAGGCCGGATGTCGGCGCTGTCGGCCATTGAGTACGCGGTGGAAAGTCTCGTGCGCGTGTTCGAGGAAGGCAGCAACGGCATGGAACTGCCCGTGCTAATTGGTCTGCAGCCGCACAGGCTGGAGTGTTGAGGCGTGGGCGTCGAGACGCGGCGATATATGCGATTGCTCGTCTTTTTCGATCTGCCGATGGTCACCAAGACCGAAAAGCGGGCTTATGTCCAGTTCCGACGCTTCCTGCTCAATGACGGCTACGACATGATCCAGTGGTCGGTCTATGGCCGGATCCTCAATGGCAACGACGCCGAAACAAAGCACTTGCGACGACTGACGGACAACTTGCCGCCCGAGGGCTCGATACGCTGCATGACCGTCACCGAAAAGCAATTTGCGGGCATGCGCCTGCTGGTCGGCATGCCGCTGTTTCAGGAAAAAAAGGTCGGCGTCGCCCAGATGCTGCTTTTCTGAGCCGAGAAATTGAAAGAAAAATCCCCGTCCAGCCAAGGCTGGACGGGGATTTGAGTTGCGCCACATTGTAGCTATCCGGGGTGAGAGAGGGAGCTACAACGTGAATGCATCGATTGCGATTAGCGGAACCCATTGTAGCTATCCGGGGTGAGAGAGGGAGCTACAACCTCATGCTGGAGGGGTGTGCCAAAACCCGGCACACCCCTCCAGCATGAGGTTCTTGCTTCGCAAGGTCAGCAGGAACGTGGCCGCCTAAGAGCCCTATCCCTCAGGCCCTGCGCCAGGTCGTTCCCTGCGGCCCGTCTTCCAGCACGATACCGGCGGCTTTCAGTTCATCGCGAATGCGGTCGGACTCGGCAAAATTCCTGGCTTTCTTCGCCGTGCTGCGGGCGTCGACTTTCGCCGCAATCTCTTCATTGCTGAGTCCGCCTGCAGGCGCGGCCTGCAGGAATCTTTGCGGGTCGCGCTGGAGCAGGCCGAGCACGTTGCCCAGCGCCTTGAGTTGCCCGGCCAGCACCGCTTCGCCGCGATTCACCAGAGTCGCCAGGTCGAACAGCACCGCCATCGCTTCCGGCGTGCCGAAATCGTCATCCAGCGCGGCCTTGAAACGCACGGCGTGCGGCTCGCTCCAATCCACTTCCGCTTCGCCGCTGACGCCCTTGAGTGCCGTGTAAAGCCGCGTCAGAGCTTGCCGTGCATCGTCGAGATGGACGTCGGAATAGTTGAGCGGGCTGCGGTAGTGGGCACGCAGGATGAAGAAGCGCACCACTTCGGCGTCGTACTTCTTCAGCACTTCACGGATGGTGAAGAAGTTGCCCAGCGACTTCGACATCTTCTCGTCATCGACGCGGACGAAGCCGTTGTGCATCCAGTAATTGACGAACTGGCACTGATGCGCGCCTTCCGATTGCGCGATCTCGTTTTCGTGGTGGGGAAACTGCAGGTCCTGGCCGCCACCGTGAATGTCGAAATGCTTGCCCAGCAGGTCCGCTCCCATGGCCGAGCATTCGATATGCCAGCCCGGACGCCCCGGCCCCCAGGGTGACTCCCACTTCACTTCGGCAGGCTCGTCGTCCCGGGCATGCTTCCATAGTACGAAGTCGAGCGGATCCTGCTTGCCGGCCATGACATCGACCCGTTCGCCGGCGCGCAGATCTTCCAGCGACTTGCCGGAGAGCTTGCCGTAGCCTTCGAACTTGCGCACCGAGTAGCAGACATCGTCACTCCCCGCGACATAGGCGTAGCCGTTCTTTTCGAGCGTGCCGATCATGTCCAGCATCTGCGGCACATGGTCGGTGGCGCGCGGCTCCGCGTCGGGGCGCAGCACGCCCAGCGCCGCCGCGTCTTCGTTCATCGCAGCAATGAAGCGATCGGTCAACTGCCGGATCGTTTCGCCATTCTCCTGCGCGCGGCGGATGATCTTGTCGTCGATATCGGTGATGTTGCGCACATAGGTCAAGACGTAACCGCTGGCCCTGAGCCAGCGCGCCACCAGGTCGAACACCACCATGACGCGAGCGTGCCCGAGATGGCAAAAGTCATAAACGGTCATGCCGCAGACGTACATGCTGACACGCCCGGGCTCGATAGGAACGAAGGCCTGCTTCTCGCGGGCCAGGGTGTTGTAGAGCTTCAACATGGGGGGAATCGTCCAGACGCCGGGGTAAGCAGGAAAATGGGCACGAAAGGCCGACATTATCGGACCATCGATCAAACACGGTCAGGTTGTAGGGAGTGCGGGCTTCTTGGTAGAATCCACCGTTGAATCCCGCATGGTTTGTCCCCGCAAAGACGCAGTTTCAGAGCAGGCTAACGCCAGCTTCATCGGCGTTAAGCGCAGCGGCCGTAACTAAATTCATTTTCGGGCAACCGTCAACGAGAAGTATATACCATGACCCAAATCCGCCTCACCGCCGCACGCCTACTGGCATCAGCCCTTTCCGTCACGCTCCTGGCACTGGCGCCGGCCGCCCATGCCGACGCCTTGCAGGACATCAGCAAGCAGATCAAGCAGGGGCAATACCCTCAGGCGCTGGAACAGGTCGACAAGTATCTTGCTGCCAAGCCCAAGGATGCTCAGGGGCGCTTTCTCAAGGGCATTGTGCTGACCGAGATGAACAAGCCCAACGAGGCTATCGTGGTGTTCACCAAGCTGACCGAGGATTATCCGGAACTGCCCGAACCCTACAATAATCTTGCCGTCATCTACGCCCAGCAGAAACAGTATGACAAGGCCAAGCAGGCACTGGAAATGGCCATTCGCACCCATCCGTCCTACGCAACGGCCCACGAGAACCTTGGCGATATTTACGCGCGACTCGCCAGTCAGGCTTACGACAAGGCTTTGCAGATTGATTCATCGAATTCCAGCGCGCAGAACAAGCTGGCCTTGATCCGCGATCTGATGGGCACCGCCAGCCGTCCGGGCAAGACCACCAAACCGATCGGCGATGCGCGCCCGACCGAACCCGTCAAGCTTGCCGAAGCACCCAAAACCGTACCCGCCCCTGTGGCTGCTGCCCCGGTAACTGCCGCCCCGGCAGCCGCGGCGCCTGCGCCCGCGGCCGTGCCGGCCAAACCGGTCGAAGCGTCCAAGCCAGCCGCGACGAAAGCCGCCGGCGATGCCAATGCCGAGATCACCAATGCCATCGACTTGTGGGCCGCCGCCTGGTCGCGCAAAGACGTGAAGGCCTACCTCGCGGCCTATGCCCGCGACTTCAAGACCCCGGCCGGCGAATCGCGTTCGGCGTGGGACGCCGAACGCCAGAAACGCATCGCCAAGCCGGGGGCAATTCAGGTCAGCTACGAGAACCTGCGCATAAGCGTCGATGGCGACAGCGCGACGGTGAAGTTCCGTCAGCATTACAAGTCGGCTTCGCTGAAGACATCCAGCAACAAGATGCTGCTGATGGGCAAGCGCGATGGCAAGTGGCAGATCCTGCAGGAGCGGGTCGGTAGCTGATGCGCCGCCCGTTGCGCATCCTGACAGTCTTTGCGGCCTGCAGCCTGCTGCTTGCGGCAGGTGCGGCCGATGCTGCGGGCAAGGCGCCCAAGCATCTCAAGAAGACTGCCGGTACGGGAGCCGTCACTGCGAGCTATACGGATTCGGGACCGGAGCCGTTGCTGGCCAAAGTATTCGACGCCATCGAAGCCAACCAGCTTGAACTCGCCATGCAGCAGACGGACATGCTGATCAAGGCCTATCCCAACTTCCGCCTGGCACATCTGGTCCAGGGCGACCTGCTGCTGGCGCGCTCGCGCCCCCTGATGGCCTTTGGCGAGGGCGGCGGAGCCGGGTCGGGGGAGAAGATCGCCGATCTGCGCGACGAAGCCATCGTCCGCCTCAAGGGCTACCGCACCAAGCCGCCGGCCGACTATGTGCCGCGCTATCTGCTGCAGATGCAGCCGGAACAGAAGTACGCGGTGGTGGTGGATACGCAGAAGTCCCGCCTCTATCTTTACCAGAATGACAACGGCACGCCGCGCTTCATCGCCGACTACTACATCACGCAGGGCAAGCTCGGTGCCGACAAGACCCGCGAGGGCGACAGGAGGACGCCGATTGGCGTCTATCACGTCACCTCCAGCCTGCCGCGGCAGAAGCTGACCGACTTTTACGGCAGCGGCGCCTTCCCCATCAACTACCCCAACGACTGGGACAAGCGCCAGGGCCGCAACGGCCACGGCATCTGGCTGCACGGCACGCCATCCGACACCTTCTCGCGCCCGCCCAAGGCCTCCGATGGCTGCGTGGTGCTGGCCAACCAGGATCTCGACACGCTGTCGAAAAGCCTGCAAATCGGCCTGACCCCGGTGATCATCAGCAACAGCATCGAATGGCTGTCGCTCGACGATTGGCAGAGCGAACGCACCTCGCTGCTGAAGATGATCGAGGAATGGCGACAGGACTGGGAAGGCCGCAACATCGATCAGTACGCGCGGCACTACTCGCACAAGTTCCATTCCGACGGCCAGAGCTATCAGGGCTGGATCGAACAGAAGCGCAAGGTCAATGCGGCCAAGAGCTGGATCAAGGTCGATACCGGCAACATCAGCATGTTCCGCAATCCCGGCAAGGAAGAATACGTCGTCGTGACCTTCGAGCAGGATTACCGCTCCAGCAACCTTTCCAGCCAGATGAAGAAGCGTCAGTACTGGATCAAGGAAGGCGGCCGCTGGAAGATCGTCTTCGAAGGTGCCGCCTGACGCGGTCTCCCTGGCTGCCTGCATCACCATTTCCCCTACCGTTTCCCTGGAGGTTCCATGCATCGCCTGTTTCTGTTCGCTTTCGCGCTGCTGTTCAGCATCGCCGCCCATGCCGCCAACCCGCAGCTTGAGGTGAAGACCTCGCAGGGCACTTTGATCATCGAGTTGTACCAGGACAAGGCGCCGAAGACGGTGGAGAACTTTCTGCAGTACGCCAAGGATGGTTTCTTCAACGGCACCGTGTTCCACCGTGTAATCCCGGGTTTCATGATCCAGGGCGGCGGCTTCACGCCGGACATGAAGCAGAAGGAGACGCGCGCACAGATCCAGAATGAAGCCAAGAACGGCTTGAAGAACGAAACGGGCACACTGGCCATGGCGCGCACGGGCGATCCGCATTCCGCCAGCGCGCAGTTCTTCATCAACCTCAAGGACAACAGTTTTCTCGATTATCCGGGCCGCGACGGCTGGGGCTACGCCGTATTCGGCAAGGTCGTGCAAGGCCTTGACGTAGTGCAGAAGATCGCCACGGTGCCGACCGCAAATGCCGGCCCGCACCAGAACGTACCGACCACGCCGGTCCTCATCGAATCCGTCAAGCTGCTGCCGGCACCCGCAAAGAAATAATTCACACAGGACAAACCCCATGATCAAGCTCATCACCAACCTCGGCGTCGTTACGCTCGAACTCGATGCCGAGAAGGCGCCCAAGAGCGCCGCGAACTTCATCGCCTATGTCGAGGCCGGGCACTACGACAACACGATCTTCCATCGCGTGATCGACGGCTTCATGGTCCAGGGCGGCGGCTTCGAGCCGGGTATGGATCAGAAGCCGGTCAAGGCACCGATCGAGAACGAAGCCAAGAACGGCCTCAAGAACAAGCGCTACACCGTCGCCATGGCGCGCACCTCGGATCCGCACTCGGCCACCGCGCAGTTCTTCATCAATGTCGGCGACAACGACTTTCTCGACAACGACAAATGCCAGGACGGCTGGGGCTATTGTGTCTTCGGCCGTGTCGTCGAGGGCCAGGACGTCGTCGACAAGATCAGGGCAGTGAAGACGGCCAACAAGGGCTTCCACCAGAACGTGCCTGCGACCGACGTCATCATCGAGCGCGCGGAAGTCATCTGACGCATCGGGCGGTTCCATGCTGGCCATCGCCGGAACTGCCCGCTTCGTTTCCGATCTGCACCTGCGGGCCGAACGGCCCGATCTGACCCGGCGCTTCGCCGATTTTCTCGCCGCGACGGCGGCCGCCAGGGTCGGTACGCTTTTCATCCTTGGCGACCTGTTCGAGTACTGGATCGGCGACGATGATCTCGGCGATCCTTTCAATGCGCAGGTGTGCAAACTGCTGCGCGACCTGGCCAATCAGGGCACGCGCATTTTCTTCATCGCCGGCAACCGCGATTTCCTGATCGGCGAGACCTTTGCCGCCGCGGCCGGCATGCGCCTGCTCAGCGACGTTGAGACAGTCGGCGCTGGTGATACGGCGACCTTGCTGATGCACGGCGATACCGTCTGCATCGACGACCTTCCCTACCAGGAGTTCCGGCGCATGGTTCGCTCGAAGCAATGGCAGGCGGATTTCCTTGCCCGCCCCCTGCCCGAGCGCCGTGCCGAGGTGGCAGACCTGCGTCGCCGCAGCGCCGAGGCAATGCAGGGCAAGACGGCCGCGATCATGGATGCCAATGGCGCTGCAATCCGCGAGGCGCTGACGGCTCACGGCTGCACCCGCTTGATCCACGGCCACACGCACCGGCCCGGACGCGAGGTAATTCAGCTGGCGTCCGGCAGTGCCGAACGCTGGGTACTTTCCGATTGGGATACCGGGCGCGGCGATGCGCTGGAAATCGACGCAGCAGGGATCCACCGCATCGACTGCTCGAACTAGCGCAGTCCGCGCGCCAGATCGGCCTTCAGATCTGCCGGACTTTCCAGTCCGACGGCAATCCGCAACAGGCCTTCGCCTATGCCCGAGGCTGCGCGGGCTTCGGCCGTAATCCGACCGTGGGTGGTCGAGGCCGGATGCGTTATCGTCGTCTTGGTGTCGCCCAAGTTCGCCGTAATCGACAGCAGCCGGCAGTTGTCTACCACCCGCCACGCCGCGGCGCGCTCGCCCTTGACCTCGAACGACACGATGGCACCGCCGCTTGTTTGCTGTTTCATCGCCAGCGAGTGTTGCGGATGCGAGGCGAGGCCGGGATAGAACACCCTCGCCACCTGCGGCTGCGCTTCCAGCCATTGCGCGAGTTCGAGCGCGTTGGCCGACTGCGCCTTCATGCGCACCGACAGGGTTTCCAGCCCCTTGAGTATTACCCATGCATTGAACGGCGAGAGCGTCGGCCCGGCCGTACGCAGGAACTTGAAGACTTCCTCGGTCAGCGCGCTGGCGCCGCAAACAGCGCCGCCCAGCACACGGCCCTGCCCGTCGAGATACTTGGTCGCGGAATGAATCACCAGGTCGGCGCCGAGTTCAAGCGGACGTTGCAGCGCCGGCGTGCAGAAGCAGTTATCGACCACCAGCAGCGCGCCCGCTGCATGGGCGACGTCGGCCAGCGCGGCAATGTCGAACACTTCGGTCAGGGGATTCGACGGCGTCTCGATGAAGACCAGCCGGGTCGTCGGGCGCAGCGCGACACGAAAGGCCTCGACTGTTCCCTTGTCGACGAAACTGGTCTCCACGCCGAAGCGCGGCAATATGTTGCCGAAAAGTTGCTGCGTGGCGCCGAAGATGCTGCGCGAGGCGACGATGTGCTCGCCCGCCTTCATCAGCGCCATCACGGTGGACAGGATCGCGGCCATGCCGGTGGCGGTGGCGACGCAGGCCTCGGCGCCCTCGAGGGCCGCCAGCCGTTCCTGCATGTTGGTGACGGTCGGGTTGGTGAAACGCGCGTAAACGTTGCCCGGCTCCTCGCCGGAAAAACGCGCCGCCGCCTGTGCCGCGTTCTCGAAGACGAAGCTCGAGGTGAGGTAGAGCGCCTCCGAATGTTCGCCGAACTGGCTGCGTTCCTGACCGGCACGGACCGCCAGAGTGTCGAACGACCAGCCCGATTTGTCAGGATCGGTATCCAGAACGCTCATCCCGCCTGCACCAGGTTCAGATCGAGTTGCTCGCCGTCCTCGAAGCCGTCCTGGTCGTCCGGCAGTTGCAGCGAGGGCCGCGAACGCTTGTCCTCCATGCTCTGCAGGTAGGCGGCGCTGACGTCGCCGGTGATGTACTGGCCGTCGAAACACGACGTCTCGAACTGGGTCACCGTCGGATTGACGGAGCGCACCGCTGCCTTGAGGGCGTCGAGATCCTGATAGATCAGCGCATCGGCGCCGATCTCGCGACAGATTTCATCGTCACTGCGAAAGGCGGCGATCAGTTCACTGCGCGTCGGCATGTCGATGCCATAAACATTGGCAAAGCGCACCGGCGGCGAGGCGGAGGCGAAATAGACTTTCTTCGCGCCGGCTTCGCGCGCCATCATGATGATCTCGCGACTGGTGGTGCCGCGCACGATGGAGTCATCGACCAGCAGCACGTTGCGCCCCCTGAATTCCTGGCTGATGGCGTTGAGCTTCTGCCGCACTGATTTCCGTCGCGTCGCCTGGCCGGGCATGATGAAGGTGCGCCCGATGTAGCGATTCTTGACGAAGCCCTCGCGATAGGGAAGGTTCAGGCGCGCCGCCAGTTCCATTGCCGAATGGCGACTCGAATCGGGAATCGGGATCACCGCATCGATTGCCAGGTGCGGCATGGTGAGACGGATCTTGTCGGCCAGGTAGTCGCCCATCTTGGCCCGCGTTTCGTACACCGAGATGCCGTCCATCACGGAATCAGGACGCGCCAGATAGACGAACTCGAACATGCAGGGTGCATGGAGCGTGCGCTCGGCGCACTGCCGGCTGACGAAATTGCCGCGCATGTCGATCAGCACCGCCTCGCCCGGTTCGACATCGCGCAGCATCTTGAAACCCAGGGTATCGATGGCCACGCTCTCCGAGGCGACCATGTATTCGGTGCCTTGCGGCGTCTCGTTCTTGCCCATCACCAGCGGACGAATGCCGTAGGGATCGCGGAAGGCCAGCAGGCCGTAGCCGGCGATCATCGCCACCACGGCATAGGCGCCCTTGACGCGACGATGCACGCCGGCCACCGCCTTGAAGATGGTCTCGGCATCGACCTGGTACTTGGTCGACGCGGCCTGCAATTCATGCGCCAGCACATTGAGCAGCACCTCCGAATCGGAGTTGGTGTTCATGTGACGCAAGTCCTGCAGGAACATGTCCTGCTTCAGCTGGTCGGCGTTGGTCAGGTTGCCGTTGTGCGCCAGCATCAGGCCGAAAGGCGAATTGACGTAGAACGGCTGCGCTTCGGCGGCGTTGTCGGCCGAGCCGGCGGTCGGGTAACGACAGTGCCCGATGCCCCAGTTGCCCTGCAGGCTGCGCATGTTGCGGGTGCGGAAGACATCGCGCACCAGACCGGAGCCCTTGTGCATGTGGAAGCGCCCGCCCTCCGCCGTGGCGATGCCCGCAGCATCCTGGCCGCGGTGCTGGAGCACCTGCAAGCCGTCGTAGAGCAACTGGTTCACCGGCGTGGTGGCCACCACACCCAGAATTCCGCACATGGTCCTTCTCCGCAGGGCCGCCCCAAGGAGAAGCAGCCAAAACATGGAGCGGGCAGCGCCCGCGAACAATTATCACCCCCTTCCCCGGGAAGGGGGAAGGGGGGATGGTCATCTTCCTCTATCGAAACCGAATCCGTTTTGCCGCTTCCGCCGGCAACCAGGGCTTTGCTGCAATCACCGCGGTTTCCAGCGGCGGCGCCAACGTCGCTTCACGCCACCAGTCAGCCTTCGGCAGCGGCGTCATGCCCGCCACCAGCACTGCCACCCATACCACCAGAACCCCGCGCAGAACACCAAAACCAGCGCCCAGCAAGCGGTCCAGCAAACCCAAGCCTACCGCCTTCAGCATCAGCGAAACAAGCATGCGCGCTAACGCGAAAACTAACAATACACCGACAAAAACCAGCACATAAGCCGCCGCCAGCCGCATGCCCGGTTCGGCGATCTGCCCGCTCAGCCAGTTGGCCACCGCGGACGCCTCGGCACGCGCGACCAGAAACGCCACAATCCAGGCGACCAGCGCCAGAATCTCGCTCACCACGCCACGCCACAAGCCCACCAGCACCGACGCCACAATGACCGCCAGCACGGCGTAATCGAACGCGGTCATCGCCCTACTTTGGCGCTACCGGGCCGTCTACGCCGATTATCCTGATTCTCGAGCGGGCTTTTTCCGCGGCGTCCTGACTGGCGAAGGGGCCGGCCCGAACGCGGGTGCGCGGCCCCTGCAGTGTGTCGGACTTTTCTGTATATGCGGGCACGCCGACGCCTTTCAACTTGGACAGCAAGAGCTTGACGTTGCCCGCTTCCTTGTAGGCACCCAGCTGAACCACCCACTGACCCGAAGCGTCGGCCGCTGGCTTGGCATCCGCCGTCGGTTTCGTCGCCGCCTTTTCGCGGGTCTCCGGTTTCTTTTCGGGTGTTGCAGGCTTTTCCGCCGGTTTTGCCGCTGGCTTCACGGCCGGTGCCGCAGCCGTCGGAGCGGCCGGTTTCACGACCGCAGGCTCTGCCGCAGCCCCAGTGGTGGTGGGCTCTGCTTTGCCCTGGACTTCCGGTTTCGGCTCCGGCGCCGGCATGGGAGTCGCAGCGGGTTTGCCCGGCAAAACCTTGGCCACGAGACCGGTCGAATCCTGGCTGGGAATGCGCACCTGAATGTCCTGGCTCAGGGGGCGCGGCTCGCGATCCATCACCATCGGCAGGACGATGACGGCCAACAGCGCCAGCGCGGCGGCGCCGACAAGCCGGCGGCGCGCACGCTTCTTCAGCTGCAAATCTGCGTCAGGCGATGTGTCTTGTTCCGCCATCGTGGTTAGGCCGAACGGCCAAGCGCATGCATGGCCGCAGCAACAGTGAGGAAGGATCCGAAGGCGAGAATTCTATCATCTTCGCCCGCGTTCTCTTGCGCCCAGGCGAGTGCCGCGGCGGGCGAGGTGAACTTGCCGGCGACCGTCATTCCCTTCGCCTCCAGGCGACCCGCCAGAGAGTCGGCGCTGGCGGCACGGCGGCCTTCCAGCGTGCAGGGCAGCCAGCGCGTTACGCGCTCGCGCAGGGCGTCGATCACGCCATCGATGTCCTTGTCAACGAGCATGCCGAACACGGCCCAGGTGTTGCGATGAAAGCTCATGTCGCCCAGATTGGCGGCGAGCACCCGGGCGGCCTGCGGATTGTGGGCAACATCCAGCACCACCGCCGGGCGCCCGGGCAGGACCTGAAAACGTCCCGCCAGTTCGACCGCGATCAAGCCCTGGCGGATATCTTTCATCGCCACCGGCAAAGCCTGGTGCAGCGCATCGAGTGCGGCGAGAGCGCAAGCCGCGTTGGCCAGCTGCTGGCCACCACGCAGGGCCGGAAACGCCAGTCCACCACGTCGGATTTCCCCGGCGCCGGTCGGGCGCGCCCAATACAGCCACTGTTGCTCCTGTCGCAGATAACCGAAATTCTGGCCCAGGACCTGGAGCCTGGCGCCGACCGCCGCCGCGTGAGCGATCAAGGATTGCGGCGGCTGGGGATCGCCGCAGATCGCCGGGACGCCAGTGCGGAAGATTCCTGCCTTCTCGAATCCGATGGCCTCGCGGTCCGCGCCAAGGAAATCCATGTGATCCAGATCGACACCGGTAACGATGGCGCAGGCGGGTTGGTAGACATTCGTTGCGTCGAGCCGGCCACCGAGGCCGACCTCGAGAATGACGGCATCGAGATCTGCTGCGGCGAACACTTCCCACGCCGCCAGGGTGCCGAACTCGAAATAGGTCAGCGCAGCGTCGCCACGTGCCTGCTCGACGCGGGAAAACGCGGCACAGAGACTGGCGTCATCGGCGGCGACGCCATTGATCCTGACGCGCTCGTTGTAATGCAGCAGATGCGGCGAGGTATACAGCCCGACGCGATAACCAGCGGTGAGCAGAATGCGCTCCAGCATGGCGCAGGTGGAGCCCTTGCCGTTGGTGCCGCCGACCAGGATGACGGGACAGGTCTCGCGCTGCCTCAGCCGCGACTTGACGGTTGCTACGCGCTCGAGACCGAGCTCGATGCCGGCGCTGCCGCGCGGATGCAGGGCTTCGAGGTGCGCCAGCCAGCCGTCCAGGCTAGCGTCTGGCAAACCCGGCAATGGCGGCTTCAAACGGCGGGGACGCGTTGCAGGAGGGTTATCAGTGACGCCAGTTTGTCGCGCAGTTGGCGCCGGTCGACGATCATGTCGATCGCGCCCTTTTCGATCAGGAATTCAGCTCGCTGGAAACCTTCGGGCAGGGTCTCGCGCACCGTCTGCTCGATCACCCGCGGCCCGGCAAAGCCGATCAGCGCGCCCGGCTCGGCTATCACCACGTCACCGACAAAGGCGAAGGAAGCGGAAACGCCGCCCATGGTGGGATCGGTCAGCAGGGTGATGAAGGGCAGTTGATGATGTGCCAGTTGCGTCACGGCCGCAGTGGTCTTGGCCATCTGCATCAGGGAAAACAGACCCTCCTGCATGCGCGCGCCGCCCGAAGCCGTGATGCAGATGAAGGGCGCCTGCAACTCGATCGCCGCCTTGACGCCGCGCACGAAACGCTCGCCGACCACGGCGCCCATCGAGCCGCCGAGAAACTCGAACTCGAAGCAGGCGACCACCACGGGAACGGTCTTGATCGCGCCCTGCATCACCACCATGGCATCGGCCTCGCCGGTATCCTCGTTCGCGGCGGCCAGGCGATCCACATAGCGCTTGCTGTCCTTGAACTTGAGCGGATCCATCGGGAGGACCTCGGTGCCGATCTCGAAGCGACCTTCGGGATCCAGCAAGGCATCGAGCCGGACCCGGGCGCGCAGCCGGAGATGGTGGGCGCACTTGGGACAGACGTTCTGGTTGTTCTCCAGATCGCTGCCGTAGAGCACCGCCTCGCAGGCCGGGCATTTGGCCCACAGTCCCTCGGGTATCGACTTGCGCACACCTTCCGAACGCTTGATTTTCGGCGGCAGCAGTTTTTGTAGCCAGCTCATGCGATGGCTCCTTGTTTGTCAGTGGCGGCATCCATTGCCGCGCGTACGCCGGAGAGAAAGCGCTGAACTCGCGCCGGCGCTTCGCCGGCGGGGGCGCTCTCGATTTCTTCGATGATACGGCTGCCGATCACCACGGCATCAGCGACTGCGGCGATGCGCGCCGCGGCAGCGCCGTCGCGTATGCCGAAGCCGACACCGACCGGCATGCCGACCTTCTCGCGGATCAGCGGAATGCGGCGCGCGACTTCGTCCAGATCGAGATTGCCGGAGCCGGTCACGCCCTTCAGCGAGACGTAGTAGATGTAGCCGCTGCCGATCTGCGCGACTTCGGCGTAACGCTTCTCGGTAGAGGTCGGCGCCAGCAGAAAAATCGGATCGATTCCCGCCTGCTTCATCGTCGCGGAGAATCCGGCGCATTCTTCCGGCGGATAGTCGACCACCAGCACGCCATCGACCCCGGCCTTCTTCGCATCCATGGCAAAGACGTCGACGCCATAGGCTTCGACCGGATTCGCGTAGCCCATCAGGACCACCGGCGTCGTCGCGTTCTCCTTGCGGAATTCACTCACCAGGGCCAGCACGCGACGCAAGCTCATGCCATGGGCAAGTGCCCGTTCGGATGCGCGCTGGATGGTCGGCCCGTCCGCCATCGGATCGGAAAACGGTACGCCGAGCTCGATGATGTCGGCGCCGCCCGCCACCAGTGCCCGCATCAGCGGCAGGGTAAGGTCCGGATCAGGATCACCGGCGGTAATGAAGGGGATCAGGGCCTTGCGGCCTTGTGCGGCAAGCGCGGCGAATGTGGTCGGAATGCGTGACATGGGTATGAGGAATCAGAACTGGATGCCGGACTTTTCGGCGACCGTATGCATGTCCTTGTCACCGCGGCCGGACAGATTGACCAGGAGCATCTTGTCCCTGGCCAGCGTCGGCGCGAGCTTTGCCGCATAGGCCAGCGCATGGCTGGATTCGAGCGCCGGGATGATGCCTTCGAAATGGCACAGGTCATGGAAGGCCTGCAGCGCTTCGTCATCGGTGATCGTGACGTATTCGGCGCGACCCGAATCCGAGGCCGGCGGATATCGAGTGAGTTTCGATCACCTGTCCGTTTTCATCCTGCAGCAGGTAGGTGCGGTTGCCGTGCAGCACGCCGGAACGGCCGGCCGTCAGCGAAGCCGCATGCTTGCCGGAGTCGAGCCCGTGACCGGCGGCTTCGACACCGATCAGCTTGACGTCGGCGAGCGGAATGTAGGGATAGAAGATGCCCATCGCATTGGAGCCGCCGCCGACGCAGGCGATCACGGCATCCGGCTGGCGGCCGACAAGTTCCGGCATCTGTGTCTTGCACTCCTCGCCGATCACCGCCTGGAAATCGCGCACCATCATCGGATAGGGGTGCGGACCGGCAACGGTGCCGATGATGTAGAAGGTATTGCCGATGTTCGTCACCCAATCGCGCATCGCCTCGTTCAGGGCGTCCTTGAGCGTCTTCGAGCCGGATTCCACCGGCACCACCTTCGCCCCCAGCAGCTTCATGCGATAGACGTTGGCGGCCTGGCGCCTGATGTCCTCGGAGCCCATGTAGACCACGCACTCCATGCCGTAACGGGCGGCGACCGTGGCCGTGGCGACGCCATGCTGTCCGGCACCCGTTTCCGCGATCACGCGCGGCTTGCCCATGCGTCGCGCCAGCAGGGCTTGGCCGATGCAGTTGTTGATCTTGTGCGCACCGGTGTGGTTGAGATCTTCGCGCTTGAGGAATATCTGCGCACCTCCGAGCAAGCCAGACCAGCGCTTGGCGTGATAGATCGGGCTGGGCCGGCCGACATAGTGCTTGAGGTCGTATTCGTACTCCGCGCGAAACGCGGGATCGGCCTGCGCTGCGGCATACGCCTCGCGCAGTTCGGCCAGCGCCGGCATCAGGGTTTCGGCGACAAAAACCCCGCCATAGGGACCGAAGTGGCCGCCCGCGTCGGGCAAGTTATAGGGAAGGTCCTGCATCTGCATCTCGCACTCCGGCAATGAATTCGGTGATCTTTTGCGCATCCTTGATGCCGCGGGCGGCTTCCACGCCGCTGCTGACATCCACCGCCCACGGCCGCACGGCGCAGGCCGCCGGACAGAATGACGGGCAGCGGCAAGTTCCGCGGAATCAGGGTCCAGTCGAAGGTCTTGCCACCGCCGCCATAGCCCTCGACATCGGCATCCAGCAACAGGCCCGATATCCCGGGAGCCTGTGCGAATGCCGACGCGTATTCTAGCAAATCGAAACCCGGCTTCACTCGGGCCGCCTTGATCCAGGGCCGGCCGAACTGCGAACAATACGCCGCGTCTTCATCGCCGTGAAACTGCAGCAGATCCAGCGGCACCTGCGCCAGCACGGCGCGCACGGTCTCCGCTGCTTCATTGACGAAGAGCCCCACTCTGGTAACGAAAGGCGGCACATGGGCAAGCAGTTGCGCGGCCCGCTCGGGCGTTACATAGCGTGGGCTTGGCGCATAGAAAACAAAGCCGAGCGCGTCGGCGCCGGCCGTAACGGCAGCGGCCAGGTCTTCCTCGCGCGTGATGCCGCAAATCTTGATTCGGGTACGGGTCATGAGTTCAGGGCAGGACCAGCGCCGTCTCGCCAGCGCCGACTTTCAGTTGCCAGACCGGATCATAATCGACCCCGGCAAAATACAGCCCGCAGGCTTCGAAGGTTGGCGCGGCGTGGGCGCGGTCGCGGCCCGCGAGGAGCTCGCCGACCCACTCCGGCGCATGTGCGCCCTTGCCCACGTACACCAGCGTGCCGACAAGATTTCGCACCATGTGGTGCAGAAACGCGCTGGCCTCGAACTCGAACACCAGCAGATCGCCGTGGCGCCTCACGTCTGCACGGCGCAGGGTCTTGACCGGCGACTTGGCCTGACACTCGATGGAACGGAAGGCTGAGAAATCATGCTCCCCCAGCAGCAAGCCCGCCGCCGCCGCCATGGTATCCGCGTCGAGCCGACGATGAAACCAGCCGACGCGGCGCGCCATCAGGCCCGGTCGTTCGGCACGATTGAGCAGGAGATAGCGGTAGCGTCTGCCGCGCGCGGAAAAGCGGGCGTGAAATTCGCCGGACACCGGTTGCGCCCAGCGCACCGCCACGCTGTCCGGCAGATGGGCGTTGACGCCGCGGACCCAGGCGGTGTCGGGGCGCACGGCTTCGGTATCGAAATGCACCACCTGCGCGAGCGCGTGCACGCCGGCATCGGTGCGGCCGGCGCACACGACACGCGTCGGCGCATCGGCGACGATGGAAAGTGCCGATTCCAGTACGTTCTGCACTGCCCCGCCATCGGCCTGCGACTGCCAGCCGCAGAAACCCGAACCCTCGTATTCGAGTCCGAGGGCGATCCTCATGTCAGCCACGCACCCAGGAGCAGTGCGCCGGTCAGGGTGCCGAGGACGAGGTCCGTCGCACCGAAAGCCGACGCCGGAAGGGTCAGCGCGCTTGCCGCGGGCGCCGCCTCGCCGCTCCCGGCATTGCGCGAGGCTTCGACCTCGTTCAGGGTCAGCGCAAGGCGCACGGCGATCCGGTCGCGGGAAATCTTCAGCAGGGCGAGCGGCGCCAGCAGCGAGCGAATGCCGGCGACCAGTTCGGGCGGCGACAAGGCCTTCAGAATCAGGGCGACCGTCGAGAGCGCGGCCAGCAGGCGTGCCAGGTTGTCGGCAGCGAGCAGCAAGCCTTCCTGTGTCGCTCCGGGAATGAGCGGCACCGGCGTCCCCGGCGTCAGCCAGCCGAACATCACCAGCATGGTCAATAACAGCCAGCGGCTGCGTCGCAGGAGCAGGCGCAAGTGGGATGACGCCGCGATCAGCGCCACCAGAGCGAGCCCCAGCGCCCCTAACAACAGGGCCGTTCCATCGCGGGAGGAGGCTGCCAGAAGTACTGCCAGGCCAAGCAGGATCAGGCTGGCGGGATGCGGATGATTCACTGGAACAGCAGCTCCCGGCGCGCAGGCGCCGGGAGCGTGTGGTTGCTCAGCCGAGGCTGTCAAGTTTGGCGCGGGCCGCTTTCTGCTGCGCCGGACTGCCTTCGGCCAGTGCTTCCTTGAACAGTTCGCGGGCACCGTCCTTGTCGCCCATTTCCTCGTAGGCAGCCGCCAGTTCGAGCTTGGTAGCCACTTCGGGATTGTCAGCCACGGCAGGCGCGGCGCCGGCAGGGGCCGGCGTTTCAAGTTCGAGACTGATGCCGCCGAGATCGAGCGGCGCCGCCGCCGGCGCGACCTCCAGGGCGGGGATCTCAAGGGACATCTCTGGCAGGGGCGCTGGTGCGGGCGTGCTCAGATCGAAGTCGAAATCGATGCTGCCCGAATCGGCCGGCGCAGCCGCGGGTGCTTCTGGCACAGCAGCAGGCGGAAGATCAAGCGCAGGGGCCGCGGCCGGGGTTGTCGGCATGTCGAACTCGATGTCGAGTGCCCCTGCTTCCTGCTTGACCTCAGCCGGCGCAGCGGATTCGACAGACGGCTTGGCCTCAGGTGCACCCAGGTCGAGGTCAAAATCCAGGGCCGGTTCGTGCATCGCGGCCGGCGCCGACGGGGCGCCCGCGGCTTCGGTGGTTTCGGTGGTACCAATATCGAGATCGAAGTCCACGACAGCAGGTTCGGCGGTGGCAGGAGCCGTCGGCTCCTCGGCAGCCGGCGCGGCGACGTTGAGGACGGTCGTCGCATCCATCTCCGGCGCTGCGGCAGAAGCTGCCGCCGGACTCTCGGGTGGCGCGGACGCGTAGAGGAAATTTGCCGGATCGAGGGCGGCACCCATGGCAGCCGCCTTCTCCCAGGCCTGACCCGCGCCGCCGGTCAGGACGTGCAGTTCCTTCGCCACCGACTCGAACTGGGAAACATTCTTGCGCGCGGAATAAATGTCGAGCAGTTTGGTGTGAATTGCCTGCCGCTGCGGATCTGTCTTGAGGGCCTCCAGAAGAATCTCTTCCGCCTGGGCATCACGGCCGAAGGCAAGGAAGGTATCCGCTTCAACGACCGGATCAACCGTCTCCTGATGCGCCGCCATGCCCATGGCGGTAGAGCTGAACTGGCTGGCTTCCTGCTCGCTCGGGGGAGGCGCGAGGCTTGTCGTGCTGAACACCGAGTGCGCCGAAAGATCAGATTCGGCAATGGTTGCATTGGCTTCGGCCGTCGCGGCGCGCTTCTTGCGGAGCGCCGAAATTCCGAGCCATCCGAACAGAAGTGCCAGCACGGCACCGCCACCAAACACCAGAGGGCCATTCTCCTCCATGAAATCCGGCTCAGGCGGGGGGGGCGGAGGAAGAGCGACTTTCTTCTTCACCTCAGGCGGCTTGGCTGCCTCATCCGGCTTCACTGCTTCCGCGGGTTTCGCAGCGCCTGCATCGGCGGGCTTTGCCACTTCGACCGACGCTGGCGCGTCTGCGGGTTTGCCGGTTTCCGCCGGTTTCGGCGGCTCGGCGGGCTTCGGTGCTTCTGCTGCCTTCGGCGTCTCCACCGGTTTCGTGGGCTCGGCAGGCTTCACCGCCGGCGCTGGCGCCTCCGGCTTCTTGACTTCCGCCGGAGCAGGTTTCGCGGCCTGGGCCTGCTTCTGCAAATCGCTGCCGGGCTGACTCTTCAGCTCGGCGAGTTTCTTCAAGTCTCTGAGATTCTTTTCCAGTTCGGCGATGCGACTGCTGGCCTCCTTGAGTGCCCGGTCGCGCGACACCAGATCCTCTTCAAGCGCCGCAATGCGGCCCTGTAGCGGCTTGCTCTTGGCATCCTTCGCCGCTTCCGTGCGGGAAACCTCCAGCTTGTCCTTGCCCGTCGCCAATGGCGCCTTATCTTCCACTTTCGGCGCGATCTTGCCGCTGACGGCTTGCTTCGCACCCTGATCCCTGGCCGGCTCAGCCGCTGCAGCAGTTGCCAGACGCTTGCGATAGGCATTGAAATCGGCAGACTGAGCGACGATTTCCCGGCGCGCTTCGCCGGCGGCAACCTTGCTCGCCGTCTCGGCATCGGGGATGGAAAGGATCTTGCCGACCTTGAGGCGATTCATATTGCCGGCATCAAACGCCTCCCGGTTGCTGCGGAACAGCGAAACCAGCATCTGATCGAGGCTGACGCCCTCCGGCTTTGTCTGAGCGGCGATCTTGCCTAAGGTATCGCCGACGACAACGGCGCGCGACCCGACGGCGGTGGCGGGTTTCTCAGCCGGCTGTCTTGATTCGGGGGGACGGCTCTCGATCACCGGGCGGGTTTCCGCCGGCATCGCCGCCGCAGGTTTTTCTGCCGGTCTGGCCATCGCGGGCTCGGCCCTGACCTCGGGTGCCGCAATCGGCGCCGGAGCCGCTTTCGCGGCTAAATCTGGCGGATCAAGCAGGAAGGTGTACTCCCGGACCAGCCGTCCCGAAGCCCAACTCAATTCGACCAGCATGTCGATGAACGGCTCGTTCAATGGCCGATCCGTGCTCAGCTCAAGGTAGCGGCGACCACCGCGCTCCTTGATATCGCGAGAAAAACGCAGAGAGGCCAAGGCCGGCGAATATTCAATTCCTGCCTGGCGGAAGGCCTCGGCAGCCGCTACCTTGGCTACCAGCGAGACCGCTTCGTCGCGGCTCGCGGTGACTTCGAGTTCGGCCTTGAGTGGCTGTCCCAGCGCCGAAAGTACGGTGATCTTTCCCAGTCCGGCAGCATGTGCCGCGAAAGGCATGAGGGCAATCGCCGTCGCTATGACGGTGGCCTTGAGACGGTTTCGCTTGTCAGTATTGGGCACTGTGACTCCCGACGGGCTTTTTATCATGGTATCAAAAAGAAGTTTCAGTGGAGGCTAACGCCGGCTCTGTGTCTCCGCAGAAAGCGGGGACGGTATCCCCTGCGGATTTCGGCGTTAAGCGCAGCGGCCGTAACTAAAATAACATCATGGTGTTAGCGATGCAAGCTCAACCTTCCCATCACATTCAGGTCGCATCCGGCGCGCGGCTTCAATGCAACAGGATGCGCAGCATGCGCCGCAAGGGCTCCGCAGCGCCCCAAAGCAGCTGGTCGCCCACGGTAAAGGCCGACAAATACTGCGGCCCCATGCTGAGTTTGCGCAGGCGCCCGACGGGAACGCTCAAGGTCCCGGTCACAGCCGTCGGCGTCAGTTCCTTCAGGGTGATCTCGCGCTCGTTGGGCACGACCTTTACCCAGTCGTTGTGCGCCGCCAGAATGCCGTTGATCTCGTCCAGCGGCACATCCCTGGTCAGCTTGATGGTGAACGCCTGGGAATGGCAGCGCATGGCGCCGATGCGCACGCACAGGCCGTCTACCGGAATCGGTGCCGCGGTGCAGCCAAGGATCTTGTTGGTTTCGGCCTGCCCCTTCCATTCCTCGCGGCTCTGACCGTTGCCGAGATCCTTGTCTATCCATGGAATCAGCGAACCGGCCAGCGGCACGCCGAAGTTCGCCGTGGGGAAACTCTCGTCGCGCAGAATGCCCGCGACCTCGCGATCGATATCGAGAATCGCCGAGGCAGGGTCATCGAGCAGGTTCTTCACCACGCGATGCGTCTCGCCCATTTGCGCCAGCAGTTCACGCATGTTCTGTGCGCCCGCGCCGGACGCCGCCTGATAGGTCATCGACGTCATCCAGTCGACCAGTCCCGCCTTGAACAGGCCGCCCAAGGCCATCAGCATCAGGCTCACCGTGCAATTGCCGCCGATCCAGTTGCGACCGCCCTTGGCCAGGCTGTCCTTGATCACGTCAAGGTTCACCGGATCGAGAATGATCACCGTGTCGTCCTTCATGCGCAGGGTCGACGCCGCATCGATCCAGTGCCCCTTCCAGCCCGCTGCGCGGAGCTTCGGAAACACCTCCGTCGTGTAGTCGCCGCCCTGGCAACTGATGATGATGTCCAGCGCCTTCAGCTCGTCGATGTTCCTTGCGTCCTTGAGTGGCGGCGCCCCCTTGGCGAACTCGGGTGCCTTGCCGCCGGGATTCGACGTCGTGAAAAATATCGGCTCGATCAGGGCGAAATCATTCTCCTCCCGCATGCGTTGCATCAGCACCGAGCCCACCATCCCACGCCAACCCACCAGACCTACACGCTTCATGATCAATCTTTCGTTTCGAATTACAGTGCCGCGAGTACTGCGTCACCCATTTCCCGGGTACCAAGCTTCTTCATGCCGGGTTCGTAAATGTCGCCAGTGCGGAAACCCTGTGCAAGGACTTTCTTCACGGCGCTCTCAATTTGCCCGGCGGCAGCCTCGTTGGCAAAAGTGTAGCGCATCATCATGGCCGCCGACAGGATCGTCGCCAGCGGATTGGCCACGCCCTTGCCGGCGATGTCCGGCGCGGAACCGTGCGACGGCTCGTAAAGCCCCTTGTTGTTCGCGTCCAGCGAAGCCGACGGCAGCATGCCAATTGATCCGGTCAGCATCGAGGCCTCGTCCGACAGGATGTCGCCGAACATGTTGCCGGTGACCATGACATCGAACTGCTTGGGGTTCTTTACCAGTTGCATCGCCGCGTTGTCGACCAGCATGTGCGTGAGCTCCACGTCCGGGTACTCCAGCCCGGTCTCGGTGGCGACGTCACGCCACAGCTGGGTGCATTCCAGAACGTTCATCTTGTCCACGGAGCAAACCTTGCGGCTGCGCTTCCTCGCCGCCTCGAAAGCCACGCGCAGGATGCGCCGGATCTCGCTCTCGGTGTAGTGCATGGTATTGAAGCCGAAGCGCTGCATCTGGCCATCAATGTTGCGCATCTCGATGCCGCGCGGCTGGCCGAAGTAGATATCGCCGGTCAGCTCGCGCACAATCAGGATATCCAGCCCGGCTACCACTTCCGGCTTGAGGGTGGAGGCGTTGGCCAGTTCCGGATAAAGGATGGCCGGCCGCAGATTGGCGAACAGCCCGAGTTGCTTGCGAATACCCAGGAGCCCGCGCTCCGGTCGCTGCTCGCGCGGATTGTTGTCCCACTGCGGGCCGCCCACGGCGCCGAGCAGCACGGCATCGGCCGCCTGCGCGAGCTTCTGGGTCGCGTCGGGATAGGGGCTGCCGGTGGCATCCACCGCGCAGCCTCCGAGCAGGGCCTCTTCCATCTCGATCCCGAGATCGAGCGCCTTCAGGACGCGAACCGCCTCGGCTATGATTTCCGGCCCGATGCCATCGCCGGGCAGAACACAAATCTTCATTGAAAATCCTCTATGCAAAAAGCCAGGGCTGCTCGACGCGACGACGGGTCTCGAACTCGCGAATCTTGTCGGCGTGGCGCAAGGTGAGGCCGATGTCATCCCAACCATTGAGCAGGCATTCCTTGCGGAAGACGTCCACCTCGAACGGGATCGCGTAGCCGTCGGGACGCACCACCCGTTGCGCCGGCAAATCGATGCTCAGGCGAAAACCGGGCGAATGCTCTGTCAGGCCGAACAGCGCATCCATTTCGGCCTTCGGCAGCACGATGGGCAGCAGCCCGTTCTTGAAGCAGTTGTTGAAGAAGATGTCGGCGAAAGACTCGCCGATGATGGCGCGAAAGCCGAAATCGTGCAGCGCCCACGGCGCATGTTCGCGCGACGAGCCGCATCCGAAGTTGCTGCGCGCAAGCAGAATGGAGGCGCCCTGGTAGCGCTCCTGATTGAGCACGAAATTGGGATTCTTGGTCCTTTTGGCACAGTCCTGCCCCGGCTCGCCGTGATCCATGTAGCGCCACTCGTCGAACGCATTCGGGCCGAAGCCGGAACGCTTGATCGACTTGAGGAACTGTTTGGGAATGATGGCGTCGGTATCGACATTGGCGCGATCGAGCGGCGCCACGAGGCCATCGAGCTTGATGAACTTTTCCATTACTTGGTCGACTTCTCGATGGCCTCGCCACCCTTCTTGATGTCCTTGCCGATACCTTGCACGGTATTGCAGGCGGACAGGACGAGCATCAGGGCGCAAGCGATAAGAATGCGGGACATAGTCTTCTCCTCAGAGTAATTCACGAACATCGGCAAAGCGGCCGGCAATCGCCGCAGCCACCGCCATGGCGGGGCTGACGAGGTGCGTTCTGCCGCCCGCGCCCTGCCGCCCTTCGAAGTTTCGATTCGAGGTCGAGGCGCAACGTTCGCCCGGACCCAGTCGATCGTCATTCATCGCCAGGCACATGGAACAACCCGGCTGCCGCCACTCGAACCCGGCGGCGATGAAAATCTTGTCCAACCCCTCGGCTTCGGCCTGCGCCTTGATCAGCCCTGAGCCGGGCACCACCAGCGCCAGTTTGACATTGGCGGCAATCCTGCGCCCCTTGGCCACGACGGCCGCCGCACGCAAGTCCTCGATCCGGGAATTGGTGCAGGAACCGATGAATACCTTGTCGATCGGGATCTGGTCGATCCGCATGCGCGGCGTCAGGCCCATGTACTGCAGCGCGCGGGCAACTCCTTCGCTCTTGACCGGATCGCTGAAATCCTCCGGCGCCGGGACCGTGCCGTCAATTCCCGTGACCATCTCCGGCGACGTGCCCCAGGTCACCTGCGGCACGACCTGGCGCGCATCCATCTCGATCACTTTGTCGAATTTGGCATCCGCGTCCGATACCAGCGTGCGCCAGTAGTCCACGGCCTTGTCCCAGTCGCCGCCCTTGGGCGCGAAGCTGCGGCCCTTGAGATAGGCGATAGTGGTCTCGTCCGCGGCGACGAAGCCGACCCGGGCGCCGGCCTCGATGGCCATGTTGCACACCGTCATGCGGCCTTCCATCGACAGGGCGCGGATGGCAGAGCCGCCGAACTCGATGGCGTAGCCGTTGCCGCCCGCGGTGCCGATGCGGCCGATCAGAGCCAACACGATGTCTTTCGCCGTGACGCCAGCGCCAACTTTGCCTTCGACCCTGACCAGCATCGTCTTCGACTTCTTCTGCAGCAGGCATTGGGTCGCCAGCACGTGCTCGACTTCCGAAGTGCCGATGCCGTGCGCGAGGCAGGCAAAAGCGCCGTGCGTCGAGGTATGCGAATCGCCGCAAACCACGGTCATTCCCGGCAGCGTGGCGCCGTTTTCCGGACCGACGACATGCACGATGCCCTGGCGTTTATCCTTGAAGGGAAAATAGGCCAGAGCCCCCACCTCACGGATGTTGGCGTCGAGGGTTTCCACCTGCTGGCGCGAGATCGGGTCGACGATGCCGAGCTCCCAGTGCGAAGTCGGCGTGTTGTGATCGGCCGTAGCGACGATGGAAGAAACCCGCCAGGGCTTGCGATTCGCCAGCTTCAGGCCTTCGAAGGCCTGCGGACTGGTGACTTCATGGACCAGATGCCGATCGATGTAAAGCAGTGCCGTGCCGTCCTCTTCGACATGGACGACATGGCTGTCCCAGAGTTTCTCGTAAAGCGTTTTCGACATGATTTCTGCAGCGTTGGCGTGAATTAGGAATTATCGCACAGCAGCATCTGCCGAATCATCGGGAACGCCGTGCCAGACCAGAATCAGGCCGAGCAGTGCGAGCAGCGACGCTGCGCTGAAAGTGATCCCGGGACCGGCACTTTCCCACAACGCGCCCGCCAGCAAGGCACCGCCCAGACCGCCGGCGCCATAGGCAGTGCTGCCGTATAGCGCCTGTGCCCGCGCCTGGTGGCCCGCGACGAACCAGCGATTGAGCGCCGCCATGGTCGCGGCATGGTGTGCGCCGAAGCTGGCCCCATGGAGCAACTGGGCGAACACCAGGAGGCTGATGAATTCAACCGCCCAGCCGATCAGCAGGAAACGCAAGGTCGCCAGCGCAAAGCAGGCGAGCAAGATCAGCCGCATGGAAACCCGGGCGGAAAGTCGCGGCATCAGCAGAAACACCACGATCTCGGCAACCACCCCCAGGGTCCACAGCAGTCCGACCACGGTCTTGCCGTAACCTTGCGCCACCAGGTGGATCGAGTAGAAGACATAAAGCGCGCCGTGCGCCGCGGACATCAGCAGTCCCGCGCCAAGCAGGAAAACGACTTTGCGCTGGCGCAATACTTCGAGGATCGGACCGGCGAACTGGCCCGCATTGCTCCCGACCTCGGTCAGCGTCAGCGCACTGACCAGAGTACCCAGCAGCAGAACCCAGCTCACCCAGAGCAGCGAGCCGATCGGCGCCGAATCGAGCAGGAAACCGACGCCCATCACCGTTACCACGAATCCCACCGAACCCCAAAGCCGGATGCGGCCATAGCGTTCCGGTTCGGCGGCCAGATGGCCCAGCGTCAGCGCCTCTACCAGGGGCAGCGAAGCGCTCCAGAAGAAGTGAAGAATCGCCATGCCGATCAGCAGGCCGACGAAGTCCTGCGTCAGGAACACCACCGAGAAACTGGCCACTGCCGCCGCCGTCGACGCGACGACGATGCGTACGCGCCGGCCGCCGCTGTCGGCCAGCCAACTCCACAGCAGGGGTGCCAGCAGCCGCATGAACTGCCCGAGCGACATCAGCACCGCGATGCGCCCGGCGGAAAACCCGATGGACTGCAGGTAGAGGGCGAAGTACGGCAGGAAGGCGCCGATGAAGGCGAAGTACCAGAAATACCAGGCAGCCAGACGCCCGTTTTGCCCCATGACAAATACCGCCAACCGTTGCCGGCAGCTCCGCTGATCCAGGAGTCCCTACCCTTCAGGCCTTGGCGGCCTTCAGCATGCCGTAGAGCTCGTCCTTCAGCTTGATGCGCTGCTTCTTCATTTCCTCGAGCGCGGTATCGGCGATGGGCGAGTCGTTATCCTCGAGCGCTTCGATCTGGGCGGTCAGCGTGTGGTACTCGTCGAACAGGCGGGCGAAATGCGTGCTGCCCACCTTCAGACTGTGAATGGCTGCGGCGTATTCGGGAAATTCGTGGTGCAGGTCGTGGTGATCGACGTTCATTGCTGATCCTGTTCTGTACGGATTCGATTGCGTACAGCTATTTTACTATCGGCCGTGCAGGAATTTTCGGCGTCGGGCACGTGACATCGGCGCACTGGGCGCGATGATGCAGGGCCGCGTCGATCAGCACCAGCGCCAGCATGGCTTCGGCGATCGGCGTGGCGCGAATGCCGACGCAGGGATCATGCCGGCCGTGGGTTTCGACGATGGCCGGTTCGCCGGCGAGATTGATGGTACGGCGCGGCAGGCGAATGCTCGACGTCGGCTTGACCGCCATCTTCACCACCACATCCTGGCCGGTCGAGATGCCGCCCAGTATCCCTCCCGCATTGTTGCCGAGAAAGCCCTCGGGCGTCAGCTCGTCGCCATGCTCGCTGCCTTTTTGGGTCACCGAGTCGAAGCCCGCACCAATTTCCACACCCTTGACGGCATTGATGCCCATCATCGCGTAGGCGATGTCGGCATCAAGGCGGCCGTATACCGGGTCGCCCCAGCCGACCGGCACGCCACGCGCCACGACGGTGACTTCCGCCCCCACGGAATCGCCCGATTTCCGCAAGGCATCCATGTACTCTTCGAGCTGCGGAACGATCCCGGCATTGGGCGCGAAGAAGGGATTGGTGTCTATCGCCGCCTCGTCCTGCCAGGGAATCTCGATGTTTCCCAACTGGCTCATCCAGCCGCGCACCGTCACGCCGTAGCGCTCCCGCAGCCACTTTCGGGCGATCGCGCCGGCGGCGACGCGCACCGCCGTCTCGCGCGCCGACGCGCGGCCGCTGCCGCGATGGTCGCGGATTCCGTATTTCTGCCAGTAGGTGTAGTCGGCATGGCCGGGACGGAACATCTCGGCGATATTGCCGTAGTCCTTGCTGCGCTGATCCTCGTTGCGGATCAGCAGGCCGATCGGCGTGCCCGTGGTGCGGCCTTCATAGACCCCGGAGAGAATCTCGACCGTATCCGATTCGCGGCGCTGGGTAACGTGGCGCGAAGTTCCCGGCTTGCGTCGGTCGAGGTCGGCCTGGATTTCCGCTGCCGAGATTTCCAGGCCCGGCGGACAACCGTCGACCACGCAGCCGATCGCCAGACCGTGGGATTCACCGAATGAAGTGACGCTGAAAAGCGAGCCGAAAGTGTTGCCTGACATTTGGTTTCAGCGCTCCAGCAAATCGAGCTTGCCAGGCTTTCCGACCCACTCGTCGGCATCGGCCGGCGGCTCCTTGCGCTCGATGATGACCGGCCAGATCTTCGCCAGCTCGGCATTCAATGCAGTGAAGTGTTCCTGTCCCTTTGGTACGTCATCCTCGGCAAAGATGGCCTCGACCGGACATTCGGCAACGCACAGCGTGCAGTCGATGCACTCCTCGGGGTCGATCGCCAGGAAGTTCGGCCCCTCGTGAAAACAGTCGACGGGGCAAACATCGACGCAATCGGTGTATTTGCATTTGACACAGGCTTCGGTGACAACATAAGTCATGATGAGGCTCCGGTTTTGGGGGACAATGTACCATCGCCGTGTGCCATTGGCACCAGCCGGAGTTCGCCATGGCCGAATTTTTTTGCTAGGATTCGCTCATGCCAGCGACGCTTCGCTGCAATCCATCGCGACACCCGGCCGCAGATGTGCCAACCGGAACGCAAAAATCCCCGAGGAATCCATGAGCGAACACATTAACCATGTCACCGACAGCACTTTCAAAGCCGAAGTGCTCGACTCCGCCATACCGACCCTGGTCGACTTCTGGGCCGAATGGTGCGGGCCCTGCAAGATGATCGCCCCGATTCTCGACGAAGTAGCCAAGGATTATTCCGGCAAGCTGCGCGTGGCCAAACTGAACATTGACGACAATCCCAAGGTTCCCGGCGAGTTCGGGATCCGCGGCATTCCAACGCTGCTGCTGTTCAAGGGCGGCAACGTCGAGGCGCAAAAAGTCGGCGCCCTCTCGAAATCGCAACTCACTGCATTCATTGACAGCAATCTCTGATCCCGTTACATTTCGACCCGGAGTCTGATTCCGGGTCGCCCAGCAGCAAGACAGGCGCGCCAGCCGCGCACCAGCAGTAGGGGCGCCGATTCAGTTCCCTTCCTGATCGAATTCTTTCCTGAATTCATCCCCTACACCCCCCCAGTTCCGGCGTCCCGCCGGTATCTCTGCGCAGGTAGTCCATGCACCTATCCGAGCTAAAAGCCCATCACGTCAGCGAACTGCTGGAGATGGCGGCCGCCGAAAATATCGAAAACGCCAACCGGCTCCGCAAGCAGGACCTGATGTATGCCCTGCTGAAGAACCAGGCCAAAAAAGGCGAAACCATCTTCGGTGACGGCGTGCTGGAAATCCTGCCCGACGGCTTCGGCTTCCTGCGTTCGCCCGAGGCCTCCTACCTCGCCAGCACCGACGACATCTACATCAGCCCGAGCCAGGTGCGCCGCTTCAACCTGCGTTCCGGCGACACGATCGAGGGCGAGATTCGCGCCCCCAAGGAAGGCGAGCGCTATTTCGCACTGGTCAAGGTGGACCGCGTCAATGGCGAGTCGCCCGAGGCATCGAAGCACAAGATCCTGTTCGAGAACCTCACGCCGCTGCACCCGACCAATCACATGCTGCTGGAGCGCGACATCCGCAGCGACGAGAACATCACCAGCCGCGTCATCGACATGATCGCGCCGATCGGCAAAGGCCAGCGCGGCTTGATCGTCTCGCCCCCCAAGGCGGGCAAGACGGTGCTGATGCAGCACATTGCCAAGGCCATCACCTCCAACCATCCCGACGTCACGCTGATCGTCCTGCTGATCGACGAACGGCCCGAGGAAGTCACGGAAATGACCCGCACCGTCAAGGGCGAAGTCGTTGCCTCGACCTTCGACGAACCGGCCACGCGTCACGTCCAGGTCGCCGAAATGGTCATCGAAAAGGCCAAGCGCCTGGTCGAGCACAAGCGCGACGTGGTCATCCTGCTCGACTCGATCACCCGTCTGGCGCGCGCCTACAACACGGTGCAACCCGCCTCGGGCAAGGTGCTCACCGGCGGCGTCGACGCCAATGCCCTGCAAAAGCCCAAGCGTTTCTTCGGCGCCGCGCGCAACATCGAGGAAGGCGGCTCGCTGACCATCATCGCCACCGCGCTGATCGAAACCGGCTCGCGCATGGACGACGTGATCTACGAGGAGTTCAAGGGCACCGGCAACATGGAAA
>JAPLQX010000038.1 GCA_026399435.1 Rhodocyclales bacterium
GCCGGCGGCAGGAGGACTCGATTTTCGGGTCCTTGCAGGCCATGCGGTACATGTTGGCGGTCGGCCCGCCGAGGTCGGAGATGACGCCGGTGAAGCCCGGCGTCTTGTCGCGGATGTCTTCGATTTCCTGCAGGATCGAGGCTTCCGAGCGGCTCTGGATGATGCGTCCTTCATGCTCGGTGATGGAGCAGAAGGTGCAGCCGCCGAAGCAGCCGCGCATGATGTTGATCGAGAAGCGGATCATCTCCCACGCCGGAATTTTCGCGTCGCCATAGCTCGGATGCGGTGCACGCGCATAGGGCAGGCCGAAGACGTGGTCCATCTCTTCGGTGGTCAGCGGAATCGGCGGCGGATTCAGCCACAGGTCGCGCCGGCTGGCGCCTTCGCCATGGGCCTGGACCAGCGCGCGCGCATTGCCGGGGTTGGATTCGAGATGGAAGCTGCGCGACGCATGGGCGTAGAGCACCGGATCGTCGCGGACCTGCTCGTAGGAGGGCAGACGGATGGCGGTGTGAGCGCGCGCTTCCTTCGTCGCCGCGAGCCGTTCGGCTTTGGAAACGATGCGAATTGCCATATTGCCAGCGCCGACTGTTGCCGATGTCTGCTTGTCGGCTTCCATCGCGTAAGGATCGGGATGGGCGTGCACCGCTCCCGGCGTATCCACCGTCGTCGAGTCGGCTTCAGTCCAATCCGGCCCCGGCAGCCAGCCATGCGGCACCATGAAGGCGGTGCCGCGCAGGTCGCGGATGTCGCCGATTTTTTCGCCATGGGCCAGGCGGTGGGCGAGGTCCACCAGCGCCCGCTCGGCATTGCCGAACAGCAGCAGGTCGGCTTTCGAGTGCGGCAGGATCGAGCGCCGCACCTTGTCCGACCAGTAGTCGTAGTGGGCGATGCGGCGCAGGGATGCCTCGATGCCGCCGACCACCAGCGGCACGTCGGGGAAAGCCTCGCGGGCACGCTGCGAATAGACAATCACGGCCCGGTCGGGGCGGCGATCCGGCGCGGCGCCCGGCGTGTAGGCGTCGTCGGAGCGGATCTTGCGGTCGGAGGTGTAGCGGTTGACCATCGAATCCATGTTGCCCGCGGTGATGCCGAAGAACAGCTTCGGCTTGCCCAGGCGCTTGAAATCGTCAGACGAGTGCCAGTCCGGCTGGCTGATCAGGCCGACGCGAAAGCCCTGCGCTTCGAGCAGGCGGCCGACCAGCGCCATGCCGAAGCTGGGGTGGTCGATATAGGCGTCGCCGGTGACGAGAATGATGTCGCATTCGTCCCAGCCCAGCGCGTCCATCTCGGCGCGCGACATGGGCAGGAAGGGCGCCGGACCGAAGCGCTGCGCCCAGTACTTGCGATAGGAGGTGAGCGGCTTCGCCGCCGGGGTGGTGATTGCCATTCCGGGAAAATCAGGCCGCGCGCACGCGGCTTTGGGATGGAACGTGGCGGGCGAGAAAATCCATCTGGTCGGCGAGGATGTTGCGGTTGCAGAGGATCAGGTATTCCGCCTTGTTCGGCACGTAGGGCGCATAGACCAGTTCCATGCGTGCCTGTTCCGGGGTGCGTCCGCTCTTGGTCTGGTTGCAGTGACGGCAGGCGGTGACCACGTTCATCCAGGTATCGCGCCCGCCTTGCGAGACCGGCAGGATATGGTCGCGGGTGAGCCGTTGCGAGGAAAACTCGCGGGCGCAATAGCCACAGATATGCCTGTCGCGATGGAACAGCTCGCGGTTGGACAGCGGCGGGGTCGGATGCAGGGACTTGCCCGAGAGGGCCTTGCCGCGGATCGCGATGATGCTGCTGGTGGCGAGCTCGGATCGCTCGCCGGTCACGCGGTTGGTGCCGCCGTAGAAAACGAAATGAGTATCTCCCGCATCCCACGCCACCAAGTCACGCGCGACGTAAATGCAGGCATGCTGCCAACTCACCCAGCGGTGGGGAACCCCGTGCTGGTCGAGGGTAAGGATCAGCGGATGGCTACTCATCTCTATAGAATCCTGTATTGGCGAGAATTTAGCAGAGCGCAATGACTTTTCATAGCTTGGACGCGAGGGAACTGGCGAAACGGCGGCTGCGTCAGGCAATCGTCGCTTCGCTGGTGATTCACGTCCTGGTGCTTTTCTGGCCAGGCCCCCCGCGCGTGCTGACGAAGGATACGCCTTCGGTACTCCATGCGACGCTGCGCTCGCCGCAGCCGACGGAACTGGCGCTGGCCAAGCCGCCGGCGCGCGCCGTGTCGCCGGCGCCGACTCCTGCCCCGACTTCTGTGCCGAGCGCGCCCAAAGTGCTGAAGCCAGAGCCTAGTACCTTGGAGCAGGCCAGGCCGCCTTCAGTTCCGCAAACGCCTGCCGTGCCTGCCGAATCAGTTGCGAAGCCGGCAACCGGCCCCGCGCCGGCCCCCGCTGCGGTGGCGACTTCGGCCCCCGCAGGGCCGGCCGGATCGACCAGCGGCGTTCTTCTGACGGAAACCAACGCAAGCGGCGAAACGGTGGATAGCCTGCGCGTCTACCGGATGGCGGTGGCCGTCCAGGCGCGGCGCTTCAAGCGTTACCCGGCACAGGCGATGGCGTCAGGCTGGGAAGGGAGCGCCGACATCCGCCTCGAAGTCGGCAGCGACGGCCGGCCGCGTGCCGCCTCGGTCGTCCGCTCCAGCGGTCATGAACTGCTGGATCGTGCAGCGCTGACGATGATCGATGCCGGTGCCCTGCGCGCACGTCTGCCCGATACTTTGCGCGGCAAGGCGTTTGCGGTGGTGCTGCCGGTATTCTTCAATCTGGATGACGAGTAAGCGGCTTTGGTGGCACCGTCAGGCTTTCGGTGCGAAAGCGGTACTCGCCGGCACGGCGATCGGCAAAGTAATGTTTCAGGGTAATGCCAATGGTGCGAAAGGCGATTTCGTCCCAGGGGATTTCGTCCTCGCGAAACAGCCGCAGTTCGAGCGTTTCGACGCCGGGAGCGAAGTCGAGATCGAGCAGCCGCGAGCGGTAGATCACATGCACCTGATGGATCTGCGGCACGCTGATCATCGTGTACATCTCGCCCAGCTCGACTCGGGCGCAAGCCTCTTCCAGCGTCTCGCGCAAGGCGGCATCGGCGACGCTTTCGCCGTTCTCCATGAAGCCGGCCGGCAGCGTCCACTTGCCGTGTCGCGGCTCGATGGCGCGCCGGCAGAGGAGAATGCTATCTTCCCATTCGGGCAGGGCGCCGACCACCAGCCGCGGATTGCGGTAGTGAATCGCGCCGCAGGCGTCGCAGACATGGCGCGGCAATGAATCACCCGCAGGAATCTTCAATATGACAGGTGCGCCGCAGACGCTGCAAAAATTCATCGCTGGATCCATACTTTATTTTAGCGTGCCAAAACCCGATTCCGTCATTGCCCGCAGCCGCATATTGATGATATAAGTCGCTCGATGACCAGCGAGAATTTTGACTTGACCTTCGGTTCTGCTCCCCTTGATCGTCTTCAGGAAATCAAGGCAATGGAGGATTTTCCGGTACCCAAGGGGCCGGCGATGGCGCTCATCCGTCTGACCCAGCGGGAATCCACATCGCTGGGCGTGCTGGCGCACGCGCTGAAGGCGGATCCGATCTTCTCCGTGAGGCTGCTCAAGGTCGCCAATGGCGCGAACGGTACTGAAAACCCCCCGGTCGTTTCGCTGCGCGACGCGGTCAGCGTGCTGGGCGTCCCGGCGGTCAGGGCGCTGGCGATGGGATTTTCACTGCTGTCGAATCATCGCAGCGGCAAGTGCGGCAGCTTCGACTACCCGCGGTTCTGGTCGCACGCGCTGGCCCGTGCCGTGGGACTGCCACTGCTGACCGGAGCAATCCAGAGAAGCGAGTCGGAGGAAGCGTTCAGCGTCGGGCTGCTGGCCCGCGCCGGGGAACTGGCGCTGGCCGAGTTGTTTCCCGAACAGTATGCAGAACTCCTGGAGCGCCGCCGGCAGGAGCCGTCGCACCGCCTGGTCGATCTCGAGCAGCAGGCCTTCGGCATCAGCCATGACGCGCTGACGGCGTCGATGCTGCTCGACTGCGGCCTGCCCGAGGATTGCATCGAGTCGGCCAAATTGTTCGAAGGCTGCGAGGAGCAGTCGCTGGAGAAGGGCTCCGACCCGTTCGTCACGCGGCATTTGCTTGCCCTGGCCGATCGAATCGCCGACGTTTGCGTGGCGCCCCAGGCGGAGTGGCGCAGGTTGATGCCGAGACTGTTCCAGTTGGGCAGCCGCCTTGGTTTCGACTCGCCCGCCCTGATCGCGACCTGCGACCGGATCGCCCACGAATGGCGTGAATGGGGTCCGACGGTGGAAGTCGACATCGGTCCCATGCCGCATTTCGAGGACGTTCCTGTCGAAGAGGTCGAACCCGTTCGCATGCCACGTGTCGAGGACGTCCCTCCCAAGGTGGTGGCCACCAGCCCCGCGTCACCTGCCGAGCATGTCGCTGCCGCAGAGGTCGTCACCGTCCGCGTGCCGCCTGTCGAGGCCGTCCCTGCCGAACCGCCGGTGCCGCCAATAAGGGTGGAGCAGCCGGCGGCCGCGCCGAGTGCCAACCGCGGTCAGGGCATGCGCATCCTGGTGGTGGGCGATCAAGAGCGAATGCGCAAGCAACTCTGCGAAGCGCTGACCGTAGCCGGACATTCGGTGTCCGAGGCGGCCAATGGCCGCCAGGGCCTTGCCATGGCCCTCGAGTTGCGACCGCAGATCATGCTGGTCGACTTGCAGTCTGGCGGAATGGACGGGATCGAGCTGACCGACAGCCTGCGCCAGTTCAAGGTCGGGCGCAGCATCTACATCCTGTTGCTGACGGGAACCAATCTCCTGAGCGGGACCGATGACGACGAGAAACTTGTCCAGGCCTTCGAGGCCGGCGTGGACGATTTCCTGATCATGCCGATAAAGCCCAGAGTTCTGGCTGCGCGCCTGCGCGCCGGTCAGCGCGTCGTCGGGCTGCACGAGGACCTCGCCCGCGAGCAAGAAGAGACCCGGCGCATTTCCGCCGAGTTGTCGGCGACCAACCAGAAACTGCAGGCCGTGGGCATGACCGACATGCTCACCGGCTGCCCGAATCACCGTGCGGCCATGGATCGCATTCAGCAGGAATGGGCGATGGCGACGCGCAGCGAGCGTCCGCTGGCCTGCATGGCCATCGAGATCGACGACTTCAAGATGGTCAACGACATCCACGGCCACGAGGCCGGCGACACCGTGCTGAGGCTCGTCGCGAGCACCCTCAAGGAGGAGATGCGCGCCCAGGACGTGCTGGCCCGCACCGGTGGCGACGAGTTCATGGTGATCTGTCCGGATACGACTCTGGAAGCGGCGCTCGCGTGCGCCGAGCGCATGCGTGCCGCGATCGAGACCTTGCCCATCGTTTCCGCCGCGGAGAAGCTTCGCGGCAGCGTCAGCATCGGCGTCGCCGTGCGCGATGTCGCGACGGCCGACCCGGAGGCCCTGATCCGGCTGGCCGACCAGAGCGTCTATCTGGCCAAGCGCCGCCGCAACACCGTAGCCACCGTGCAGTCAAGATCGCCGGTTTCCGCAATGTCGGCATAGCCTGGGTAAGCCAACGTGTCTGCCACGATTCGCGCGCTGATGGTCGAGGATTCCGAGGACGAGGCCTTCCTCCTGTATTCCGAACTGCGTTCGCGCGGCTTGTCGCTGAACTGGGCGCGGGTGGACACCAAGCACGACATGGCCGTAGCGCTGGCGCAAGAAGACTGGGACCTGATTCTTTGCGATCACAACATGCCGGGTTTCGATTCCGGTTCGGCGCTGGTCGTCGCCCAGCACTCGGGCAAGGACGTCCCTTTCATCATCTATTCCGGCCGCATCAGCGACCAGCAGGCTTTTTCGGCGATGGATGCCGGCGTTCAGGACTATGTCGAGAAGGGCAACTACAGCCGCCTCATTCCGGTCATCGAGCGCGAACTGAAGAACGCCTCCGCGCGCCATGTCGCGCGCCACGCCGACACCCGGATTCGCGAACTGGTCCTGTTCGATCCCCTCTCCAGCCTGCCCAATCACGCCCTGTTCTGCAGCAAGGTGCAAGAGGCCGTGGCGCAGGCGCAGCAGGAGGGGAAGGCCCCCAGCGGCGCGGTCATCGGCCTCGACCTCGACCGCTTCCTGCGCATCAATTCCTCGTTCGGCTTCGAGACCGGCAACGACATCCTGCGGCAGTTTTCAGCCCGCCTGGGAAAGGTCTTGCCGGCGTCGGCGGTACTGGCGCGGATTGCCGGCGATTCATTTGCGGTGTTTCTGCCGGGACCGGTAGATCGCAGTGTCGTCGACGCGGTGGCGCAGAATATTCGCGGCTGCCTCGATGCACCCTTCGACAAGGACGGCATCGAACTGTTCGTTACGGCCAGCCTCGGCGTCGCGGTGCTGCCCGATGATGGCATCGAGGTCAACGAGTTGCTGATGAACGCCGAGACGGCAGTCACGCACGTCAAGCGCCTCGGCGGCAACCTCGTTCAATACTATCAGCATGTCATGAATGCCAATTCCGGCGAGCGGCTGGCGCTGGAAGCGGACCTGCGCCACGCCATCGAGCGCGACCAGCTGTTTGTCGAGTATCAGCCCTGCGTGGACGCTGCGAGCGGAAAACTGGTCGGGGTCGAGGCGCTGTTGCGCTGGCAACATCCGGAACGCGGCCTGATCGGGCCGGATCATTTCATCCCCATTGCCGACGAGTCGGGGATCATCGTCGGGATCGGCGAATGGGTGCTGCAGGAGGCCTGCCGGCAGGGGCGCCTCTGGCAGGACGCGGGCTTCGACATCTATCTGTCGGTCAACGTTTCCGCCGTTCAGTTCGCTCAGCCGCGGACACTGGAAGTCGTTAGCCGGGTTCTGCATGAATCCGGATTTGCGCCGGGCAGCCTGCAACTCGAAATCACCGAATCGGTGCTGATGCACGATGCCGGTTCCGCGGTGGGCATGTTGCGGGCGCTGAAGAACATGGGCTTGCGCATTTCCGTCGATGACTTCGGCACGGGCTATTCCTCGCTGTCCTACCTCAAGCGCCTGCCCATCGACGTGCTGAAAATCGACAAGTCCTTCGTTCACGACCTTCCGCACGGCGGCGAGGATGCGGCGATCACCCGCGCCATCATCGCCCTGGCGCGGTCGCTGAAACTCGGCACCGTGGCCGAGGGCGTCGAGACTGAAGCGCAGGCCCGGTTTCTCCAGGCCGAAGGCTGCGACCGTTGCCAAGGCTACTTCTTCGGCTACCCGGTGAGCGCGGAAGCCCTGCAAGCCAGGTTGGTCGCAGATGCAAGCTTGGAAAACATCAATTAAACAGCTTGTTATCCTCCCTTTGTAATGCTTTCTCTTACAAAGTCGTTCTATCTAATTCTTACAATAGAATGGTTTTTCCATTGATTTCTTTCTTGTCATGGCCTGTGTGATCATGTATTTGCCGTGATTTGGGCTCGAATTCGGGTCCGACCGGCGCTCACAAGGAGTGCAAGATGAAATCGACCGACACCTACAACGACATAAAGGAAGTCAATCTCTCTTATCTGATGCTGGCGCAGAACATGGTTCGCTCCGATCGCGAAGGGGCCATCTTCCGTCTGGGCATCAGTGAAGAGATTGCCGATGTGCTTGGGCGCCTCACGCCGGGTCAGGTTCTCAAAATGGCCAGTTCGGACATGCTGCTGTGCAGCTTCCGCTTCGAGGACTCGCTGTTGCTTGATCTTCTCGCCAATCACGAACGCGATCGCGGCGTCGGGCATCTGCACGCCACGATTCTGGCTGCGGGCCGGCCGGTCGCCACTATAGCCTGAGAAGGCGTCATTCCACGTCAAGCAGCAAGCTGCGGAGGTTCCATATGCGCAACAAGTCGGTAATCATCGAAGCGAAGGATATTGGTCTGGCGATCGAGTTGATCGAACTCGGCGCCCGCCTGCAACTGCTGGAGGCGGAAACCAATCTTTCCCGCGAGCGGCTGCTCAAGCTCTACAAGGAAGTGCGCCACGAGTCGCCACCCAAGGGCATGCTGCCATTCTCGACCGACTGGTTCATGACCTGGCAGCCGAACATCCACGCCTCGCTGTTCATGGCCTACTACCGCTTCCTCAAGTCGCATACCAAGCTGGCCGGGCTCGAGCTGATCATCAAGTCCTACCGGATGTATCTCGAGCAGATCGAGCGCGGTGGCATGGACAGGGTGCTGTCGCTGACGCGGGCCTGGACCATGGTGCGCTTCTTCGACGCCAGCATGCTGCAAATGGCCACCTGTCGCGAGTGCGGCGGTGACTTCGTTGCCCATGCCTACGATCCCACCCGTGGCTACGTTTGCGGCCTGTGCCACATGCCGGCACGCGCCGGCAAGACCCGCCGCGCGGCTGAAGCCGCGGCGGCCATCGCCGCAGGCGCCGCCGTCTAGACACCGTCGGTTCTCGGGCAACATCCCGACGCGCTCCTCCGCAATAGCGGCAGGGGCGCGTTTTGTTTGCAGCCCTCCGCCTGCCATTGTGTTTACAATTCATGCCCCTTCGCCTTGGAGCGAAGCAGGCATTTCATTCCCCGAAAGGTAGATCGTCCCTCTTATGTGGTTCCGCAATCTCCAGATTTTCCGGCTCACTCCCGAGTGGGCCTACAGCACCGAGTCCCTGTCGGAAGCCTTGCAGAAGGGTCTTTTTCATGGCTGCGGCGCGAGCGATCGCGTGGCGCGCGGCTGGGTGCCGCCGCGCGGTGAAGAGGGCGAGCTGGTTTTCAGCATGGAGCGTCAGCAGCTGATCGCGCTGGGCGTCGAGCAAAAGCTGCTGCCGTCCTCGGTCGTGCGCCAGTATGCGCAGGCCAAGCTGATCGAAATCGAGGCGGCACAGGGCTACAAGCCGGGGCGCAAGCAGGTGCGTGAAGTCGTCGAACTGATGGAGGCCGAGCTGCTGCCGCGCGCCTTCGCCAAGCGCGGCCTGACCTACGTCTGGATCGATCCGGTCAATCGCTGGCTGCTGGTCGATGCGTCGTCGAGCGCCCGCGCCGATGAAGTCATGGAACATCTCAAGCTATCGCTCGGCGAGCTGCCGGTGACCCTGATCAAGACGCAGCTGGCGCCGTCCACGGCGATGACCCAGTGGCTCGCGGCGGGCGAAGCTCCGGGCAGTTTCAGCATCGACCGTGATTGCGAACTGCGTGCCGCCGCTGAAGAGCGCGCCGCCGTGCGCTACGTGCGGCACAACCTCGACAGCGACGAGGTGCGCGCCCACGTCGCCGGCGGCAAGTCGGCGACGCGCCTGGCGCTGACCTGGAACGATCGCATTTCCTTCGTGCTGACCGAGCAGTTGCAGATCAAGCGGCTCGCCTTCCTCGACTTGCTGAAGGAGGATGCCGAGCGTCAGACGGAGAACGCCGACGATCTGTTTGCGGCCGATTTCACCCTGATGTGCGGCGAACTGGCGCAACTGCTGGCGCAGCTGCTTGACGTCCTGGGCGGCGAAGGCGAATAGGAGCTTATGAATAAATCTACTGCGCGTGCCGGATCGGGGCTTGGGCGGCTCATTTGGCAACCCCGGCTATCCTCACATATAACGACATATGTTCCGGTAGCTGCGCTCCGGCCGCACCCCGCTGCGGCCCCGCGGCTACGCCCCGAAGGAAGTCCCCTTGGGGGACGATTTCTTCACAAGCTCTGAGATGCTGCGGACGCTGATTACCCTGGCTGCACTGGTCGCTGGTTTGCCGGCGCTGGCGGACGGCGTCGACGTCGGCAAACCTTCCAGTATGCGCAATCTGGTGCCGGCCGGTGCGATCGAAAATCAGGCGGCGCAGCAATATTCGCAACTCAAAAGCCAGGCCGCCGCCAGGCGCGCGCTGGGGCCGGACGATCATCCGCAGGTGGTGCGGCTGCGTGCGATCGCCGCGCGCATGATCCCCTTCGTCGATCGCTTCAATCCACGCGCCCGCCAGTGGCGATGGGAGGTCAACCTGATCGGGTCGAAGCAGATCAATGCTTTTTGCATGCCCGGAGGCAAGATCGCTTTTTACAGCGGGATTCTCGACACGCTCAAGCTGACCGACGACGAGGCGGCGATGGTCATGGGCCACGAGATCGCCCACGCCCTGCGCGAGCACGCCCGCGAACGCATGGCGAAGAGCCAGATCACCCAGCTGGGCGCCAGTCTGCTCGGCGAACTGGTGGGCGGCGGCCGCTATTCCGGCGCCTTCCAGATGGGCGGCAACCTGCTTTCGCTCAAGTTCTCGCGCGACGACGAATCCGAAGCCGACGTGGTCGGCCTCGATCTGGCTGCCCGGGCCGGTTTCGATCCGCGCGCCGCGGTCACGCTGTGGCAGAAGATGGCGGCCGCCAACAACAGGGCGCCGCTGGAATTCCTCTCGACCCACCCGGCGGGCGATCATCGCATCAAGGAAATCGAGAAGCACCTGCCGCAGGTCATGCCGCTCTACGCACAGGCGCAGCGGTCACGCTGAAAGAGGTCGGCGCCTGCGGCACGGCACCGTAGATTTACGGACCGCGACTGTCGGCAGAGGATCTGCCGACGCTGGCCGCATAGGCCTTGAGGATGTCGCGGCGACGCGCGCTGTCGCTGAGGAGATGGCACAAGTGATCCATCCACGGTTCGGTGTGGCGGCGCACTTCGGCGTCGTCGTCGAGGATGCGCTGAATCAGGCTGTGTTTGCGCGCCAAGTCGGTGGCCGGCACATCGCCGTCATCGGCAACCGTCGGCAAGCGGCTGCGCAAGCCGACGATCCGCTGTTCGAGCTCCTTCAGGCTGTCCCACGCACTGGCGCGCGCGGCCACGACCATGCGCGACGAAAGCAGGCTCATTTCTTCGTAGAGTTCGATTTGGGAAGGCATCCGGAGCATCCTAGCCATCCTGTGGCAGGCTTGTTGCGGCAAGCTGCGGCAGGATAATTGGCTATTTCTGTCCGGGCGCCCCGGGGCTCTGCGGGGCGGGCGGACCGTGTTCCGAATTGCGGCCAAATCACCCCGCAGATCGGCGCGGTGGAGGCGGTCCGGAAGGATTAAGCGGCCGTCGCCAGGCGCCGCGATTCGAGGCTGCGCTCGTCGATCGGCAGGTGGATCAGCGCTGACAGCACCCCAAGCAGGATGCAGATGCCCCATACCGTGTCGTAGGCGCCGGTGACATCGAACAGCTTGCCTCCGAGCCAGACGCCGAGGAAGCTGCCGACCTGGTGGCTGAAAAACACCAGCCCGGACAGCATGCCCAGATAACGCACGCCGAACACCTGGGCGACGATCGCGTTGGTCAGCGGCACCGTGGACAGCCACAGCAGGCCCATGGCCGCCGAGAACAGATAGACGCTGGCGGCCGTCAGCGGCGCCCAGAGGAAGAGCGAGATGACCACGCTGCGCGCAGCGTAGATGCCCGCCAGCACGTGGCGTTTGGGCCAGCGGCCGCCCAGATGCCCCGCGGTGTAGCTGCCGAACACATTGAAGAGGCCGATCAGGGCCAGGGCCGTCATGCCGACGCTGGCGCCCATGCCCTTGTCGATCAGGTAGGTCGGGAAATGCACGCCGATGAACACCACCTGGAAGCCGCAGACGAAGTAGCCGGCGATCAGCAGCACGAAGCTCTTCTCGCTCATCGCTTCGCCCAGCGCCTCGCGCACGGTCTGGCCGTGGCCGGAGGCGCCGGCCACCAGCCCCTTGGTCAGCGCGCCGCCCAGCGGAATGATCAGGAAGGCGCCGGCGGCGAACACCAGCAGCGTGCCGAACCAGCCCAGCCCGCCGATCAGGCCCGAGGCGACCGGGATCATCAGGAACTGGCCGAAGGAGCCGGCCGCGGCCACCACGCCCATCGCCCAGCCGCGCTTCGCGTCGGGCACCAGCTTGCCCATCGCGGCGAATACCACGCTGTAGGTGCAGCCGCTTTGCGCCGCGCCTATCATCAGGCCGGCCGTGGCGGCGAGCCCCGTGCCGGTGGCGGCGTAGGCCATGCCGAGCAGGCCGAGTGCATAGAGAATGCTGGCGCCCCACAGCACGCGACGCGCGCCGTAGCGGTCGGCCAGCCAGCCAGCGAAGGGCTGCGAGGCGCCCCACATCAGGTTCTGCAGCGCCAGGGCGAAGGAGAACACTTCGCGGCTCCACTGGTGCTCCATGCTCATCGGCGTCAGGAACAGGCCGAAGGTATGGCGGATACCCATCGCCACACAGACGATCAGCGCCGCGTAGACGAGCACGGTGGATAGCGGGCGTTGCGGAAGCGGCGTGGCGGGATTTGTCATGCTTTGAATGTTAACATTTAATTTTGTCGGCTATTTCCATCACGTGAACAAGGCTTTTGTCAAAGAATCGGATGATGAGGACGAGGAAGAATCGCCCGAGTCGCAGATTCCCGCCGGTACCAAAAACTACATGACGGTGCGCGGTCATGCCCAGATTCGCGCGGAATTCGAGCATCTGGTCAAGGTCGAGCGCCCTGCGATCGTGCAGGTGGTTTCATGGGCCGCCGGCAATGGCGACCGCTCGGAAAACGGCGACTACATCTACGGCAAGAAGCGGCTGCGCGAGATCGACCGGCGCATTCGTTTTCTGAGCAAGCGGCTGGAGTCGGCCGTGATCGTCGACCCGGCGGAGCAGCGGAACTGCGACCAGGTTTTTTTCGCCGCCACCGTCACCGTCTGCGACGCCGACGGCACGGAAGCCACTTACCAGATCGTCGGCATCGACGAGGCCAATGCCGTTGAAGGCCGCATCAGCTGGATTTCGCCACTGGCACGAGCGCTGCTCAAGGCGCGCGAAGGCGACACGGTGCGCTTCGACAGCCCCGGCGGCCTGCGCGAAATCGACATCATCGAAGTTCGCTACGAGTAGGCCCTAGCTCACGCCCTGCGAATGGCGTGATTCGCCCAGATCAGCAGCCCGAACAGCACCATCGCTCCGGCCTGATGCGAGGCGGCGAGGGCCACCGGGACCTGCAGCAGCAGCGTGGCGATGCCGAGGCCCACCTGCACCGCCAGCCAGAGCGTGAGCAGCACGGCGGCAGGCCGCGCGCCCGGCGTCTCGGTCCAGATGCGCCAGCAAAACCACGGAACCAGTCCCATCAGGGCCCAGGCGATCATGCGGTGGTCGAACTGCACGGTGGCCATGTTGGTGAAGAAATTCAGCCACAACGGCTCGATCATGAAGATCTCGGGCGGGACGAAGTCGCCGTTCATCAGCGGGAAGGTGTTGTAGGCCAGTCCGGCGTGGATGCCGGCCACCAGCGCGCCCGACAGCACCATGATGAACACCAGCACCACCAGCCAGTTGCCCAGGCGCATCGTAAGGCTGGAAGTCGGCGCTGGCTCGCTCTGCGTACCTGGGATTCCGCTTCGCGGGCAGGCAACGGCGGCTGTCGCCTTGCGCGGCTGCAGCATGCCGAGTCCGGTCCAGCCCATCAGGCCGAACAACAGAAAGGCGAGGCCCAGATGCGCCGCCAGGCGGTATTGCGACACGCGCGGATCGTCGACCAGCCCGCTCTTGACCATGTACCAGCCCATGGCACCTTGCAAACCGCCGAGGATGAAAAAGCCGAAGACCTTGGCCGCCAGCGCGCCGCGCAACCGTCCGCGGACGAGGAACCAGACATAGGGCAGGAAGAACACGACGCCGATGCTGCGGCCCAGTAGGCGGTGCGCCCATTCCCACCAGAAGATGAACTGGAAGCCATCGAGCGTCATGTCGTGATTGCGCTTGATGAACTCCGGCGTCTGCTGGTACTTGGCGAAGAGTTCGAGCCAGTCGGCGTGGGACAGCGGCGGCAGGGCGCCGATCAGCGGCTTCCATTCGACGATGGAAAGCCCGGAATGCGTTAGGCGCGTCACGCCGCCGACCACCATCGTCAGGAAAACCATGGCGCAGCAGGCGAACAGCCACCACGCCACGGCGCGTTGTTGGTTATTGGTATTCATTTGCGGTCCGCATCTGCCAGCCAGTGTCCCGATTTGCCGCCGGCCTTTTCCAGCAGGCGAATGTCTTCGATGATCATGCCGCGATCGGCTGCCTTGCACATGTCATAGATGGTCAGGAGGCCGACCGAGACGGCCGTCAGCGCCTCCATCTCGACGCCGGTGCGGCCGAAGGTTTCCGCCGTGACCTCGATCGTCACGCGATGGCGGCTGGCGTCCAGCGTCAGTTCGGCGGCGACGCGGGTGAGTGCTATCGGATGGCACAGCGGGATCAGGTCGGAGGTGCGCTTGCTCGCCTGGATCGCCGCAATGCGCGCGATGCCGAGCACGTCGCCCTTTTTCGCCGAGCCGCTCTGGATCAGGGCGAAGGTGGCGGGCGCCATGCGGATGTGGCCGCGCGCCCGCGCCACGCGACGGGTTTCCGCCTTGGCGCCGACATCGACCATGTGGGCCTGGCCGGCGGCATCGAAATGCGTCAGTGGCGCAGTTGGGGGCTTGAGGGATGACTTGGGAGGTGGCTTCATGAAATACGTTGTCACAACTCGTTTTGGCGAAGCCGCTATCATAGCGGTATGAAATTTTATCCGCTTGCCAGCGCAGCCTTCCTTGGCTTCGGCATTCTTTGCGCGCCGCTTTCGGTGGCCGAAGGCCTGCCCGATCTGGGCGAAGCGGCGCAGACCGAATTCTCGCCGGCGATGGAACGCCGCATCGGCGAATCGGTGATGCTCGAGATCCGCCGCGATCCCGCTTGGCTCGATGATCCCGAGGTCGCCAGTTATCTCAACCGGCTCGGCAACCGGCTCTCCTCGCAGATCGAGGAGGGCCGGCAGGAGTTCGAGTTCTTTGCGCTGCGCGACCCTACGCTCAATGCCTTCGCCATGCCCGGCGGCTACGTCGGCGTGCACACCGGGCTGATTCTCGCCGCCGCCTCCGAATCGGAACTCGCCTCGGTGCTGGCGCACGAAATCTCCCACGTCACGCAGCATCATTTGGCGCGCCTCCTCAACAAGTCGGGCCAGGGCCAGGTATCGAGCATCCTGGCGATGGCAGTGGCGATTCTTGCCGCGCGCAGCAGCCCCGATCTGGCCATTGGCGCGATCATGGCCGGGCAGGGCGCGGCGATCCAGAACGAGCTGAACTACTCGCGCGACTTCGAACGCGAGGCGGACCGCATCGGCCTGCGCCTGCTGGAAAAATCCAGCTTTGACATTCGCGGCATGAGCAGCTTCTTCGAGCGTCTGCAGAAGTCCGGGCGCCTGTATGAAAACAATGCGCCCGGCTACCTGCGCACCCACCCGCTGACCACCGAACGTCTCGCGGACATGGGCAACCGCATCCAGGGACGGCCCTACAAGCAGGTGCCGGATTCGATCGAGTTCCAGTTGGTGCGAGCCAAGCTGCGCGCGCAGGAAGGCGCCTCGCGCGATGCGGTGACGGAGTTCGAAACCCGGCTCAGGGATCGCAGCTTTGCCGGCAGCGAAGCGGCCATGCGCTATGGCCTGGCGCAGGCGAAGCTGCGCGATGGCAATCCGGCCGCCGCCGAAAGGGAGATGGGCGAGTTGCGCCGCCTGAAGGCCCAGTCGCCAATGATCGAGACGCTCGCGGCGCTGTTGCGCTCGAAGCAGGGTGATCCCGCGACGGCGGTGAAGATCCTGCGCGCCGCGCAGCCGCGGTTTCCCCAGGAACGCGCGGTCGCCTACGGCCTGGTCGAAGCGCTGCTGGAAGCCCGCTTGCCGGCGGAAGCGATCAAGGTCACCGAAGACGAACTGTTGAACTACCCGTCGGATGCGAAGATGCACGCCATGCAGGCGAAGACCTATTCCGTGCTCGGCAAGCGCCTGCAGCAGCATCGCGCCCAGGCGGAAGCCTATGCGCTGCTGGGCCAGGTGCCGAGTGCGGTGGAGCAGCTGGAGCTGGCGCAAAAGGCCGGCGACGGCAATTTCTACGAACAGTCGCAGGTGGATTCGCGTTTGCGCGAGATGAAGAAGCGCATGGCGGATGAAGCCAAGCTGGCCAAGGAAGCAAAAAAATAGACTCATGAACACCGCCAAACCAGCCAGTGGGACCGATGTCCGGGGCGATGTTCACACACCCGCGACACCGCTGGTGTACCTCGCCAGCGAGCCCTACTACCATGCCACCGGCGATGAACTCGACGTCTTCGAGGCCGCCGCCAAAAGCTGCCTGCCGGTGATGCTGAAGGGCCCCACCGGCTGCGGCAAGACGCGCTTCGTCGAGCACATGGCCTGGCGCCTGAAGCGGCCGCTGGTCACCGTGGCCTGTCACGACGACCTGACCACCGCCGACCTGGTCGGCCGCTATCTGATCGTCGGCGATGAAACCGTCTGGATGGACGGCCCGCTCACCGCGGCCGTGCGCGCTGGCGCCATCTGCTATCTCGACGAGATCGTCGAAGCGCGCAAGGACACCACGGTGGTGATCCATCCGCTGACCGATTCGCGGCGCGCGCTGCCGGTCGAAAAGCGCGGCGAGTACATCGAAGCGCCGCCCGACTTCATGCTGGTGATTTCCTACAACCCCGGCTACCAGAGCGTGCTGAAGGAGATGAAGCCGAGCACGCGGCAGCGCTTCGTCGCGCTCGACTTCGACTACCCGGAAGCCGACACCGAAGCGCGCATCGTCGCCCATGAAGGCGGCGTCGATGACACTACGGCGCAGAAGCTGGTCAAGCTCGGCGGCCTCACGCGCAAGCTGAAAGGAGCCGGGCTCGACGAAGGCGCCGGCACGCGCCTCCTGGTGCATGCGGCGCAACTGATTGCTCGCGGCATGACGCCGGCAATCGCCTGCACCGCGGCGATTGCACGCCCGCTGGCCGATGAAACAGACACACGCGACGCGCTGGACGACCTGATCGCGGCGGTGTTCTGAACCCAAGCCACGCAAAGGATCAACCGCAGAGGCGCAGAGGCGCGGAGAAAGGCGACGCAGAGAAATGCGAAACCGACGGAATCTTGGGCTTGTGATTTTCTCTGCGAATCCTCCGCGCCTCTGCGCCTCTGCGGTGAACGCCTGAAAATGAGCGAACGCAAGCTCTTCGCTCACGAACTCGAAGCGCGGCTCGACGAACTGCTGCTGCTGTCCCTGCGCCAGCGTTCGGCGGCGGAGCCGGCGGCGCTGCTCGAAGCCCTGCCGCGCGAACTGCAGGAGCGCGTGCTGCACTGGGCCGGCGTCGCGGCGCAAACCTCGGATGACCTCGGCTGGCTGATCGCATCGCTGGCCGCGACGCAGGCGGCCGGCCTCGGTGCGCAGCTCGACGACTGGGTGCGCGCCGGGCTCGACGCCTATGACCGCAGCGGCCTCGCCGCGACCCGCAAAGCCTTGAACGAGTTTACCGAGGCGAGCAAGGCCAGTGCCTTGCGTTCGCAGGACAGCGTTGCATTCGGCGCGATCGAGGGCCGCCTGTCGCGTTTCCTCCATGCGCTCGACGGACGGGCGCTGCGGCTGGTCAGCGGCCCCAAGGCATGGACCGATACCGAGACCCTGTGGCTGCCGGAACGGCTCGACGCAGCGGCTGATGCCGCAGGCAACCGCCGTCTCTACAAGGCCATGGCGGCGCTGCTCTGGGCGCAGACGCGTTTTGGCAGCTTCAACGTCGACCCCGAGCCCGAACTGGAACAGTGGCCCGATCGCGAGCGCGCGCTGGCCTGGTTCGCCGTGTTCGAAGCCATGCGCCTCGAAGCCTGCATCGCCGTCGAACTGCCCGGCCTCGCGCTGGAAATCGCCGGCCTGCGCGGGCCGTGGCCGGCCGAGCTGGCGGCAGCGGCGGCAAAGCTGGCGGAACCGGACGCGACGGTCGCCGACAGCCTTGCCTGCATGGCGGCGCTGAGAGAAATCGGCGTGTCGCCAGCGCCGACTTTGCCGCACATCGGTGCGCTCGATCCGGTTGCCGCCCGCCGCGTGCGCGCCGCGCGCATCACGCGCGAGCTGGCTATCGTGCGCCGCGCCCTCAACGTGATCGCGGCGGCGGATACCAAGGCCGGCGCCGCCGAGAATTCCGACTACCCGCCGCTCGCGGCGGAAGGCGAGATGCAGGTGCCCGACCCGCAGGCCGACCTGCTTGCGCTGCCACCCGCGGCGCGCGAGGCGGCCAAGTCGCTGATGCAGGATCTCGGCGAGATTCCTCCCGAAGCCCTGCATCCGGCTGGGCCGGGGGCGTGGCAGCCGGTCGATGGCATCAATGAGTCAGGAGCGGTCTCTGTCACCACCCAGCCCGATGCCTTCTATGACGAGTGGGACTACCGGCGCGCGTCATGGCGGCACGACTGGTGCCACTTGTACGAGATGGAGGCGCGGGCCGGCGATCCCGAATGGGTCGATGAAGTGCGGACCCGCCATGCCCACCTGATTCGCAGCATCCGGCGCCGCTTCGAGGCCCTGCGCGGCGAGGACAAGCCGCTGAAACGCCAGTTCGACGGCGAGGAAATCGATCTCGATGCGCAGGTCGAGGCGCGCGCCGACCGAAAGAGTGGCAGCGAGCCCTCGCCGCGCCTGTTCATCCATCGCCGCCGCATCGAGCGTTCGCTCGCCGTGATGTTCATGGTCGACATGAGCGGCTCGACCAAGGGCTGGGTCAATGACGCCGAGCGCGAATCGCTGGTGCTGCTGTGCGAAGCCATCGAGGCGCTGGGCGACAGCTATGCCATCTACGGCTTTTCCGGCTGGACGCGCACCCACTGCGACATCTATCCGGTGAAGCGATTTTCCGATCGCTATGACACCGCCACGCGCAGCCGCATCGCTGGCATCGAAGCGAAGGACTACACGCGCATGGGCGTCGCGGTGCGCCACCTCTCAGGCCTGCTGATGCGGCAGAACACGCGGCACAAGCTGCTGGTCACGCTCTCCGACGGCCGCCCGGACGACTTTAGCGACGAATACCGGGGTCGCTACGGCATCGAGGACACCCGTCACGCGCTTCTCGAAGCGCGCGAAAAGGGCATCCGCAGCTACTGCGTCACCATCGACCGCCACGGCGCCGACTACCTGCCGCAGCTCTATGGCCCGGCGCACTACTCGGTGATCGACGACGCGAAAAAGCTGCCGCAAAAAATCGCCGAGATCTACCGCAAGCTGACCGGCTGAGCCGGTTGTTGGCTATGCCCAGGGGTTCACCACGGTGAGTCCTTCTATGCCCTTGAAGTCCTTGCCATTGCGGGTGGCCAGCGGCAGGGCGTGGGTCAGGGCGATGGCAGCAATCTGCGCATCTTCGGTCGAGATTGCCTGCCCCTGACGGATGCGCGAGGCGACGAGCAAGGCATACTCGGCGGCGCAGCCATCGTCGAACGGCAGGCTGCATCCGGCAAAATCCTCGGTGAACATCTGCTCCGCAGTTGCCGCCAGACCGTCGCGGCGCTTGCCGGCGGGCAGCAGCGCGATGCCCAGCAGAATTTCGGCACGGGTAATTGCGCAGACGAAAAATGCGGCGCCCTGCTGTTGTTCAAACCAATCCAGGACTTCCGGGGCCGGCTTCGGCCGCATCAGTTCCGATAGAACGTTGGTATCCAGCAGGATGCCGCTCATGCTCATTCCGGCACCTGATTAGCCACAACGTTTAGCGGACCCCATTTTCCTTCCCCTTCAAGGGACGGGTCAGGGAGGCAACCAGCGTCGACATAGTCTGGGGATGAACATTCTCCCTCCCCTTCAAGGGGAGGGTCGGGGAGGGGATGGGGTGGCGTGAGCGACACGAGTGGCTTCCCCATCCCCCTACTTCCCCATCCCCCCTCCAACTCCCCCGTTGAAGGGGGGAGAGTCAACTCGGTTGGTGCTTCGGCCGGACGGCTGAACTTCATGGCTAATCAGATTCCGGCATCGCCGGCAGGCGGGCCGCTCGGCGCTTCGGGATAGGCAAGTCCTCCGCGTTCAATCCCTTGAAGCGTTGGTGAATCCTCTCGGCGAAACCGGCTCCGGCGGGTTTCACCGACACGGCCCGGCGCAGGATGTCGCGCGCTTCCTGCTCCATCGAACAGCCGTGGCGGGCGGCCTGCTGGCGCAGCAAGCTCTTGATGTCGTCGTCGACGTTGCGGATGGTCAGATTGGCCATGTGATTGCCTCCGGTGATTGCAATGCATGCATTGTAGGCACAGTGCCTCGATGTGGCAAGTGGCGGCCGGCGTCGCAATTGCGCACTTGCCGCCGCAGGCCGAAGGCCAGATACTTCGCGGCACGGGCAGATCCCAAAACCAACCAGGGAGAATTGATGAGCGAGTTTTCAGGCGAGTTTTCCAACAAAGTGGCCCTCGTCACGGGATCGAGCAGCGGCATCGGCGAGGCCATCGCGCGGCGGCTGTCGGCGCTCGGTGCATCGGTGGTGATCAACTCCGCAAGTTCGGTCGAAGCCGGCCAGCGCATCGCCGCGGAGCTCGGCGCCAACGCCCATTACGTGCAGGCCGACATCGCCGACAAGGCAGCGGGCGAGCGGCTCCTGGCGGCGACCATCGAGCGCTTCGGCAAGCTCGACATCCTGGTGAACAATGCCGGCTGGACCACGGTCGTGCCGCACACCGATCTGGCGGCGCTGACCGACGAGATCTTCGCCAAGACCTTCGACATCAACGTCACCGGCACCTGGATGCTGACCAAGGCGGCGATGCCGCACCTGATGCAGAGCGACGACGGCAACGTCATCAACATCACCTCGATCGCCGGCGTGCGTCCGGTGGGCAGCTCGATCGCCTATTCGATGGCGAAGGCCGCGCTCAACCAGATGACGCGCCTGCTGGCCAAGTCCTGCGCGCCGGTGCGCGTCAATGCCGTCGCTCCCGGCTTGGTCGAAACGCCCTGGACCAAGGACTGGCAGGCGCAGCACGAAGGCGTCAAGGCCCGGGCGCCGCTGAAGCGCTCCGCCACGCCCGACGACTGCGTCGAGGCCACCCTCGGCCTGCTGCGCACCCGCTATGCCACCGGGCACATCTTCGTGGTCGACGGCGGCCTGACCTTGACGATGTAGTCAGGCAGGGCCTCGGCATGCATAGGCCTTTGACCCCACGCTTCAGTTAAGTCATAATGACCATTACGATCATATCAATGGGGGTGCCATGATCACCGAAACCAGTGCGGTCAACTTCAGGCAGAACCTGGGCGAGATGCTCAACCAGGTGCAGTATCGCCACGACAGCGTGGTAATCAACAAGGACGGCAAGCCCGTGGCGGCACTGGTGGATGCCCGCTTGTTCGAGCGCATTCGCCGCATGCAGGGCCGTTTCGACGCACTATGCCAACGCATCGAGGCTGGTTTTTCCCAAGTGCCCGAGGCAGAAGGGCTGGCTGAAATCGACGCCGCTGTTGCGCGCGAACGTGCGAAGACGCGCCGGTCGGCCAAGAAGCGCTGAGTCGCCGTGGCAACGCTGCGGGTGGTGCTCGATACGAATGTACTGCTCTCGGGAATCGCCTATCCAGCCAGCGTGCCGGGCAAGATATTGAGCGCATGGCGCCACGGGTCGGTGGAGGTATTGCTTTCCGTTTACATCCTGGACGAGTTGCGGCGCGTGCTGCCTCGATTGGCGCATCGCCATGGTTTGATGGCGACGGAAATCGACGATCTGGTCGATGCTCTTTCCATACAAGCCGAGGTCATTGAACCGCTACCGGGCATCGACCCGGACTTGCGCGATGCCAACGACCAGCCGGTACTGGCGACTTTGCTGGCGGCAATCAAGACATCCGGCGGAGACTATCTCATCACCGGCGACAAGGACTTGCTGGCGATGGCCGAGCGCTACCCCATCGTCACTCCCGCGAAGTTCTGGGCAACACATGCCGGACTTTAAGCCCGAGTGATTCCCGGGCGCGACCGGAGCATGCTCGCTCAGGTGTCAATGCGACCCGAATCGCCGTTGCCTGCCCGCGTCCCACCAGGGGATACCGTCCCTGCGGGACATAAAGCGGAATCCCAGGTACGCAGAGCGCCGCCAGCGCCGACTCTTGAGGGGGGTGGCCAATGCCGTGTTAAGCAAACCGGACGTGAACACTGATCACCCCTGAACTTGTTAGAGACCAGTGGGGCGTGCCATAATGAGCACTGTTAAGGGTACTGTGGAGTGATCATGACAAACCAGGTTCTTGCAGAAACGACGGCCAGCGTATCCGAGCTCAAAAAGAATCCGATGCGCACGGTGGCGGCGGGTGAGGGTTTCGCGGTGGCTATCCTCAACCGGAACGAAACCGCCTTCTATTGCGTGCCGGCCAGGACTTATGAGGCGTTGCTGGACAAGCTCGAAGACCTTGAGCTGAATGCAATCGCCGACGCACGTGCAGGTCAGCCGGCGATCAAAGTCAAACTTGATGAGCTTTGAGCTCGCGTTTCTGGAAGAAGCCCTCAAGGAATGGGGCAAGCTCGACCGGACGATTCGCGAGCAGTTCAAATCCAAATTGCAGGAGCGCCTGGAGAATCCCCGCGTACCCTCGGCGAAACTCAGTGGCCACGCCGACCGCTACAAGATAAAACTCCGAAGCGCCGGCTATCGACTGGTGTACGAAGTCCGCGACAAGGAAGTCGTTGTCGTCGTTGTGGCGATTGGCCGGCGCGACCGCAATGCCGTATACAAAATCGCTGCCACGCGATAGCCGATCTGGATGGCAGTGGTGGTCGCCGTCCCGGCAGCGCCGACTTCTGCGGCCGATCGGCGCTAAACTGAATCGAAGCCGACCGCTGTCAGAAGATCAGCACCACCAACCGAACTCGAGGAGAAGACATCATGACTCGCACACGAATCGCCCTTGCATTGACATCGTTTCTTCTGGCGAATGGCACGCTGGCCGCCGAACAGTTGACCGCGCAAGCGACAAGCCTGACCACGGCTGCGGCGAGCATCGTCGCGCAGGCGGCGCTGAAGGAATGCCAGAAGGGAGGCTATGTGGTCGCCGTTGCCGTGGTCGACCGTAGTGGCGTCCCGCTGGCGCTGCTGCGTGACAACCTCGCCGGTCCGCATACGCCGCAGACCGCAATCGGCAAGGCCTGGACCGCCGTGAGTTTTCGCAATAACACCAGCAACCTGGTGGATTTGAGTGCCCCGGGCAAGCCGTCGGCCGGCATTCGCGATCTTCCGGGTGTGGTGGCGCTGGGTGGCGGTTTGACAATCAGCGCACGCGGCATTCTGCTTGGCGCTGTTGGCGTATCCGGCGCACCCGGCGGGCATCTCGACGACGCTTGCGGCAACGCCGGCATCCAGGCGATTCAGGCCTCGCTCGAACTCGAGTAAGAGCCTATTTGCACGGCCGCGGCTGGCGTGAGCAGCACCTCGCAAGTCGCGCCCGTTCGCTAGCTTCGCGCGCGGCGCAGATGTAGGCGCGCGCTCCCGTATGGTCATGTGCTCATCAGCGTCGACGTCGATCCATGACCACCTGAATCGCCGTCCCACCAGCGCCGACTTTCAGGGCTGGTCGGCGTTAAACCGAATCGAAGCTGATTCGCGCAAGTCGCGATTCCATCAATTCCCTTCGAAAGGGCGAACATGCAGCTCATCCTGATTCTCGGCATCGCCGTAGCCATCGCCGCCGTCGTCTTTGCCCTGCAGAACAACCTGCCCGTGGTGGTGGCGATCGCGCTTTGGAGATTCGAAGGCTCGCTGGCGCTGGTGCTGCTGGTGTCCCTGGGCCTCGGCGCGCTGATTGCGGGCCTGTTGTCTTCGCCTGCGGTGATCCGGGGTCAATGGACGATGGGCCGCCTGCGCAAACAGGTAGCCGATCTCGAGCGGCAACTTGCCGGGCAGCAGCAGCGCAATCGCGAACTCGAAGTGGAACTGGCGCGTCTGTCACCGGTGCCTGCGGGCGCAGCGCCAGTTGCGGAAAAGGCCTATGTTGGATTGAAGACGCTGCTTACAGGGACGGGTGCGGAAAAGGGTTCGCCGTAAAGCCGATGTCGAAGTGTCGTCTCGCCGGCGCCGAGTCTTGAGGGTCGGCCAATACCGCGTAAAGCAAGCCGAAGCTGGCCCCTATCGTCGATTCCTAGTTGGGGAGCCCCTGATAGAACTCAGGGAGGTTCAGGACGCAACGCCGTATTGAGCGAAAGTCGGTCTTGGGGACAGTAGCCAAATACTCGGGGGCGTCCTCCCCCAAATCAAGCAGCCCACGAGGTGCCTTCGCTGTGTTGATTAAGTCGACGTAGCATCCGTAGTCGATTCCGTATACGTGGAAACGCTTGCCAGGCTCGTCTTTTGCGGACATGCCTTTGCGAAGAACGTGAAGTACCCGTTCATCGTAAAGGAAGTCGATCAACACGTCTCTCGTACCAGCCTCCAACAAGAATGCTTTGGTTTGCCGCTCCTTTATGACCTTATCAACGATCCACAGCAGTAGCGACTTGGCTTTGTCGTGGGCGCTAACAGCGGCGTCTTTTGAAGCTTGATACCACTGTTGCGCAGCGGCTCGTACGTCGTTAACTGAAATCGTCTCATCGTTAGCGCGTTGAGCAGCATGGCTAAGAATATGGATTGCATCCCTCGGCACGCCTTCACATGCGCGGACAACTTCGTCAAACGCGGCACCTTGCGTAAAGCCTTGAGAGATCAATTCAATGACGTTTCTCGGCGGCACAATCCCTTCTGCCTCAAGCGCCGCTTGAACATGCTTCAGGACAAGAGCCTTAAAGAACGCAACCGCCTTGGCCTCGTCGTTGTCGAACACCATAAAATCATCCAGATTGATGGCTGCAGAAACGTCGGCGCCAAGTTCTAAACCAATGTTTCCGACAGTTGCTTCTGGGATGAGAAGGCGGCTTCGCTGCTCAATAGCCGCGATTTTTACCGTTATGCCTCTCGTCGGCAAGACGGCGCGCCTCAGCAAATCTGCTAAGTATGGTTGGAGGTCGAGTGGAATTTCGCTCCACTCATCATAAGGATCCATAGTCTGCGATTTGGTAACGTCTCGACGATTTTTCGTAGTGTGGTTCCTACGCTACCGAAATTTACTCGTGGAACTTCTAGCCCAGTAGTGGTCCTCTTTGCGGAAACCGCTTCTCGTTCTGAACTACCCGCTTTCGCTTCGCCAGAAAGAGTTTGCTCTGATACAGCAACCGAAAAGCCTAACCTTGCCTCAGCCGAGTTCGCGTTCTCAGCTGATGCGGCCGATTCGACGGTAGTTGTTCCGACTACCTTTACGGCGCTGTGTGCCGCAAAGAATTCATCGAGAGCCGCGCCGGTAATGCCGAGATTCACCAAGGCATCGTGTTCAACGGCTTGCTCAAAAAGGCTTCCATGAATTGTCGCAAGAACATCAACGAGCAAGCGTGTAGCTCGCTGAGTTAGAGGGATTGAAGGATCGCCGTAAATTCCGCCAGCAGACCCGAGGTTACGCATATCAATCTGGATAGCGATCTCCCCCGCGGCCCTCTTGCTTTGTCTAAGGAAGGTTAGCAGGTGAGTCTTACCAGTACCACGCCGACCAAATACGACTTGGTGATCGACAGACGACAAGACCGTAAATACCGATCCGAAGTCGACGAAGGTCTTTTGAAGTACGAGGTCGTCTTGGCGCTCCGCGCGTTTGGCGATACGCAAGAATGCAAAATTGGTTGGTCTCATTTTTGTCGTAATGCATCCAAGCTAACGAATTGTTGGATCATACAGCGCAACCTCAAGAATAAGCAGGAGCCAAAGGCGCAAGAAATATGAGTCGACTAGCGCCGGCCCAAATCAACTTTACGGGTCAGTTTGGGACAGGTTTCTGTAACCGTAAGAATCGCCGTCCCACCAGCGCCGACTCTTGGGGGCGGGCCGATGCTGCGCAAGCTAATCCGAAGCCGGATCTTTCTTGGTGCCGCCGGTAGTGCGGGGCGGTTCCGTTCCTGTGTCCAGATCCCAGTCGCCATAGTCGAGCCAGTCATCCCCGAGCAGTTCCATCGGGTGCTGCGTGCGGTCCGATCCGTTGCCGCATTGGAGCGAATCGACCGGACAGTACTTGTCGCAGCCCCAGCAGATTCTTTCGGGATGCTTCGGGTGCAAGGGAAATTTCTTCGCCATGGATCTATCGGAACAGGAATTCCGGCGCGCGTCAAATCGCGCTAGGGCATCCAGAACTTCGATTGTTCGGTGACGGCGACGGCGGCATCGGCGACGTCCTCGACGCTGAAGCTGATCGGGACGGCGCCGGATTTCGCTGCGCCGGGGTCCGCCCTGACGCTGGCGGTGCGGCTGCCTATCTCGCCGCCTGGCACGGTGATCATCTTGTCGTCGTGCAGGCGGATGCCGTCGAGGCCGGCAATGCGGATGCGGAAGGTGCGTGTCTTGTCGCCTGTGTTCATGATCTGCAGGCGGTAGATGTTCTCGATGGAGCCGTCGTCGGCTTCGCGCGACAGCGTGCCGCGGTCCTTGAGCACATTGACTTTCAGCGGTATGCGCATTGACAGCGACCACGCGGTGGCGGCCGCGAGCGCGACCAGGATTGCGGCGTAGATGATCACCCGGGGCCGGAAGGCCCGGCGCACGATGTCCATCGGCGTGAGGCGCTGGCTGACGGCGTTCTCCGTGGAGTAGCGGATCAGGCCGCGCGGGTAGTCCATCTTGTCCATCACCTGATCGCAGGCGTCGATGCAGGCGGCACAGCCGATGCACTCGTTCTGCAGGCCGTTGCGGATGTCGATGCCGGTCGGACACACCTGGACGCAGATGCCGCAGTCGACGCAATCGCCGAGGTTCTCCGTGCGCGGATCGACGCCCTTGGCTCGCGGGCCGCGCGCGTCGCCACGCGCGGCGTCATAGGCGATGATCAGCGTGTCGGGATCGAGCATGACGAACTGGAAGCGCGCATAGGGGCAGATCTGCCGGCACATCTGTTCGCGCAGGAAGCCGGCATTGCCATAGGTGGCGAAGCCGTAGAACACCACCCAGAAGGCCGACCAGCCGCCGGGCGACAGCGTCAGTAGATCGTGGGCCAGTTCGCGGATCGGCGTGAAGTAGCCGACGAAGGTGAAGCCGGTCCACAGCGAGAAGGCGAGCCACGTGGCGTGCTTGGCGGTCTTGACGGACAGCTTGCGCACCGACCACGGCGCGGCATCGAGCGCGATGCGCTGCCGCCGCTCGCCCTCGATGTGTTTCTCGAACCACAGGAAGATTTCCGTGTAGACGGTTTGCGGGCAGGCATAGCCGCACCACAGGCGCCCCGCGACGGCGGTGAACAGGAACAGGGCCAGCGCCCCGATGATCATCAGCAGTGCGAGATAGATCGTGTCCTGCGGCCAGAGCACCAGATCGAAGATGTAGAACTTGCGCGTGTCGATGTCGAACAGGATGGCTTGCCGGTCGTGCCACGGTATCCAGCACAGGCCGTAGAAGATGCCCTGCGTCAGCCAGACGAAGACCCAGCGCCAGCGGGCGTAGATGCCGCTGATCGAGCGCGGGTACACCTTGGCCTCCGGATCGGCGTAGGGCTTTATCTCGATGACTTTTCTGGCGACTGCTTGCTGGGTCATGTTGTTGTTCAAA
>JAPLQX010000010.1 GCA_026399435.1 Rhodocyclales bacterium
CAGCCGCGCAAGGGGGCTTAGGTCAACCGCCGAAGTGAGGAGCAAGAATAGTCCCCAAGTGCCGAGCACAATCGCGGCTTGTCCAACCAGCAAGATTCCGGCCCATTGATGCGGGGTAAGACGTTTCATGGTGCCCAACGTGATGTCGGAGACGGGATTGACTGTAAACAACATATTGGACTGTCCAATATGCTGGAACGCCGTGCTAGCATACTGGTTATATTTACAGTTATTCGCCGGAGGTCGCCCATGGTGTCCAATAACTCGTCTGTTGCGGATGCGTCTGCCGCGCCGCCCCGACTGCTTGACCGGGTGCGTGGCCGGTTGCGCCTCAAACACTACAGTCCGCGCACCGAAACGGCATATCTGGGATGGATTAGACGCTATATCCTGTTTCATGGCAAGCGCCACCCGGCCGGCATGGGCAAACCACAGGTGGAAGCCTTTCTTACCTCGCTGGCGGTGGAGCGCAAGGTTGCCGCATCGACTCAGGCACAGGCTTTGAGCGCCTTGCTGTTTCTTTATCGCGAAGTGCTCGGGGTCGAGCTGCCCTGGCTCGACGAGGTGACGCGGGCGAAGCAGCCGTCGCGGTTGCCGACCGTGCTGACACGGGCGGAAACGGCCGCCTTGCTCGGCCAGGTCGCCGACAGCGAATGCCAGTTGATCCTGCGCCTGCTCTACGGTTCCGGCATGCGATTGCTCGAATGTCTGCAACTGCGCGTCAAGGACCTGGACGTGGCGCGGCGCGAGATCGTGGTGCGCAGCGGCAAGGGTGGCAAGGACCGGATGACCATGGTGCCGGCCCGTCTGGCCGCGGCGCTGCAGGCACAGATCGCCCACGTCAGGGCCCTGCACGAGGCGGATCGGGTGGCCGGACGCGGTGACGTGTGCCTGCCCGACGACATGGCGCTGGCACAGCCCAGAGCGCCCTTCGGCTTCGGCTGGCAGTATGTGTTCCCGGCGGCGGCCCTGTCGGTCGACCCGCAATCGGGCAGGCTGCGACGCCGCCACGTCTGCGCCAAGCGCATCCAACGCGCCGTCGGGAAAGCGGCACACGATGCCGGGCTGGCCAAGCCGGTGTCGGTGCATACGCTGCGGCATTCCTTCGCCACGCATTTGATCGAGAGCGGTTACGACATCCGCACGGTGCAGGAACTGCTGGGTCATTCCGATGTTTCCACGACCTTGATTTACTGCCACGTTCTCAACAGCGGCGAGCGCGCCGTGCTCAGTCCGCTGGACGGGCTGCTAGACTCGCGGATGATTTCCCGACGGAGCACAAAGCCATGAAATATATCGACCACGGCGCGGGCGGCGAGGCCGGCTGCATGAAGCTTGTCGAAGGCCCGGCGCCGCAGGCGGGCCCCGGCCAGATCCTGATCGAGGTGGTCTGCGCCGGCATCAACCGCCCCGACGTGCTGCAACGCTGGGGGCGTTACCCGCCGCCGCCGGATGCCTCGCCCGTGCTCGGCCTCGAAGTCGCGGGCCGCGTCGCCGCGGTAGGCACCGGCGTCACGGAATGGAAAGTCGGCGCTGGCGTTACCGCGCTCACCGCCGGCGGCGGCTATGCGGAATACTGCGTGGCGGCGGCCAGCCATGCGCTGCCGATTCCGGCCGGAATGGACTTCGCCACCGCCGCGGCCTTGCCCGAGACCTGGTTCACCGTGTGGGCCAACCTGGTCGATCTGGGCCGCCTGAAGGGCGGCGAGCGGCTGCTGGTGCATGGCGGTTCGAGCGGCATCGGCCTGGTCGCGATCCAGTTGGCCAAACACCTTGGCGTCGAGTGCATCGTCACCGTCGGCAATGAAGAAAAGGCGGCCTTCTGCCTTGCTGCCGGCGCGGCGCACGCGATCAATTACCGCACGACCGATTTCGCCGAGGAAGTGAAAACACTTACCGCCGGAGCCGGCGTCGACGTGATCCTCGACATGGTCGGCGCGCCCTACTTCCAGCGCAATCTGGGCGCGCTGCGACGCGACGGGCGGCTGGTGATCGTGGCCTTCCTCGAAGGCAGCAAGACCGAGGCCGACCTGATGCCGATCATGCTGAAACGGCTGACGGTCACCGGCTCGACCATGCGGCCGCGCACCCTGGCCGAGAAGACCGCGATCCGCGATGCGCTGGCCGCCAACATCTGGCCGGCGCTGGCACGCGGCGAATTGCTGCCGCACCTGTTCGCCCGCTTCCCGCTGGCGCAGGCGGCGGAAGCGCACCGGCTGATGGAATCGAGCCGCCACATCGGCAAGATCGTTCTGGAGGTGGGCAAGCCATGAATGAATTGACCATCGATGTCGTCTCCGACGTGGTCTGCCCGTGGTGCTTCATCGGCAAGCACCATCTCGATCAAGCCCTGCATCTTTGGCGCGCCGAGCAGCCTGAGTGTGCGGTAGCCGTGCGCTGGCACCCCTTTTTCCTCAACCCCGATACCCCGGAGAGCGGCGAGCCTTACCGGCCGTTTCTGGAGAAGAAATTCGGCGGCCCCGAAAAGCTGGCCGAGATCTGGCAACGGGTGAACGCGGCGGGACGCACGGCCGGCATCGAGTTCGCCTTCGAGAAGATCGAGTTGCGCGCCAACACGCTGAACGCGCACCGCTTGATTCACCATGCGCAGAAGACCGGCACGGACGGGGCGGCGATCAACAAGCTGATCGAAGGCCTGTTCGCCGCGCAGTTCCTCGAAGGGCGGCACCTGGGCGACCGCGCGGTGCTGGCGGCCGTGGCCGGCGAATGCGGCATGGACCGCGACGCCGTGCAGGGCTATCTGGATTCTGCGGAAGATGCCGATGAGGTACGCGCCGCCGCCGCGGAGATGCAGCGCATGGGCATCGGCGGCGTGCCCTTCTTCATTTTCAACAAGCGCCTGGCCGCCTCCGGGGCGCAGCCGCCGGAGGCGTTGTTGAAGGCCATGCGCGAGGCGATGCAGCCGGCCTGATCACGCCTGCCTATTTGAGCAGGCCTTCTTCCTTCATGGCCTGCTGCACGCCGGGTCGCGCCGCGACGCGCCCGATGTAAGCGGCCAGCAAGGGCCGGCCTTCCTTGACATCGACGTTGACCAGGCGGCCCCAGCCGAGGATGGTGAACAGGTAGCCATCGGCCACCGAAAATTCGCCCAGCAGGTAGTCACGCCCGGCCAGTTTCTGCTCGACGACATCCAGCCGCCTGCCGATCAGGCCACGCACGACTGTCTTCCATTCCTCGGGCGCTGCCGGATTGAACAGGCCCCCGAAGGACTTGTGCAGTTCGGTGGAAATGAAGTTGAGCACTTCCTGCAGGCGCACGCGCTCGAAGCTGGCGGCGGGCGGCGCGAGCTTTTTGGCCGGCGCCTGGTCGGCGATGTACTGCACGATGGCCGGGCCTTCGGTCAGCACCTCGCCGTTGTCGAGTACCAGTGCCGGCACGTAGCCCGCGGGATTGACCGCAAAAAAGTCGGCGCCGGTTTCGGTCTTCTTGGTTTTCAGGTCGACGCGTTCGAGGGTATAGGCGAGGCCGGCTTCGGCCAGCGCGATGTGCGGCGACAGCGAGCAGGCGCCGGGGCTGTAATAGAGTTTTATGTCCCCGCGCGAAGCGGGGACGGTATTCCTTGTGGGCATGGATTTGTCCTTTTTCTGTTGGTTGGGGTGCTACGGGGGAAAACCATGACTAGTTGCGCCGGCCCTGCCCGGCCGCCTTTTGTTCGACGGCAAACACGGCGGCCTCGACGCGCGAGCTCAGGTTGAGCTTGGCCAGGATGTGCTTGACGTGAAGCTTGACGGTGTCGTGACTGATGTCGAGCACGCGGGCGATGGCCTTGTTCGACAGGCCTTGCGACAATTGCTGAAGAATTTCATGCTCCCTGGCCGTCAGCAATTTCAGGGTGTCGGCCTTGGTCGCTGCGGCATTGCCGCCTTGCAGCAGGTTGACCAGCTTGAGCGTCATCGCCGGCGCCACCACGGTTTCGCCGCGCACCGCGCGCTGCACGGCGTCGATCACGTCCTCGGGTTCCATGTCCTTCAGCAAGTAGCCCTTGGCGCCTGCCTGCAGGGCGGCGGCGAGGTCTTCCTCGGCATCGCTGACGGTGAGGATCAGCACCGGACCGCTCCAGCCGTCGGTGCGCAACTGGCGCAGCAGGCTGAGACCGCCATTGGGCGGCATGTTGAGGTCGGTGATGATGACATCGGGCCGCGCCTCGGCGAGTATGCGCAGTGCATCGTCGCCATTGCCGGCGATGCCCGCCACGGTGATGGTGCCGCGCTGCTCCAGCAGTTCCGCCAGGCCCTTGCGAAACAGCGTGTGATCGTCCACCAGCAGGACGCGGGTCGGTTCGGTGCTGGCCGGCATGTTCATCCCGTGACCCCTCCTCCGGGCGGAAAGCTGAGCCTGACGCGAAAACCGCCCCGCGGCAGATTGGCGACTTCGAGGTGGCCGCCGATCTTCTGCGCCCGCTCGCGCATGATGGCCAGGCCGAAATGGTCGCGCAGTCCGGGATGTTCCTGGAAACCGCCGACACGATTGGCGATGGCGAAGAAGCCCTGCCCGCCGCGGCCGTTGTCTTCGATCGTGGCGTTGTAATAGTCGCCGGCCGCCTCCAGCGTCAGGCTGGCTTCGGTCGCGCCGGAATGGCGGGCGACGTTGGCCAGCGCTTCCTGGAGGATGTGAAACACCTGGCTCTCCTGCTCCGGCGCGAGGCGCAGGTCGGTGAGCTGGTTGTCGTAGCGCAGCATGATGCCGGTGCGCTCCTGAAAGCCGCAGGCCAGGCCTTGCAGCGCGTGCTGCAGGCCCATCGGGTCCATGCGGCTGCGAAACTGCACCAGCAGTTCGCGCAAATGGCCGTAGGCTTCGTCCAGCGCCTGGCCGACGTCGCCGGCATACTTGGCAGTGCGCTCCAGCGACTGCTCGGCAATCGCGTCGTTGAGCATCGCCATGCGCATTTTCATGTAGGCCAGGGTCTGCGCCAGCGAATCGTGGATTTCGGCCGCCATCATTTGCCGCTCGCTGGTCAGCACGATGCGCAGGTTTTCGCGCTTCAGCCGCGCGTTTTCCAGCGCCATGCCCAGATGCTCGCCGATCGAGCGGAACAGCAAGGCGACTTCCTCGGGCAACTCGAAGGCTTCCGGCAGGTACAGGTTGTAAGTGCCGAGCAGTCGCCCGGCATTCGACAGCGGCACCACCACCATGGCCTGGCAGCCGGTCTTGAAGAAGTTGCCGCCGGTGCGCTCGTCGCATCCCTTCAGGTCGATCTCGAACAAGGGACGGTTGAGGCCGATGGCAACCCCGCACTGGCCGCAGTCGCGCGAGACGAGGCGTTCCTTTTCCACGACTTCCGGCGGCAAGCCGCGCGACGCGACCATGCGCAAATGCTCGCCGTCGCTGGTCAACACCCGCACCACGCCGGCGTCTGCCTTGGCCAGGCGAATCATGGTGCCCAGAAATCGGCCGAGCAGTTCGTCGAGATCGTCTTCGTCGGCGAGCGTGCTGGAAATCTCGGCGAGGACATGCAGCGCGTCCAGCGTGTGGCTGCCGGAGGGATCGAGGTCCAGTTCGGCATGCGAAGGGGTGGGGGCAATCTCGTTCATCTTGTTCACTCGGGGGCAGGCCAGGTGCCGGACGCGATCTTGTCCGCCCACATCAGGGCGGTGATGGTCTTGCCATCGGTGATCTCGCTGTCACGCACCGCCAGAATCGCATCGGCCACGCTCATTTCGATGACCTCGAGAAACTCGCCATGATCGCGCTGATGGCCGACATAAATCAGGCCGCTGGCCCAGAAGATTTCGATGCGCTCGTCGGAATAGCCGATGCACGGATGCATCGTCGCCACGTGCCGCCAGAACCTGGCCTGGTGGCCTGTCTCCTCGCGCAATTCGCGCTTCGCGGTATCCAGCGGATGTTCATCGGGATCGATTTTTCCGGCGGGCAGTTCGACGAATATGCGCTGCAGCGGATAGCGGAACTGGCGCTCGAACAGCAGCTTGCCGTTGTCGAGCCAGGCCAGCACCACGACGGCGCCGGGATGGGCGATCCACTCGCGGATGGTCTCGTGCCCATTCGCAAGGCGCACCGTATCGCGCCGCACATGCAGCAGCTTGCCGTCAAAGACCGCCTCGCTGGCAACGGTGTGTTCGATCAGGTCGGAGTCATCCATGTTGGTATCAGGGTGATAGTCGATGCGTGGCCGGTGGTGTCGGGTGAAGGATAACCCATCGACGAGCTTGATGACGCCATCGCCGCCGGCGCGGCAAAAAGCCCTGTCGTGCGCGGCATGGCGGCGGCTTCGGTTGCGTTGCGGCGGAGGCTGGCAGCCTGCGTGCCATGCTTGACAAGATAAAGGCCGCGCGCGGCACCCGGCACACGCGCGGCCAAGCTTTGAAACTTGAACAACCTGGATCAGCGAACCTTGCCGGCCTTCCACGCATTCAGCAGCGTGTCATAGGCGATGGTTTCGCCTTTGGGCTTTTCGTTCGCCAGCTTCTTCCACGGCGCGCCCTTGTCGCTCAGCCACTTGTTGGGGTCGCCCTTGGGGTTGAGCTTCGGCGGGCAGTGCGCCATGCCGGCCCGCTCCAGACGGCCCATCACCTGGTCCATTTCCTCGGCCAGGTTGTCCATCGCGGCCTGCGGCGTCTTCTCGCCGGTCACCGCCACGGCCACGTTCTTCCACCAGAGTTGCGCCAGTTTGGGATAGTCGGGCACGTTGTTGCCGGTCGGCGTCCAGGCCACGCGCGCCGGGCTGCGGTAGAACTCGATCAGGCCGCCGTACTTCGCCGCGTTCTTGGTGAAGTACTCATGCCGGATGTCGCTGTCGCGGATGAAGGTCAGGCCGACCACCGACTTCTTCGCCGACACCGTCTTCGAGGTGATGAACTGCGCATACAGCCAGGCGGCGGCGGTCTTGTTGGCGTCGTGACTCTTGAAGAAGGTCCACGAGCCCACGTCCTGGTAGCCATTCTGCATGCCCTGCTTCCAGTACGGGCCGTTCGGGCCGGGAGCCATGCGCCACTTCGGCGTGCCGTCGGCGTTGACCACCGGCAGGCCGGCCTTGATCATGTCGGCGGTAAAGGCGGTGTACCAGAATATCTGCTGCGCAATCTGGCCTTGTGCGGGCACCGGGCCGGCTTCGCCGAAGGTCATGCCGCTGGCTTCCTTCGGCGCGAACTTCTTCATCCAGTCGACGTACTTGGTCAGCGCATACACGGCGGCCGGCGAGTTGGTGGCGCCGCCGCGCGAGACCGAGGCGCCCACCGGCGTGCACTTGTCGGCACCGACGCGGATGCCCCACTCGTCCACCGGCATGCCGTTCGGGATGCCGATGTCGGCGGTGCCGGCCATCGACAGCCAGGCGTCGGTGAAGCGCCAGCCGAGCGACGGGTCCTTCTTGCCGTAGTCCATGTGACCGTAGATCGGCTTGCCGTCGATCTGCTTCACGTCGTTGGTGAAGAACTCGGCGATGTCCTCGTAGGCACTCCAGTTCAGCGGCACGCCGAGGTCATAGCCATACTTGGCCTTGAACTTGTCCTTCAGCTCCGGACGCGCGAACAGGTCGGCGCGGAACCAGTACAGGTTGGCGAACTGCTGGTCGGGCAACTGGTAGAGCTGGCCGTCGGGCGCGGTGGTGAAGCTGGTGCCGATGAAGTCCTTGAGGTCGAGGCCCGGGTTGGTGTACTCCTTGCCGGTACCCTTCATGTACTCGGTCAGCGACATGATCTTGCCGTAGCGGTAGTGCGTGCCGATCAGGTCGGAATCGGAAATCCAGCCGTCGTAGATCGACTTGCCCGACTGCATCGAGGTCTGCAGCTTCTCGACCACGTCGCCTTCTTGGATGATGTCATGCTTGACCTTGATTCCGGTAATTTCCTCGAAGGCCTTGGTCAGGGTCTTCGATTCGTACTCGTGCGTGGTGATGGTCTCGGACACCACCGAAATCGCCTTCACACCCTTGCCCTGCAACTTTTTGGCGGCGTCGATGAACCACTTCATCTCGGCCATTTGCTGATCCTTGTTCAGCGTGGACGGCTGGAACTCACTGTCGATCCATTTCTTCGCCTCGGCCTCTCCGGCCCAGGCATGGCCGGCTACCGCGCAAGCGACGGCCAGAGCTATTGTGGTGTAGCGTAATTTCATGCTCTATCTCCTCGTGCATATGCCTCCCCGTGTGTAGTGTTGGTCACCACGGCCCCGGGGAAGCTTTGGGCCGGATTCCCGGAAAAGACTCAGAGCTTGTGAAGAAATCGTAGCGAGCGGGCCGCAGCGAGGTGCGGCCGGAGCGCAGCTACCGGAATGTACGTTTCTGTACATGAGGATAGCGAGCACCGCCCAATCCCCGGTCCGGCACGCGCAGTAGATTTATTCACAAGCTCTCAGCCTTTTCTCATGACCAGTACCAGCACGACCATCGAAATTGCAAAACTGATCCACACGCTCGGCTCCTGCTCAAGCTGAAACCACGCGGCGAATTTGCCGGCGAGCCCGACGAACGCCAGGTTGATGTAAGCCGCGCCCAGCAGTCCGATGAAGAGGCGGTCGCCGCGCGTTGTCGCGATGGGCAGGAAGCCCTTGCGCAGGATCGTCGGCGATTTGATCTCCCACACCGTCATGCCCGCCAGCATCAGTGCGATGCTGGTGAAGAACACCGCTACCGGCGTCGTCCATACCATCCAGTCAAACATCTTTCAGCTCCCGCGATTCGAATCGCACACAGGCACTTCCGGCCGGAACATGTCCACCCGGCATGTCACACCCGCCCCATCGCAAAGCCCTTGGCGATGTAATGCCGGACGAACCAGATCACCACGGCGCCGGGCAGGATAGTCAGCACGCCGGCGGCGGCGAGCGTGGCCCAGTCCATGCCCGAGGCGGAGACGGTGCGGGTCATCGTCGCCACGATCGGCTTGGCGTCGACGCTGGTAAGCGTGCGCGCCAGCAACAGTTCCACCCAGCTGAACATGAAGCAGAAAAACGCCGTGACGCCAACCCCGGCCTTGATCAGCGGCAGGAAGATGGTCAGGAAGAAACGCGGAAACGAATAGCCGTCGATGTAGGCGGTCTCGTCGATTTCGCGCGGAATGCCGCTCATGAAGCCTTCCAGTATCCACACCGCCAGCGGCACGTTGAATACCAGGTGCGCCAGCGCCACCGCGATATGCGTGTCCATCAGCCCGAGGGTGGTGTAGAGCTGAAAGAAGGGCAGCAGGAATACCGCCGGCGGCGTCATGCGATTGGTCAACAGCCAGAAGAACAGGTGCTTGTCGCCGAGGAAGCTGTAGCGCGAAAACGCATAGGCGGCGGGCAGCGCCACGGTGATCGAGATCGTCATGTTGATGGCGACGATGATCAGGCTGTTGATGTAGCCGGAGTACCAGGACGCATCGGTGAAGATGGTCCTGTAGTTGTGCCAGGTGAAGTGCTGCGGGAAGAATGAAAAACTCGAAAGAATCTCCTCGTTGGTCTTGAAGCTCATGTTGACCATCCAGTAGATCGGCAGCAGCGCAAAGACGATATAGGCGATCAGGAACAGCGTGCGCATCCGGAAGCGGTTCTCATTCATGGCCGGCCCCCTCCTTGCTGGCCGTGCCCACGCGCTGCATCCAGTTGTAGAGGATGAAGCACAGCAGCAGGATGATCAGGAAGTAGATCAGCGAGAACGCCGCCGCGGGGCCCACGTCGAACTGGCCAACGGCTTTTTGCGTCAGATATTCACTGAGGAAAGTGGTGGCATTGCCGGGGCCGCCGCCGGTGAGCACGAAGGGTTCGGTATAGATCATGAAGCTGTCCATGAAACGCAGCAGCACCGCGATCATCAACACACCGCGCATCTTGGGCAACTGGATGTAGCGGAACACGGCGAACCTGGATGCGCCATCGATGCTCGCGGCCTGGTAGTACGCGTCGGGGATCGAACGCAGCCCGGCGTAGCACAGCAGCGCGACCAGCGGCGTCCAGTGCCACACGTCCATCGTCAGCACGGTGATCCATGCATGCGTGGCATTGCCGGTGTAGCTGTAATCGAAACCCATCTTCTGCAGCATGGCGCCGAGCAGACCGATGTCCGCGCGGCCATAGATCTGCCAGATGGTGCCGACCACGTTCCAGGGAATCAGCAGCGACAGCGACACCACCACCAACACGGCGGAGGCCTTCCAGCCCTTTGCCGGCATGGACAGGGCCAGCATGATGCCCAAGGGAATTTCCACCGCCAGCACGGCCAGCGAGAAGGTCAGTTGCCGCCACAAGGCGCCGTGCAGCTCCTCGTCGCGCATGGCGGCGACGAACCATTCGGTGCCGACGAAGACGCGCCGCTCGGGCGAGATGATGTCCTGCAACGAGTAGTTCACTACCGTCATCAGGGGCAGCACCGCGGAGAATGCGACGCAGATGACTACCGGCAGCACCAGCCACCAGGCCTTCTGGTTTACGGGTTTTGTGGTGCTCACGGAATCAGTTCCTCGTTCTGGTAGAAGCAGGTGTGCGGCCCGATCACCCGCAGCCAGGCGGTGTCGCCACAGCGTGGCGCCTCGAGTTCGGGATTCAGCCGCGCCTTGATCTTCAGCTCGCCGCATTGGCCCGTCACCAGCACATGGGTGCCGATGTCCAGCGCCTGCGCCACGGTCACCGGCAGCGCCGCCGGGTCTTCGGCGGCGGTCAGCGCGACGTATTCCGGGCGGATACCGAGCTTGAGTTCGCCTTCAGGCAAGGCAAGTCCTGGCGGTAACGCCAGCGTGCGTCCGGCGACATCGAGTGCCCTGCCGCGGGCACGCGCCGGCAGGAAGTTCATCCCCGGCGAGCCGATGAAGTGGCCGACAAACGTGTGCTGCGGCCGCTCGAACAAGGCATCGGCGCTGCCCACCTGCACCGCCTTGCCGCGCGTCATGACAATCACCTGCTCGGCGAAGGTCAGCGCCTCGACCTGGTCATGCGTGACGTAGATCAGCGTGAGCTTCAGCTCATGGTGAATCTGTTTCAGCTTGCGCCGCAGTTGCCACTTCAGGTGCGGGTCGATCACGGTCAAGGGCTCGTCGAACAGCACGGCCGACACATCGGGCCGCACCAGGCCGCGGCCGAGCGAGATCTTCTGCTTGGCGTCGGCGGTGAGATCCGCGGCACGCCGGCCGAGCTGGCCGCTCAACTCCAGCATCTCGGCGATTTCGCCGACCCGCTTCCTGATCTGGTCTTCCGGCATCTTGCGGTTGCGCAAGGGAAAGGCCAGGTTGTCGGCCACGGTCATGGTGTCGTAGATCACCGGAAACTGGAATACCTGGGCGATGTTGCGTTGCTGCGGGCTGAGCTGCGCCACGTCCTTGCCGTCGAACCTGACCGTTCCCCGCGAAGGCGCCAGCAGGCCCGACATGATGTTGAGCATGGTCGTCTTGCCGCAGCCCGAGGGGCCAAGCAGCGCATAGGCGCCGCCATCGGCAAAGCTCATCTTCAAGGGCAGCAGCGCGTAGTCCGCATCCTGCCGTGGGTCGGGCTGGTACGAATGCGCGAGATCGAGATCGATGCGCGCCATCTCAATGGCCTCCCGTCCGTTGCGGTGCCACCAGCAGCGCGCCCGTCGCGTCGAATACATAGACCTGCACCGGACTCAGATGCAGCGTGAGCGATGCGCCCAGCTTGAAGTAATGCACGCCGGTGAGCTGCGCCACCACTTCGCCCACGGCCGTGGACAAGTGCACAAAGGTGTCCGAGCCGGAGATTTCGGCGAGATCCACCATGCCGGGCAGGGCCACGTCGCCGTCGCGCGCTTGCAGGCGCAGCGCGCTGGCGCGCACGCCGACGGTCAACGCGGTGGTCAGGCTTTTCGAAACCACCGCCGGCAGCGGAATGGAAAGCGCCGGGCCGGCATTCAACTGCACCCCCAGCGTCACCGCTTCGGCGGCGATCAGGTTCATCGGCGGGTCGCTGAAGGCGCGGGCCACGCGCAGCGACTGCGGCGCATGGAACACCTCGGCGGTGGGTCCGTACTGCAGCAGTTCGCCGGCATCCATCACCGCCGTGTAGCCGCCCAGCAGCAAGGCCTCGCCCGGCTCGGTGGTGGCGTAGATCACGGTTGAATCGCCGGCCGCAAACAGCTGGGTCAGTTCCTCGCGCAATTCCTCGCGCAGCTTGTAGTCCAGATTGACCAGGGGTTCGTCGAGCAGCATCAGCGGCGCGCCCTTGGCCAGTGCGCGCGCCAGCGCCACGCGCTGCTGCTGGCCGCCCGAGAGTTCCGCCGGATAGCGGTCGAGCAGCATCTCGATATGCAGCCTGGCGGCGAGCGATTGCACCCGCTCGGCGATATGCTTTTCTCCGCGCAGCTTCAGCGGCGAGGCGATGTTGTCGGCCACCCGCAGCGACGGATAGTTGATGAACTGCTGGTACACCATCGCCACATTGCGTTCGCGCACCCCAATGCCGGTGACATCCTTGCCATCTACGCGAACCGAACCCTGGGTCGGGGTGTCCAGTCCGGCCATGATCCGCATCAGGCTGGTTTTGCCTGCCTGGGTGGCGCCCAGCAGTACCGTCACCGCGTCGCGCTTCGGCGCCAGGCTCATGTCATACAGCCAGGGCTGCGCGCCGACCTTCTTGCTGATGCCTTCCAGCGTCAGTTCCATGACGAGCTTCCCTGAAATTCCGGATTGCTCCGCTGGTTCCACTGCATCATGCGACCTTTCTTTGTTCGTCGGCCTGGTTCATCCAGTCGGCGACGCGCTGGCGCTGGATTTCGCTCAGGTGGAGGCCGCGCCGGGTGCGCCGCCACAGCACGTCCTCGGCGGTACAGGCCCACTCCTCGCGTCGCAGATAGTTAAGCTCGGCCTCGAACAGGCCGGGCGCCACTTCCTCGCCAAGACCGGCTCGGCTGCTGGCGCCGCCGAGCACCTGCGCGATGCGGCTGCCGTAGGCGCGCGCCAGGCGCCGCGCCAGCGGCGCGTCGAGCCAGGGATGGCGCGACCGCACGGCTATGACGAAACGCTCGAAGTCGGTGTCGGGCCTGTGCGGCTGACCGATCCAGGCGCTGAGATCGCCGCCGGGCAGGCTCGCCCCCTTGGTCCAGGCGCGGCGCGATGCCGACTCGCCGAGCATGCGTCCGATCTCGTCCGCGGCTTCCTCGGCCAGCTTGCGGAAGGTGGTGATCTTGCCGCCCCACACGCTCAACAGCGGCGCGGCCTCGGTGTTGCTTTCCAGCATGTAGTCGCGGGTGACGGCCGACGGGTCGCCGGACGCATCGTCGAGCAGCGGGCGCACGCCGGCAAAGCTCCAGACCACGTCGGCGGGTTTCACCGGACGAGTGAAGTAGCGACTCGCCTGTTCGCACAGATAGGCGACTTCATCGTCGCCGACGCTGGCATCGCGCGGATCGCCATGAAGCTCGACCTCGGTGGTGCCGATCAGCGTGAAGCGCTCTTCATAGGGAATGGCGAAGATGATGCGCTTGTCCGGATTCTGGAAAATGTACGCGTGGTCATGCTCGAAGCAGCGCGGCACGACAATGTGGCTGCCCTTGACCAGCCGCAGGCTCTTGGTCACCAGCGCTTCGCCATGGGCGGCGCGGGCTTCGCCGCGCAGGAAAGCTTCCGCCCAAGGCCCGGCGGCATTGACCAGCGCGCGGGCGGTGATGGTGCGTTCACGCCCGCCGACCGAGCGCAGGGTTGCGGTCCATACCTGTGCGCTGCGCTGCGCGGCGGTACAACGGGTGCGGGTGAATATCTGCGCGCCGCGAGCTTGCGCGTCCAGCGCATTGAGCACCACCAGACGCGCGTCGTCCACCCATCCATCGGAATAGACGAAGCCACGGGTAAACCGCTCTTGCAACGGCGCGCCCAGGGGATGGGAGCGCAGGTTCACCCCGGTGGAACCGGGCAGCACTTCGCGGCGCGCCAGGTGGTCATAGAGGAAAAGGCCCAGACGGATCATCCACGCCGGGCGCATCGACGGATCGTGCGGCATCACGAAGCGCAGCGGCCAAATGATGTGCGGCGCGCTTCTGAGCAGCACCTCGCGTTCCAGCAGCGCCTTGCGCACCAGCGAAAATTCGTAGTACTCCAGATAGCGCAAGCCACCGTGGATCAGCTTGGTCGAGGACGAGGAGGTATGAGCTCCCAGATCGTCCTGCTCGGCCAGTATCACGCTCATGCCCCGACCGGCAAGGTCACGCGCAATGCCAGCGCCATTGATGCCGCCACCGACCACAAGCACGTCGCAGGCCTGCGCGTCCTGAGCGCCAGGCCTGCTCGGCAGTGCACCGGGTTGGGGTTCGGTCATGCAGTCTCCTCGTTCAGCGGGCGGTGCGCCATGGCCTCGCCGTGCCGGCTTCGACCGGTCCGCGCTGAATTGTTCGTTTATGTTCGATATTGTTCTTTTTATCTGATATTTTAAGAAAAAGCAAGCGTTTCGAATCCATATTGTCTTTTCCTATCTGTTCCATTAGTCTTGGGGTCTTCCCGTTTCCGAAGGCCGGCATGAGCCCCAATCCGAGACAACTTGAAATGCTGGAACAGGTGCAAGCGCGCGGTTCGGTATCGGTCGAGGAATTGGCTGCCTTGTTCGGGGTGACCCTGCAAACCGTGCGGCGCGACGTGAGGCTGCTGTCGGATGCCGGCCTGCTGGCGCGCTTTCATGGCGGCGTGCGGGTGCCGAGTTCGACCACCGAGAACCTCGCCTACCGGCAGCGCCAGTTGCTCAACGAAGCGGCCAAGCAGCGCATCGCGCGCGCGGTCGCCAAAGCCGTTCCCGAGGGCTGTTCGCTGATCATCAACATCGGCACCACCACCGAGGCGATTGCCCGCGAACTGCTGCACCACAAGGGACTGCGCGTGATCACCAACAACCTGAACGTGGCCGCCATCCTCTCCGACAACACCGACTGCGAAGTGATCGTCACCGGCGGCGTGGTGCGTTCGCGTGACCGCGGCATCGTTGGCGAAGCCACCGTCGATTTCATCCGCCAGTTCAAGGCCGATATCGGACTGATCGGCATTTCGGGCATCGAAGCCGATGGCAGCCTGCGCGATTTCGACTACCGCGAGGTAAAGGTAGCGCAGACCATCATCGAGCATTCGCGCGAAGTATGGCTGGCCGCCGATTACAGCAAGTTCAACCGGCCGGCGATGGTGGAACTGGCTCGCCTGGACCAGGTGGACTTGCTGTACACCGACGCGCCGCCGCCCAGTCCTTTTCCGGCGCTGATGTCCGAAGCCGGCGTGACCTGCTTCGTGGCAGACTGAAGAACTGAAGATTGATCCGGCCGAATCTCCTTCGTTAAATTCACCAGCCGCGCGGAGCAGATCCACATGAACCGTCCCCAATTTCTGCTGGCCCTGGACCAGGGCACGTCAAGCTCGCGCAGCATCGTGTTCGATGCGCACGGACAAATCGTGGCGAAGGCACAGCGCGAGTTCCGCCAGATCTACCCGCAGCCCGGCTGGGTGGAACATGACCCGAAGGAAATATGGACCAGCCAGATCGCGACCGCGCAAGAGGTGCTGGCCCAGGCGCATATCGGTGCCGCGGATCTCGCCTCGATTGGCATCACCAACCAGCGCGAGACCACGCTGGTATGGAACCGCGCCACCGGCGAGCCGCTGTACAACGCCATCGTCTGGCAGGACCGGCGTGCCGAGCCCGCCTGCGCCGTCTTGCGCGAGCGTGGCCTGGAAGCCGTCGTGCGCGAAAAAACCGGATTGGTCCTCGATGCCTATTTTTCCGCAACCAAGCTGAAATGGATACTTGACAGTGTTCCCGGCGCGCGCGCTGCCGCGCGTTGCGGCGAGCTGGCCTTCGGCACGGTGGACTCCTGGCTGACCTGGCACCTGACCGGCGGTGAGGTACATGCCACCGACGTCAGCAATGCATCGCGCACCATGTTATTTAATGTGCATAGCAACCGGTGGGACGACGAACTGCTGGAAATCCTCGACATTCCGCACGAGATGCTGCCTGAGGTGCATCCTTCCAGCCACGTGTATGGGCACGCGCGGGCCGACCGGCTCGGCGCCGCCGTGGCCATCGGCGGCATCGCCGGCGACCAGCAAAGCGCACTGTTCGGGCAAGCCTGTTTCCGCGCCGGACAGACCAAGAACACTTACGGCACGGGCTGTTTCATGCTGATGCATACGGGCCGGCAGTTCCAGAACAGCGCCAACGGGCTCATCACCACCAGCGCAGCGCAAGTCACCGCCACGCCCGAGTTCGCACTTGAGGGCAGCGTCTTCATCGGTGGCGCCGTGGTGCAATGGCTGCGCGACGGCTTGCAGGCCATCAAGGCCAGCGACGCTGTCCAGGGTCTGGCCGAAAGCGTGCCGGACAGCGGCGGCGTGATGTTGGTGCCGGCCTTCACCGGCCTCGGCGCGCCCTACTGGAAGGCTGACGCGCGCGGCGCCATCGTTGGTCTGACCCGCGGCACGACAGTGGCGCACATTGCCCGCGCGGCACTGGAAAGCATCGCCTTCCAGAGCGCGGCATTGCTGCAGGCCATGAGTCGCGACGCACTGGCCGGGTTGGTGAGTTCCGGCGGCGTCACGGAGTTGCGAGTGGATGGCGGCGCCTGCGTCAACAACCTGCTGATGCAGTTCCAGGCCGACTTGCTGGGCATCCCTGTGGTTCGGCCGAAGGTGATCGAGACCACGGCGCTCGGCGCCGCCTACCTTGCCGGATTGTCCTGCGGTGTTTATCGGAGTCTCGACGAACTCGCCGCACAGTGGCAGGTGGAACGTACTTTCCACCCGACCATGTCGCGCGAGCGGGCCGGTGAATTGATGCAGCACTGGGAGCACGCCGTGGCGCAGGCCACTCTGTGATCTGTTCTATCGTCTTGACGTGAGAGTGCCGCGTCGCGGCGACGGGCGCGCTGCTTAGAGCGAGCGCATCAGGGTGGTGGTGCAGATTATCATCACCGCATCGGGAAACAGGCCGAAGCCGGCGATGGCAAGGCCGTTGAGCGACAGCAGCACGCGCAGATCCAGACCGGCCGCGATCGGTGCCGAATCGACCGGGGTGTCGAAATACATCAGCTTTACCACGCGCAGGTAGTAGAAGGCCCCGATCAGCGAGAACATCACGGCAACCACGGCCACCGCCGTGTAACCCGCCTTGATGGCAGCCAGCAGCACCGCGAACTTGGCGAAGAAGCCGATGAAGAACGGGATGCCGGCCATCGAGAACATGATGATCAGCATCATCGCAGCGAACCACGGACTGCGCTTGTTGAGCCCCTTGAAGTCTTCCAGGTTCTCGGCTTCGTAACCGGACCGCGACAGCAGCAGCACCATGCCGAAGGCGCCCAGCGACATGAGGACATAGGCGACGGTGTAGTACAGCGCCGAGCTGTAGGCATTGATCGCGGTGAAGGGATCGACCTGGCCGTCGACCACGCCCGACATCAGGCCGAGCACCATGTAGCCCATGTGCGAGATCGCGGAATAGGCCAGCATGCGCTTGATGTTGGTTTGCGCGATCGCCGCCAGGTTGCCGAGACCGATGGACAGCACGGCCATGATCAGCAGCATCTGCTGCCAATGCATCGCGAATTCGCCGTCACGCCCGAGCAGCCCATAGACCAGCAGGCGCAAGGCCATGGCGAAGGCGGCGAGTTTCGGCGCGGAACCGATGAACATGGTCACGGCCGTTGGCGCGCCGTGATAGACATCGGGAATCCACATGTGGAAGGGCACCAGGCCCAGCTTGAAGGCGATGCCGGCAACGAGGAAGACCAGGCCGAGCACCAGCACCGGCTTTTCCGCCTGACCGTGATACAGCGCCTGCGCGATGCCGCCGATTTCCAGGCTGCCGGTGGTGCCGTAGATCATCGACATGCCATACAGCAGCAGACCCGAGGCCAGTGCGCCGAGCACGAAGTATTTCATCGCCGCCTCGGTGGCGCGCGTGTTGTCGCGATCGATTGCGACCAGGCCGTAGAGCGAGAGCGACATCAGTTCGAGGCCGAGATACACGGTCAGCAAGTTGGCCGCCGAAATCATCACCATCATGCCCAGCGTGGCGTAGAGCACCAGGACGTAGAACTCGCCCTTGTCCAGGCCGCGGTCGGCCATGTACTGCCGGCTGTAGATCAGCATCATGATCACCGCGAGGTAGGTCATGAGCTTGAGGAAGTCGGCCAGCAGGTCGTCGACGAACATGTTGCTGAAGGTCAGCGTGGTCTGGCCGTCGGAGGTGACCAGGGTGATCGCGGCACAGCCGATCAGGGTGATCACGGTCAGCATGGCCGCCATCCAGCGGTGGGTAGCGCCGAAGACCAGGTCGACAAACAGCACCAGGAAGGACATCAGCAGGAGAAATATCTCCGGTGCTGCCGGGTACAGGTCGGGCATCACGAAATTATTCAGCATCGCTTCTCTCGTGTCTCTCTGTCGTGTGCCGCGTGCGCATTAGAGTTTGCTCACCGCAACGTGCTTGAGCAGGTTATCCACCGAGGCGTGCATCACTTCGGTGAAGGGGAAAGGGTACAAACCCATGGCCAGAACGCAGACCGCAAGCACGCCGAGCACCAGGAATTCGCGGCCGCCGATGTCCTTCAGTTCGGCGACGTGGGCGTTGCCGACCTCGCCGAATACCACGCGCTTGACCATCCACAGGGTATAGGCAGCGCCGAGGATCAGTGTAGTGGCAGCGGCGAAGCCGACCCAGAAGTTGAACTTGATGGCGCCCAGGATCACCATGAACTCGCCGACGAAACCCGAGGTTGCCGGCAATCCGGAATTGGCCATGGCGAAGAAGACGAACAGTGCGGCGAACTTCGGCATGGTATTCACCACGCCGCCGTAATCGGCGATCATGCGCGAATGCATGCGGTCGTACATGACGCCGACGCAGAGGAACATCGCGGCCGAGACGAAGCCGTGCGAGATCATCTGCACCAGGGCGCCTTCGACGCCGATCTGGTTGAAGATGAAGAAGCCGAGGGTGACGAAACCCATGTGCGAGATCGACGAATAGGCGATCAGCTTTTTCATGTCGGTCTGCACCAGCGCCACGAAGCCGATGTAGATCACGGCAATCAGCGACAGGGTGATGATCAGCGGCGCCAGCTGGTGGCTGGCATCCGGCACGATGGGCAGCGAAAACCGCACGAAACCGTAGGCGCCGAGCTTCAGGGCGATCGCGGCAAGTACCACCGAGCCGCCGGTGGGCGCCTCGACGTGGGCATCCGGCAACCAGGTATGCACCGGCCACATTGGCACCTTGACCGCAAACGAGACCAGGAAGGCGATGAAAATCAGGATCTGCGGCACGATGCCGATGCGCAGCTGGTGCCAGTCGAGGATGTTGAAGCTGCCGCCGGATTCGAGGAACAGCCAGATCAGGGCAACCAGCATCAGCAGCGAGCCGAGCAGCGTGTAGAGGAAGAACTTGAAGGCCGCATAGACGCGGTTCGGTCCGCCCCAGGCGCCGATGATGATGTACATCGGGATCAGCGATGCCTCGAAGAAGACATAGAACAACACGCCGTCGAGCGCGCTGAAAATGCCGTTCATGAGACCGGACATGATCAGGAAGGCGCCCATGTACTGGGCCTGCTTGTCTTCGATCACTTCCCAGCCGGCCAGCACCACCAGCACGGTGATCAGGCTGTTGAGCAGGATGAAGGGCATCGAAATGCCGTCAACCCCGAGCAGGTACTGGGTATTGAAGCGCGTGATCCAGGGCGCCTGCTCGACGAACTGCATACCGCTCTGCGTCGAATCGAAGTCCGTGTAGAGCGGGATGGTGACCAGAAAACCGGCGACGGCAACCGCCAGCGACAGCCAGCGCACCAGCGTGCGGCGCTCGGAGCCGATCCAGAAAACCGGCACGGCGCCGAGGATCGGGACCCAGATTGCTAGACTCAAGAGTTGCGAATTCATCGGATATTCATTCCATCAGGCCGGTATGCATGAGCGCGCCCTTGCGTCAGGCCCTGTTGAACCAAAGTGTCAGCAGCGCAAAGACGCCGAAGATCATGCTGAAGGCGTACTGGTAGATGCGGCCGGTCTGGAACAGGCGAACCAGCCCTGATATCCAGCCGACGGCTCTGGCCGAACCATTCACCATCACGCCGTCGATCAGCGCCTGGTCGCCGCCCTTCCACAGGCCGCGGCCGATCAGGCGCGCACCGCCGGCGAAGAACCAGTCGTTGAACCTGTCGAAACCGTATTTCTCTTCCAGAATCGTGGCCAGCACACCCGATTTTTTCTTGATCACCGCCGGCAGGTCCGGACGCACGATGTAGAGGAACCAGGCAGTGGCCGCACCTGAAATTGCCAGCCAGAACGGCAGCGTCGTCACGCCGTGCATCATCATGCCGAGCACGCCATGGAACTCCTCGGCCATTTTCTCCACGCCTTTGTGGACTTCACTGATATGGATCGCGTCGCCGAACCATTTGCCGTAAAGAATGGTGCCGATCAGCCAGCCGGAAGCGATTGCCGGAATCGACAGCAGGATGAGCGGCACGGTAACGACCTTGGGCGACTCGTGTGGCTCGGCGGAGCCATGATGGCCATGGTCATCGTGGTGTGCGTCATGACCGTGGGCGTCATGCGCGGCCTCGCGGAAGCGCTCCTTGCCGTGGAAGGTAAAGAAGATCAGGCGGAAAGAATACAGGCCACCGACGAAGACCGCCGCAAGCGCGCAGAAATAGGCAAAGCCCGCGCCCGGCACCTGGGCCAGATGCACGGCCTCGATGATCGAATCCTTGGAGAAGAATCCGGCGAAGGGCGGCAGGCCCGCATTCGCGAAGGCGCCGATCAGCATCGTGGCGTAGGTGATGGGCAGGTACTTGCGCAGTCCACCCATGCGGCGCATGTCCTGCTCGTGGTGCATGGCGATGATCACCGAACCTGCGCCGAGGAACAACACCGCCTTGAAGAATGCGTGGGTGACAAGGTGGAACATTGCGGCTGAATAGGCCGAGGCGCCGAGCGCCATCGTCATGTAGCCAAGCTGCGACAGGGTTGAATAGGCAACGACGCGTTTGATATCGAATTGCGTCATCGCGATCAAAGCCATGAAGAAGGTCGTGATCGCACCGATGACCAGCACGAAAGACAAGGCGGTCTGCGACAACTCAAACAATGGTGACATCCGCGACACCATGAAAATGCCGGCGGTGACCATGGTGGCGGCGTGGATCAGCGCCGAGATCGGGGTCGGGCCTTCCATCGAATCGGGCAGCCAGACATGCAGCGGAAACTGCGCGCTCTTGCCCATGGCACCGACGAACAGGAGGATACAAGTCACCGTCAGCAGCGACCATGTGTGTCCCGGAAAAACCTC
>JAPLQX010000057.1 GCA_026399435.1 Rhodocyclales bacterium
GTTGCATTCGAACCTTGGATCGGGTTCAGCTCCTGCCGGGGCTCGATCGAGGTGATCGTGGAAAAAAGCACATAGTCGGCGTTGGGGAAGTAGCCCTTCTTGATCCGCTCGATGACATCGAAGATCTTCTCGCTGGATTGTTGCGCTTTGGGCAGCATCTTCTCCACGCGGGACTTGCTCTTTTCGTCGCTCTGCTCCTTCTCCAGGTAGGGCTTGGGCTGGACTAGCCGATAGACCCCGCTCTTGAGCATCGAGCCCTTGATGTCACCGGTGAACTTGCGCAGTTCTCCGCGATCGATGCGAATCATTTCCCCGGAAGCGGCCAAATATTCAGTATCCCGGTTACCACGGCTTGCGTCGCTGCTGGAGGCTGCGCCTCCCGCCGCCGAGGAACGGTTGGAATTGTTCCAGTCCCGCTTGTCCTTGTATTCCACCACATTGAAGTGATGGGCGACCTTCTCTTCATAGGCGAGGTCGGTGACGGCAATTCGCGGCGACTGGGCCTCGGCCGCAAGGGCCGCGACCGGGAGCGCCAAAAGGGCGAATCCAAGTTTCCTGATCATGTGGGTAGCTCCGGATTGGTCATAAGGGCTGACTCGGCTTCAGCGCTTCGATGTCTTGCGGATATCCTTTTCCTCGGCCCACTCGATTGTTCCAGCCTCGATGTCCGTCAGGGTCAAGGAAAGCTTGTAGTACACGTCCTTTACGTCGGATGCCCGCTTGACGATGGAAACGATCTCGCCATCCATCCGGTATTGCGCACCTGCCATCTTGCCGACCTTCGCCTGGGTGCTCTTCTTGTAAAGACCGCTTTGGCTCTGGCGGACCAACTCATCCGTCTGGGCCTTCATGTCGGCGATGTCGGTGGCAAACCGCACGGAACATCGGCGATCGTCACCAGCGGCCGGTCCTTGGCCTTGGTGATGACAGCCGACTGCAGCATGGAGCGCGTCATCGCTTCGGCCATCGTCTGCAGGTCGGTGGAACCGAAATCATTCGATACCGTTTCCACAGCCTTGGCATCGCCGTATTGCACGTTGCCGCCGACCATCGGGGATTGCGTCGTGGCGCAGGCGGAAAGCAGCAGGGCAGCCAGTGCGATAGAGGGGTGCTTGGTGTTGATCATTTGTTTTTCATCCTTTGGTCGATGTTGGAAATTGCAACTTGGCAACTCGATACTTGGTCAGGAACCCGCTGGTTTGGAGGAGCCGACGCCTTCATTCTCCGGACTTTGCAGCTCGACGCGAAAGTCTGTCGCATTCTTTGTCGGGGCCACCACTTGCAGCACGCGGCGTTGGTTACTGTATACCAACTCCTGCTTCCACGGCTCGTCATCCCAAACCTGAATGCCGGAGTCATCGAGCCAGCGGGTACGCCAATACACGGTCTGGTTCCTGTTGTCATCGTTGTACAGCTCCAGCTGCAGCAGGATGCGACCATCGCGCACAACCTGCTTGAGGCCGACCACCCGAACGTAGCTCATTTTCCCCATTTGCTCCAGCTTGGATTCGATGGTCTGGGCTATGCCTGCAGTCGCCACGAGACTTGCCAGCAAGACTGCCACGGTCGTCTTCGCTAGTGATTTCATTTTGCGTTCTCCTTGCTGGCGAGTTTCTTGGCGGGGGCTTTCTTCGCTGACGCCTTTTGCGGCGAAGCTGCTGGCTCGGACCTCTGTTCCGCCAGGGCAACGGTTTCCTCAACCTTGGGTGTGGTCGCGACGCTGACGAGCATACGACCGGGTTCGTGACGCATGGCCACCAACGAGTGGGCGCCCGTCACCTCGATCTCGCTGGCAAGGCCTCCCACGTCGATGGTGTACTTGCCCGGGGCCAGGTCCAGCCGTGCGACGGCGACGTGACTTGGCAGAGAAGACCATGTCCTGGTATCGGCCTTTTCCGTCACTGTCGTCAGGATGGTCGAAAGTATCGAACCGAAAATGCCGGCTCGACTCTGCATCTCGCTGTTGATAACTCCTTTGGCAATGGCCCGAATCGTGCCGCGGGTAATGACGCCGGGCATCGAATCCTTCAGTTCACGCCGCGCCATGCTGTCATAGCTTGTAATAACCGAAACATCCACAGCCTTGCCGTTGACCGTGATCGATGTCGGAAGAGGATTTGGAACTGGCGGCGTCAACGATGGGAACGACGTCGGAACGATGACCAGACCGTTATGAGTGGGAACCGGTAGTGGAATCGTCGTCGATGTCTTCTGCGGAATTTTGCCTGCCTCGATCACCAGCAATACGTCTGTGGACTTGGGGGTGCGTTTGCGGGCTCGCGCGTCGAGTCCCGACAGGGCGTCCTGCAGCGATTTGACATCGGGGCGAAGTTCGATCGCCTGACGATAACCCGCTGCCGCCAGCGAGCTTTCGCCAGCCTGTTCGTAGACATAGCCGGCGAGGTAGTGGCCGAAGGCGCTTTGATAGCTGTTGCGGAGGTCGACGACTTCCGGGATATCGAAGATTTCTACCGGATAGCCCTGCAAGTCCTTGGCAGCTTTTTCCTCGACCTTCTTTTCCTCGCGCTCGCTCTTTAGTTCCGCCACTTCCTTGCTGCGGAACTCGGCGATGATAGCCTCGCGCTCATGCATCTTCCTGATTTCCGTGCGGGCCTTTCCCCAATCGCCGAGCGAGAGGTGGGCAAGTGCCAGCTTGGTTGCCAGGGCGACGCGCTCGTAATCCGCTCCATCGTAGCGGCGGACCGTATCGTTGATCAGCAGCGAACCCAGTCCCTCACCCAACGATTGCAGCAGTTTTTCGGGACTGTTCTTGGCTTCATCCTCCCAGGCGCGAACGTATTCATCGGCCACCAGCCAGGCATTTCTCGATGCCTCGAACGACCTGGCTGTGCGCAACTTCTCGCCTAGTTCAAGGTTGGACAGCAAGTCCTTGGGACCCTCCTCTTTCGTGGTGGGCTCCGCCTTTTCCTGCTCCGCCGCGCCTGTCGATTGTTGCGCGATAGCGATGCCCGGAGCTGCCACGCCCACACCAAGCACCAGCCCCATCATTAGTCCCAAGCGCGACAGTTTCATGTTCATGCCAACCCTCCTTGTTATATTTCTGGATGCCAAAAATTACTTTTGTCTAAAAATTCTTCGCAAAGCCTTGGGAAACTCTTCTCCCGCACTGCTTTCAGCAGGAACGAACTCCTTGACTCCGGTGGCGGAGGCGGTCGGCCCCGACTGCGTCAGCCTAGCCACCCTCAGTTGGGCTGCATTGGCATATTGACCCGAAGGGAAGGCTTGCAGATAACGTGCATAGCCGTCTTTGGTGTTGGTGGCTTCCGCGATTGTCCACATATCCTGATCCCGCGCCTTGCGTTCCCCGGCAGACCGCTCCGCCAGCACGCGCTGTCTCTGTACCGCCTGATCGGCATACTTCCCGTTCGGATAGCGGTTCAGATACGCGGCGTAGCCGCCAGCGTCTTTGCTTGCCTCGATTTCAGCCCAGAACAGGTCTTCCTTGGTAGCGGTCGTGACGCCCGGGCCGGCGGCGGCGACGCCCTGCATCTTCGGTGGCTGTGCGTCGCGAATTGTTCGGATGGTTTCTCTGGCCAGGTCGGAAAACTGTCCGCTCGCATACTTCGCCAGATAGCTCTGGTAGGCCGTTTCGGTGTTGAGCTGCCTGGCGCTTTGCCACAATTCGAGCTCAAGTGCCGCGGGATCCGCGGCGGGCGCGGCGGGCTTTGCGATCATCTCCGCGGCGGGGGCCTTCTTGGATGGTGGGACGAAGTAGTAATCCCCGTCCAGGGATCCGTAGCGCCAGGGCTCCTGGCCGCCCTTCGTTGTCTTGCGTACGCCCTGCTGGACTCTGCGCAGCATCTGCTCGATTTCGGCGTCGCTTTTTTCGATTTCCTCGAGCAGGCTGGTGGTGTAGGGGCTGTGCCTGCCCTCGCCGTCGGACGCCGTTTGCCCATGCTTGGTGGCAAACGAGATCAGGGTGCCGCTGGTGTCCTCCTTGGGCGCGGCCAGCCCGCGCGAACCGCCGCGGGTGAAACTGCGGGTCAGCGGGTTGTCTCGGCAGGCATCGAAAAAGACGATCTTGATCCGGGCATTGCCCATCTCGTCGATGATGTCGCCAAGCCGAACCATTTCGCGTTTGACGTCGCGCTCGTTCTCCGGTGCGGCGCCGATCGGAACCAGAAAGTTCTCGCCGGCAATCTGGACCCCATGCCCGGCATAAAACAGGGTTGCCACTTCCGCCGACTCCGATTGCTTGCCGAAGCGGCGAAGCATTTCATCCATGTCGCGGCGAGTGGCGTCGAGCTTGAACTCAACATCGAATCCCAGGCGCAGGAAAACATCCCGCATCGCGATCGCATCGTTCTTCGGGTTGATCAACGTACCGCTTGTATAAGCGCTGTTTCCCACCACCATGGCCACGCGCTTTCCCGCAGGGTTGCCGGCTTGGGCGACCTCTGCGCTGGTGGCGAAGACCAGCAGGAATAACAGTCGTAAGACCATCGACGCCATAGCGCCAGCATTCCCATGAGAAATAGTTAGCAAACAATAACCGCCGCATCATACTGGTCAATCACGTCGATTGACAATGGGATACAGAGTACATTAGTACAAATAGTTTCCCTAATACTCGGAAATGGATCGGAACCGTGCCAGCGTGCGCCCTCGCGCTGCGGCGTGGTCCACCACCGGCGCCGGATAGTCGTGTCCGATGCGAACGCCGCACGCGGCTTGCTCGGCGGCATTCATTCTCCACGGCGCGTGGATGAACTTCTGCGGGACACGGTCAAGCTCGGGCACGTAGCGGCGGATAAAGCGGCCCTCCGCGTCGAATTTTTCCGATTGCGTGACCGGGTTGAAGATGCGAAACCACGGCTGCGCATCGCAGCCGGTGGATGCCGCCCACTGCCAGCCGCCGTTGTTGGCGGCCAGGTCGAAATCGAGCAGCTTTCCTGCGAACCATGCCTCGCCCTGCCGCCAGTCGAGCCCCAGATCCTTGGTCAGGAACGAAGCCGTCACCATGCGCAGGCGATTGTGCATGTAGCCGCTGAAGGCCAACTGGCGCATGGCGGCATCCACCAGCGGATAGCCGGTGCGGCCGGCGCACCATGCCGTGAACAGGTCGGGTGCCGCGTCCCAGCGCAGGGCATCGCAGGCCGGCTTGAAGCATCGGGTTGCGACCCGCGGGTGATGCCAGAGGATGGCGTGATAGAAGTCGCGCCAGATCAGTTCTCCGAGCCAGGTCTCCGCGCCACGGCTGGACTGGGCGTGCGCATACGCGGCGAGCTGGCGAATCGAGATGGTGCCGAAGCGCAGGTGCGCGGAAAGGTAGGAGCATCCCTTGATGGCGGGGAAGTCCCGGCTCGCCGCATAGTTGTCGATGCGCTCGGTGAAATCGCGGAACAGCGACTGGGCGCCGCTCATGCCGGTGGGCAGCGGCAGCGCGTCCAGATCCGTAGCTTCGAAGCCGAGATCCTGCAGCGTGGGCAAGGGTCCGCTGTCACGTGGCGGGGCCAGATGATCCGCATAGTCCTCCACCGGCCAGGCCTGAAGGTCGGCCGGGACCAGTCGCTTCAGCCAGGCATTCTTGTAGGGCGTGAACACCGAGAAGGGTGTGCCGCCTTGAGTCATCACCTCGGCGCGGTCGAAAATCACCTGATCCTTGAAGTCCGGAAAGTGGGAGTCGGTGATGGCCAGACGGCGCTTCACCTCCGTGTCGCGGGCGATGGCGGCCGGTTCGTAGTCGCGGTTGGCGTAGACCGTGTCCACCCCGAGTTCCGCGGCGAGGCGGGGAATTTCGATGACCGGATCGCCATGGCGCACGATCAGGGCGCCGCCCATTTCCCGCAGGGCGGCATCGACCTCCCCGACGGCGCGCAGGATGAACTCGACGCGGCGGTCGCGGCGTGGCAGCGGATCGAGAATCGTTGTGTCGAAGACGAAGACGCAGTGTACCCGCTGATGTTTCTTCAGCGCGTGATGCAGGGCGGCGTGGTCGTGCGTGCGCAGGTCGCGACGAAACCAGACAAGGGCGGTGGACATCGGGTGATTGAACGGGGGTACTCGGGAACGGACTGAGAGATTACAATGTCGGCACATTCATGGAAACCGTCAGTCTCGCCAACCACTTTCTGATCGCCATGCCCGCCATGGTCGATCCGAATTTTTCCCGCACACTGACCTACATCTGCGAGCACAACGCAGACGGCGCGATAGGCATCATCGTCAATCGCCCGATGGACATGAATCTTGCCGGACTGTTCGATCGCGTCAGCATTCCGCTCGAAGACGAAGAAGCCGAGGCACGCTTTGCCGGCCTGCCGGTGTATTTCGGCGGACCGGTGCAGACCGATCGCGGTTTCGTGCTGCATCGGCCTTCCGGGCAATGGCAGTCCTCGCTCAATGTCAGTGACAGCATCGCGCTGACCAGCTCGCGCGACATCCTTCAGTCCATGGGCAGCACCGGCGAGCCATCCGAAGTGCTGGTCAGTCTCGGCTATGCCGGCTGGACGGCCGGACAGCTGGAGTGGGAGCTGTCGCAAAACGCCTGGCTGACCGTCGAGGCCGACGTCGGCATCATCTTTGCGGTACCCCCCGAAGAGCGCCTGCCGGCGGCCATGCAACTGCTCGGCGTGGATTTCGCCAACCTGTCCGAAGTCGCCGGTCATGCCTGAGGCCAGTGGCTCGGTGCTCGCCTTCGATTTCGGCACCAAGCGCATCGGCGTCGCCATCGGCACGCAACTGGGTGCCGGTCGGCTTGCTTCGGCGTGCGCCCTGACCACCATCGCCAGCGAGGCCGCCGACGCCCGCTTCGCCGCCATCACAGCGCTGATCGCCGAGTGGCAGCCCGTGCTGCTGCTGGTTGGCCGGCCCTTGAACGACGACGGCACTGCGCATGAACTGACTGCCCGTTGCGAGCGCTTCGCCAACCAGTTGCGCGGACGGTTTCAGTTGCCGGTCGAGCAGGTCGACGAGCGCTTCAGCTCGACGGAAGCCGATGCGAACCTGCGCCAACGCGGGCTGTCCTGGCAAGAGCGCAAGACGCAGGTGGACGCCGAAGCCGCACTCATAATTCTCCAAAGCTGGTCTGAACTTCATGCCCGTAGCCACTCACCTGCCTGACGCCGAAGCCCTCTGCGCGGCCCTTGCCGACGCCATGCGGCCCCATGTCGATCCCGCCGCGACCGCCCTGGTCGGCATCCACACCGGCGGCGTCTGGGTTGCCGCGCGCCTGCATGCCGCGCTGGGTTTGAAAATTCCGCCCGGCTCGATCGACGTGTCCTTCTATCGCGACGACTACCATCAGCGCGGCTTGCACGCCAATGCCAAGACTTCGCAGATTCCCTTCGATGTCGAAGGCGCACACATCGTCATCGTCGATGACGTGCTCCACACCGGCCGCACCATCCGCGCTGCGATGAACGAGCTGTTCGATTACGGCCGGCCGGCACGGATCGACCTTGCCGTGCTGACCGATCGCGGCGGCCGTGAGCTGCCCATCGCTCCGACTTTTTGTCCGCATTCGCTGAGCTTGCCTGCCGCGCAGATACTGGCGCTGGAGCGGGCCGACGACGGCGGGCTTTCCTTCCGGTTGATAGAGAAATGAGCGCATTCGGCAAGCAGCCCAATCCACAGCTCAACAGTCACGGCGAGCTGCAGCATCTCCTGACCATCGAGGGACTGCCGCGCGAAATGCTGACGCGCATCCTCGATACCGCCGCACCTTTTTCTGAAGTCGCCGAACGCGAAGTCAAGAAAGTGCCGCTGCTGCGCGGCAAGAGCGTGTTCAACCTGTTCTTCGAGAATTCGACGCGCACCCGCACCACGTTCGAGATAGCGGCGAAGAGGCTTTCCGCCGACGTCATCAATCTCAACATCAGCACCTCGTCGGCGAACAAGGGCGAAACCCTGCTCGACACGGCGGACAATCTCGCCGCGATGCAGGCCGACATGTTTGTCGTGCGCCATGCCTCGTCCGGCGCGCCCCACCTGCTCGCGCAGCACCTGGCCGCCACCGGGCGCGACCACATCCACGTGGTGAACGCCGGCGACGGCCGTCACGCGCATCCGACGCAGGGTCTGCTCGACATGTACACCATCCGCCACTACAAGACGGATTTCACCCAGCTCACCATCGCCATCGTCGGCGACGTGCTGCATTCGCGTGTAGCGCGCAGCCAGATTCATGCGCTGACCACGCTGGGCGTGCCCGAAGTCCGCGTCATCGCGCCCAAGACCCTGCTGCCGACCGGCATCGAACGCCTCGGCGTGCGGGTGTTCAACGACATGCGCGAAGGCCTGCGCGGCGTCGATGTGGTCATGATGCTGCGCCTGCAGAACGAGCGCATGCAGGGTGCGTTGCTGCCCTCGACGCAGGAATACTTCAAGTCCTATGGCCTCACGCCGGAAAAGCTCTCGCTGGCGAAACCCGACGCCATCGTCATGCATCCGGGGCCGATGAATCGCGGCGTCGAAATCGATTCGGCGGTGGCCGATGGCGGCCAGGCCGTGATCCTGCCGCAGGTCACTTTCGGCATCGCGGTGCGCATGGCGGTGATGGCCATGCTGGCGGGAAACTCGTGAATAAATCTACTGCGCGTGCCGGATCGGGGATTGGGCGGTGCTCGCTATCCTCATGTACAGAGACGTACATTCCGGTAGCTGCGCTCCGGCCGCACCCCGCTGCGGCCCGCTCGCTACGATTTCTTCACGAGTTTTGACTCCATGAAAATACACATCAAGAACGGCCGACTGATCGACCCGGCGAGCAAGACCGACGAGGCGCTGGATCTGTTCATCGCCGCAGGGCGAATAGTCGGCGTCGGCAACACGCCGGCTGGTTTCGAAGCCAACAGCGTGCTCGATGCGACTGGCTGCATTGTCTGTCCCGGCCTGGTTGATCTTGCGGCACGGCTGCGCGAGCCGGGCTTCGAATACCGGGCCACGCTGGAATCCGAAATGGCGGCCGCCGCCGCCGGGGGGGTAACGTCACTGGCTTGCCCGCCGGATACCGATCCGGTGCTGGACGAGCCGGGGCTGGTGGAAATGCTGACCCATCGGGCGCGGCTGCCCGAGTTTGCCCATGTGCATCCGGTCGGCGCATTGACCATGCAACTGGAAGGCAAGGCCCTGACCGAGATGGCGGAACTCTCCGAGGCTGGTTGCGTCGCCTTCGGCCAGGCCAATCGCGCCATCGTCGACACGCAGGTGCTGCTGCGCGCCATGATGTATGCGGCGACCTTCGATTTCCCCGTGTGGTTGCAGGCGCAGGATCCGTTTCTTGCCCGGAAGGGTGTCGCCCATGACGGCGAGGTTGCTGCGCGTCTCGGGCTGGTCGGCATTCCGGTGGCAGCCGAAACCATCGCGCTCGCCACCATTCTGCAGCTGGCCCGCGAGACCGGCGCGCGGGTGCACGTGACGCGAATTTCGTCGGCTGCCGGCGTCGAGATGATCGTCGCCGCGCGTGCCGCCGGAATTCCGGTGACCTGCGATGTGGCGATACATCACCTGCATCTGTGCGAAATGGATCTCGGATTCTTCGACGCGCACGCCCGGCTCGATCCGCCGCTGCGCTCGCAGCGCGATCGCGACGCCTTGCGCGCCGGCCTTGCGTCGGGGGCGATCAACGCGCTGTGTTCCGATCACACGCCGGTCGATGACGACGGCAAGCAGATGCCCTTCGACGAAGCCGAAGTCGGCGCCACCGGACTTGAGCTGCTGCTGCCACTGACGCTCAAGTGGGCGCGGGAAATGAAGCTGCCGCTGGCGACAGCGCTGGCGCGCGTGACCTCGGACCCGGCGCGCATCCTCGGCGTCAAGGCCGGCAGCCTGGGCCTGGGAGCTGCTGCCGATATCTGCGTGTTCGACCCGGTTGCCGAATTCAAGGCCAGCCGCGAAAACCTCAGGAGCCAAGGCAAGAACACCCCTTTCCTCGGCTACGAGTTTCCCGGTCGCGTGCGCTATACCCTGATCGACGGTCACCTGGCCTTCGACGGCACGCTCAGCTAAGAACCGCCGAGCCGTTCCCTCACGACCGACTGCTCGACGCCGCTGATGCGCACCCGCTTGGCGCGGGACGTGTCGCCGCTGACCAGACTGATGGCGGCTTTCGCAACGCCGAGCCGATCCGCAAGAAACGCGATCAGGCTGGCATTGGCCTTGCCATCGACCGGTGGCGCCGCAAGGCGGATTTTCAGCGCCTCGCCGTGCAGGCCCACCACTTCGGTTTTCTTCGCTCCCGGCTGGATGTGCAGCCGCAGCGTCACTCCGGTGCCGTCGGCGACCAGCCAGGTCATGAAAACGAAGTTTCAGTGAAGGCTAACGTGAGCGTCATCAACGTTAAACGCAGTGGCCGAAACTACATGAGTATCAATGGCATCACGCTGTTGCGCAGGCTGGCGATCACGAACAGGGCGATTTGCAGCACCAGCAACAAGGCCAGCGGCGAGAGGTCAACGCCGCCCACGGGAGGAATGATGCGGCGAAACGGCCGCAGCAGCGGCCGCGTCACCGTGTTGAATACCTCGGCCAGCGGTGCATAGGGGTTGATCCAGGAAAACACCGCGGAAACGATCACGGCTCCGATCACCAGATAGAGGCCGGTCTTCGCCACCTCGAGCAGCGCCAGCAGTGCGACCACAAGAGTCGGCGCTGGCGATACGGCGGATAGCAGCCCGGAGAATCCCAGCGCAGTGCCCTGATAGACCACCTGCCAGAGCCAGGCCAGCAGCAGGCTGGCCATGTCGAGACCGAACAGGCCGGGGATCAGGCGGCGTACGGGGCGCACCATCCAGTCGGTGACCGCGACGATGAACTGGCCCAGCGGGTTGCGGAACGGAGCGCGCGCCCATTGCATGGCGAAGCGCACCAGCAGAGCCAGCGTCAGGAAGCCGCAGACCGAATCGAGGATGAAGAGGAAAATTTGCGCCAGCATCAGTCTCTACCCAGAAGGTTGCCCAACTCGCGGCCGCGCGCATCGGCGGCCATGATGCCGCGCTCGATTCCGGTGGCGACGCCGCTGGAGTCGAACGCGAGCAACGCGGCTTCGGTGGTACCTCCTTTCGAGGTCACCCGCTGGCGCAGGGTCGACAGCGATTCGCTGCTCTGGGCTGCCAGCTGCGCCGCACCAACGAAGGTTTCGATGCTGATCCGGCGTGCCGTATCGGCATCGAAGCCGAGATCCACAGCAGCCTTTTCCATGGCTTCGAGAAAATAGAAGACGTAGCCTGGTCCACTGCCGGACACCGCAGTGACGGCGTCCATCTGTTTCTCGTCATGCACCCAGAAGGTGTTGCCGACGGCGCGCAGGAGGTTCTCGGCGTTGTCCCGGCCGTCCTGGTTGACGCCGGGATCGGCGCAGAGGCCGGTGATGCCGGCGCCGATCAGGGCCGGCGTGTTGGGCATGGTGCGTACCACGTGGCGGTGACCGCCGAGCCAGCGCGAGATGTCGGCCAGACGCAGTCCTGCGGCGATGCTGACGACCAGTTGCGCGTTCAGCTTGCCCACCAGGGGGGCGACCGCTTCGCGCATCTGCTGCGGCTTCACTGCCAGTACCAGAACATGGCAGTCCAGCGCCGCCGCATCCACGGCCGCCGTGCAGCGGACGCCGAAGCGTTCGGCGAGGGTGTCGCGGGCTTCCGCGAACGGCTCGACGACCTGGATTCCCGCTGCCGGAAAACCCTGCCGGTAGAGGCCGCTAATGAGTGCAATGGCCATGTTGCCGCCGCCGATGAAGGTGATTTTCATGTCGTGGTGTCCCGTTGTCCGAAGATTGCCGTGCCGACGCGCACGATGGTTGCGCCCTCCATTATCGCCGCCTCGAGGTCGTCGCTCATGCCCATCGACAGCGTATCGAGCCGGAAATCCAGCTCGGAGTTGATTCGTTCCAGCGTGTGCCTCAGCAAGGCGAACTGTCGCCGCTGGCGGGCGGTGTCCGCGGTCGGCTCGGGGATCGCCATCAATCCCCGCAGGTGCAGGCCCGGCAGTGCGCCGATTGCGGCGGCCAGTCCGACCCCCTGCTCCGGCGCGCAGCCGCTCTTGGAGGCCTCGCCCGACACATTCACCTGCAGGCAGACGTTGAGCGGCGGCAGCGCAACCGGACGCTGTGCGGCGAGCCGCTCGGCAATCTTCAGGCGGTCCACCGAGTGCACCCAGGAAAAGCCTTCCGCCACCGGCCGCGTCTTGTTGCTCTGCAAGGGTCCGATGAAATGCCATTCAAGATCCAGGCCGGCCAGTTCTGTCGCCTTGCCGGCGGCTTCCTGCACATAATTTTCGCCGAAGGCGCGCTGCCCAGCCGCAGCCGCTTCGCGCACACTGGCGGCGGGCCAGGTCTTGGACACGGCCAGCAGTTGCACCGATTCCACCGGTCGCCCGGCGGCAACGCAGGCAGCCGCAATGCGTGCACGCACAGCTTGCAAGTTGGCGGCGATTGATGTCATATAGCAACTTTAAAGTATATAGCACCCCGTCTACAGGAAAGCGCTCATGGACATCACCGAACTGCTCACTTTCGTTGTCAAGAACAAGGCATCCGACTTGCATCTTTCGTCTGGTCTGCCGCCCATGATCCGGGTCCATGGCGACATACGGCGCATCAATCTGCCGGCCATGGAGCACAAGGATGTGCATGCCATGATCTACGACATCATGAATGACGGGCAGCGCAAGGTTTACGAAGAAAACCTCGAGTGCGACTTCTCCTTCGCGGTGCCCAATCTGGCCCGTTTCCGGGTCAATGCCTTCGTCCAGAACCGGGGCGCCGCGGCAGTGATGCGGACCATTCCATCGAAGATCCTGTCGCTGGAAGATCTCAAGGCGCCGAAGATTTTTGAAGAGCTGGCGGACTATCCGCGCGGCCTGGTGCTGGTGACCGGACCGACCGGTTCGGGCAAGTCGACCACACTGGCGGCGATGGTCAATCACAAGAACGACGTTGAATACGGCCACATCCTCACCGTCGAGGACCCGATCGAATTCGTGCATGAATCCAAGAAGTGCCTGGTCAACCAGCGCGAGGTCGGTCCGCATACCCTGTCCTTCAACAACGCCCTGCGCTCGGCCCTCCGCGAAGACCCGGACGTGATCCTGGTCGGCGAAATGCGCGACCTGGAAACCATCCGGCTGGCCATGTCCGGCGCCGAAACCGGCCACCTGGTGTTCGGCACGCTGCACACCTCCTCGGCCGCGAAAACCATCGACCGTATCATTGACGTCTTCCCTGCCGCGGAAAAGGAAATGATCCGTGCCATGTTGTCGGAGTCGCTGCGGGCGGTGATTTCTCAGACCCTGTGCAAGACCATGGATGGCACCGGTCGCGTTGCCGCGCACGAGATCATGGTCGGCACGCCGGCCATCCGCAACCTGATTCGCGAGGCCAAGGTGGCGCAGATGTATTCGGCGATTCAGACTGGTCAGCAATACGGCATGCAGACACTGGACCAGAACCTGTCGGATCTGGTCAAGCGGAAAATCATCTCTCCGGGCGAAGCGCGCAGCAAGGCTGCCAACAAGGACAACTTCCCTGGCTGACGCCAGGGAAGTTGTCCTTGCGGCATTTACACCCGCCCCTCCCATCCTCCCCTCGCGGGGAGGCTACTAGTTGGAGCCGCTGACGCGGCTAGAGTAAGAAGAAACGATTGGAGATTTGCACCATGGAACGCGATGAAGGCCTGAAGTTCATGTACCAGCTTCTGACGATGATGATGCAGAAGAAGGGGTCGGACTTGTTCATTACCTCCGGCTTCCCGCCGGCCATGAAGATCGACGGCAAGATGACGCCGGCAACCACCCAGCCGCTGTCGTCGCAGCACACGCAGGAACTGGCGCGCGCGATCATGAACGACAAGCAGGCCGCCGAGTTCGAGGCGACCAAGGAATGCAATTTCGCGATCTCGCCGGCCAGCATCGGCCGCTTCCGGGTCAATGCCTTTGTCCAGCAGGGGCGCGTCGGCATGATTCTGCGTACCATCAACGTGCAGATTCCCGAAATCGATGATCTCAAGTTGCCGTCGGTGCTCAAGGATGTGACGATGACCAAGCGTGGCCTGGTGCTGTTTGTCGGCGGCACGGGTTCCGGCAAATCGACCTCGCTGGCGGCGATGATCGGCTACCGCAACCAGAACAGCTACGGCCACATCATCACCATCGAGGATCCGGTCGAATACGTCCATGAGCACCGCAACTGCGTAATCACCCAGCGTGAGGTGGGTGTCGACACCGAGTCATGGGAAATCGCGCTGAAGAATACCCTGCGCCAGGCGCCCGACGTCATCCTGATCGGTGAAATTCGCGATCGAGAAGTCATGGAACACGCCATCGCCTTTGCCGAAACGGGCCACTTGGCAATGGGCACGCTGCACGCGAACAACGCCAATCAGGCGATCGACCGGATCATCAACTTCTTTCCGGAAGAGCGCCGGCCGCAGTTGTTGATGGATCTATCGCTCAATCTCAAGGCCATCGTGTCGCAGCGCCTGATCCCGGTAAAGGAAGGCAAGGGCCGCGCCGCAGCCGTGGAGGTCCTGCTCAACTCGCCGCTGATCGCCGATCTGATCTTCAAGGGAGAAATTCACGGCATCAAGGAGATCATGAAGAAGTCGAAGGAACTCGGCATGAAAACCTTCGACATGGCGCTCTTCGATCTCTTCGAAGAGGGCCGCATCAGCTATGACGACGCCTTGCGTTTCGCTGACTCGATGAACGAAGTGCGGCTGATGATCAAGCTGAACAGCAAGTTGTCGCAGGATATGGACCGCAACACCGGCATCCAGCACCTCGACATCGTTTAACGCTCATCGCGGTGGGTTGCACGCGCGGCAGATTAAACACGCGAAAAGCAAAATGGTCGCCCGCCCCCCTTCCCCCTCACGGGGGGTTACTAGCTAGCGCGCCGCGCGCGTTTGTTACGAGGGACTCCGATCCGGCGCTTCGTGTTAAAGCGCCGCCGCGTCAGCTACCGCGCCGATGGCTGCCGGCGGTGATCTCGATGTTGTACAGCCGGCACTCCAGCGCGCCGTTGTAGAGCGGGATCTTGCGCGAGGTCTGCAGCCGGATCAGCTTGGGCAACTGCGTGTCGGCCGACAGGAACCAGCAACTCCAGCCGGCAAAGCGCTGCTTGAGTGCATCGCCCAGCTTTGGATAAAAGGCGGCCAGTTCCTCTTCGCTGCCGAGCCGTTCGCCATAGGGCGGGTTGGCCACCATCACGCCCGTCGGCGCCGGCGCCGAACGCGTCAGCAGGTCGGTTCGTTCCAGAGTGACCAGATCATCGATCCCTGCGCCGGCGAGATTCTGTCGCGTGCGGGCGACAGCATCGGCGTCGATGTCGCTGCCATACAGGGGCAGGGCGACAGCCTCGCGGCGGCGCTCGGCGGCCTCACGCTGCAGCTTGCGCCAGAGGCCGGTGTCGAAGGTCTTGAGGTGTTCGAAACCGAAATCGCCCGGCTCGCGCGACAGCCCCGGCGCGTCATCGAGACAGATCTGCGCCGCTTCGAGCAGGAAAGTGCCGCTGCCGCACATCGGATCTAGCAGCGGCGTACCCGGTTGCCAGCCGGACAGGCGCAGGATACCGGCAGCGAGGTTTTCCTTGAGCGGCGCGCCGACCTTGGCCAGTTTGTGACCGCGCATGTAGAGCGGTTCGCCGGAAGTGTCGAGATAGAGTGTGGCCTGCTGTTCGGTGACGAAGAGGTGAACGCGCACCTCGGGGTTTTTGGTATTGACGCTGGGGCGTCGACCGGTTTCGGCGCGGAAGCGGTCGCAGACCGCGTCCTTGATCTTCAGCGTGATGAACTCGATGCTCTTCAGCGGCGAGCGGATCGCCGTGACATAGACGCGAATCGAGCGATCCACCGAAAACAGCCGCGACCAATCCACGTCGTAGGCCAAGCGGTAGATGTCGGCTTCGTCGCGATAGCCGCCACGGGCGATACGCCACAAGACGCGCGTTGCGATGCGCGATTCGAGGTTGATGCGATAGCCCGTCTCGAGGCTGCCGTTGCAGCTGGCGCCGCCAGGGACGACAGCAACGTCCTTGCCGCCGGCGCCGGCGAGGTCTTCCGCGAGCAGGGCCTCAAGGCCGCGCGGGCAGGTGGCGAAATAGTGGTTCAAGGCGAAATCTCGGTGGCTAGCGATGCCGACATTATGTCACCGCGGGATGCGGCGGCGGTATCCCTTGTGGATATCGGCGCTATTTGAGCTGGCACGCGTGAACCGGAACAGCCGATATCGCCGTATCACCAGCGCCGACTATTGGTGTTCCGTCATTCCCGCGAAAGCGGGAATCCAGCAAGAGTGTGGAGATGCCGGGACTCGCCCCGCCGCCCCGGCCCTGCGGGCTATCCTCGCTGCGGAAGGCCCGCCGGGCCGGTCGCTAAACTAGCCGCCCGCTGCGCGGTCGTCGTCGGACAACGCGACCGAACTTCCCCCGGCGAACCTTCCTCGCTCGGCGGCGCAGAGGGGAAGGCAAACCGTCGCGCATGTTAGGCTCAGACGAAAATCAATCCGAAGCTGACCCGTTTGGTTTCTTTGACTGTTGCCTTTGGGCTCCTCAACGGGATCAGCCTGGATTGACTATCTGCCCTGTCTCGTCTCTGGCGATCCAGCCATCGGCCTCGGCCGTGAGAGTTATCAGAGAACCATGCGGCACCGTCCAATGAATTATTTGGCCTTCCCACTCGATCTTGTTATTGGGGAAACGTGAGCAAAAATCAGTGCGGCTATAGTCAATCTTCTTACCGCGCACTTCCTTTATCTCCATTTCTTCTACGTAATCTAGTCTGAGGCATGAATCCACGATTGCTGGTTGGATCGCTATGTTTTCAGAGCGCGCTGGATGGCTGACAGACGGATACGATAGCGCACCCATTGTTAAGTCGTCTCGATCTACCACATTTCCTTGTGACAAATGCTCCGCGATTGCCGAGGTGATCTTGTATTGACTTGAGTAGGTCGCGTGAATCGGCTGCGCAAATTTCGTCTCAAAAAAGGTCGCAACCATGTCCCCTAGGTGATCTCTTGCAATGCCTTCCGTTGTTGGCGCAATTTGAAGAATGACGAAATCCTGCAAGACAGACCACTTGGATAGATAAAGCCTGTCACCTGCCTTGACGTTCAATTCATAGAAGACCGATGCCGGGTCCGGACTACAGTAAAACATCGGCTTGTTCGGAGGATTACACCTCTGGAAATCGACAACTGTCGACGATGGCGGAGGTCCAATCTGCATGACATCCAGTGGCTTTTCGCAATATACGACGCCCCGGTAGAGTCGGGATTCTCGGTGGGGTGTAATTCCTTGTACCGCAATCCCCACAAACAGTCTATTGACGACTTCCTGGATGTGACAGTAATCGGCTTGATCCAAGTCCATTCGGTTGAGTTGCTTGATCAGTTCCCGAGCTTCTGTTGCTTTGAGCGGGTTCATTTATTCGACCAAATGACGAAATTCTGCGCTCAGTGTATGCCAATAGCAGTTGGAACCACACCTACTCTTGGGCGATAAGCGGTCGTGTTCGCATTTGTTCTTGGTACGATCCGACACGCGCGACGGTTTGCCTTCCCCTCTGCACCGCCGAGCGAGGAAGGTTCGCCGGGGGAATTCCGATCGCGTTGTCCGACGACGACCGCGTAGCGGGCGGCTAGTTTAGCGACCGGCCCGGCGGGCCTTCCGCAGCGAGGGTAGCCCGCAGGGCCGGGGCGGCGGGGCGTGTTTCTTTGCCTACTTGCTTGCACGAGCAAGAAAGTAGGTCGCCTGCCGGGGCGAGTCCCGGCGCGGCCTCTCAACAGATACCGACAAGAGTCGGCGCTGGTGATACGGAGACGTATTCAAACTGCTTCTGGATTCCCGCGTTCGCGGGAATGACGGAGATCCCTGCGGCGCCATCAAAACGGCTTCACCACCACAAGTATGCAAATAGCAACCAGGGCCAGCACCGGCACTTCATTGAAGAACCGAAACCAGGTGTGGGTCCGGGTCGAGCGGCCGCCGGCGAACTCGGCGAGCAACCTGCCGCACCAGAGGTGATAGGCGACCAGACCGACGACCAGCGTGACCTTGGCGTGCAGCCAGCCGCCGGCGAAGCCGAAGCCGAACCACAGCCAAAGCCCCAGCCCTATCGCCAGCACGCCGATCGGCGTGACGAAGCGATAGAGCTTTCTCGCCATCAGCAGCAGGCGTTCCCGCTCGGCGTGGCTGTCGACCGGCACCATGGCGAGGTTCACGAAAATTCGCGGCAGGTAGAAAAGCCCGGCGAACCAGCTGACGACGAAGATGATGTGAAAGGCCTTTACCCAGAGCATTGTGCTTCCTCAATAGGCGCCTTCGGGAGTCCCGCCACCACGGTCGGGTAGCGCAGGCGCAGACGCAACTCCCGTTTCATCCGCGTATTGTCCATGCGACGCGACTCGTTCATGAACGACCATTGCAGTGGCGGTACCGCGCGCCGCACTTTCTCGCGCGACAGGCGCACTGCTCTCGGCAGCGCAAAGGCGTCGGCCAGCGCATCGAACCATTCGCCCATCGCCAGCGACGAGTCGTCATTGATGTTGTACACACGATTGGCCCGACCGCGCACCAGTGCCGCAATGCAGGCGCGACCGAGGTCGTCGGCGTGGATGTGGTTGGTATGGCTGTCTTCGTCGTGCAGCATGAGCGGCAGTCCTTTGTGCAGCCGTTCCAGCGGCAGCCGGTCGGCTGCATAGATGCCTGGCGCGCGCAGGATGCTGACACGGCAGAGACCCCGCTCTTCGCGGCCGAATCGGCGCAGGCGATTTTCGGCATCCACCCGCCGTGCCGCCCGCGCCGACTGTGCGGCCGGTGTCCGGGTCTCGCTTACCCGCGCGCCTCCGCAATCGCCATAGACGCCGCTGGTGCTGATGTAGACAAGCTGGCGTGGTAGACTTTTCCCGCGCTGCAGGACGGCAATCAGGTTCCGCGTGCGCGGGTCGCCTGTTCCTTGCGGCGGAGGCGGCGCGCTGTGGATTACCGCATCGGAGATGCCGGCGAGCCGTGCCAGCGTATCGGGCTGGTCGAGATCGCCCTCGATCTGCGTGACGCCCAGCGCTGCCAGTAGCGGGTCGTGCTGACGCACCAGTGCCAGTACGTGCCAGCGCAGCACGAGTTGCGGCAGCGCGCGGCGCATGACGTCACCGCAACCAATTATCAGCAATCTACGCATCGGACAATTATCGCATGGCCCCAGTCGCCTCATTTCGCGTCACGCTTCAGCCCAGCGGGCACAGCTTCACCACCGACGGCAGCGACTCGGTGCTGCAGGCAGCCCTCGATACCGGCCTGATCCTGCCCTACGGTTGCCGCAATGGCGCCTGCGGCGCGTGCAAGGGACGCGTCATCGACGGACTTGTTGATCATGGTCCGGCCCAGGAGCAGGCATTGCCGACTGCGGATCGCGTCAGCGGCCTGGCGTTGTTCTGTTGTGCCAAGCCGCTTTCCGACCTGGTGCTCGAATGCCGCGAAGTGGGCACGGCGAAGGACATCCCGGTCAAGATCATGCCCTGCCGGGTGCAGAAGATCGAGCGCGTGGCCGAGGATGTGATTGTGTTGAGCCTGAAGTTGCCGGCCAACGAGCGCCTGCAATTTCTCGCCGGCCAGTACATCGAGTTTCTCCTCAAGGACGGCAAGCGCCGCGCCTTCTCGATCGCCAATGCGCCGCATGACGACGGCTTCCTGCAACTGCATGTGCGCCTGATTTCCGGCGGCGACTTCACCCGGCATGTTTTTTCCGGCATGAAGGAAAAGGACATCCTGCGTTTTCAGGGCCCCTACGGCAGCTTCTTCCTGCGCGAGGAATCGGCCAAGCCCATGATTCTGCTTGCCGGCGGCACCGGCTTTGCGCCGATCAAGGCGCTGGTCGAGCATGCAATTCACAACCACATCACTCGCCCCATGGAAATCTACTGGGGCGCGCGCAACCGCGCCGGGCTCTACCTACCCGATCTGCCTCGCGAGTGGGCGGCCGCGCGCAGCCACATTCGCTACGTGCCGGTGTTGTCCGACACGCCTCCGCAAGATGCCTGGCCGGGACGCACGGGTCTGGTTCATCGCGCCGTGCTGGAAGACCACGGCGACCTCTCCGCCTGGCAGGTATACGCCTGCGGCGCGCCGGCCATGATCGATGCGGCGCGCGAAGAATTTGCGGCTCATGGCTTGCCGCCCGAAGAGTTTTTCGCCGACGCCTTCACTTTCGCGCCCGCAGGAGTACCCGCATGATCACCCTCTACCAGTTTCCGCCTGCCTTCGGACTACCCAACGCCAGCCCGTTCTGCATGAAGCTGGAGTTATATCTGCGCATGGCGGGCCTGCCCTACCGCAATCGCTACACCCTGGATTTGCAGCGGGCGCCCAAGGGCAAGCTGCCGTGGATAGATGACGACGGCACCGTGGTGGCGGATTCCGGCCTGATCGTCGAGTATCTCAAGCGCAAGCACGGCGATACCCTCGACTGCGACTTGACGCCGCTGCAGCGCGCCCAGGGGTTGGCGATCACGCGCCTGGTCGAGGAACATCTGTATTGGGTGGTACTGCATGACCGCTGGATTGCCTCGCCAGGGTGGGAGATGACGAAGGCGGCGGTCTTCGGCCGGCTGGCCTGGCCATTGCGTGTCATCGTGCCCTATGTCGCGCAGCGAGGCCTGCGTGCGGAATTGCGCGGTCAGGGCATCGGCCGCCATACCGCGGAGCAGATTCATGCGCTGGGCATTGCCGATATCGACGCGCTGGCGGAATTGCTTGGCGATCAGGAATATTTTCTTGGCCCGCAGGCAACTTCAGTCGATGCGGTTGTCGCCGCCTTCCTTGCCAATCTGCTTCTGGTGCCGCTGGAAACGGCGGTCAAGCAAGCGGCGGCGGGTCATCCCAGGCTCGTCGCCTATTGCGAACGAATGATGCGACGCTATTTCCCGGAGACCTATTCGCCCAGGTAAGCGGTGCGCACCCGTGAATCGGAGAGAAGCGCCGCTGACGTATCCGCCAGTGTGATCAGTCCGCTTTCCATGACATAGCCGCGCGAACAGACCCCCAGCGCGAGTCTGGCGTTCTGCTCGACCAGCAGTATCGTCATGCCCTCTGTGGCCACGGTGCGCACAACATCGAAGACCTTTTCCACCATCAGCGGCGCCAGTCCCATGGAAGGCTCATCGAGCAGCAGCAGCCGGGGGCGGCCCATCAGAGCGCGCCCGATCGCCAGCATCTGCTGCTCGCCGCCGGAAAGCGTGCCCGCAACCTGCGCTGCACGTTCCTTGAGCCGCGGCAGCAGCGTGTAGACGCGATCGAGATCGAGCGCGATGCCGCCCTTGTCCTGACGATGATAGGCACCCATCGCCAGGTTTTCCGCAACTGTCAGGCGGGCGAAAATGCCGCGGCCTTCCGGCACCAGCGCCAGCCCCTTGCCGATCAACTCGTGGCTCGGGCTTTCTTCGATGCGCTGGTTGCCATAGTGGATTTCGCCGCTCGATGGAATCATCCGCGCCAGAGCCTTGAGCGTCGAGGTCTTGCCGGCGCCGTTGGCCCCGATCAGGCAGACGATCTCGTTTTCCTCGACCACAAAGGAAACGCCTTTGACCGCGGCAATGCCGCCGTAATGAACCTGAAGGTTCAGGGCCTCAAGCAGCGCTTGCGCCAAGATACGCCTCAATGACTTTCGGGTTGGTACGCACCGCTTCGGGCACGTCCTCGGCGATCTTCTCGCCGTAGTCGAGCACGGCGACGCGATCGCACAGACCCATGACCAGTTTGACGTCGTGCTCGATCAGCAGCACGGTCAGTCCATCCTTGCGCAGACCTTCGATCAGGCCGCGCAGTGCTTCGGTTTCGGTCGCGTTCATGCCTGCTGCGGGTTCGTCCAGCGCCAGCAGCTTCGGGTCGGTGGCCAGCGCGCGGGCGATTTCGAGTCGGCGCTGATCACCGTAGGACAGATGCCGCGCCAGATCGTTGGCGCGGTCGGAAATGCCGACGTAATGCAGCAGTTCATCGCCCCGGCGGCGGATCGCGTCCTCCTCGGCGCGCTCGGCGCGGGTGCGCAGGATTGCGCCGAAGACCCCTGCCCGGGTGCGCACATGACGGCCGACCATGACGTTTTCCAGCGCGGTCATGTTGCCGAAGAGGCGGATGTTCTGGAAGGTGCGGGCGATGCCGGCGGCGGCCACCGCATGCGGACTTTCCATACTCAGTGGCACACCGGCGAACATGACCTCGCCGCGGTCGCGCGGGTAGAGCCCGGTGAACACGTTGAACAGCGTGGTCTTGCCGGCGCCATTGGGCCCGATCAGGCCGTAGATTTCACCGCTGTTTATGGTCAGCGAGACATCCTTGAGCGCTTGTACACCGCCGAATCGCTTGCCGATGTTGCGGGCTTCGAGCAGAAGCTCTCTCATGCGCGGTTCTCGCTCATCTCGCGGCGATGCCGGGTTTCCGGCCACAGTCCGGCCGGGCGAAAACGCATGGTCAGGACCAGGGCAAGTCCGAACACCAGCATGCGCAGGACTTCCGGATCGACCAGCAGCTTGCCGAACAAGGCCATCTGCGCCGGCTCCACCGTGTAGCGCAGGAGTTCCGGCACGAAGGAGAGCAGCATCGCGCCGGCGATCACGCCCCAGATGTTGCCCATACCGCCGAGTACCACCATGGCCAGCACCATCACCGACTCGTTGAGGACGAAGCTTTCCGGGCTGACGAAGGTCTGCATCGCGGCGAACATGCCGCCGGCGATGCCGCCGAAGGAGGCGCCCATGGCGAAGGCCAGCAGCTTGATGTTGCGCGTGTTGATGCCGCTGGCCTTGGCGGCGACCGCTGGCCTTGGCGGCGATTTCGTCCTCGCGGATGGCGACCCAGGCGCGGCCGATGCGCGAATCCTGCAGCCGGCGGTTGATAACGATCACCGCCAACAGCACCAGCAGCAGGAAGTAGTAGTACTTGATCGGGCCGCTGAAGGCGAGTCCGGCCAAGGTATCGGTGCCGGAAAAATTCACGGGCCCGATCTGGAACGAATCGATGCGGTTGATGCCTTTCGGGCCGTTGGTCAGATTCACCGGCGCCGAAAGGTTGTTCATGAAAATGCGCACGATCTCGCCGAAGCCGAGCGTGACGATGGCCAGGTAATCGCCTCGCAGGCGCAAGGTCGGTGCGCCGAGTATCACACCGGCAATACAGGCTACTGCGGCGCCGATCGGCAGGATGACCCAGAACGGCAGGTGCAGCCCGAAATGCGGCGAGGCCAGCAGCGCATATACATACGCGCCGACGGCGTAGAAGGCGACATAGCCCAGATCGAGCAGGCCGGCGAAACCGACCACGATGTTCAGGCCCAGCGACAGCAGCACGAACAGCACGGCGAAATTGGTGATGCGCACCCAGGCCGTGCCGGCCGAGGCGAGGACGAAGGGCAGGGCGATCAGTGCGATTGCGATCAGTGCCAGGCCGAAGCGTTCTCGCGTTGTTTTCACTTCATGCCCGCTCCGAGACGCGTTCGCCGAGCAGGCCGGAGGGGCGGAACACCAGCACCAGGATCAGCATCAGGAAGGCGAACACATCCTGATAGTTGCTGCCGAACAGCACGAAGTTGCCGCCGTCGGCGCATTGTGCGGTGAGCCATCCTTGGGTGAGCGGCCAGTGGCAGAGGTCGGTCAGCTCGCCGACGTAGCCGGTGCCGAGCGCTTCCACCAGACCGAGCAGTATGCCGCCGAGCATGGCGCCGGCTATGTTGCCGATGCCGCCCAGCACCGCCGCGGAGAATGCCTTGAGGCCGAGGCTGAAGCCCATCGTGTAATGAGCAATGCCGTAGTAGCTGCCGTACATCACGCCGGCCAGGGCGCCGAGACCGGCGCCGATGACAAACGTAAACGCGATCACGCGGTCGGCATTGACCCCCATCAGGCCGGCGACATGGACGTTTTCGGCCGTGGCGCGAATGGCGATGCCGAAGCGGGTGCGATAGACGAACCAGGAGAGACCGGCCATCATCGTCAATGACAGAAGAATGATAGCGATCTGCACGCTGCTGATCGCCGCGCCGCCGACGCCGAACACGCGGTTGTCGATGATCTGCGGAAAGGCCAGCGGATTGCGGCCCCAGACCAGCAAGGCGAGGTGCTGCAGAACGATCGACATGCCGATCGCAGTGATCAGCGGCGCCAGTCGCGGGGCGTGGCGCAGGGGGCGGTAGGCCATGCGTTCCAGCAGATAACCCATCGTCATGCAGGCGGGGATCGCCGCGATCACGCCGGCCAGCACAATGACCAGCGGCGGCAAGCCGCTGCCCGCGAGCGAGGTGATGATGGAGAAGGCCACCATGGCGCCGATCATCACCACTTCGCCGTGGGCGAAGTTGATCAGTTGAATCACCCCGTAGACCATTGTGTAGCCCAGCGCGACAACGGCATACACGCTGCCGGTGGTGAGGCCGTTGATGATCTGCTGCAGCAGGATGTCCATGGTCGCCGGGAATTCGATGCCTGAAAAAAAGGGAAGCCGCCGGATGGCGACTTCCCTTTCTTGGCTCGGTGCGGTTTACTTCTTTGGAGCAGCCGGAGCTGCCGGCGCAGGAGCCGCAGCTGCGGGAGCGGTGGCGGGAGTTGCAGGAGCAGCAGGCGCCGCACCGGTCGGAGCCACAAGTGTACCGGCCGCGGACGTCGCTGGCGCAGCACCAGCGGCAGGATCCGTACCCGCAGCCGGGGCTGCCGCCGCGGGAGCAGCGACGGGCGCAGGAGCAGTGGCCTGCGCGTACTCATCCAGCGTCATCGATTTGCCGCTCTTGAGGATGGCGATCGGCGTGATCTTGCCTTCCTTCAAGGTGAAGATGGTCATCTCGGCATCCTTGCGGTCGCCCTTCTCGTCGAACTTGATATTGCCGCTGGCGCCTGTGTGGTCGATGGCGGCAAGTACCGGCAAGTACTTGGCCGGGTCGGGCGAGTCGGCCTTCTTCATCGCCGCGATCAGCAGATTGGCCGCATCGTAGGTGAAGGGCGAGTACAGGATGGGATCGGTCTTGAACTTGGCCTTGTAGGCGTCGAGGAATTTCTTGCCCGCCGCCTGGACCGGTATGCCGGCTTGCGAGCAGAGCAGACCTTCGGCGGCCGGCCCGGCGAGTTCCGCCATCTTGTCGGTACAGGCGCCGTCGCCAAAGGCAAATATGGCGGTCATCTTCAGCTCGCGTGCCTGCTTCAGCAGCGGGCCGCCGGTGGCGTCCATGCCGCCGTAGAACACCGCATCGGGCTTCTTGCCCTTGATCTTGGTCAGCACGGCCTTCCAGTCGACCGTCTTGTCGGTGCCCTTCTCGCGCGGCAGGACCTTGACGCCGGCCGCCTTGAGGGTTTTCTCGACTTCGTTGGCGAGACCTTCGCCGTAGGCCGTCGCGTCATCGATCACAGCCACGGTCTTCGGCTTGTTTTGACCGGCAAGGTAGTTGGCAATGGCCGGACCCTGCTGGTCGTCACGGCCGACGACGCGGAACACGCCCTTGAAGCCCTGCTCGGTCAGCGCCGGATTGGTGGCGGAGCCCGAGATCATCGGCAGGCCGGCGGTGTTGTAGATCGCCGAGGCGGGAATCGTGGTACCGGAATTCAGGTGGCCGACGATGCCGGCGACCTTCGCGTCCACCAGTTTCTGCGCCACGGTGTTGCCGACTTTCGGATCGGACTGGTCGTCTTCCGACACCAGTTCGAACTTGACCTTCTTGCCGCCGAGGCTTACGCCGCTGGCATTGGCTTCATCGACCGCGAGGCGCGCGCCGTTCTCGTTATCCTTGCCCAGGTGCGCGATGCCGCCGGTGAGCGGAGCGACGCTGCCGATCTTGACGACCATGGGCGGCGGTGGCGCCTGGACCGGTGGAGGAGGGGGCGGTTCTTCCTTGCCGCAGCCCATCAAGGCGACAGCGGCAATTACGGCAAGCGAAAGGGCTTTAGTCGGCACGTTCATGGCAATGCTCCGTTCAGGGCGAGGAATGACGGGATGGCGGTTCGGATGACGAATCAGCCGGGGGGATTCTTGCCTGCTGTCGTGGACTTGTCAATGCTGCCGGGCCGCCGCCGTGAGACAACATCGCCGGGCTGCCATCCCCGACAAAAATGTCGTTGACATATCCCGCCAGGGGATACCGTCTGCGGCAGGGCGCCGCAGACATATCCCACAAGGGGATACCGTCCCGGCCCTGTCGGGACCGGGACATAAAAAAGCCAGCCCCACCGTAGGTGGGACTGGCCTTTCCTGAGGTGCGGACGGAATTACTTGGCGCCGGCGAGAACCCACTTGACCAGGGTCTTCACATCCTCATCCTTGACCGCAGCATTCGGCGGCATCGGGATCGGACCCCACACGCCCTTGCCACCCGCCTTGACCTTGGCGACCAGCATGGCTTCGTCGCTGGCCTTGTACTTCTTGGCGACTTCCTGATAGGCGGGGCCGACCAGTTTCTTGTCGACAGCGTGGCAGGCCATGCAACCGCTCTTGGTGGCCAGGTCCTTGTTGGCGAAAGCCGGAGCCGAAGCCAGAACGCCGGCAGCAACCAGCGCGGAGATCAATACCGATTTCATGTTTAGTTCCTTGTGGTGTGGATAAGTAGTATGAAAGTGCCGGGCAAAACTTTGAAAATCCTAACGGATTCGGGGTCTGCTGAAAATGCTTTAGATCAATTAATCAGATTCTTCAAATTCGCTGTCGGTTCCGAGCAAGTAACGCCACGACACACCCAGGCGTTGACATGATCGCTCTCAGGCTTGGCGAGAACCGCGGGCAGGCCCGGAATTCCGTTGGGCAGGCCCAGCACCAGCCGGCGCGGATCGGCGCCCAGCGCGTGTTGCCACTCGGCTATTTCCTCGCCAGGCCCCCGCAGGATGATGATATCAGGCGGAGTGAGCGCTTCTTCGAGGGCACGCAGGAGGCTGCCGAAGCCGGACGGTGTCTGGTCGATCTGCGGCCAGAATAGCCGCAGGGTCTTCTCCGCTGCGGTCAGGTAGCGAGCGTCGCCGAGCAGATGTCCCAGGCGTTGCAGCGCGAATGCGGCGATGCCATTGCCGGCGGGAGTGGCATTGTCGTGGCCGGACTTGGGGCGGTGGATCAATACCTCATGGTCGTCAGCCGTGAAGAAGAAACCGCCGGCTTCGCGGTCTTCGAAACGGGCCAGCAGGGTATCGGCAAGCTCGATGGCAAAGTCCAGGTCATCGCGGCGGAACTCGGCTTGCATCAGTTCCAGCAGGGCGGCAAGCAGAAAGGCGTGATCATCGAGATAGGCGTCGAGGTGGGCGCGGCCGTCCTTGGCTGTTGCCAGCAAGCGTCCGTCCTGCCACATCGTGCGGCGTACGAAATCCATGGCGCGCTGTGCCGAAGCCAGCCACTCGCCACAGCCGAAGACGCGCGCCGCATGGGCCATGCCTTCGATCATCAGCGCATTCCAGCTGGTCAACACCTTGTCGTCGCGGCCGGGCCGGACGCGTAGTTCGCGTGCAGCAAAGAGCTTTTGGCGGGCCGCGGCGAGCAGCGGCATTTCTGCTTCGCCCAGATCGCCGGCGACCTTCGCGTGCCAATGGCGGTTCTCGAAATTCGGCGGGCCGTCGAAGCCCCAGCGCCGCAGCGCCAGCGCCGACTCTTGCGGGGTGAGCAGAGCCTCCACTTCGCTGCGGTCCCAGACGTAGTACTTGCCTTCTTCTCCCTCCGAGTCGGCGTCGAGCGAGGAGGTGTAGCCGCCGTCGGCGGACTGCATCTCACGCATCACCCACGTCACGGTTTCCTCGGTGACGCGGGCGTAGAGCGGATCGCCGGTCTGCGCCCAGGCATCGGCACAGAGCGAGACGAGCGGGCCGTTGTCATAGAGCATTTTTTCGAAATGCGGAATCTCCCAGCGCTCATCGACGCTGTAGCGGCTGAAGCCGCCTCCTATCTGGTCGTAGATGCCGCCCTCGCTCATGCGCCTCAGCGTGGTCAGCGCCATCTCGCGCAGATCGGGATTCGGGCGACGCAACAGGAAGGCCAGCTCGGTCGGATGCGGGAACTTCGGCGCGGTGCCGAAGCCGCCATGGCTGCGGTCGAAACTTCGGGTCAGTGATTCCTCGGCTGCCGCCAGTGGTCGCGGGTCGAACGCTGTGGCCGTCGCTGCGGCGGTCGGCACCGTGCTCGCCAGAGCGCGGCGCAATTCGGTGTTCTGCGACTCGATGTCGCCGCGACGATTGTGGAAGGCTTCCGTGACGCGCTCGCAGAGGTCGGCAAAGCCGGGCAGACCGTAGCGCGGCTCTTTCGGGAAATAGGTACCGCCGAAGAAGGGCGTGCCATCCGGGGCGAGGAACATGGTCAGCGGCCAGCCGCCGTTGCGCTGGGTCAGCATCTGGTGCGCGGCCTGGTAGATCTGGTCGAGATCGGGGCGCTCCTCGCGGTCGACCTTGATGTTCACGAACAGGCGGTTCATCACCGCTGCCACCTCGTCATCTTCGAAGGACTCGTGCGCCATCACGTGGCACCAGTGACACGCCGAGTAGCCTATCGAAAGCAGGATCGGCCGGTCTTCCTGGCGCGCAAGGGCGAGCGACGCCTCATTCCACGGCTGCCAATGGACGGGGTTGTCGGCGTGCTGGAGCAGGTAAGGCGAGGTTTCGGCAGAAAGCCGGTTGGTGAGTTCTGATGACATGGCGGGCCCGGGATCGAGACCGCACTATACCCGATAGAAACAGTCGGGTATAGATCGAGGGCGATTCCGTCTGACCGGCGCCTCAGACGCCCATTTTTTCGAAGATCTTGTCCAGCTTTTCCTGCAGCGTGGCGGCCGTGAAGGGCTTGACGATGTAGTTCGACGCCCCCGCCTGAATGGCCGCGGTGATGTTCTCTTTCTTTGCTTCAGGCGTGATCATCAGAAACGGGAGGCTCTTCAGCCGGGCGTCGGCCCGCACATTTTGCAGCAATGTGAGCCCGTCCATATTGGGCATGTTCCAGTCGGAAACGACGAATCCGAAATTACCCTCTTGGAGCTTGGTCAGTGCCACGGCTCCATCTTCGGCCTCTTCGACATTGGTGAAACCCAGTTCTTTCAGCAGGTTGCGTACGATTCGGCGCATGGTCGAAAAGTCGTCGACTACCAGGAACTTGAGTGAGGTGCGATCGGGTGTGGTATCGGTCGGCGTTGCCATAGCCGGCACTATGCCTCAGGCACCAGCGGACCAAAACCGGGAATACGGGCCTGAACTGCCTAGCTATCTCCGAGCAAGCCTCGCCACCAGCGCTTCCGGTTTTCGGGTGCCGGGCGCGCCGCAAGTATTTCATCGGGCTCCACGCGGCTCATGATCCACCCCGGCCCCGGCGGGTTTTTCGAGGAGCCGCAGGAAGATCCGAGATTGTTAGGGTCAAAGATCTTGATTAGACGCGGGTTCTCGAGATCGTCCGCATAGACGATGCCGCAGTAGGACTCATGGTGGTCAGCGCGCAACAGGGCGTCGATGCGCTCAATAAAGGCGCTGACGGTGGCGGCATCGGCAAGAGTCGGGGATGGGGACACGCCTACCGCCTGCAGATACCAGCCGGCGGCGGGATCGATGCGTTGCCAGAGCGTCGTCAGTTGATCCCAGCCCATCACCGACCAGACACGGCCGGTGTACAGGCGCTGGAATTCCGTCATCTATTTATGTTCGACCATGCTGTAAGTGCCGTCCGCATTGAACTTGATCTCGGCGTCGAGGAAGGAAGCCTGAACCTTGCCGCCGCCCAGCAGCTTCACCGTGTCGTAGGCTTCGCCGGAGCGGGCGCCGGTACCGCAGATGAAGACCACCGGCTTGTCCGTCGGCAGCGTGGCGACCTTCTTCTCCAGTTCGTTCATCGGGATGTTGACCGAGCCCTTGATCATGCCGGCGGCCACTTCCTTTGGTTCGCGCACATCGACCAGCATCACCGAGCCGGGATTCTCCTTCCAGACCTTCTCGAACGAGGCGACGGTGACCGTTCCCTTCTCCTTGCCCGGCACTAGGGCCGCCGCCGTCGCTGCTGCACCGGTAGTTGTGCCTGCGGCGGCGCCAGTGGGCGCAGGCGCACCGTACACCTTCTCCCATTCCGGGTAGCCCGGCGGGTAGGTCAGTACATTGGTATAGCCGAGCTTCTTGGCCTTTTCCGCCGACTTGTCGGAGAGCACGCATTCCATGCCGCCGCAGTAGTAAATCACCGGTGTCGCCTTGTCAGCCGGCAGCTTGTCGACATTCTTGTCGAACTCGGTGTCGGAGATATTGACGGCAGTCGGGATCATGCCTTTGTCGGCCAAGCGCTTCGGCCGCGCATCGACCAGCAGGTAGGGGGCCTTTTCATCGATCAGCTTCTTGATGTGCGCGGCAGATACCGAAATCTGACCACCCTTGGCCTTCCAGTCAGGCGAACCGGCAGGATAGACCTTGATGTTGGTGTAGCCGAGTTTTTCGGCCTTGAAAGCCGAGTTGTGGCTCAGCATGCATTCGTAGCCGCCGCAGTAGAACAGCAGCAGCGTGCCCTTGTCGGCCGGCAGCCTGTCGACCTGCTTTTCGAACTGACTGTCCGGGATGTTCACCGCCCCGGGAATGTGTCCCGGATCGTATTGGCGGGCCGCCGGGCGCGAGTCGATGATCATGACGCCCTTCTTCAGCGGAATGTCCACATTCTGGCGCATGAAGTCGAAATCGACCAGCGCCTTGTACCAGCCTTCCTTGGGTTGTACGACTGCTGCGTCGGCAGCCACGGCGGCCGTCGAATAGACCAGCGGCGTCGCGACGAGCCCGGCGAGAACGGCAATGAACAGAGAGAGTCTGTTGGTGCTCATGATCATCTCCTACAGTAAAGTAAATTTCTCGGTGCTTTCGTTATAGCGTACCAACGCGTACCACACCAGCAAAAGGCCGCCGCCGATCAGCAGCGTCCAGCCCCAGCTGCCGAACATTTCGGGGAAGTAGGCCTGAAAGCCGACTTTGGTCATCTCGTAGCTTTCGACGTTGGTTTCGTCGATGGCGGTCAGGTTGAATTTCCTGAAAAGGGCGCTGGCCGTCGATCCCATCCAGGAGAAGAAGAACATCGCCACCCACAGCTTGATGTGCCCTTCGCCCATGCGCCACAGCGAACCCGAGGCACAGCCGCCGGCGAACACCATGCCGATGCCGAAAATTACGCCTCCCACCAGCGAGCCGATCCAGAACGTGGCCGGGATGGCGACGTAGGGATCGATCACTTTCTTCTGGAACAGCAACGCGGCAATCGGTATGCCGATCGCAAGAGCCAGGATCACGGCCTTGGTCATGTCGCCCTCGGCGGTCATGAAGGGTTCGCGGAAGGCGCGAGCGAAGCACAGGCGCGAGCGGTGCATGATGAAGCCGATGGCGAAGCCGGCCAGAACTATCACGGCGCGGGCGACGAGTTGCTCGTTGGCGGAACCGTACCACTGCGTGGCCCAGAGCAGCACGCCGACCGCTACAGCAAGACCCAGCAGCGGAAACTTGCGCGTGACGCCGTCCGGAACATTGAGCGCGGGCGGTGCCTGCATGCCCCATTCGATGTTGTCCAGCGTCCACAGCAGCAGCTTGAGGCCGATCGCCGCACCAGCCAGCAGGCCGACCCACATTGCCCATCCTGCAGGAGAGGAGTGCAGCACGGGATTGAAGAAGCCGCCGGTGGTGCAGCCGCCGGCGAGTGCCGCGCCAATGCCGAGCAGGCTGCCACCCATGGCGGCCCAGATATATTCGAGAGGTGGCGGGCGATTGGGGCTGAATTGACGCGACAGCAGGGCAGCGGTGAACGCACCCAGCACCAGCATGATGTTCATCAGCGACATGCGGTGCATGAGGAAACTATCGAGTTGCTGCGGTATGCCGAGTACGGGCCCCAAGCCGATCAGGTTGTTGAACCAGTCGCCCCAGAATTTGACGCCGCCGAACACGCCCCAGACAAGGCCGCTCAGCATCAGGCCGATGATGACCATCACCAGCAGCATGGCGCCGACAAAGGGCGACCATTCCTCGACGAAAATCGTCTGGTAGTCGGCCTTGAAGCCGGCCCGCCAGCCGGAGTCGCTATCGGTACTCATAGCAGCTTGCCATCTATCGGGCACCCTCCACGGCTTGCTCTGCGGTGATCGTACCGGTGCCGCGGCGCTCGAACCAGGAGCCGAAATAGAACACGGCAACCAGCGCAAGTCCGAGAACGGCCAGGACGACGGGTTCCGGAGTACCGTAAACGTCGGTAAAGGTGTCGCCTTCCGCGATCAGCCAGGCGGCCTTCAAGGACTTGAGTGCTGCCCCGTAGAAAACCGCAAATCCTGTCGTGCCGAGCACAACGCCGACGATGAATACCAGGGCGTCGAGGCGACCGGAGAACAGGCCCACCACCGAAGTGCCCGGACAATAGCCACCCACCGCAAACCCCGCACCCACCAGCGCGCCGCCCACGGCCGACGCCATCAGCGCCGCCTGCGGTACGGCAATCGAGTCGGGCTTCATCAAGCCGACGAGCCGTAGAAGCCATAGACCGACCGCCGCCACCACGATGGCGGTGAACATCACCTTGAATACCGCCCAGTCGCTCAGCTTGAACTGGGCGTTCAATTTGACGGGGCTGCCGAATCCGGCATTCTCCAGCGCGTAGCCAAACAAGATGCCGCACAGCAGACCCGACAGCATGCCGCTTTCATTTAGGGGGAACATGTCAAACTCCTTTGACCAAGCGGCTGACGATCATCCCGGTTGCAAAAAACAAAGCCAGGAAGACAAACGCCGAAATACCCAGTGCCGCCGCGCCCGACAGCCCCAAACCACTGGTGCAGCCGCCGGCTATGCGTGCGCCAAAACCGGCCATCACGCCGCCGGCTAAAGTACTGATCAAGCGCGCCGGGGTGCCGATGCTGCGCGAGCCATCGAATTGCACGCGAAAACGACCCGCCATAAAAGCCGCCACCAGCGCGCCGATGGCGACGCCGAGGATTTCCCAGGTCATCCATGAGCCCATCGGGCTACCGTCCGCCACCATCGGTCCGAGGTAGCCGTTCGCCTTGGTTGCCTCCGGCGCCAGCTTCAGCCCCACGCCGGCGACCATGTCGGTAGCCGCCCCACTGGCTCCCAGGCCGTGACCGGAAAGAACAAAGGTCAGCAACAAGACCAAGCCGAGCGCTATGCCCGCAGCCAGAGGTGACCAGAAGGGTTTGATTTTCGGATTGCCTTGCTTTTCTGATGCGCTCACGATGTTTTCCTTTCGATGGCCGAAGCGCTGTCGCTGCCGGGCGCCAATCTCATTGTCGATCAGGCGCGAGAAGCCGGCGTGTCGCCCCGGAAGGCGCACGCCTTCGACTGTGCCCTTGTCAGCTGCAGGTTGCCGGAGAGTCGCCGTCCTTGGCACCCTTGGTGAGGAAGGCGCCGATGTCGTCCATCAATTCCTGATCCGGCGTATCGGCAAACTTCTCGGCAGCCTTGTTGCCGGCCTTGATGCTGGCGCGATAGGCCTTGCTGACGTACTGCTTGACGGTGTCCTTGCCCTTGTTGTGCTTGTCGGCCTTCAGGTAGGCCGCCCACTCGGCCTTGGTCTTGGTGCTCGGATTGATCGAGCCAATAGGCGCTACGGCGTGGCAGGAGGTGCACACGCTGCGGTAATACACGCGACCGCGCTTCCAGTCGGCGTCGTAGGCGAAGGCTGAAACGGCGAACAGGGAAAGCAGGGCAGCGGCGCTCAGGGTTTTGGTGAATTTCATGGTCAGACTCCTTGCAGGTAATGGGGTGTTTGATTAATCCACTTCTTCCCAGCCGGTAATCATTGCCTTGATGTGGGCCATCGGCGTATGTCCGGCAGTGGTCAGATAGACGTGGGCGATAAGAAAGGCGAGCATCATGAAGGCGCCGATGATGTGGCCGGTGGCGACCCATTCGAGTTGCAGCTTGGTCAAGCCCCAGGCCGCCCAGTCGGCATAGAACAGATAGAGCACGCCGGTGACCCAGATCAGCGGACCGACGAACAGCATGATGCCGAGATAGGCCAGCCGTTGCAGCGGATTGTGCTTGCGCAGTTGCGTCAGCTTGAACGGGTGCGGCTCATTCCTGAAAATGCCGACAGAGTAGTAATGGATCATCGCCACGACCTTCTCCGTGGTCGGGATATATTGCTTCCATTCGCCGGTGGTGAAGTGCCAGAAGATCGCGAACACCCACAGGCCGATCAGCGACCAGGCGGCGATGGTGTGGTAAGCCACCGCCTTTTCGAAGCCGAAGATCGCATAGGTGCCGTGGATGTCGAAGGCGGTGAGCATCAGGAACATGATCAGACCGGCCTGCGACCAGTGCCAGAAGCGCTCGAAGCGCTTGAAGACGTAGATACGTTCAGCCATTTCAGTTCTCCTTGGCTTGATGTTTGCGGCTGGATACGATGCGGATTGCACCGTGACCGAATACGCCGAGCATGGTCAGGAAGACGATTGCCCAGCCGATGGTGTCCAGCAGCTTGTTGTTGTCACGGACCGGGATGTAGATGCCCTGGATGCCGGCCAGGCGACTTTGCTTGCTGTGGCATTCGGCACAGCCCAGTGCCTTTTCCTTGGGTGCGACCATGTGCGTTATCGGCCAGGACATCTCGGTCTTGAGGAATTCCATCTTGCCCGAGTAGGGATGTCCGGAGTCATTCATGCCGACGGTAATGGCCTTGTCCCAGTCCAGGTTCTTCCAGTAGCCGGTGTCGTCATTGCCCGCCGTATGCGGCGTGACCAGCGTCTTGTTCACCGGATCGTAGGGTTGCGAGCCGCGGAACACCTTCATCGGCCAGATCATCGACTTGCCGTCGGTCGCGCTGCCGCTGATCCTGTTGATCGGCGTTCGCTGCTCCGACTTCTCGATCTTGTCGGTCACCAGCGTGTAGTCAACGCGTCCATTGAACCAGAAGTACTCGGGTTTGACGTTCTCCGCCAAGGTGAAGTCGCCCTTGCGCGATTCATAGATGATGTGGCCCTTGGCGTCCTTCTTGGTGATCTGCTTGCCCTCGGCATCGCGCTGGCCGGCGGTCGACCAGTCCCACACCATCTTGGTGGGGATGCCGCCGCGCGCGTAGGTCGGGATATGGCAGGTCTGGCAGGCGATCTTGGTGGCATGCTGATTCAGCCGCGCTTCCTTCTTGTGCGGGCCGTTGCCATGGCAGGCGACGCAGGTGGCCGGATTGCCCTTGTCGGCCTTGCCGCGGATGCGCGCGCCCTGCTTGTCCTGCGCGGTCGGCGCGTAACGGCTGCCGGCGACATCGTGGCTGGAAGTGCTGTGGCAGGTGCCGCAGGTGAAATCGAGGCCCTCGGCATCCATGTGGACGTCGAGTTCCTTGGTCGGTGCCGCGAGCGAACTATCCATGTCGCCATGCTTGACGCCGTCGCCGCCGCCGCCGTTGAAGTGGCAGGCGCCGCAGGTGTCGCGGCTGGTCTTGCCGACCTTTTGCGCGACCTTGGCGAGGTCAGTGCCCTTGATGATCTTGCCCGATCCGGGCGGGTACTCCGTGTCCTTGACCACCGGGTTGCCGGCGAAGCCGGGCGGCTTCTTGTAGTTGCCGGTCGTGTCGTGGCAGGCCAGGCAATCCACGTTCTCTTCGGACTTGAAGTCGAAGTTCGCATCCTTCCAGCCATAGCCGACGTGGCAACTGGTGCAGGAGGCGTAGTTCGATGCGATGGAAATGCAGAAGTTGTTGACGACGGTCTTCTTGCCCAGCGTCTGCTTGGTTTCCGGGTTCAGGTACTCCCATTTCCAGTGCTTGGTGCGGTGAATCTGGCCGGCCGCCTCCGTGTGGCAGGCGAGGCAGGCCTTGGTCACCTCAGGCCCGGAGTTGAATTGCTTCTGCAACTCCTTGAATTTGGTGTGGTCGGCGGTGGTGGTCAGCTTGAGCGGCTTGGGTTCCGACTTTGCTTCATCGGCCAGAACCGGGCCGACTGCGGCCAGCGGAGCAGCGCAGCAGAACATCAGCGCAGCTCGGATAAGTAGATGCCTCATGAAACACCTCCATTGACTGCATTTTCAAACAATAAGAATCATTATCTGCTTATATACCTATGGATTTTTGACGCAGGTCAATAAAGCTGTGAAATATCCCGCACTGCACCAGTGTCCGCCGAAGTGGTCATTGCGGCGTAGGCCTTCAGCGCCGCCGAGACTTCGCGCTGCCGATGTACGGGCTTCCACGCCGTCGCACCGCGTGCTTCCATCGCTGCGCGCCGTGCCGCCAGCGCCGACTTTTCGATCACCAGATGAATGCGGCGGTTGGGGATGTCGATTTCGATGGTGTCGCCCTCTTCGACCAGGCCGATGGCGCCGCCCGCCGCAGCTTCGGGCGAGGCGTGGCCGATCGACAGGCCCGAGGTGCCGCCGGAAAAGCGGCCATCGGTGAGCAGGGCGCAAACCTTGCCCATGCCCTTCGACTTGAGGTACGAGGTGGGATACAGCATTTCCTGCATGCCGGGGCCGCCCTTGGGACCTTCATAGACCACGATCACGATGTCGCCGGCGACGATCTGGTCGGCGAGGATCTTCTCTACCGCTTCTTCCTGCGACTGGCAGACGCGCGCGCGGCCGGTGAATTTGAGGTTCGAATCATCGACTCCGGCCGTTTTGACGACGCAGCCCTTCTCCGCTATGTTGCCGTACAGCACGGCAAGGCCGCCATCCAGCGAATAGGCGTGGGCCAGGTCGTGGATGCAGCCATTGGCGCGGTCGAGATCGAGTGTCGGGTAGCGGCGATTCTGCGAGAAGGCGGTTTGCGTCGGCACGCCACCCGGCGCGGCGCGATAGAACTCATGCACGGCCGGGGCGTGGTTGCGCTTGACGTCGCAGCAGTCGAGCGCCTCGCCCAGCGTCGGATAGAGCACGGTCGGGCAGTCGCGGTTGATCAGGCCGGCGCGGTCCAGCTCGCCGAGGATGGCCATGATGCCCCCCGCCCGATGCACGTCTTCCATGTGGTACTTCTGCGTCGCCGGCGCCACCTTGGCCAGGCAGGGCACTTTGCGCGACATGCGGTCGATGTCGGCCAGGTCGAAGTCGACGCCGGCTTCCTGTGCGGCGGCCAGCAGGTGGAGCACCGTGTTGGTCGAGCCGCCCATGGCGATATCGAGCGCGATCGCATTCTCGAAGGCGGCGAAGCTGGCGATGCTGCGCGGCAGGGCCGAGGCGTCGTCGCCTTCGTACCAGCGCTTGCAGAGTTCGACGGCGACACGACCGGCCTTGAGGAACAGCTTTTCGCGGTCGGCGTGCGTCGCCAGCAGCGAGCCGTTGCCGGGCAGCGAGAGGCCGAGCGCCTCGGTCAGGCAGTTCATCGAGTTGGCGGTGAACATCCCGGAACAGGAGCCGCAGGTCGGGCAGGCCGAGCGCTCCATGCTGGCCACTTCGGCGTCGGTGTTCTTGCTGTCGGCGGACTCGATCATGGCGTCGATCAGGTCGACCATGCGGTACTCGCCGTGCCATTGGACCTTGCCGGCCTCCATCGGCCCGCCCGAGACGAATACCGTCGGGATATTGAGCCGCAGGCTGGCCATCAGCATGCCCGGGGTGATCTTGTCGCAATTGGAAATGCAGACCATCGCATCGGCGCAATGGCCATTGACCATGTATTCGACCGAGTCGGCGATCAGCTCGCGCGAAGGCAGGCTGTAGAGCATGCCGCCGTGGCCCATGGCGATGCCGTCATCGATCGCGATGGTGTTGAATTCCTTGGCCACGCCACCCGCCGCTTCGATTTCGCGTGCCACCAGTTGCCCCATGTCCTTCAGATGGACGTGGCCGGGCACGAACTGGGTGAAAGAATTGACCACGGCGATGATCGGCTTGCCGAAGTCGCCATCCTTCATGCCGGTGGCGCGCCACAGCGCGCGGGCGCCGGCCATGTTGCGGCCGTGGGTGGAAGTGCGGGAACGGTAGGTGGGCATGGGAATCTCCTGCAATGGGCGCGGCGGTGCCGCGATAGAATCGTAAATTCTAGCTGAAACCCATTGCCTCCCATCCCGATATGCGCCGTCTGCTGCTGCTTTTTATTGCCATTGCCGCGTGTCCGGTTTTTGCCCAAGAGCCGGGCATGCCGGCCCGGGATGCCGACGAACTGCTGGTCCGGGCCGCGGCCAACTCGCGCCGCTTGCCAGAGGCCGAGCGCCTCGGGGCACGTCTCGAACGCACGCGTGATGGCCGCAGCTTCGCGCTGGTCTGGCGGCCCGCGGGCCAGCCCGCTGGCTGGATCGTCACCCTGCATGGCAGCGGCAGTTGGGCCCATGACGAGATTGTCCTGTGGCAGCCTTTCGCGCAGAAACGCCAGCTCGGCATCATCGCCCTGCAATGTTGGTTCGGCGGCGGCCAGCAAAATGCCGATTACTACTCGCCGCCCGAGATGCGGCGCGAGATCGAAGGGCTCATGGCGGCGGCCGGCGCCCGCCCCGAGAACACAGTGCTGCACGGATTCTCACGCGGCTCGGCGAATCTGTATGCTCTGGTCGCCATGGATGGCCGCACGTTACGCCCCCTGTTTCGCAGCATGATCGCCAATGCCGGAGGCATGTCCGCCGACTTCCCGATGAATCGCGACATCGAGAGCGGGCGCTTCGGAGCTTCGCCCTTTGCCGGGACACGCTGGTGGCTCTACTGCGGCGGCGGCGATCCCAATCCCGAACGCGACGGCTGTCCGGCGATGCGACGCAGCCAGCGCTGGCTGCAGGACAAGGGGGCCAGCGCCGACCTTGTGGAAGACCCCGGCGGCGACCACGGCGGCTTCCATCGCCGCGGCCAGAATGTCGAACGCGCGCTCGACTGGCTCTTCGGCGCGCGCTGATGAAGTAGCTTCGGCGCCGTATCGCCATCCGCAGCGGCGAGGAGAGCGTACTTTGCTCGACCGCCTTGCTGCGCAGGGGATTCATCAGCGCCAACTTTCCCCGCTCGACGAAATCCATTCTTACAGATTGAAGTTTGGAACTTAAATCTGTAAGATGCGGCCATGATTCCCCGCACCGCTTTGAGCACTGTCCAGCGCCTGGCGCGAGGCTTCCCCATCGTCGCGCTGACCGGGCCGCGCCAGTCGGGAAAGACGACGCTGGCGCGCGTCGCCTTTCCGGGCAAGCCCTATGTCAGCCTGGAGAATCCGGGCCAGCTTGCCTACGCAACGGCGGATGCCCGTCGCTTGCTTGGTAATTTTCCCGACGGCGCCATCATCGACGAGGTTCAGCGTTGCCCCGAGTTGTTTTCATATCTGCAGGGCTGGGTCGATGAGCGCCGCCGCATGGGCGACTTCGTGCTTACGGGCTCGCAGCAGTTCGGGCTGTTGTCGAAGATAACGCAGTCCCTCGCCGGTCGCGTCGGTCTCGTGCATCTGCTGCCCTTTTCCCAATCGGAGCTGGCGGGCGCCGGCATGGCAGCCGCCAGCGTCGATGTTGCACTGTGGCAGGGCGCCTACCCCGCGCTCTACGACCGCAGTCTTTCGCCCGAGGACTGGTTTCCCAACTATGTCGCCACCTACGTCGAGCGCGATGTCCGCCAACTGCTTGCCGTGCGCGAGCTTGGGCTGTTTCAGCGCTTCCTGAAGATGTGCGCCGCGCGTTGCGGGCAACTGCTCAACCTGTCGTCGCTCGCGGCAGACTGCGGCATCAGTCACGTCACCGCGCGGCAGTGGCTTACGGTACTCGAAGCGAGCTACATCGTGCGTCTGCTGGCGCCGTATCACCGCAACTTCGGCAAGCGCCTGGTCAAGACGCCCAAGCTGTATTTCGTCGATGTCGGTCTAGCGGCTTGGCTGCTGGGGATTCGGGATGCCCGCGCAATTGCCACGCACGCCATGCGCGGCGCGCTGTTCGAGACTTTCGTCATCGGCGAGTTCATCAAGCAGCGCCACAATGCCGGCCAACCCGCCGAGCTGTATTTCTGGCGCGATAACATCGGCCACGAGATCGATCTATTGTTCGAGACGGGTAGCCGCTTGCAGCCCGTCGAGATCAAATCCGGGATGACTTTTTCCTACGGCTGGCTGGATGCGGCAAAGCGCTGGAAGGCATTTGCCGGCGACGCCGCACTCGATCCGTGGGTTATCCACGGAGGTGATCGATCCTTCGAGTGCGACGGCGGTCGCGGTTTTTCATGGCGGGCGCTGAGGGAGAGTCCGGCCTGATGCTGACAATTCCAGTCCGCTTTTGCCGTCGTCCCGCCAGCGCCGACTCTTGAGCCTGTATCCTGACTGACTTTTTCTTTCGCCCATATCATCATGTCCGACGCCTGGAACGCGCTGCGCGAGCAGATCGAGTACTTCTCGCAACCCTTTCCCGAGGCGGCGATCACATTCGTCGACGCCCATCGCGAGGAAGTGACGCCCCATCTGGTGGAGGCCATCGTCCGCGTGGCGGATCATCCGGAAGAGGGTGCCAATCCGGATTACGTGCTGCATCTCTATGCCATGCACCTGCTTGCAAGCTGGCGCGAAACCTCGGCGTATGCGCCATTGGTCCGGCTGGGCCATCATCCGGCGGATGTGGTCGAGCAACTGCTGGGCGACACGGTGACCGAATCCTATGGACGTTGCCTGGCTTCGGTCTGCGATGGCGACCTGGCACCGCTGAAGGGCTTGGTGGAAGATCCGGCGGCCGGGCACTGGGCGCGTCATGCCGCGCTCGATGCGATCATGGTACGAGTGCTGGAAGGCGACGCATCGCGCGACGAACTGATTGCCTACCTGATTCCGCTGGGCGAGGAGGAAGCTGCGAGATTGCGCCAGCCTGGCGCCGAGAAAAAAAGTTTCGAGCTGATCGATTCGGTGATCGCGGTTGCCACCGACATTGGCGCGGTCGAGTTGCTGGAGCCGATTCGCGGCTGGTTCGCCGACGAACTGCCCAATCCGACGATGGCCGATCTACCCTGGACCGAACGACATATCTCTCGCCCCTACGAGACTTGCCGCGACGAACACCTCGGTCGCGGCAAGGATTATGTGAAAAGCGTGAAGAGGGAAATTGGCTGGTGGGCCGGGTTCAGCGACAACGAGCCAGCCCCGCGCAAACTGGAGCCGACGCTCGTTCCGGCGCGACAAGGCGCTAAAGTCGGTCGCAACGACCCCTGCCCTTGCGGCAGCGGCAAGAAATACAAGAAGTGCCACGGTGCCTGAGATGCCATGCTGATCCATCCCCAGTTCGATCCGATTGCCGTCCAGATCGGCCCGTTGGCCGTGCGCTGGTACGGCCTCATGTATCTGGCGGGCTTCGTCGCCTTTCTCTGGCTCGGCAAGCGGCGTGCGGCGGCACAGCCCTGGCACGGCATGAGCGGGCAGGACGTCGATGATCTGCTGTTCTACGGCGTGCTCGGCGTGGTGCTCGGCGGCCGCCTGGGCCAGGTGCTGTTCTACGAGCCGGGCTACTACCTTGCGCATCCGCTGGAAATCCTCGCGGTATGGAAAGGCGGTATGGCCTTTCATGGCGGCATGCTCGGCGTGTTCGTGGCGATGGCGCTGTGGGGCCGCAAAGCCGGCAGGACGTTTTTCCAGGTGACCGACTTCATCGCGCCGCTGGTGCCGCTGGGCCTGATGGCGGGGCGCATCGGTAACTTCATCAACGGCGAATTGTGGGGCCGGGCAGCCGATCCGGGCTTGCCCTGGGCGATGATTTTCCCGCACGTCGACAGCTTGCCGCGCCACCCGTCGCCGCTGTATCAGGCGGCCGGCGAGGGCCTGCTGCTGTTCGTCATCCTCTGGCTGTTTTCGGCTCGGCAGCGGGCGCTGGGCGCGGTATCCGGGATGTTCATGATCGGCTACGGCGTGCTGCGGTTTGCTGCCGAATATTTCCGTGAGCCGGATCACGGCATCTTCGGGCTGTCCTATGTGGTCAGCATGGGACAGTGGCTGAGCCTGCCGATGGTGCTGTTTGGGATATGGCTAATGTTGCGCAAGCCGGTCGGCGGGGGCCGTTGATTCAGCGCGTTCGGTAGGAATAGTGACAGGCGACGCAGCCTTCGGTCAGTTTCGGCAGCAGGGCCAAAGCTTTTTCGCGGTCGCCGCTGCTCGCTGCCTTGGCGAATTCACTGGCGGCAACGTGGCCGTCGTTGCCGATGCTGTGCATCGCGGGCGGCATGTGCGGGCCCGGACGCGCGCTGAAGGGTTTTTCGCGATGTTTGCCTTGAGCGGATTGTCCGAGCGATGCTTCCGCCAGTAGACCGGCTTCCTTGATCTTGCCGGCAGCCATCAGCGTCAGGATTTCGTTGATCGCAAGCAGGTTGCCGAGCATTTCCTCGCGCAGCGACTCTTGCGCGGCGGGTGGGAGCAGCGCCAGTTGGCGCTGATCTTCGGCCAGCGCCTGGCCCGCCAGGAATGCGGCGATCAGCAAGAACGCTCTCACTTAGGACCTCTCAGAGCTTTGAAGAAATCGTAGCGAGCGGGTCGCAGCGGGGTGCGGCCGGAGCGCAGCTACCGGAATGTACGAGTTTGTACATGAGGATAGCGAGCACCGCCCAAGCCCCGATCCGGCACGCGCAGTAGATTTATTCACAAGCTCTCAGCGGAACACCACTGTCTTGTTGCCATGGACCAGCACGCGGTCTTCGAGGTGATAGCGCAGGCCGCGCGCCAGCACGGTCTTCTCGATGTCCTTGCCGTAGCGCACCATGTCCTCGACCGAATCCGAGTGGTCGATGCGGATCACGTCCTGCTCGATGATCGGGCCCTGGTCGAGTTCCGCGGTGACGTAGTGGCAGGTGGCGCCGATCAGCTTGACGCCGCGCGTGTAGGCCTGATGGTAGGGCTTGGCGCCGACGAACGAGGGCAGGAAGCTGTGGTGGATGTTGAGGATGCGTCCCGGATAGGCGGCGCACAGATCGGGTGAGAGGATCTGCATGTAGCGCGCCAGCACCATGGTGTCGCCGCGCACTTCCTCGAACAGGCGCTGCACCTCGGCATAGGCGGCCGCCTTGTTTCCCGGCGTCACCGGCACGTGGTGGAACGGAATGCCATGCCACTCGACGAAGCCCCTGAAGGTGTCGTGATTCGAGATCACGCAGGCGATCTCGATGTCGAGTTCCTTCGATTGCCAGCGCGCCAGCAGGTCGTACAGGCAATGCTCCTGCTGCGAGACAAGCACCACGACGCGTTTCTTCAGCGCCGAATCGTTGATGCGCCAGTCCAGCTGCAACTCGTCGGCCACGGGCTGGAAGCGGCGGCGGAACTCGGCAAGTTCGAAGGGCAGCGAATCGGCCCTGACTTCGATACGCATGAAGTAGCGGACGTCGCGCATTTCCGTAGCTTCGTCGGCGTGGAAGCTCGATTCGAGAATCCAGCCCTTGTGCTCGGCGATGAAGCCGGTGACGCGCGCGATGATGCCGACCTGATCGGGACAGGAGGCGGTCAGGGTATAAAAGCGCGCCCTGTGCATCAGATGCGGGCCGATGCCTTGTCGATTTCGGTGCGGAACTCGGCGTAGTTCATGGTCACCGGAAACTGCGGGAACTGGTCGATCACGTTCTGCGGCGGACGGAACAGGATGCCGGCGTGGGCCTCTGCGAGCATGGCGGTATCGTTGTAGGAATCTCCCCCGGCAATCACCTTGAACTGGAGTTCCTTGAAGCGCCTGACCGACTCCATTTTCTGGTTCGGCATGCGCAGGTGGTAGTTCACCACGAAACCGGCGGCATCCGCTTCCAGCTTGTGGCAGAACAGCACCGGCATGTTGAGCTGGGCCATCAGCGGCATGGCGAACTCGTAAAAGGTGTCGGACAGGATGATGACCTGGTAGTCACGCCGCAGGGCGTCGAGAAAGTCCCTGGCGCCGGCCATCGGGCCCATGTCCGAGATCACCTTCTGGATATCCGGCAGGCCGAGCTTGTGCTTCTTGAGCAGGTCCAGCCGATACTTCATCAGCTTGTCGTAGTCCGGCTCATCGCGTGTCGTGCGTGAGAGTTCCGGGATACCGGTACGTTTGGAAAACTCGATCCAGATTTCTGGAACGAGCACGCCTTCGAGATCGAGACATACGAGTTGCACTGAAATTCTCCAAGAGTCGGCGCTGGCGCGCTCTGCGTACCTGGACTTCCACTTCGTGGGCAGGTAACGGCGACGGGCCGAATGCCGCGAAAGTGCGCGATTTTACCTATAATCCGCTAACTCGCAGTTCGCGTTGTCTCAAGGTCCCATCGCCGTGAAGCTGTTCGCACTGGGTATCAACCACCATACGGCCCCGCTGGCAGTACGCGAGCAGGTGGCGTTCAACCCGTTGCACATGGGACAGGCTTTGCACGACCTGTTGCGGGCGAAGAGCGTGCGCGAAGCGGCGATCCTGTCGACCTGCAACCGTACCGAACTCTATTGCGCAGCTGAAAATCCGCAGGCCGCCGCGGATTGGCTGGCCGAGTATCACTCGCTGTCGCCGCAGAAAATTCATCCCTACCTCTACCAGCATCCGCAGCAGGATGCCGTGCGCCACATGTTCCGCGTCGCGGCCGGGTTGGACTCGATGGTGCTGGGCGAGCCGCAGATCCTCGGCCAGATGAAGCAGGCGGCGCGTGCCGCGGAAGAGGCCGGGACGCTGGGTACGTTGCTCGGCAAACTGTTCCAGCGCACCTTTGCGGTGGCCAAGGAAGTGCGCTCGACCACCGCGATCGGCGCCAACACGGTTTCCATGGCGGCAGCGGCGGTGCATCTTTCGGCGCGCATTTTCGACAGCCTCGCGGCGCAGCAGGTGCTGTTCATCGGTGCCGGCGAGATGGTCGAGTTGTGTGCTGCGCATTTCGCTGCGCAGAAGCCGAAGCGACTCACGATCGCCAATCGCACGCTGGAACGCGGCGCCGACCTGGCGACACGCTTTGGCGGCGACGCGATGCGCCTGGACCAGCTTGGCGAGCGTCTCGCCGATTACGACATCGTGGTCTCCTGCACCGCCAGTTCGCTGCCCATCATCGGCCTCGGCATGGTCGAACGCGCCCTGAAGGCGCGCCGTCACCGCCCGATGGTGATGGTGGATCTCGCCGTGCCGCGCGACATCGAGGCCGAAGTTGCCCGGCTGGACGATGTCTTTCTCTACACCCTCGACGATCTCGGCCAGATCGTCGAATCCGGTCTTGAATCGCGGCAGGCCGCCGTGGTCGAGGCCGAGGCGATCATCACCGACCGCGTCTCCGGCTTTCTGCACTGGATGGAATCACGCGAGACGGTACCGACCATCCGTGCTCTGCGCGACAACGCCGAACGCGCCCGCCGTCATGAACTGGACCACGCCATGAAGCTGCTGGCACGCGGCGACGATCCGGCCAAGGTGCTCGACGCGCTGTCGCACGGTCTCACCAACAAGTTGCTGCACGCTCCGACCCACGCTCTGAATCAGGCGGAAGGCCCCGAGCGTGCAGAAGTTGCAGAGCTTATCTCCCGCATCTATCGCCTCAATTCCGGGGAGTAGGTGCGTGCTTTCGCATCGACTGCCCGGCGCCGTCACGGCGCGCAAGCCCGTCCGCCAGTGAGCAAACTGCCCCTATTCGATTTCACCGGCTGGACGCTGAACGTCCTGCGCCGGATTCTTTATCTGGCGACGCGGACGCAGGTGTTTCCGGAAACCCCCGAGATGCTCAAGCTGCGGCCCGATCTGCCGGTTTGCTACGTGCTCAACGAACGCCATCTTTCCAATCTGCTGGTACTCGACCACGAGTGCCGCGAACTGGGTTTGCCTGCGGCCTTGCGGCCCTTGCGCGACCCGGCGTTCACTTCGCGGCGATCGTTCTTTTTTCTCTCGCGCAACGAGCGTGGACGCCTGGTGCCGAACCCGCGCAGCGATCACTCGCAGCTGCTCAAGTCGCTGGTCAGAACCGCGGTCACCGATCCGCGCTTCGATGTGCAGCTGGTGCCGGTGACCATCCTCTGGGGACGCGAACCCGACAAGCAGGACTCGATACTGAAGGCGCTGTTTGCCGAGACCTGGCAATCGGTCAGCACCCTGCGGCAGTTGTTCGCCATCGTGATCCACGGTCGGCACACCGTGGTGCGCTTCAACGCGCCGATTTCTCTGCGCGAGCTGTTGAGCGGAAAGACCGACGCGTCCCATGCCGTGCGCAAGCTGGGGCGCATCCTGCGTGTGCACTTCCGGCGCCAACGCGAGATGGCGATCGGTCCCGATCTGTCGCATCGCCACACCCAGCTGCGGACCCTGCTCAACACGCCTGCGGTACGCAAGGCCATCGCCGACGAAGCGGAGAGCAAATCGATTTCGCTGCTTGCGGCGCAAAAATCCGCACGGAATTTCGCGCTCGAGATCGCGTCCGACTACACCTATTCCGTGGTGCGGGCCTTTGCCCTGTTTCTGACCTGGGTCTGGAACAAGGTCTATAACGGGGTCGAGGTGCACAACTTCGAGCGCGTGACGCAAGTGGCGCCGGGCCACGGCATCGTCTATGTGCCTTGCCATCGCAGCCATGTCGATTATTTGCTGCTGTCCTACATCATCTTCAACCGGGGCCTGATGGTGCCGCACATCGCCGCCGGCGCCAACCTCAACCTGCCGCTGGTGGGCTCGATTCTGAGGCGCTCCGGGGCCTTCTTCCTGCGCCGCAAGATCAAGGGCGAGCCGCTCTACGCGGCGGTGTTTATCGAATACCTGCACATGATGATCGACCGGGGTTTTCCGATCGAATACTTCATCGAAGGCGGTCGCAGTCGCAGCGGGCGTACGCTGGCGCCCAAGGCCGGCATTCTGGCGATGACGATACATAGTTTCGTGCGCAGCCGCGCCAGGCCGCTGGTGTTCGTTCCCGTGTACATCGGTTACGAGAAATTGATGGAGGGCAGCAGTTATCTGGCCGAACTCCATGGCCGGCCCAAGAAATCCGAATCGCTGACCGACTTGCTGAGTGCGGCGCGGCTGCTGAAGCGCAACTTCGGCAAGGTGCATGTGAATTTCGGCCCGCCGCTGGCGCTCGCCGAATTCCTCGATGCACAGCATCCGGCATGGCGGGAAGAGGACTCCGATGCACAGGCACCGTGGCTGCGCAGCGCGGTCGACGCCACGGCTACGGTGCTGGCGCGCAGCATCAATGCCATCGCGGTGGTCAATCCGGTGAACCTGATCGCCGTGACCCTGCTGTCGACGCCCAAGCACGCCGCGGATCTGCGCCTGCTGCAGAAGCAGATCGAACATGTCCGGTATCTGCTGACGGAAACGCCTTACGCCGAATCCATCGTTGCCTGCGATCTGCCGGCCGACGAGGTGATCGACTACGTGCTCCGGCTCGACATGGTGGAAAGCCATCCGCATCCCCTGGGCGACATGATCCGGGCAACGGAGGAGCAGGCTGCGCTGCTGGCCTATTTCCGCAACAACGTGCTGCACCTGTTTGCCTTGCCCGCGCTGCTCGCCTGCCTGGTCAGCCACAATCAGGTGCTGACGCGGCAACGCGCCAAGGAGGCGATCAAGGGCATCTACGGCCTGCTGCGCGCCGAGCTTTTCCTGCCATGGGAAGCCGATCAGCTCGATGCACTGATCGATCGCACGGAAGCGGCGTTGTCCCGGCGCGGCTTGATACTCGGCGACAGCCAGATCGCGATCCTGCGCGCGCCGTCGCCCAACAGCGAGGCCAGTCCGGAACTGCGGCAGCTGGGTGAGATCATCCGCCCCACGCTGGAACGGCAATTCCTCACCCTGGCCCTGCTGCAGCATCACGGCAGCGGCCAACTGACCCGCGCCGCCCTCGAAGACGCTACCCATCTGCTGGCGCAGCGGCTGGCCATGCTCTACGAATTCAATTCCGCCGAGTTCTCGGAAAAATTGCTGTTCGCCAATGTGATTCGCAATCTGATCGATGCCGGCATCCTGCAGGTCGACGATGCCGGGTTGCTGTGCTTCGACGAGCGGATCACCCTCGCCGCGGCACAGACCGAGCTACTGCTGGCAGCCGACGTGCGTCACAGCATTCAGCTCATCGCCCGCGCGGCATCGGCTGCAAATTCGGCCGCAAACCCGGCCGCAGACTCATAACCCCCGGCAGTCGCTGACACTCTCAGATTGTTTCCATGAAAAAAAGCATCCTCGAAAAACTTGAACGCCTGAGCGAGCGCCTGGCCGAAATCGACGGCCTGCTCGGCGGCGAGCACGCCGCCCGTGACATGGACAGCTATCGCAAGCTCACCCGCGAGCGCGCCGACATCACGCCGGTGGTGGAACTGTTTCATGCTTACCGTAGCGCCAGCGCCGACTTTTCGGGTGCGGCGGAAATGCTGGCCGATCCGGAGATGAAGGAACTCGCGGTCGCCGAGCAGGCCTCGGCGACCGCCGACATGGCAAGGCTCGAAGTCGAACTGCAGCGCGCCCTGCTGCCGAAGGACCCCAACGACGACAAAAACCTGTTTCTGGAAATCCGCGCCGGTACCGGCGGTGACGAGTCCGCGCTGTTCGCCGCCGACCTCTTCCGCATGTACAGTCGCTATGCCGAACGCCAGCGCTGGAAAGTGGAGATCGTCTCGCGCAGCGAATCCGATCTCGGCGGCTTTCGCGAAATCATCGCCCGCGTCGAGGGCAACGGCGCCTATTCGAAGCTCAAGTTCGAGTCGGGCGGCCATCGCGTGCAGCGCGTGCCGGTGACCGAGACCCAGGGCCGCATCCACACCTCGGCCTGCACTGTGGCGGTGATGCCGGAAGCCGATGAACTGGTCGATATCGACATCAATACGGCCGACCTGCGCATCGATACCTTCCGCGCCTCGGGCGCCGGCGGGCAGCACATCAACAAGACCGACTCGGCGGTGCGCATCACCCACATCCCGACCGGCATCGTCGTCGAATGCCAGGATGACCGCTCGCAGCATCGCAACAAGGCGCAGGCCCTGTCGGTCCTGGCGGCGCGCATCAACGACGCCAAGCAGCGCGAGCAGCAGCAGAAAATCGCCTCGCAGCGCAAGTCGTTGATCGGCTCGGGCGACCGCTCCGAGCGCATCCGCACCTACAACTTTCCGCAGGGGCGGATTACCGATCACCGCATCAACCTGACGCTGTACAAGATCGACGCCATCATGGACGGCGATCTCGATGAACTGGTGGGTGCCCTGACCGCCGAGCATCAGGCCGAACTGCTGGCGGCGCTGGGCGAATGAGTGCCGTGCGCCGGGCCGTCCCAAGCCGGCACCAGTCACCGCCGCGGAGGCTGCGACAGCAGCCGAACCTCCGTCACCCCCGCCCGCGGGGCGGGGGCCGGGGGGTGGGCGAATGACTTCCGTGGCCGCGGCGCTTGCGGCGGCGCGGGCGAAGCTGCCGGCAAGTGAGGCGCGCCTGTTGCTGGGGCATGTCATGGGCCGGCCGGCGGCCTGGCTGATCAGCCATGACGATCGGGTGCTCGATGAAGACGAGTTGCTTGCCTTTGCCTCGTTGGTGGCGCGACGCGCGGGCGGCGAACCTGTGGCCTACCTTGTCGGGCGCCGCGAGTTTTTCGGCCGCGAGTTTGCGGTCTCGAGCGCCGTGCTGATCCCGCGTCCCGAGACCGAGCTGCTGGTCGACATTGCGCTCAAAGCAAAAGTCGGCGCTGGCGAGACGGCGAGGATCCTCGATCTGGGCACCGGTAGCGGCTGCATCGCCGTCACGCTGGCGCTGGAGTTCCCGCTGGCGCAAGTCACTGCGGTGGACGCTTCGGCGGCGGCGCTCGAAGTAGCGCAGGAAAACGCGGAGCGACTCGGCGCCACGCTGCGTTTGCTGCAAAGCAATTGGTTCGACCAGCTGCCTGGCGAAAGATTTGATCTGATCGTGGCCAACCCGCCCTACATCGCCGCCGCCGATCCGCACCTCGCTGCCGGCGATCTGCGCCACGAACCGGCCGCGGCGCTGTCCAGCGGTGCGGACGGGCTGGACGCGATTCGCCGGATCATTGCCGCCGCGCCGGCGCACCTGACGCCGGGCGGGCAACTCTGGCTGGAACACGGCTACGATCAGGCCGAAGCGGTGCGGGAACTGCTGGCAGCGGCGGGCCTGTCCGACATTGGGCAGCACCGTGATCTCGCCGGCATCGTGCGCGTCAGCGGCGGCCGCCTGAAGTAGAAAGCAATCCGGTACCGGTGGGTATCGCGCATTTGCCGGCCATTGCGGCAAAAATTTGACATCTCAAGTAAATTCAATCGACAATGCATGAAGGCGGCGCCGAAATCTCTGCGCGCCTTCACGAGCGAGGATCTGCAGTGCACGTGCATTACGGGAGCGCCACTCGTCGGTGGGCGAGAGGGAAGGTGCGATGAAGTGGGATGACAGTTTCGCGATTGGCATCGAAGCGATCGACAATCAGCACAAGAAGATTTTCGAGCATCTGCTGGCGATCGAAAGCTCGGTGGCAAAACGGGACCCGTGGCATATCCTCCACTTCTTCGTGACGCAGCTCGCGGAGTCGCTGAAGCTCCACCTGGAGGTCGAGGAAGCCCTGCTGGAAATCGTCCGTTATCCGGAACGCGTCGAGCACCGCGAGTCGCACGTGAGACTCCTGCAGCAGATCGACGAACTGGAAGACCAGTTGCGCAACAAGGCATCCGGCGAGAGCCTGGTCGGTTTCTTCGAGATATGGTTCGTCCGCCACGTCCTCAACGGCGACCGGGAATACGCAGCCTATATCAGAGAGAAATTTCCGGCGCTCCTGGACAGATCGCTGGCGCCGGCAGGATTGTGATGCCCTGAATCAACCAGGGCATTTTCGCTGCTTCGGGAGTGTCGGCCGGGTCGAAGCGAGACCGATGCAACGGCCAAAACAAAGGCGGCACCGAATGCTTCCGGCGCCGCCCTGATTGCTGCGGAGATTCCTAGCGCAGGCCGGCGATGTAGTCGGCCACTGCCTTGATCTCTGCGTCGGTCATCTTGAGTGCGACCACGCGCATCATCTTGTTCGGATCGTTGGCGCGGCCGCCGTCGCGGAAACTCTTCAGCTGCGCTTCCATGTATTCGGGAAACTGGCCGCCGATGCGCGGATATTGCGCGGGAATGCCGGCACCGGCTGGGCCGTGACACGCGGCGCAGGCAGGCAGGCCCTTGGCCTGATCGCCGGCGCGATACAGTTTCTGACCCAGCTCGATGGTTTCGCGGTTCTTCGCGGTCTCGCCCTTCTGCACCTGCGATGCGAAATAAGCCGCCAGATCACGCATCTGACCTTCGTCGTAGGCCGCGATCATGCCGTTCATGATCGCATTCACGCGCTCGGGCTGCTTGCCGTCGGCCGCCTTGAAGTTCTGCATCTGCTTGAGCAGATATTCGGGGTGTTGTCCCGCCAGTTTGGGGTTGACGGCAAGCGGGCTGTTGCCGTCCGGGCCATGGCAGGCCACGCAGACGGTAGCGACGATGGTTTGCCCGCGCGCGGCATCGCCTTTCGGGCTTGCCTTGGCGGCATCGGACGCATGGGCGCCGAATGCGGTCATCGCGAACAGCAGGGAGGTTAGACAACTGAGCAGGGAACGCTTCATGGACAAAAACTCCTCGGAAACTGCAGGATTCGGAAATTGTAAACCTGATATTCTATCCCAGCTCTCCCGATTTCTCCACGCCAGCCCGTCCCGGCGGCGCACCTGTGAAGTATTTCCCATGTCCTTGTTCCGCCACGCTACCTTCGAAATTTCCGTAGCCCAGCCCAGCGGCTTGCCCCCGCCGGCAGGGGCCGAGATTGCCTTCGCCGGCCGCTCCAATTCCGGGAAATCCAGTGCCATCAATACCTTGGTTGGGCACACCCGGCTCGCCTTCGTCTCCAAGACCCCGGGCCGAACCCAGCTGATCAACCTGTTTCGCATGAGAAACGGCGCGGCTCTGGTCGATCTTCCGGGCTATGGCTACGCCCAGGTCCCGTTGGCGGTGCGCCTGCAATGGCAGGGACTGCTGGAACATTACCTGACCTGTCGCTCCAACCTCGTCGGGCTGGTGCTGATCATGGATGCGCGCCGGCCGCTGACCGAACTCGATTGGAAGATGATCGGCTGGTTCGGCTCCACGGGGCGACCGATCCACTGCTTGCTGACGAAGTCGGACAAGCTCACGCGTCAGGAGCAGACCAAAACCCTGAAGGAAACGCGCGCCGCGCTTGCCGACTTCGGCGAGCAAATCACCGTGCAGATGTTTTCCAGCCTGAAAAAGACCGGGATGGAAGACGCGGAAAAGGTGGTTGGCAGCTGGTTGAGCAGCGATCAAAATCTGACGCAGTCAGCAGACCAGTCACCCCCTTTCCCGGAAAACGCATGAACGTTTCAGAGAAGGCTAACGCCCGCGAAGCGGGGGTTACGCCGGAGCTAAAGGGGGCCGGGGGGATAGCCCACACAATTTGCCCAACGGGCATTTGTTTTTGGCTGCGCCAAAAACAAATGCCCTCGACCAAAGGGGAGAAGGTCGAGGGCAAAACACCTTGAAGTGTTCAAGGTACCCGCTCAGGGAGGTGAAGCGGGAGACAGCATGGACGGGCGTCCACCGCCATCTATGTTCTATGATAGATGCTGTACGTTAAAGTTCAAGCAATTTTCAAAATATTTGCAAGGCTAAGCCAATGATTCCAAAAGGTGTATTCCCCAGCTCACGGATGCGTCGCATGCGCCGTAACGATTTTTCGCGGCGCCTGATGCGTGAGAACACACTGACGGTCGACGATCTGATCTATCCGGTTTTCGTTCTCGAAGGCGCGGGCCGTACCGAAGCGGTGGCTTCGATGCCCGGCGTCGAGCGCATGTCGCTGGATCGCCTGCTGCCGGTGGCCGAAAAGGCCATGAAGCTGGGCGTGCCGGCTCTGGCCCTGTTCCCTGTCGTGGATGGCAGCCGGAAAACTCCCGGGGCGGAAGAAGCCTGGAATCCGGCGGGTCTGGTGCCGACCGTGGTCGCGCACCTGAAGCGGGAGTTTCCCGAACTCGGCGTCATCACCGATGTCGCGCTCGACCCCTATACCAGTCATGGCCAGGATGGCCTGATCGACCCGGCCGACCCGCGCGGCTACGTGATGAATGACGAGACCTTGGAGGCGCTGGCAAAACAGGCGCTGTGCCACGCTCGCGCCGGTGCCGACGTGGTGGCGCCCTCGGACATGATGGATGGCCGCATCGGCCGCATTCGCGCCACGCTGGATGCCGAGAAGCTGATCCATACCCGCATCCTCGCCTACTCGGCGAAATACGCTTCCGCGTTCTATGGCCCTTTCCGCGACGCGGTAGGTTCGGCGGGAAACCTGGGCAAGGGCAACAAATCCACCTACCAGATGGACCCGGGCAACACCGACGAGGCCTTGCGCGAGGTGGCGCTGGATCTCGACGAAGGCGCCGACATGGTGATGGTCAAGCCCGGCATGCCCTACCTCGACATCGTGCGCCGGGTGAAGGAAGAATTCGGCGTGCCGACCTATGCCTATCAGGTCAGCGGCGAATACGCGATGCTCAAGGCTGCGGCACAGAACGGCTGGCTGGCCCACGATGCGGTGATGATGGAAGCCTTGCTTGGCTTCAAGCGCGCCGGCTGCGACGGGATATTGACCTACTTCGCGCTGGAAGCGGCGACACTGCTGAAGGCTTGAGAGTCGGCGCTGGCGGTACGGTGACTAACGCGCCAGTATCAGCCACTGCGCCGGCCAGTTCGCCAGCGGATCGTCCTTGAAGCCGCTTCTGACGAAGCGCTGCCAGCGGCCCACCGTATAACAAACCAGCAGGTCGGCGTGAGCGCCGAAGTCGTGCTCGGCCGCCAGCGCCCCTTGCGCCGATGCAACTTTCAGGCACTGCTTGAGCGTCGATTCGATGCGGCTCAGCAGCTGGTTGATGCGCACCTGCAGACGTGGGTTCTCGTGTACCAGCGCGTCACCCACCAGCACACGCGTCAGACCGCGATTCTTCTGCGCAAAACGCAACAGCGAAGCGACGATGGCTTCGGCCTGCTTGAGTCCCGATTCCTCGGCCGCTTCGATCTGCGTGATCACCGAAAACACGCCGCTTTCGATGAACTCGATCAGGCCCTCGTACATCTGCGCCTTGCTGGCGAAGTGGCGGTAGAGGGCTGCCTCCGAGACCTCGAGCTGTTTGGCCAGCAGGGCCGTGGTGACTTTCTCCACCGCCGGTCGCTCGAGCATTTCGGCAATGGTTTGCAGGATCAGGAGTTTCTTTTCACCAACTTTTGCGGCGCGGGCATCGTTCATGGCGGGGTCAATGGGTCACTTTGATTTGATCAAGGTACCGACGCCTTCATCGGTCAGAATTTCCAGCAGCAGGGCATGTTCGACACGGCCATCGATGATGTGCACGTTCTTCACGCCGCTCCGCGCGGCTTCGAGCGCCGAGCTGATCTTGGGCAGCATGCCGCCGGACAGCGTGCCATCGGCCACCATGTCGTCAACCTGTCTCGGCGTGATGCCGGTCAGCAGTTTGCCGGCCTGGTCCAGCACGCCCGGCGTATTGGTCAGCATCACCAGTTTCTCCGCTTTCAGCACTTCGGCGATCTTGCCGGCAACCACGTCGGCATTGATGTTGTAGGTTTCCCCCTCGCTGCCGACGCCGATCGGCGCGATCACCGGGATGAAGGCGCCGGTGTCGAGCAGGGCGATCAGGCTGGGGTCGATGGACACGATATCGCCGACCTGCCCGATGTCGATCAGGTCGCCCGGCGCATCCTTGTTTTCCATCAGCAGTTTTTTGGCGCGGATGAAATTGCCATCCTTGCCGGTGAGTCCCACGGCCTTGCCGCCATGCTGGTTGATGAGGTTGACGATCTCCTTGTTGACCTGACCGCCGAGCACCATTTCCACCAGGTCCATGGTCTCGGCATCGGTCACCCGCATGCCCTGGACGAACTCGCCCTTCTTGCCGACGCGGGCCAGCAGGTTCTCTATCTGCGGGCCGCCGCCATGCACCACTACCGGGTTCATGCCGACCAGCTTGAGCAGCACAACGTCGCGGGCGAAACACTGCTTCAGGTGTTCGTCCGTCATCGCGTTGCCGCCGTACTTGACCACGATGGTCTTGCCGTGGAAGCGCTTGATGTAGGGCAGGGCCTCGGCCAGAACGCCGGCCTTGGCAGCGGGAGAGAGCTTTTCGGTCATGGGTGTCGGCGAGAGCAAGTGATAACTTCGTCCATTCTACCGACGGCGAGCCCGTCCGCAAGGGATACCGTCCCCGCTTGCTGCGGGGACGTGAAACAAGGCAGCCCGCGCCAAAGGTTTTCCTTTCATCGCCTGCTTGCGCCATTCACGCCTCGCTATCCGCAATTCGTCCCAAACCAGCTGACTGCTGCGCAAGCGCCTTCTAGCATGGCCACACTTAATCAAGTGGAGGTTCCCATCATGCAAGTTCTTGCTTCCCGCACCCGGCTGGTCCTGCTGGCCCTGTTCCTGATTCCCTTCGCCGGTTTCGCATCTCAAGCCACGGCTCAGGCCGTGAGCGATGTCGCTTTCGAGACGGCGCTCACCCAGTTCAACCGGGCCCGGCAGGGCGATGCCGGCCAGCTCGATTCGGCCATCGCCGGGTTTCAGGCGGCGCCCGGCAATCCTGCGCTGCAACCGCTCTACACGGCTTACCTGGGCAGCGCCCATGCGCTCAAGGGCAAGGCAGCGTGGCTGCCGTGGAACAAACTGAAGTTTACCGAGCAGGGACTCGATCAGATTGATCAGGCCCTTGCAGCGCTGCGGCCCGAGCATGACCGTCTGCTGGTGCAGGGCACACCCGCCAGCCTGTTGACGCGCCTGGCCGCCGCCGCGACCTTCGTCGCGTTGCCGGATGGCATCTTCCATCGCCGTGCCGCCGGCAAGGCCTTGCTCTCCGAGATACGGCGCAGCCCGTTGCTGGCTTCAGCCCCGGCCGGTTTCCGGGCCGAACTGGGCGCCATCGAAGCTCGTCTGCAAGAGGCCGAGAAATGAGCCAGCAACCCTGCACCGTCCGCCTGACCGGCTTGCGCAAGAGCTACCGGGTCGGCGAGGCCAGCGTCGAGGCATTGAAGGGCGTCAGCCTGGATGTGCGCAGCGGCGAAATGGTCGCCCTCACCGGTCCTTCAGGCAGCGGCAAGAGCACCTTGCTCAATCTGTGCGGGCTGATCGACACCCAGGATGCGGGCAGCCGGGAACTCGGCGGCATCGTGATCGACGGTCTCGATGAACTCGGCCTGACGCGCCTGCGTCGGGAGAAGGTCGGCTTCATCTTCCAGGGCTTCAACCTGGTGCCGGTGATGACCGTGTTCGACAACGTCGAGTACCCGCTGATGCTGCTCGGAGTGCCAGCGGGCGAGCGCAAGGAGCGAACCATGACGGCGCTGCAGCGGGTGGGACTGGAAACCCTGGCTCAGCGCCTGCCCGACGCGCTCTCCGGCGGCCAGCGCCAGCGCGTGGCGATCGCACGTGCCCTGGTCAAGTCGCCGGCGCTGGTGATTGCCGACGAGCCGACAGCCAACCTCGATTCGACCACGGCGCGGCAGATCGTCGATCTGCTGCATGAACTGGCGCACGAGCGCAATGCCTCGGTGGTAGTGGCGACCCACGACGAGCGCATGAGTTCGCATTGCGACCGCGTGCTGCACCTGATAGATGGAGAACTGCAATGAAGTGGCTGATGTTTGCCTGGAAAAACGTCATGCGCAACCGCCGGCGTTCGCTGACGGCGATGCTGATCACGGCGCTGGGAACGGCGGCGGTGCTGGCCAGCGGCGGCTTCGCGCTATTCACCTACGAGTCGCTGGAGGAAATGACGGCGCGCGACACGGGGCATGTGGTGGTCGCCCACGCCCGCGGTTTCGACGGCGACGAGGACGTGCCGCTGCAGCACGGCCTGGCGGATTCGGCAGCGTTGGCCGCGAAATTTGCCGCCTTGCCCGGTGTGCGTGCCGTGGCGCCGCGCGCGCAGTTTTCCGGCCTGATTTCCAACGGCGACAAGTCGGCGGTGTTCGTTGGCAGCGGCGTGGTGCCGGAGATCGACTTTCGCCTGCGCGGCCCGCAGATGAACTTCATCGCCGGACAGCCGCCCGTCAGCAACGCGCCGCAGCCGGAAGTCGTCATCGGCAATGAGCTGGCGCGCTTGATGAAGGCGAAAGTCGGCAGCTCGCTGACCTTGCTGGCCACCACCACCGAAGGAAATCTGAACGCGGTGGATGTCATCGTCAGCGGTATCGCCAGCGTCGGCGTGCCGGATGTAGATAAACGCTTGGTGCTGGCCGATCTGGCCTCGGTGCAAAAGCTCCTGCTGAGCGACAAGGTCGGGACCTTGTCCGTCTACCTCAAGGAGACGGCCGACACCGAAGCCATCGCTGCCCGAGTCAGGGAAATGCAGCCCGATCTGGCAGTGAAAACCTGGCGCGACCTGGCGGTGTTCTATCAGGCCGTGCGCGCGCTCTACAACCGCATCTTCGGCATCCTCGGGGTGATCATGATCGCCATCGTGCTGTTCGCCATGAGCAACACGCTGGGCATGGCCGTGGTCGAACGGACGCGGGAGATCGGCACGCTGCGCGCCATCGGCACCCTGCCTTCCGAGATCGTGCGCAACTTCGTGCTTGAAGGCATGGTGATTGGTGGCGCTGGCTCAGCGGTCGGGATGCTGCTGGCGATTGCGGCGACCGTGTTCCTGCTGTTTGCGGGAATCGAGATGCCGCCGCCGCCGGGACGTTCCGCCGGCTATCCGCTGTTGCTGAGTTTTTCGCCGCTGCTCTATGGGGCCGTCACGCTGGTGGTGATTGTGCTCGCCGCTGGCGCCGCCTGGCTGGTCAGCAGTCGCGCCGCCAACAAACCCGTTACGGAGGCTCTTGCTCATGTTTAGGCGAATTGCATTCATGTTGCTGGCGTCGGCCAGTCTTGCTGTCGTGGCAGCAGAGGACGGCAAGGTGAAGTCCCTGCTCAAGCAAGCCGATGTCTATCGACTGGCCATGGAGTCGGGCCGCGTCGAAACCGAGGTGCGCACCTTCAAGGCCGGCGTGCCGGACAAGACGCGGCTGTACGCTGTCTATCTCAAGCCCGGCCACCGCTCGCTGGTGCTGTTCCGCACGGCGAGCGAGCGCGGGCAGAAGATGCTGATGCTGGGCGACGACTACTGGCTGATGATGCCCTCCAGCCAGCGGCCCCTGCGCATCACCGCCATGCAGAAGCTGCTCGGCGAGGCCTCGACGGGCGACGTGGCGACCATGACCTGGGGCGAGGATTACGACGGCCAGCAGGTGGGCGAGGAGACCGTCGATGGCGTGCCCTGTCTCAAGCTCGACCTGCTCGGCCAGCGCAAGGGCGTCAGCTATCCGCGCATCGTGCTGTATCTGGCGAAGAAGGACCATCATCCGGTGCAGGCGGAGCTGTATGTCGCCTCGGACAAGCTGGCCAAGCTGGCCCGCTTCAAGCTGGGCGAGGTCGACGGGCGCAAGCAGGTGACGGTGATGACCCTGATCGACCATCTTCAGAAGGAGCGTTCGACCGAGGTGCACTATCTATCGAGGACGGACAAGACGCTGTCCGACGACTACTTCAATCCGGCCTTCCTGGTGCGCGCGGATCTGACGCAATGAAATTGCCACGCCCCAGCTCGCCGTATTGCCAGCGCCGACTTCTGTATTGTTTGGCAGCACTGGCGCTACCGGCAAGTGCCGCGGATGATGCGGCGGACTTCGGCTGGACCACGCGCCTTGTCGGCGAAGGCCACGAACTGCGGCGCGGCAGCCCGTTTGCGGCGGGTCTGGAGTTGACGAATTTCGGCCGTGACCGCTACCGCGTCGAACAGGAATTGCGCGGACGCGCCGGCCCCGTGTCGCTGTTGCTCACCGCGACCGAATCCGGGCAGGAGGGTGCCAAGCCGGCCGGGAGGTTTGTTGCCAACGAAGCCTTTGCCGATTTCAGCGCGGGCGGAGAGCGCTTTACGGCCGGCAAGAAAGTCCTGTCCGGCGACGTCGGCTATGCCTTCCGGCCCATCGATGTACTGCAGCGTGAAAACCGCATGCAGATGATGCCGCCGCAACTCGAAGGCATCCCGATGCTGAGCTGGGACAACTTTTCTCCTGACGGCGCCTGGTCGGTCGTGATCGCCAATCCAGGTCACCAGAGGCGCGGCGAAGCGCGCGAGGATGGTTCCGTGGCCCTGAAGCTATATCGCCGTGTCGCCGCCGCCGACTTTCACGGCGTACTGCGCAACTCGAAGCGCTACGGTCTTGAAGCGGGGGCCGCCGCATCCGTGGTGCCCAGCGACGCGCTGGAACTGCACGCTTCGCTCCTGGTTCAGCGGCGAGGCGAACGGCGGGTGCCGCTGGCGGACAATGCTTCGCTCAGGGATTTGCTGACTGCGGACAGCGCTCTCGCCACCGAGACCATAGCCTCGCCGCGCAAGGTACTGCTGGGCGGCACCTGGACCACTGAAGGCGGCTTCTCGGTGCTGGGCGAATTCTGGTGGGACGGCACTGCGCCGGCAGCTACGGATTGGCAGCGATTGAAACGGCAGGCCGCGCAACGGGCGGCGTTGCTCGGCTTGTCCAGCGTTCCTGCCGCGGCAGTGGCAGGTGCGACGGCGGCGTCGACGCGCATGTTCGATCAGGGCAATCTCGCGCAGCACGGCATGCTGACGCGTCTGGCGTGGAGCGATCCCGGCGGTCGCTGGTCGGCTTCGGCCGACCTGCTCAAGTCGATGGGAGACGGCGGCTGGACCTTGACGACCGCGGTCGGCTGGCAAGGCGAGAAGCTGAGAGTCGATGCGGGCCTGCGCCGCTATGGCGGGCCAGCCGACTCGGCCTATCGTCTGCTGCCCGAACGTGCGGCGGCCTTTGTCGGACTCAGCCTTGCTTATTAGTTGCTCGCTGCGGCAATTCGAGGATGGCGTCGCGGTTGGTCCACGAAAAACAGGCCTCGGCGGCTTCCCGCCAGGGCAGCCAGCGCCAGGCGAGATGCTCTTCCGGCGCGATGTTCACCGGGCCTGATTCAGGCACGCAAAGGCTGAAGACGTGCTCGACATTGTGAGTAATGCCAGGTGCGTAGCGGTAGCGCCACTCGACGAATATCTCGTAACGGTTGGTGATTTGCCAATCGACGAAGTCAGTCGGAGTGGCGGCGATGCCGGTTTCTTCAAGCACTTCGCGCCGCGCCGTTTCAAGCAGCGGCTCATCGTCTTCCTGGCTGCCGGTGACCGATTGCCAGAAGCCGGGATGGCGCGCGCGTTCCAGCAGCAGCACGTCCAGTGCCGCGGTGTGGATGACCACCAGCACCGAGACCGGTTTTTTGTAGCGCATCAGCCGGGTTGGGGCACCGTCGGCAGCCAGGCGATGCCGTCAGCGTGCATGTCGACCAGGCACCAGAAGGGCACGCCGTCCTCGCGCCACTCATCTGCGGCCGACTGGAAGGTCTGCATCAGCATGACGAAATCGGCTTCGGCGTGGCCGTGGATGCCATCGCAATGATCGAGCAGCGTCACGTAGCCTTCGGCCGGGCGCCAGCCCATATCCAGCAGGCAATCGTTCAATGCATCCCAGTTGTGACCGAACCATTCGGGGAAGCCAAGGGCTTTGCCTATCGCGTCCAGCATTTCGTCCTTGTTGCGCGCCTGCGCCAGATCGACGCGTTGCACCAGGCAGCCGGCCGCTTCGGCGCCGGCAATCAGCGGCTCCAGATCGCCATGCGGCAAATGATGGACTCCTGCCCTTCCGGCATCGGCAAACAGGGCGTGGTAGTGGTCAACGGCGCTCATGGCTTGGGTCCTGGCGCTTGATTCGACGGAAACTGCGGTAGTGGTCGTCAGTGTAGTAGAACACTGCGGGTGGCTGCTCGCCCGTGATGATCCGCCGGGCCCCTCGATCTCGACTGCCGGGCGTCGGCACCGTGTATTCGCGATAGTAGCCGCGGGGCTGTTGCGGCAGGCGCCGTTCGAGGTTCTTGAAGACGACGCCATCGCGGTGGTAGGGAAACGGCCCGCCGGCATCGATCAGCTTGAGGGTTTGGCGCGCCTCTGCCGGCAACTGTTCCGTCGCAACCGTACCGGGAGAATTGTCCCGCGCCAGCGCGGCGCCAAACAGCGCGACCCCGAGCAGCGCGCAGAGCAGTCGCCGCATGTTCAGCTCTTGCCGACCTCGACCTGGGTCTCGACTTTCTGCCGCAAGCGGATGTGCAACTCGCGCAATTGCTTTTCATCCACGTCGGACGGCGCATCGGTGAGCAGGCACTGGGCGCGCTGCGTCTTGGGGAAGGCGATCACGTCGCGAATGGATTCCGCGCCGGCCATCATGGTGACGATGCGATCGAGACCGAAAGCCAGACCGCCGTGAGGCGGCGCGCCGTACTTCAGCGCGTCGAGCAGGAAGCCGAACTTGGCCTGCTGTTCCTCGGGGCTGATGCCGAGCGCATGGAACACCTTCGCCTGCACTTCGGCACGATGGATACGCACCGAGCCGCCGCCCATTTCCCAGCCGTTCAGCGCCAGGTCGTAGGCCTTGGCCAGGCACTTGCCCGGATCGGTCGCCATCAGCGCTTCGTGACCATCCTTGGGGCTGGTGAAGGGGTGGTGGCAGGCGGACCAGCGCTGGTTGTCCTCGTCGAATTCGAACATCGGGAAATTCACCACCCACAGCGGGCGCCAGACTGAGCCGTCGACATAGCCCTTTTCATGGCCGAGCTTGGTGCGCAGCGCCCCGAGTGCGTCATTGACGATTTTCGTTTTGTCGGCGCCGAAGAAAATCAGGTCGCCGGATTGGGCCCCGGTGCGCTCGATGATGGTCTTCAGGGCTGCTGCGTGAAGATTCTTGACGATGGGCGACTGCAGGCCTTCCTCGTTCAGTTTCGTCGCGTCGTTGACCTTGATGTAGGCCAGACCCCTGGCGCCATAGATCTTGACGAACTCGGTGTAGCCGTCGATTTCGCCGCGGGTCAGCGCAGTTGCCCCGAGTGCGCCGCCCGGCACGCGCAGCGCCGCGACACGGCCGCCCGAGGTTGCCGGGCCGCTGAATACCTTGAAGGCGACGTCGGCCACCGCATCGGTGACGTCGGTGAGCTCCAGCGTGACGCGCAGGTCGGGCTTGTCGGAACCATAGCGGCTCATGGCTTCGTTGTGGCTGATGCGCGGGAAGGGATTGGGCAGATCGACGTCCAGCGCCGTCTTGAACACGCTGCGGATCATTTCCTCCATCAGCGCCATGATCTGGTCTTCGCCAAGGAAGGACGTCTCGATATCGACCTGGGTGAATTCCGGCTGGCGGTCGGCACGCAAGTCCTCGTCGCGGAAGCACTTGGTGATCTGGTAGTAGCGGTCGTAGCCGGCCACCATCAGCAGTTGCTTGAACAACTGCGGCGATTGCGGCAGGGCGAAGAACTTCCCGGGATGCACTCGCGAAGGCACCAGATAGTCGCGCGCGCCCTCGGGCGTCGATTTGGTCAGCATCGGCGTTTCGATGTCGATGAAACCCTTCTCGTCGAGGAAGCGGCGGAAGGCCGTGGCCACTTTGTAGCGCAGCATCAGGTTTTTCTGCATCTGCGGCCGGCGCAGATCGATGACGCGATGGGTCAGCCGCACGTTCTCCGAGAGATTTTCTTCGTCAAGCTGGAAAGGCGGCGTGACGGCCGTGTTGAGCACTTCCAGTTCATGGCAGAGGATCTCGATTTCGCCCGAGGCCAGATTGGGATTCTCGGTGCCCGCCGGACGGCGGCGCACCTTGCCGGTGATCCTCAACACGAATTCGTTGCGCACGTCTTCGGCAATTTTGAACATCTCGGCCCGATCCGGATCGCAAACGACCTGCGTCAATCCTTCACGATCGCGCAGGTCGATGAAGATCACGCCACCGTGATCGCGACGGCGGTGGTTCCAGCCGCAAAGAGTGACAATCTGGTCGACATGGGAGGCATTCACCTCGCCGCAATAATGGGTACGCATAGGATTTCCGAACGGTTGTGGTGGCCCCGCGGGGCCTTACTGATTCTGGGCGCGCCCGAGAGGATTCCGCATGGGTGGGGCGACGACGCCCATGGAGACGATGTACTTCAGGGCTTCATCGACGTTCATGTCGAGCTCGATGACATCCTTCCTTTTGACGAAGAAGAAGAAGCCATTGACCGGGCTCGGTGTGGTCGGGATGAAGACCCCGACATGTTCTTCCGGCAGCATGTCGGCGACATCGCGGGCCGGATGCCCGGTCTGAAACGCCACCGACCACGCTTCCGGATGCGGGTAGCGGACCAGCAACACCTTGCGGAACGCGACCCCGCTACCTGAAAAAAGCGTATCGCTGACCTGTTTGACGCTGTAGTAGATCGACTTCACTACCGGAATGCGGGCGAGCACCCGCTCCCAGAAGCGCACCAGCTTCTGGCCGACGATGTTTGTCGTGATCACGCCCGTGAGGAATACCACCAACAGAGTCATCAGCGCGCCGATGCCGGGGATATAGAGTCCCAACAGACGCTCCGGCTGAATCGCCTGCGGCAGCAGCAGCAGGGACTGATCCATGGAACGGACGATCAGCGACAACACCCAAGCGGTGATCGCCAGCGGGATCCAGATCAGGAGTCCCGTAATGAAGTACTTTTTCAAGGCGGACGCGATCAGCTGTTTGCGGCGCAGCTACCCGTTCCACCCTGACACGGCGGCGGGTTGTCGCTCTTGGCGGCGGCGGGCTTGGCGCCGCCGCCGCCCTTGAAGTCGGTGGCGTACCAGCCGTTGCCCTTGAGTTGAAAGCCCGGCGCGGTCAGCTGCTTGGCGAAGTGCTCGGTCTTGCATTCGGGACAGGTGGTCAATAGCGGATCGCTGACTTTCCGCATGACATCTTTCTCAAAGCCGCATTCGGTGCAGCGATAAGCGTAGATTGGCATGAGATTCTCCGGCATTCTGGTAAAGAAAGAGATTATAGCTGAAGGCCTTGGCGCACCCGCCACGGCCAAGCTACCCTCGTCAGCCCCAAATGGGGCCGGATGCCGGAGTTTGCAAGGGCTACAAGCTGATGCCGAGGTAGGCGCGGGTCAGGGGTTTGCCCCAAAGGAGGGCAATAGCACCCGCTGCAGCAAGGTAGGGACCGAAAGGAATCGGAACGTTGCGGCCGTGACGGGCAAAAACCATCAGGGCAATGCCGATCACCGCGCCAACCAGGGAAGAAAGCAGGATGGTCAATGGCAGCATCTGCCAGCCAAGCCAGGCACCGAGCGCCGCCAGCAGCTTGAAATCGCCGTAGCCCATGCCTTCCTTGCCGGTGACCAGCTTGAACGACCAGAATACGGCCCACAGCGACAGATAACCCGCCATGGCGCCGATCACTGCGCTCTTCAAGTCGGTGTAAACGCCGAAGGCATTGAATGCCAACCCCAGCCACAGCAAGGGCAGGGTGATATCGTCGGGCAACAGTTGAGTATCGAAATCGATGCCGGTCAAGGCCACCAGCGCCGCGAAAAATATCAGGGCACCGAGGCCCGCCGCGGTGAAACCGAAGTGCCAGGCTGCATAGGCAAACAGCAGCCCGGTCAGCACCTCGATCAGCGGATAGCGAAAAGAGATCGGAGCCGCGCAGCCCTTGCACTTCCCGCGCAGCAGAAGCCAGCTGACGACGGGAATGTTCTCCAGTGCGGTGATCGAATGCCCGCATCGCGGGCAACGGGAGCGCGGGCGGGCCAGTGAAAGCGGGGCGAGGACGGGTGGAACCTCGCCCTTCAGTTCGGCGCACTGTGCGGTCCAGTCGCGTTCCATCATGATTGGCAGGCGATGGATGACGACATTGAGGAAACTGCCGACGATCAGGCCGATCAATCCGGCGGCGAGGGCAAGCGCCACCGGATCGGTGAACTGGGACATCATTCCGCGGGCTTAGTTGACGACCGAACCAAGTTTGAAGATCGGCAGATACATGGCCACCACAAGGCCGCCGATCAGGCCGCCAAGGAAGACCATGATGATCGGCTCCATCAGGCTGGAAAGCGTTTCGACCGCATCGTCGACCTCGGCTTCGAAGAAGTCCGCGGTCTTGCCCAGCATTGAATCAAGCTGGCCGGATTCCTCGCCGATCGCGACCATCTGCGTGACCATGGGCGGGAACACCCCTGAGTTTTCCATCGCAACCGTGAGGCTTGAACCGGTAGACACTTCGGCCTGAATCTTGCTCGTCGCCGCGGTGTAGACATAGTTGCCGGCTGCGCCGCCAACGGAATCGAGGGCATCGACCAAGGGCACGCCGGCGGCAAACATGGTGGACAAGGTTCGCGTCCAGCGCGCGATTGAGGACTTGATGATCAGATCACCGAAGACCGGGATCTTCAGCGCGTACTTATCGACAGCGATCTGCACGGCGCGGGACCGCTTGAAGGCTTGGCCAAGGCCGAAAATCACCGCATAAATGCTGCCGAAGATAATGTACCAATTGGCTGTAAAGTAATCTGAAATCGCGATCACGATTTGAGTTGGGGCGGGCAGTTCGCCGCCGAAACTGGAAAACACGGTCTTGAACGCGGGCACCACAAAAATCATGATCACTGCGGTGATGACAAAGGCGACGACCAGAATGGAGATCGGGTAGAACATGGCACCCTTGATCTTGGCCTTGATGGCCTGGATTTTTTCCTTGTAGGTCGCCAGACGATCTAGCAGGGTATCGAGAATACCCGCCTGCTCTCCGGCCTCGACCAGATTGCAGAACAGGTTGTCGAAATACTGCGGATACTTGCGAAAGGCCGAGGCGAGGTTGGAGCCGGTTTCGACATCGGACTTGATGTCGTACAGCAACTTGGCCAGGCCCGGGTTGTTGGTGCCCTTGCCGACGATGTCGAAGGACTGCAACAGCGGCACGCCGGACTTGACCATGGTGGCAAGCTGGCGTGAGAAGAGCGTGATGTCCTTGTCCGAGACCTTGGCTGAGGAGCCGAGCTTCTGCTTCTTGAGCTTCGTGATGGTGACGCCCTGCTTGCGCAGGGACGCATTGGCGGCTGCCTCGCTGGGGGCCTTGAGTTCGCCACGAACGGCCTTGCCTTGCTTGTTCTTGCCTTCCCAGGAAAAATTCAGTTCCTTTGGGCCGGCCTTCTTCTCTGCCTTGCCTGCTGTGGCCATTGGCTTCTCCCGCTTGAATTTTAGTCTCGGCCGCTACGCCGAACACCTATAAAACCGGCGTCAGCTTGCACTGAAACTCCCTTTTCGATCATTCTACGCCCTGAGTATGCCGAGAGTATCACTCTCCGGCGGGCCGGTGAAGACGTACCATCTTGATCTTTCGATCCTGTGTTTGCACGATCTCCATCGGCACGCCGCTTACTCGCACGCCAACACCCACCTCGGGGATGTCCTGCAGATGCTCGACAATCAGGCCGTTGAGCGTACGCGGTCCGGCCAGGGGAAACTCCAGATCGAGCATTCGGTTGAGTTCCCGCAGGCTGGCCGCACCGTCCACCAGCACCACGCCATCGTCGCTCCAGGAGAGCGACCCGCCAAAATCCGACTGACGCGTGGTGAATTTGCCGACCAGTTCTTCGATGATGTCTTCCAGCGTTACCAGTCCTTCGATCTCGCCGTATTCGTCCACCACGAGGCCCATGCGTTGCCGGTTCTCGCGAAAGAACTGGAGCTGGGTGTAGATCGGGGTTGCTGCCGGTATGAAGTAGGGCTCGGACATCTGTTCACGCAGCGTCGTCTGGCCGATCTCTCCGGCAAAGGCCTGCGCCACCATTCGTCGTTGATGCAGGACGCCGACAATATTGGCCGGATCGTTCTCGAATACTACTACCCGTGTGTGAAAGCTCGTCGAGAGCTGCGCCTTGATGTTCTCGATCGGCGCCGCAATATCGATCGCCTCGATTTCACCGCGCGGCGTCATGATGTCCGCCACGGTCAACTGCTCCAGTTCGAACAGGTTGAGCAGGATGGACCGGTGCTGTTGCGGAACGAAGTGGCCCGCTTCAAGCACCAGAGCACGCAATTCTTCCGCAGATATCTGGTAGTTGTCGTGACCCGCCTTGGGTTGCAGGTGCAGTAGCCGCAACAGGGCGCTGACGAACAGATTGACGAACCAGATTACCGGATAGGCGATACGCAGCAGCGGCGTCAGGATGTAACTGATGCGCGGCGCAAGCCAATCGGGATAGTTGGCGCCGACCACCTTCGGACTTATCTCCGAGAACACCAGCAGGCAGAAGGTGACAAACAGCGTACCCGCCTCCAGGGTCCATTTCTCGTGGCCAAAAACTTGCAGTGCAATGTGGCCGGTGAGCATCGCGGCCGCAGCATTGATCAGGGTATTGCCGAGCAGGATTACGCTGATCAGCCGGTCGACACGGCTCAGCAGGGCTTGTGCCAGCCGCGCGCCGCGGTGCCCCGAATCCGCCAAGTGTCGCAGTCTATGGCGGTTCGCCGCCATCATCGCCGTTTCCGCCATGGCGAAGAAGCCCGAAAGGACCAGCAGCACGGTCAGAGCCGCGAACTGGGCGGATAGCGGTATCTCGTCCATCAGCGCCCGAGGATTACCTCAAGCACGAAGCGGCTGCCGACATAGGCCAGCAACAGCGCGGCAAAGCCTGCCAGAGTCCAGCGCAGTGCCACGCGACCGCGCCAGCCGCGCAAGTGACGACCAGCCAGCAGTGCCGCAAAAATCAGCCAGGACAGAATGGCGAACACCGTCTTGTGGTTGAAAGTCAACGCCTTGCCGAACAGGGTTTCGGAGAAGAACACGCCGGAAACCAGCGTGAATGTGAGCAAGACGAAGGCGACATGGATCAGTCGAAACAGCAGCTTCTCCATCGTCAACAAGGGCGGCAAACCTGCCAGAAACGGCGAGATGCGGCCACGATGCAAGTTCTTTTCGGCGGTCGCCATCAGCAGGGCGTGCAAGGCCGCCAGGGTAAACAGGCTGTAGGCCAGCATGGCCATCAGAAAATGCAGACGGAATGCGGGAGAACCGGCGTTGGTCAGCACATGGGCCTCGGAAAACAGGGCTGGCAACAGCGCTGCCACGGCTGCCGCCGGCAGACCAAGTACCTGCAAACCGTCCATGCGGGCGTAGAAACTCTCGATCCAGTACAGGGCGATGGCCAGCCAGAGCATCACCGAAAGCGCAATGGCGAAACCAAAGCGCATGGTCTCGCCGTCGAATATCGCCATGCGCAGACTGACGGCATGCGCCGCCAGTGCCACCAGCAGGAGTCCGCGCTCGGCGAGCGTGAGTCCGCCCGCCGGTTGGTCGAGCGCCGGTCCGCGCCAGCGGGTGCGCCAAAGATGTACCGCCAGGCCGGCATACAGGGCTGCGGCCAGCAGATGCATTAAGATTGCGGGCATCGGCGAAGTCTACACCAAGCCTTCCATCTCTTTCTGTATCCGACCCCCTTCCACCCATGCTCGATAACCTCACCCAACGTCTCGGTCGTGTCGTAAAAAACCTGCGCGGACAGGCGCGACTGACCGACGACAATATTTCGGACATGCTGCGCGAAGTGCGCATGGCGCTGCTGGAGGCCGACGTCGCCCTGCCGGTGGTCAAGGACTTCATTGCCCGCGTCAAGGAAAAGGCGCTCGGACACGAAGTTATCGGCTCCCTGACGCCCGGCCAGGCACTGGTCGGCGTTGTGCATCGCGAACTCACCGAACTCATGGGCGGTGCTGGCGTCGGCCTCAATCTTGCCACGCAGCCACCGGCCGTGATCCTGATGTCCGGCTTGCAGGGCGCGGGCAAGACCACGACTACGGCCAAGCTGGGCAAGTGGCTCAAGGAGAGGCAGAAGAAGAAGGTGCTGACGGTCAGCTGCGACGTCTATCGTCCCGCCGCCATCGAACAGCTGAAAGCCGTTTCGGCCCAGGCCGGCATCGACTTTTTTCCTTCCTCGGGCGAGCAAAGGCCGGCCGACATTGCGGCGGCTGCGCTGGATTACGCCAAGCGGCATTACTACGATGTGATCTTCGTCGACACTGCCGGACGTCTGGCCATTGACGAAGCCATGATGGCCGAGATCAAGGACCTGCACGCGCTGCTGAAGCCGATCGAAACCCTGTTCGTGGTCGATGCCATGCTCGGCCAGGATGCGGTGAATACGGCGAAAGCCTTCAACGAAGCGCTGCCGCTGACCGGCGTGATCCTGACCAAGCTCGATGGCGATTCCCGTGGTGGTGCCGCGCTGTCGGTACGCCATGTCACCGGCAAGCCGATCAAGTTCGCCGGCGTCGGCGAAAAGCTCACCGGTCTCGAGGAATTCCATCCCGAGCGCATGGCCTCGCGCATCCTCGGCATGGGCGACATCCTCGGCCTGGTCGAGGATGCCCAGCGCGGCGTCGATCAGGACAAGGCGCAGGAATTCGTCAAGAAAATGAAGTCGGGCAAGGGCTTCGACCTCAACGACTTCAAGGATCAGATCGGGCAGATGAAAAACATGGGCGGCATGGCCGCCATGCTCGAAAAACTGCCGGCCCAGTTCAGCGCCATGGCGCAGAAGGCCGGCGGCGGCATGGAGGACAAGACGGTCAGGCGCCTCGAGGGCATCATCAACTCGATGACGCCCGGGGAACGCAGCAAACCGGAAATCATCAAAGCCAACCGCAAGCGCCGCATCGCCACCGGTGCGGGGGTGTCGGTGCAGGAAGTTAATCGTCTGCTGAATCAGTTCGAGCAGACGCAGAAGATGATGAAGCAGTTCTCCAAGGGCGGCATGCAAAAGATGATGCGCGGCATGAAGGGAATGCTGCCCGGCATGCGCTGACGCATCGTCATTCCCGCGAACGCGGGAATCCAGAAGCAGAATCAGTTCGCCGGGGCGAGCCCCGGCGCGGGCGTAGAAGCGAAGGTAGAAAGTCGGCGCTGGTGATACGGCGACTAAGACGCTACCGCGGCCCGATCACTCGCGGGCCCCAGCCCCACTGCTTCTCCCACGCGCCGCGTACCATGTTCGGATACTCAGGCTTGCCCAGGCTGCCGTTGTAGCGGCCGAGCGCGCGGTAGATATCGCCGTTTTCGATGTCCAGATAGTGGCGCAGGATGGTGCAGCCATAACGGAGGTTGGTGCGCAGGTGAAAGAGATTGTTGTCCTTGCTGCCGATCAGGCGGACCCAGAAGGGCATCACCTGCATGTAGCCGCGCGCGCCGGCGGCAGAGACTGAATATTTTTTGAAGCCGCTTTCCACATGGATCAGGCCGAGCACCATCTGCGGATCGAGGCCGGCGCGCTTGGCTTCGTAATAGACGGTCTTGAGAAATTCGAGGCGAGCCTCGCGGTCAGGCAACCGGTGCTGCAGGCGCCGCGACATCTCGGTGAGCCAGTCCAGCTTTTCCTGCAACGAGGGGAATTGCGGTTCGGGCGCGGCCCGATCGGCAATCGCGGCGTGCAGGGCAGCCTGCACGCTGGCTGCCAGCGGTTCGTATTGCTGCGCGCCAGCCTGAACCGCAGCCGGCGAGAAGGCGACAGCAAGACTTAGCGCAAGACCGCGGATCAGCCGCACAACTTCTGTTTTAGGAAGGTCGTCATCTCGGTTGCCGTAACCATAGTGGCCTCGGCATCGCTGCGGCCCTTGTATTCGAGCTTGCCTTCCTTGAGGCCGCGCTCGCCGACGACCACGCGATGCGGTATGCCGATCAGTTCCCAGTCGGCGAACATCGAGCCGGGGCGCTCATCGCGGTCATCGAGGATCGCGTCGATGCCGGCGGCGAGCAATTCGGCATGGAGTGCCGCGGCGGCGGTGCGGACGGCTTCCGACTTGGCGTAATTCATCGGCACCACGGCGACGGTGAACGGTGCGATGGTGTCGGGGAAGATGATTCCGCGTTCGTCGTGACCCTGCTCGATGGCAGCGCCGACGATGCGCGAAACGCCGATGCCGTAGCAGCCCATTTCCATGACCTGGTCCTTGCCCTGTTCGTCGAGGAAGGTGCATTTCAGCGCTTCGGCATACTTGGTGCGCAACTGGAAGATGTGGCCGACTTCGATGCCGCGACACAGCTCGAGCGCGCCCCTGCCGTCGGGCGAGGGGTCGCCCTCGACGACGTTGCGGATGTCGGCAACGGTTCCGGGTTGCGGCAGGTCGCGGCCGAAATTGACGCCGGTGAGGTGGTAACCCTCTTCGTTGGCGCCGCAAACGCAGTCGCTCATCACCGCGACGCTGCGGTCGGCGACGACCCGGCCCGAGAAGCCCACCGCGCCGATATAGCCGGCCTTGCAGCCGAGTGCATCGACGATTTCGTCGTCGCGGGCAAAGCGGAGTTCGCCGAGTACTTTCTGTGCCTTGATTTCGTTCAGATCGTGATCGCCGCGCAGGAGCAACAGGACGAACTCGTTGCCGCCTTCTTTCTCAGCCATCACGGCGATGGCCTTGACCGTCTGCGTTAGCGGCAGGCCGAGGAAGGCGGCCACATCCTCGCACTTGGTCTTGCCAGGTGTGGCCTTCTTCTCCATTGCCACCATAGCGCCAGCGCCGACTCCTGCGGGCGCTACGGCCTCGGCGAGCTCCACGTTGGCCGCATAGTCCGACGCCGGGCAGAAGGCGATCGCGTCTTCGCCCGAGTCCGCCAGCACATGGAATTCGTGCGAGCCGGTGCCGCCGATGGCGCCGGTATCCGCCGCAACGGCGCGGAATTGCAGTCCGAGGCGGGTGAAGATGCGGCAGTAGGTGTCGTACATGTTGCGATACTCGCGTTCCAGATCGGCATATGAGATGTGGAAGGAATAACCGTCCTTCATGAGGAACTCGCGCCCGCGCATGACGCCGAAGCGCGGTCGGATCTCGTCGCGGAACTTGGTCTGGATCTGATAAAGATTCAGCGGCAACTGACGATAGCTTTTGATCTCCCGCCGGGCGATGTCGGTTATGACTTCTTCATGTGTAGGGCCGAAACAGAAATCGCGCTGGTGTCTATCCTTTATTTTCAACATCTGCGGGCCGAATACGTCCCAGCGACCGGACTCCTGCCACAATTCGGCAGGCTGCACCGCGGGCATGAGGAGCTCCACTGCGCCACTTTTGTTCATTTCCTCGCGCACAATATTCTCGACCTTGCGCAGCACTCTCAGACCCAGCGGCATCCAGGTGTAGAGTCCGCTGCCAAGGCGCTTGATGAGTCCAGCCCGCAACATCAGCTTATGACTTATCAGCTCCGCTTCGGCCGGAGCCTCCTTGAGAGTGGAAATAAAAAATTGTGATGCGCGCATTCCCCCTCCGATTTGGCAATTAAACGGAAGCGATTCTACCGCGAAAGACCGCAGTGCGTCTTGTTTGGCGCTGGATGCTGTCATCGTCGGATTTAGCAATGGCGGCCATGATTGACAAGAGAGTCTCAGATGGCACCGCCATATTGGCCCCGTCTTCCAGAATGGGGTCGAGACTGATCGCATGAAAAACAGCAACGTGGGCAGATGGTTTATTAATCCGCTGGCAGCTTTCAATCTGGGATAAAATGTGGAAAAATCACAGTATTGTGACGAATCACCGGGTGAATCACATGATCGACCGTAATGGATATCGCTCCAATGTTGGCATTATTCTATTAAACTCGAAAAACGAGGTCTTTTGGGGCAAACGTATCAAGCAAGACTCTTGGCAATTTCCTCAGGGTGGCATCAAGCCAGGCGAGAGTCCGGAGCAGGCGATGTACCGGGAACTGACGGAAGAAGTCGGTTTGCATCCTCGCCATGTCAAGATCATTGGCCGTACACGCGACTGGCTGCGCTATGAAGTGCCGGATCAGTGGGTAAGACGCGAATGGCGCGGAAACTACCGAGGACAAAAGCAGATCTGGTATCTATTGCGTCTGGTCGGGCGAGACTGCGATGTGTCGTTGCGCACTAGCGCCCGTCCCGAATTCGATGCCTGGCGCTGGAATCAGTATTGGGTGGAATTGGAATCGGTAGTCGAGTTCAAGCGCCACGTCTATCAGCAAGCTTTGACCGAATTAGCCCGCCTGCTCAACCACGATCTCCATGACAGCAACTGTTACAGTGGCTATAGTCATAATGAGGAGCAGCCTGCGGCCATGGCTGCACCTGCCAAACAGAGTGAATGAATCTGTTCGGAAGCCGGATTTATGCGGGTTAGCATGGTACGAATATCATGGTCAGATTCTTGTAAAGGGTTTATATTTCGTCAGGCGTAATCGGCTGCGCCACTACAGCCGCATTTTAAGGAGAATACCGATGATATTGCGAACACTGATTGTATCGCTGCTATCTATTGGAGCTGTTGCCGCTTCAACCACTGCGTCGGCTGAACCTATCCAGCCGATTAAAGCTGCTGCGCCAAAAAATGCAGGTATGGTGGAATTGGGCAAGATGCTCTTTTTTGACCCGCGCCTGTCCAAATCCGGGCAAGATGCTCTTTTTTGACCCGCGCCTGTCCAAATCCGGCTTTATTTCCTGCAACTCCTGCCACAACTTGAGCATGGGCGGCACTGATAACATCAAGACCTCTATTGGGCATAAATGGAACCAGGGACCCATCAACGCGCCAACGGTGCTGAATTCCAGCATGATGCTGGCACAGTTCTGGGATGGTCGCGCCAAGGATCTGAAGGAGCAAGCTGGCGGACCCATTGCCAACCCGGGTGAGATGGCTTTCACCCACGAACTGGCTGTGGACGTGCTACGCTCCATCCCGCAGTATCGTGCCCGCTTCAAGCAGGTATTCGGATCGGATCAAGTTAACATTGGTATGGTGACCGACGCCATTGCCGCTTTCGAAGAAACTCTGGTAACGCCTGATTCCCGCTTCGATAAATGGCTCAAGGGGGACAAGAAAGCCCTCAGCCAGGCTGAACTGGATGGTTACAAGCTATTCAAGGACACTGGCTGTACCAGCTGTCATTATGGGACGGCCGTAGGTGGCACCTCGTTTCAGAAGATGGGTGTTCGTGAACCCTACAAGACGGCCAGCAAGGAAGAGGGTCGGATAGGCGTTACTGGCAAGGCAACGGACCGTTTTGTATTCAAGGTGCCTACCCTGCGCAATGTGGAACTGACATACCCCTACTTTCACGATGGTGCCGCTGAAACTCTGGAAGATGCCGTGGACACCATGGGTCGGATACAGTTGGGACGTGACTTCAGCAAGGAAGAAAACGCCAAAATCGTGGCCTTTCTGAAGACACTGACCGGCAAACAGCCTGATTTCAAACTGCCCATTCTGCCGCCTTCCACTAATGAAACTCCAAGGCCAAAGCCGTTTGACTGATTAGCGAAGAAACTATCGTACTTGTTTGAGGCAGGACCTTCTGGATTCAGGAAGAGATCCTCATCAATCGATGCCCAGGCTGCGTCTGCAGCCTGGGCATTTTTATTGGGCAGGCCATCCAGAAGGGCCCTGACTGAACCGGGTGCAGTGACAAACGCCCATCTCTTTTTCTTGCCCTCCTGTTCCACGAATTCACTCGCTCAAGCCGATCTTGAATAGAAAAATAACCGGTTTGAATTTATGGAGCTACTGCCGTTTTATCTTCCGTTCGGGAATATGGATTTACTCCTTAAAATCAAGTAGAGTTATTGCTTGAATAATTAAAACAGGGAGTCACCCATGAGCGCCAAAGGGCAATTGTTACAAGACCCGTTTCTGAACGCTCTGCGGAAAGAGCACATTCAATAATTAAAACAGGGAGTCACCCATGAGCGCCAAAGGGCAATTGTTACAAGACCCGTTTCTGAACGCTCTGCGGAAAGAGCACATTCCGGTATCGATTTATCTGGTAAATGGTATTAAGCTGCAAGGGCACATTGACTCGTTTGATCAGTACGTGGTTCTACTGAAAAACACCGTCACCCAGATGGTATATAAGCACGCAATATCCACCGTGGTTCCCGCCAGAGCCGTTACCATTCCATTTGATGCCCCAGTCGTACCTGATGCTTGACCGCCCCGCTGGCAGCACTGCCAACACTAATGCTGCCATACTGGTCAGTCTTGATTTTGGCGGCGGTTGCTACGCAGAGAATCTGGAAGAATTGCAGCAACTAGCCGCAAGTGATGGGCTTACAATCCCTGCGGTAATCAAAGGCAGGCGCTCCCGCCCCGACCCTGCTTATTACGCCGGCAGCGGCAAGGTGGACGAGATTGCCGCCGTAGTAGAACAGACTGGCGCCTCGCTGGTGATTTTCAATCATAATCTTGCTCCTGCCCAACAACGCAACCTGGAACAACGCCTCCACTGTCGCGTGCTGGATCGTACCAACCTGATTCTGGATATCTTCGCCCAGCGCGCGAAGAGCCACGAGGGCAAACTACAGGTGGAACTGGCGCAGCTTGAGCATCTTGCTACTCGCCTAGTGCGTGGCTGGACCCATCTGGAACGACAAAAGGGCGGGATTGGCTTGCGTGGTCCTGGCGAAACCCAGTTGGAAACCGACCGGCAACTGCTGCGGAAGCGGGTTAAATCACTCAGGGAGAAACTCGCCAAATTCCAGTGCCAGCGTGAGGTGCAGCGCCGTTCTCGGCAGCGCGCTGACGTGATGTCCGTTTCCATTGTCGGCTACACCAATGCGGGCAAATCCACCCTGTTCAATAGCCTTACTCGCGCCCACACCTATGTCGCCGATCAGTTGTTTGCCACTCTGGATGCCACCACGCGCAAGCTGTTCATCCCCGACTACGGACCATTAGTAATTTCCGATACGGTAGGCTTCATTCGCGAGTTGCCGCATACATTGGTTGCCGCATTCCGTGCTACGCTGGAAGAAACGGTGCAGGCTGACATGCTGCTCCATGTCGTGGATGCTGGCAGCCCCAATCGGGACGAGCAAATCAGGGAGGTCAACAAGGTATTGAAGGAAATCGGTGCCGATGCAATTCCGCAGATTTTGGTACTGAACAAGATAGATCTGACCAATTTATCGGTGGGATCGGCGGGCTACGGGCGCGATGAGTGTGGTAGAATAATGCAAATTCGTTTGAGTGCGAGAACTGGCGAAGGGCTTGAATTTATTAGGCTGGCGCTGGCCGAGGCAATTGAACAACGTACTTCGCAACGCTGCAAGATGCAGCCCCAAGTTGGAAATGTAGTCAGCGGATGCGCTGCCGTTTCTTATTAAGTCGGCAATCAACTTGACCATTTGACGGCTGTATCTATATTCAACAGAAAACTAGGAACCAACATGGGATTAAACGACCCGCAGTGGGGAAGAAAAAAAGGTAACTCAGGCCCGCCTGATCTCGATGAGTTGTGGCGCAACGTTAACAAGAAACTCAACAACCTTTTTAAGCGCAAGGGTGGCGGTGGCGAAGGATCGGGCGGGGGTGAAGGGCCAGCTGGCGGCAGTCCCAGGCGATATAGCGGCGGCGTTGGCCTGCTCGCTGGATTACTTCTGCTGATGTGGGTATCCAGCGGATTTTATATTGTTAACGAAGGCCAGCGCGGCGTGGTGCTGCGTTTCGGTAAATATATCGAGACCACCCAGGCAGGACTCCGCTGGCACCTGCCATATCCGATCGAAGTGATGGAAGCCGTTAACGTAAGCCAGGTGCGCACGGTAGAAATCGGCTACCGCAATAACGTGAGGAGCAAAGTGCTGAAAGAATCGCTGATGTTGACCGATGACGAGAACATCATCGACATTCAATTCGCGGTGCAATATATTCTTAAGAACCCTGAAGACTTTCTATTTACCAACCGTGAGCCGGAAAGCGCCGTGATGCAGGCGGCGGAAACTGCGATTCGTGAAGTTATCGGCAAGAGCAAAATGGATTTCGTGCTTTATGAAGGACGCGAACAGGTGGCAGCGCAAACGACCATATTAATGCAGGAAATTCTTGATCGCTACAAGATAGGGGTCGCCATCAGCAAAGTGACCATGCAGAATGCGCAACCGCCGGAACAAGTGCAAGCGGCCTTCGACGATGCCGTGAAAGCAGGTCAGGACAGAGAGCGGCAGAAAAATGAAGGTCAGGCTTACGCCAACGACGTTATTCCCAAGGCCCGAGGCAATGCTGCGCGCCTGCTGGAAGAATCCGAAGGGTACAAGCAACGTGTGATCGTCAGCTCTGAGGGTGATGCTAGCCGTTTCAAACAAATTCTCGTTGAATACAGCAAAGCGCCTGGCGTAACTCGTGACCGTCTGTATCTGGACATGATGCAGCAAGTGCTCTCCAGCACCAGCAAGATACTGATCGATCAGAAAAGCGGCAACAACTTGCTCTATCTGCCGCTGGACAAGCTGATACAAACAAGCGGACCTTCCCCGTCGCCCGCTCCAATGCCGGAAACACCCCCCCCGGCTGCCCAAGAGGCGGGACATGACAGCGCCGCTCGCACACGCGAAGCATTTCGTGGCCGTGAACGGGAGACAAGATAAATGAAAAAATATACTTCAACGCTATTGGGCGCCATTGCCGCCCTGTTCTTTCTTGCCAGTTCAGCACTGTTTATCGTCGACCAGCGTCAGCATGCGATCGTATTCCAACTGGGTGAAGTGGTCGACGTAAAAACTACGCCAGGACTGTATTTCAAGATTCCTCTGGTGCAGAACGTACGCTACTTTGAGTCGCGTATCATGACTATGGATACGGTCGAACCGGAACGTTTCATTACTTCGGAAAAGAAGAACGTGCTGGTGGACTTGTTCGTCAAGTGGCGCATCGTCGATGTAAAGCAATATTACATCAGTGTTCGCGGTGACGAAATGCTGGCACAAACCCGTTTGGCTCAGACAGTAAATTCCAGCATGCGCGACGAATTTGGTAATCGCACGGTGCACGATGTGGTCTCCGGCGAACGCGACAAGATTATGGAAATCATGCGCCAGAAAGCTGATGCTGATGCCCGCAAGATTGGAGTGGAAGTGGTGGATGTGCGCCTGAAACGCGTGGATCTGCCGGTAGAGGTAAGCGAATCGGTCTACCGGCGAATGGAAGCAGAGAGAAAGCGTGTGGCCAATGAGCTACGCTCGACTGGTGCGGCGGAATCAGAAAAAATTCGTGCCGATGCTGACCGGCAACGTGAGGTGATTCTGGCGGAAGCTTACCGGAAAGCCCAAGAGGTCAAGGGCGAGGGTGATGCCAAGGCCTCATCAATCTACGCTGGCGCATTTCAGCAGAATCCGGAATTCTATTCTTTCTACCGCAGCCTGGAAGCCTACAAGCAGACTTTCAAGAACAAAGGGGACATGATGGTGCTGGAACCTGGCTCTGAGTTTTTCAAATATTTGAAAAATCCGGGTCGGGGCGGAAAATAGGCTGCCTTTCATGAAGTTAAATTTACGTGTAACCATGTTGCGAACTGACTTGACCCACCGTATTACGCAATAATTTTTTTGTGGTCTTGAATTTATTGAGTGGTCTGTCGGAGCTATCGCAGCATGTGGGACACTTTACTAATTGCATTCGCGTTGATGCTGGTAATGGAAGGGATGCTGCCGTTTCTGCTGCCTGGCATGTGGCGTGAAGCTTTCAAAAAACTGACCGAGGCCGGCGACAACCAGATACGCTTCATCGGTCTGACTTCGATGTTGGCGGGGCTGCTGCTGCTGTATCTTGTCAACTAGCTCCCGTTATCCCATTTTCATGCAGCCGTATCTGAGTCACAAACATGCGTAATTGGCTCCTTCCCGAATACATTGAGGATATCCTGCCTGCTGAGGCGTTAGCCATTGAGGCGAAGCGTCGGCGCATCATGGACTGGCTATTGGTACATGGCTATCAATTGGTGGGACCACCGCTACTGGAGTACGTAGAGTCGCTGCTCTCAGGCAGCGGGGGTGACTCGAATTTACGCATGTTCAAAGTGGTGGATCAGTTGAGCGGCAGGATGATGGGCTTGCGCGCAGATATGACGCCCCAGGCCGCACGTATCGATGCACACTTGCTGAACCGCAATGGCGTCACCCGTCTGTGCTACGCAGGCAGTGTGCTGCATACCGTGCCATCGGGATTGACCCGCACCCGTGAACCGCTCCAGATTGGTGCGGAACTATATGGACATGCTGGACTGGAAAGCGATCTGGAAATTCAGCAGCTCATGCTGCAATCCCTGGCAATTGCCGGGATAGAAAGAATCCACCTTGATCTTGGCCATGTCACCGTATTCCGCGGCATGGTTAAAGGTGCGGGAATTCCCGGCGGATTGGAAACGGAATTATTCGGCGCACTCCAAGCCAAGGACGTCTCCGTATTGAGGGATCTCTGTGCCGGGCTGGACAAAAATGCGCGGCAAGCGTTGATGCTGCTGCCGGAATTGTATGGCGACAGGCAAGTGCTAGCGCGTGCGCGCAAGTTTCTGCCAGATTACCCCGAGATTCAGACCGCGCTGGACGAACTGGAAGCAGTCGCAGCAGAGTTGGAGCCACTGGTGGATACTCTGGCATTCGATTTGGCTGACTTGCGCGGCTATCAATATCACAGCGGCATGGTGTTCGCTGCCTATGCCAAGGGCTGCCCTAACGCAGTCGCTTTGGGTGGACGCTATGATGAAATCGGCAAAGCATTTGGAAGGGCGCGCCCGGCCACTGGCTTCAGCATGGATTTACGCGAATTGTCGGGGCTGGTAAAACCTGATCCCTATCCGAAAGGGATCCTTGCGCCCTACAAGAAAAATGACAGAGCACTTGAGAAAGAAATTGCGCAGCTTCGCAATAAAGGTCAGATCGTAGTTATGGAATTGCCGGGACATGAGCGTGATCAAGACTCACTTGACTGTGACCGGCAACTGGTGATGCATCAAGGGTGCTGGAAACTAGAGAAAATCTGAATTTAAACCTGAAAATGACACGCAGAAAATCATAGCAATGCCGCAATAATTCACTAACCTGATACTGCTCTTCATCCCGGTTTCGTAGAAAAATATCTTCAGAGCTCAAGAGACATGACTAAAAACGTGGTCGTCATTGGCACCCAGTGGGGTGACGAAGGCAAAGGCAAAATAGTGGACTGGCTTACGGATCACGCTCAGGGTGTGGTGCGGTTCCAGGGTGGCCATAATGCAGGCCACACGCTGGTAATTGGTGGCAAGAAAACCGTGCTGCATCTGATCCCATCCGGAATTCTGCGCAGCAATGTTGCCTGCTACATCGGCAACGGTGTAGTGGTATCTCCACAGGCATTGCTGGAAGAAGTCAGCATGCTGGAGCAGGC
>JAPLQX010000015.1 GCA_026399435.1 Rhodocyclales bacterium
CATTTGATTGTGATGAGTATTGGCATTCTGCTTTTTGGCTAAATTCGATATCGGTCATCGACAACAGTAACGGGCATCGGGAATACAATTCCATGCTTTTTGGCCGATGCCCTTTTCATTTCTTCGTGAGCAACGGCTGCGGATAGATATATCAGCGAACTCCTCACCAGCTTAAGCAACTTGACTGAGGAGGTGGCAAGCTCGGCCTCAGATATAGGGAAACTGACTTCTTGTCCATTGCGCGCACGATCCCCTTCAGCGCTGTATAAGATTTCGTCATGGACTCGCAAGTATTTGTGAGCAATATGATGCCGAATCTCATGCAATATCTTGGCATCAGGATCAAGTGGACGGTCCGCCCTTGATTTGGAATAAAAGTCTCTGCTTAATGAGAACAGTCCTCGCAGAGGCCAATTGTCAGAGGAGGAAAATGGTTCAGAAAGCTTCGGGCTTGATCGATTTTGGGAAAACCAGATCGAATTAAAGGTAACTGATCGGATGGGTAGTTGAAGTTTCCAATAGTCATTGATCAAGTAGGCTACTTTATCTAGGATTGCGTATGCCGAAAGAAATGCCATCTTCAGCTTCTCAATCCACAACCGGTAACACCGATAGTCAAGAGCATCATATAAAGTGACGCCTCGATCTGCGAAATGTAGAGGTAAGTGCCGCTCGGCTAGCGCTTCAAAGACGAGAAATCGTGCTGCAACAAATTCCTGTTTGAGTTGATTAAAGATGGCGTATGGGGCGGGCAATGCCGCGCCACTTCCAAGAGCGGAGACCGTAATGGGTGGTAACACAAGTGTGTCTTGTAGGCTATCAAGCGTATCCGTGAGGTCGTTGGCGGGATTGAGCACCAAGCGTGAGCTAACACACCACTTCCGATAAGTACGCTCGATCTTTGATCTTCCATTTCTGAACACTGGCAATTGCGGGGACGTTTCGTCCCAGTCTGCCAAAGTATCCAAGTGCTGAAGCCAACCTGTCATATGATAGTTGGCATGATCTTCGACACCGAGTGCCACGGCTCTGGCGAATGCGGCTCGACTTTGTTTGAGAAATAGAGCTTGTATCTCCGCACCGTCGACGTACCTTGCGTACCAAAACAGCGCCAAGGCCCTATTTCCTATGGCCATCGAAAATTCTTTGTGTTCGGATGTTGCTTGATCCCAAAGCTCGATGGCCTCGACAAAGCGTCCAATATGATTTAACGCGTTGGCAAGGTTAGTGGTAATGCGCAGTTTCAGATCGGTGCCAATCCCTAATGTCGTCAGACTGCCAAGCGATTTCAGTGCTGACCTTAGGTGATATACCTCGCTTTCAATGGAGGGTTGAATCCAGGTCCAGTCATTATGCTGATTGGTAGCATGTCTAATACCTGCAAAAGCGTTCGCCGCATAGAAGTCGAGAGTGGCCTTATCCACCTGGGTAAGGAACGACCTGTCAAGAGATGCAATTTCCTCGATGGCTTCCGTAAGACCGCGAACGTCATTTGCGTTTGTCGCCGCATCAATATTAAGGGCGAGCTTGTTCAGAAGCGCGGGCATGCGAAGGAAGCCCCTAGATGTTTGAGTTTAGGGACGCTACGCGGCTTTATCGCGCAGCGTCCACTACAAAGATGGGTTAGCGAAGTAATAATTATGTTGCGCGAGTGTCGAGATGAGAAGGCAAATGGCCTATTACCACTAGCTGTCTGTCATCATCCCAAAGAAAATAAATCCGCATGCAATAGCGATCTTCTTTAGTACTACCGAATTTCAGATGAGGGCCAAGTACTTGCCGCGAACTTTGTCCTATGCGGTAGTTAATGGTGTAGGTCTCGCGAAATTCACCGAGGCGGTTTTGTGCAATTGAGTGAGGGTTGTATTCCAGCCGCAGACGCTTGATACCTTCTTCCCAGGCGTTGGATAGTGTCTGCCGCTGATCTTGTTCTTGGTTCGCTTTCATTGGCCAGTAGGAGTCCGCTAGCAGCTTGAGCGCCTCGTAGACCAGCGCGATATTTTCAAACGCAGCATCTTTGATTGCGCGAACGGCGCGAGCGTGTAGAAATAGACGGTCCGCAAAGTACGAATCTAGCCATTTCGGCAACTCCGCGTAAGTACCGGGGATGGGTATTGAGGTTTCGCCGCGCGCTTTTCGCAATTCCTTCAAATCGTTCGCAAGGGTGAGATTCCGAGCGCGAAGGCTGCGGTTTTCTTCTTCGTTTGCCCGCGCTTCAGCGTCCCTGTCGTCGGCTATAAATTGCCACTCTTGCTCTTTGGCCCTAGCCTCTTCGACTTCAATACGTAACGACTGGATTTCCTCGTCGGTGGTCTTGTTTGGTTTGTCCAACAGTGCGCGGCGGATCGCAAAGTACGAAGGCAACTGCTCGATCTTTGCCGGCGTGCTTACGCTGAACGAATGCAACTGACGCGATAGAAACTGCTCGAATGCAGCAGGGCCAGTTCCAGTTTCATCGCTCCATTCGGCAATGCGTTGAGGAAACACAAGATGATGTTGCCAAGGGTCAGATTCGACCGAGAAACGCGGGTAATAGGTGCGTACCGCTCCGTAAAATACGCTGAGGGCTTTGCCTACGTGGTCGGATAGCCAAAATGTCATGGCTGGCGGTAAGCAGAATACATGCACTAGCCCTTGGGTGTCGCGGGCGAGCTTGACAGGATCGAGCGCGTAGTCGGTGCTGTTAGGCAACTGCGTGAGCACAACGATGGATAGCGATCTATCAGCAGACAGCAGCAATGCCATGAACAGATTGAAAGAGTTCATGTCCCCGATAAAATGGGGTTTCGCGGAAACCGATATTCCTCCGTCGACGAGAGAATGATGTGCAACAAAATCTCTCAGAAAACGTGGCGATGACGCGGGAATGAACTCGCCGGTGAGCGTGCTACATGAGTTCCGAACGCCAAATGCATCTGTTGGCCCAAGGTCTGCGACCAATGCTTCGGTTACCCAGGTTCGTGATTCGTTGCTGTCGCTACCGAGATGTTCAGACCGAAATGCCCAAAGGGTATTGTCAAGGTTGTTGGTAGCCGCAATTCGCAAACCGGCTTGGTCGTGCTCGAACGCCTTACCTTCGTAGGCGTGAGGCGGGATCAGCCCAGCCCACTTACCCCGTGCCCAATCTAGAACACGTGTCCGCGCCTCGGTGCGGTTCGATTCTGCGTGCTTTGAACTCGCAAGAAAAGACTGCATGACGTACCGCAATCGGGGCACCTGCGCGTAACGAGTGCGGCGTAGCTCTGCGAGTTGCGCGGATAGCGTTGAGGGCTCGTTCATGGTGCGAACACTTTCCTATTCGGCTGCGGTCGGTGGAGGCGGCAAACGTGAGGTCGCCGACGAAATGGCAAGTAAACGGAATATGCGACAGTCAGATAAATGCGCTATGGATTTAACGCCTTATCCCTGCTTATGGCAAGTCAGCCCATCCAGGCGACTGACCGGCGATAGCAGCAAGCCCGATCGCCGTACCGCCAGCGCCGACTCTTGCCATTGATACTGCACGGTTCAAGCGATTGGACTATCATGGTTTGGCTGATACAGAACTCAGCCCAACCAATAGTTCATCGGAGGCGACCATGGCAAAGAAATCGAAGACCGAAAATACCGTTTACAAGATTGTGGAGGTTGTAGGTTCCAGCCCGACATCCTGGGAAGCTGCGGCAAGCGCGGCGGTGGCAGCTGCCGCCAAGACCCTGCGCGACCTTCGTGTCGCGGAAGTTACCAAGCTGGACATGAAGATCGAGGATGGCAAGGTAGTGGCCTACCGCGCACGCGTTTCGATGTCGTTCAAGTACGAAGATTGAAAGCGATGCTTCAGTGAAGGCTAACGCCGGCCGTATCGGCGTTAAGCGTAGCGGCCGGAACTAAGACGCTCGCTTTCGATCGTGCGAACGGGGACTGCGGTCCCCGTTCTTGCGTCTGGGCTCACAGCATGCGCACCACGTGGACCGTGTCCCGGTCGTCAGCATCGCGATGCATGGTGAATCCCAACTGGCGCGCAAACTTCAGCATCTTGTGATTGACGGCCAGGACAAAACCCTCCATCTCGGTCACGCCCCGCTCCCGCGCGATCTCGATCAGGTCTCCCATCAGGGAGCCTGCCAGACCTGAGCCATGCCACGCATCGTCCACTGCGATCGCAAACTCGCAGCAGGTGGTGCCCGGGACAATGACATAACGCGCCACTCCCACCTCGACTTCTCTGCCGTCGCGATTTTCCATCGCCACCAGCGCCACATGGTGGTCGGCATCCACTTCGGTCAGGTATTTCAACTTGGACGGCGGAAGTTCATTCATGCTGACCATGAAGCGCTCATAGCGGGATTCGCTCGACAGATGCCGAACGAAGTCCGCCTCCAGTTGCGCATCCTCCTTCCGGATCGGGCGCACGCTGACCTGCCTGCCATCCAGCAGTTGGTGGGTCCGGGCAAACTTGGCGGGATCAGTAGGCACAGGATTCTTCGGCCGGGTATCGCGCGCAGCAAGATTTGAAGCTACGCAGGCGACGATCGCATCCAGCGTGCCAAGTCGGCCGTAGTCGCTTTCCGGAATGTCGACATGCAGTTTTTCGTGGAGACCGGCAATTACGTTGAGCCAGTCCATCGAATCCAGGTCGACCTGATGACGCAAGGGCTGGTCCGGCTTGAGGCTGCCGGCATCCATTTCCGGCGCTATCGACTTCAGCGTTTCCAGCACGACCGTCCTGATTTCGCTCAAGTCCATGTTGTTCTTCTTGGCTGGCCCCGGGGCTTGCAACTTAGGCGGCGCGGTCGAGCAACAACTGCATCCTGCCACCGGTGAGATCCAGGTCCTCGACGCTGCAACTCAAGTTCATGTTTGCGGCGAGGACCATGAGCGCGCCTGCCACGGCACCGAGTTGAAACGCATCGCCGCCGGGCCGGACGCTATACAGAACTTGCAGGCCGGATGCCTCGGCATCGGATTCGGCATTCACCAACTGGATCGACAAACCGGCAGACGGATCGAAGGGCAGGCGGGTATCCAGTTCGAGCCGGAGATCCTGAAAGGCATCGGCGAGTGAAAAACCCGCTGGTTTCGTGACATGGCCGGCCTTACGTGCCGATGACTCGGAATTCCGGGCACGCGCAAGAATCGCTTCGGCGAGGGGAACGATCCCGTCGCCGGTCAGCGCGCTGACCGGGTGAATGGGTGGTGCGTTGCGCCATAGCGGCGCCACCGCCCGCAAAGCCTGGCAGGCGAGATGCGCCGCGGCCGTGTCGCTCTTGGTAACGACCAGCAGGTCAGCCAGTTCGAGAATGCCGGCCTTGATTGCCTGCAACTCGTCGCCGAGTCCCGGCGGGAAGGCCACGACCAGGGAGTCGGCCAGCGCGGCAACGTCGATCTCGGACTGGCCGGTACCCACCGTTTCGACGATCACGAGGTCGAAGCCGGCCGCGTCCATCAGCGCCACCATTTGACGGGCGGCGCCGGTCAGGCCGCCCAGACTGCCGCGCGTTGCCGTCGATCGAATGAAGGACCGGTCGTCGGCGGCCGACTCGCCGATGCGGAATCGATCCCCCAGCAAGGCGCCACCCGTGACCGGGCTCGACGGATCGACGGCCAGCACCGCCACGCGCTGTCCCATCTGCAGGAACTGCCGCAACATGACGCCGACGAGGGTGGATTTTCCGGCTCCGGGCGGTCCGGTAATGCCGATCACATGAGCGCGGCCCAAGCTGTCCGCCAGCCGGGAAAGCAGACCTGCGGCGGCAGCCGAATCCCGCTCGGCCAGCGACAGCGCCCGCGCCAGGGCTGGCCGCTCTCCCGCTGCGACCCCCGCTGCCAAATCGTCAAGCGAAAGACCCATCTATTGTCACCAGTTTCTATTGACACTCGCGATGTACTGCGTATACAGTATCCAGTATTCCATGACGCGAGTGCAATAGTGCATTTCATTCTGCCATGAACACTTCGATCAAACCCCTTGAAAGACCTGCCGGCCTGGCCGATCGCGTCTATCACCAGTTGCGCGACAACATCGGCAGCCACCAGATCCGTCCGGGGGAGCGCCTGCAGGAAGTCAGCTTGGCCGCGCAGCTCGGCGTTTCGCGCACTCCCGTGCGCGAAGCCTTGGCGCGGCTCGAAAGCGAAGGCATGATCGCCGTGGAAGGTCGCGGCTTCGTCGTTCCCGAACTGACCGACGCCGACATCGAGGAAATCTACCAGCTGCGCTTTCTGCTGGAACCCGCGGCCATGCGCACCGCCGTCGCCGAAATCAGCAGTCCCGCCGACCTCGCCAGCATGGCCTCGGCGATCGAGGATGCAACTGCCGCCGACAAGAAGGGCGATTTTCGCGCCTTCCTGGAAGCCAACAGCCGCTTCCACAACGCCTGGCGCGCGTTGATCCCGAATCGGCGGATGTCAAAGCTGCTCGACCAGTACGTCGGTCATGTGCGCTTTTTGCGCGTACTGACGCTGGGCGATGCGAGCGCAAGAAAGACAGCGCTGACCGGCATGAAGAATATTCATGCGGCATTCAAGAAACGGGATGCGGACGCCGCCGCCGCGGCGATGCACAAGCACCTCGAAGCGGCCAAGCACTTTCTCATCACGGCAATTGAAGAGATCGACCAGGAAAAAGAGGCGGAACAGCGCGCCTCCGGGCGCTAGAACAGCCCCTTGCCAGCCGCTGCCGGCGCGGCGGCAAGACCCTTGCCGGAATACCCGGCGCCACGCATAAAGAGAACTCGAAATGACCTACAAAGCTGAAATTCCCTACGGCGCCTATTGGAGCACTCCCTTCGCCCGCTGGCAGGGCAGCTTCGCCAACCTGCACAGCATCGAATTCGCCGCGCACGTGGCCAAACTCGAACTGGGCAAACGCAAGATCGACCCGGCGAGCTTCGACTATGGCGTGCTGGGTTTCTCCGTGCCGCAAAACCACTCCTTCTATGGCCTGCCCTGGCTCACCGGCATGATCGGCGCCACGCAAGCGGGCGGTCCCACGATCATGCAGGCCTGCGCCACCGGCGTACGCACGCTGCTCGCCGCAGCACAGGAAATCGAAACCGGCATGGCGACCACCGCGCTCGCCATTAATTGCGACCGCACCTCGAACGGACCGCACCTCTACTACCCCAATCCGCGCGGCCCGGGCGGCACCGGCGCGGCCGAGGACTGGGTGATGGACAACTTCGGCTGCGATCCCCTCGGCGGACATGCCATGCTGCAGACTGCGGAAAACGTCGCCAAAAAACATGGCATCGGCACGGCAGAGCAGCACGAACTGGTGCTGCGGCGCGAAGAACAGTACCGTCAGTCGCTGGAGAACGACTCCGCTTTTCTGCGCCGCTTCATGACCCTGCCCTTCGACGTGCCGGCGCCCAACTTCAAGAAGACCGCGAGCACCATGGCCGGCGACGAGGGCGTATCGCAATCGACAGCCGACGGACTGGGCAAGCTGAAGCCCGTCATGCCGGGCGGTTCGGTCACCTTCGGCGGCCAGACCCATCCGGCCGACGGCAACGCGGCGATCGTCGTCACGACACGCGACAAGGCGCGCGAACTTTCCACCGACAAGAAAATCGCGGTGCGCCTGCATGGCTTCGGCCTGGCCCGCGTACCGCTGGCCTACATGCCCGAGGCGATGCTGCCGGCGGCGCAGCGCGCGCTGGATCAGGCCGGGCGCAGCGTCGCCCAGATGACCGCGATCAAGACGCACAACCCCTTCGCGGTCAACGACCTGTTCTTCGCCAAACAGACCGGCGCCGACCTGAAGTCGATGAACAACTATGGCTGCTCGCTGGTTTGGGGCCACCCGCAGGCGCCGATGGGAACTCGCGCCGTCATCGAACTGATCGAGGAACTGGCACTGCGCGGGGGCGGCTTCGGCCTCTTCACCGGCTGCGCCGCGGGTGACACGGCGATGTCGGTGGTGCTGGAAGTATGCGACGCAAAATGAATGCGGGTGCCGCAAACACATGAACGTCTCCGAATGGATTGATCGCCATGCCGGGCTGACTCCCGCCAAGACGGCCATTCGCTTTTGCGGACGCGATGTTTCGTACGCGCAGTTTGCGGAACTGATCGATCGAGTCGCCGCCGCCCTTGCCGCATCCGGAGTAAAGCGCGGCAGTTGCGTGGCTTTCCTCGGCTTCAACAGCCCGGAAATGCTGGCCCTGCTGTTCGCCTCTGCCCGCCTCGGTGCCTTGTTCTTGCCGCTCAACTGGCGCCTGGCGGGTCCCGAGCACCGGCAGATGCTGGAGGATTGCCCGCCGGCGCTGCTCTTCGTCGAAGCGCACTATGTCGCCCAGACCGAAAGCTTCCGCAACGTGCTGGAGGCCGTGACCCTGGTCAGCTTCGGCCCCGCCGGCGACGGCTGGACTTCCTGGGCCGATTTTTGTTCCCGGGCCAAAAGCCCCACACCCCGCGATCCGCAGGTCGGTCCGGACACGCCGCTGCTGATTTGCTACACCTCCGGATCGACCGGCAAACCCAAGGGCGTGGTACTGACGCAGCGCGCGCTGGAATGCAACGCGGCCAACAGCGCCGACATGCACGAGCTGACGGCGAACGACGTCATCCTCACCACCTTGCCGCTGTTCCATGTCGGCGGGCTGAACAACCAGACCACTCCCGCGCTGCAAGCCGGCTGCACCGTGGTGCTGCATCCCAAGTTCGACGTAGACGCCACTTTCGACGCCATCGAACGCGAGGGCATCACGCTGACCGTGCTGGTGCCGGCACAGCTGGACATGATGATGGCGCATCGCCGTTGGACCAGCGCCGACTTTGCCAGCCTGCGCATGATCACTACCGGATCGACCATCGTGCCCGGACACGTCATCAACGCCGTGCATGCCAAGGGAGTTCCGCTGGTGCAGGTCTATGGCTCCACCGAGACCTGTCCGATCGCGGCGTATCTGAAGACCGCAGACGCGCGGCGCAAGGCTGGCTCGACCGGCAAGGCGGCCCTCCACTGCCGGCTGCGGATCGTCGATGGCCAGGACACCGACGTCAAGCCCGGCATCACCGGCGAGATTCTGGTGCAGGGCGACAACGTCATGATCGGCTACTGGAATGCGCCGCAGGCCACGAAAGCGGTGCTGATCGACGGCTGGTTCCACACCGGCGACATGGGCCATCAGGATGAGGATGGCTACCTCTACGTCGATGGCCGCAGCAAGGAAATGATCATCTCCGGTGGCGAGAACATCTATCCGGCCGAGATCGAAAACCTGCTGATCGAATGCTCCGACATCCTCGAAGCCTCGGTGATCGGCCGGCCCGACGACCGCTGGGGTGAAATAGTGGTCGCCGTGGTGGTGCCGCGAGCCAACAGCCTGCTTACCGGCGACCAGGTCGTGAAACTGCTGGAAGGACGCATTGCCCGCTTCAAGCTTCCCAAGGAAGTGGTGTTGGTCAACCAGCTGCCGAGAACCGCGCTGGGCAAGATTCGCAAGGAAGACGTGCGCCAGATGGTCGCGCGTACAGCCTCTCCCCACTAATCCCCAAGCCAGGAATCATGGAGTACATCTTATGGCGCTAAAGATCGGAATCGACGTCGGCGGCACCTTCACCGACTTCGTAGTGACGCGAGACGACGCCGAGCCGGCGATCTTCAAGACGCTGTCGACGCCGTCCGACCCGTCGATCGCCGTGGTCAATGGCCTCACCGACATCGCGGCGAGCATGACCCCGTCAATGACGCTGGAAGCCTTCGCGCCGACCATCGACACCATCGTGCATGGCACCACCGTCACCACCAACGCGACACTGACCGGCACCGGCGCCAAGTGCGCCCTGCTGACCACCGAAGGCGTACGCGATGCGCTTGAAATGCGCCGTGGCATTCGCGAGGAGCAGTACAACAACCGCTACACCAACGTCAAACCCCTGGTACCGCGCTATCTGCGCGCCGGCATCAGCGGCCGCCTCGACCGCAACGGGACCGAGACCGCGCCGCTCAACCTGGCGCAGATCCGCGAGGCCATCGACTTGTTCAAGCAGGAAGGGGTGCAGGCCGTCTCGATCTGCTTCATGAACTCCTTCGCCAACCCGGCCCACGAAAAAGCGGCGGCAGAACTGGTGAAGAAGGAAATGCCCGGCGCCTACCTGTCGGTATCCACCGACCTGCTGCCGTCGATCCGCTTCTACGAGCGGGTGAGCACCACGGCGCTCAACTCCTATGTCGGTCCCAAGCTCAACCATTACCTCGACCAGCTCGTCGGCCGGCTCAAGAGCATCGGCTTCAGGAACCTGCTGCTCATCATGCAATCCAACGGCGGCGTCATCTCGCCGCAACTGGCGCGCGAGAAGGCTGCCCTGACGCTGCTTTCCGGCCCCGCCGGCGGCCCCGGCGCCGGGCTGTTCTACGTTCGCCTGCACGGCCAGAACAAGTGCATCACCACCGACATGGGCGGCACCAGCTTCGAAGCCTCGGTCGCGGTGGACAGTCCGATGATCAAGAACGACGGCGAAATCGCCCGCCACAAGATCGCCCTGCCGATGCTCGACATCCACACCATCGGCGCCGGCGGCGGCTCGATCGGCTGGCTGGACGAAGGCGGCATGCTGCGCATGGGGCCGCAAAGCGCCGGCGCCGACCCCGGCCCGGCCTGCTACAGCAAGGGCGGCAGGCTGCCGGCCACCACCGACGCCAACGTCGTGCTGGGCTACCTCGACCCCGGCTTCTTCGCCGGCGGCAGGATGAAACTCGACGCGGCGGCCGCGCGCACCGCGATCGAGGAACACATCGCCAGGCCGATGGGGCTTTCCGTCGAAGAGGCGGCCGCCGGCATGTACCGCGTGGCCTGCAACAACATGGCCCAGGGCGTGCGCGAAGTCACCATCAAGCGCGGCTTCGACCCGCGCGAATTCCCCTTCATTCCCGCCGGCGGCGCCGGCCCGATCCACTCCTGCCTGATCTGCAGCGAGCTGGAAATCCCGCTGCAGATCGTGCCGCGCGAGTCGTCCGTGCTGTGCGCCTTCGGCATGCTGATGAGCGAGTTGAAGCACGACTTCGTGCGTACCTTCGTCGCCCGCCTCGAAGCCATCGACTGGCCCCGGCTCGCGGCCATGATCGACGAAATGTCGGCGGACGGCACACGGCAACTGGTCGAGGAGCGCATCGCCGAAGAACGCCGTCGCTACGAGGTCAGGTTCGACTGCCGCTACATCAAGCAGTACCACGAGGTGTCCTTCAGCGTGCCGCGCGAGCTGATCGACAGCCGCGACACTGCCGCCATCGCCGCCGCCTTCAATGCCGAGCACAACCGGCTCTACGGCTATTCGCTGGAGGGCGAGAAGACGCCGATCGAAATCATCAACGTCCGCGTCCAGGCCATTGGCATCACCGACAAGCCGACCTACCGCAAGGAAAACTGGGTGGGCGCGAACGCCGCCAATGCGCTGAAGGGCAAGCGCAGCATGTACATCCCGGAAACCAAGACCTTCCGGGAAACGCCGGTGTATGACGGCCACAAGATGCATTTTGGCAACCGCATAATCGGCCCGGCCATGATCGAGCAGGAAACCACCGCGATCTTCGTCAGCGATTCCTACGATTGCGCGGTCGATACTCTGGGTTCCTTCGTCATCTACCAGAAGGGTCGCGAGGATCTTGCCGCGGCCTGCTTCGAGGACACCAAGGCAAACGCGGAGGCACTGGCATGAGCACCCAAAAGATCGATCCCATCCTGCTTTCCGTCTATGCGCGGACCTTCAAGTCGATCACCGACGAGATGAGCATTTCGATGGAGCAGACCACTCGCTCGCCGATCCTCTGCGAGGCCAAGGACTATGTCACCGGGCTCTACGACGCCGACGGCAACATGCTGGAACAGACCGAGAACCTGCCGATCCTGGCCTTCTCGCTGGCGCCGGTGTGCAAGTACATCAAGGAATTTTTCGGCGACGAGATCTATCCCGGCGACGTGATTTTCCACAACGACGTGTTCAGCCTGGGCAACCAGAACAACGACGTCGCCGCCTTCAAGCCGGTGTTCTTCGAGGACAAGCTGGTGGCCTGGACGGCGGTCAAGGGTCACCAGGCGGACATCGGCGGCAACGTCGCCGGCGGCTACAACCCGAACGCCGTCGAGGTCTGGCAGGAAGCCCTGCGCATCCCGCCGGTCAAGGTGGTCGAGCGCGGCAAGCTGCGCAAGGACGTGTGGGGCCTGATCTTCGCCAACGTGCGCCTCGACATCGTGCAGCACGACATGAAAGCCGAGATGGGCGCCTGCACGGTCGGCGAACGCCGCCTGCTGGAACTGCTGAAGAAATACGGCGTGGCAAGCTACGAGTCGCACAAGCAGGCGCTGTTCGAGGCCACGCGCAAGATGATGGAAGCCGAGATAGCCAAGATCCCCAACGGCAACTACTCGGGCGAAGGCTACGTCTATTACGACGGCCGCTTCGTCGGCTCGAAGTACACCATCCGCGTCGACATCGAGGTCAAGGACAAGCACATCAAGTTCGACTACTCGCGCACCGACCCGCAGACCAACGGCTTCGTCAACGGCACCTTCACCTCCAGCGCTTCGGCCACGATACTCACCCTGCTGCAGATGGTGAATCCGGACATCCCGCACAACGAGGGCATGGTGCAGCCGATCGAGATCATCATTCCGACCGGCACCATCCTCAATGCCGCGTATCCGAAGGCCACCACCTTCGGCAACCATCTCTGCCCGCCCAACGCCGATGCCATCCAGCGCGCGCTGGCCCCGGTGATGCCCGACCGCGTCACGGCCGGCTGGAACAACCTGCTGGCCTCGCTGACAACCGGCCTCGATCCGAAGAACAACGAGAAGTACGTCGACATCGGCTTCATGGGCCTCAAGGGCGGCTCCGGCGCCATGCTCGGCACCGACGGCTACGACCATATCGGCATGATCGACGCCTCGGGCGGTGTGCTCGACCAGGACTACGAAATGTTCGAGCAGCAAACGCCGCATACGCTGATCAAGCACGAGTTGCTGACCGATTCGGCGGGCGCCGGCGAATGGCGCGGCGGACTCGGGGTCGAAACGATTTTCACTATCGGCTCCGACGACACGCAACTGGTGACCTTCGGTGACGGCGATTTCGAACCGGCCTTCGGCCTGTTCGGCGGCGGTGAGGGCGGCCTCAACTTCATCCGCCTGCATTACCCCGACGGCCAGACCGTGGTGCCGAAAAACAAGGACCTCATCACCGGCGTGCCCATGGGCACCACCTACCATCAGGTCGCCAGCGGCGGCGGCGGCTATGGCGACCCGAAAAAGCGCGACCGCAAACTGCTCGCCGAGGAAATCCGCAATGGCGTGATCACTCCGGAAGCTGCCAAGCGCGACTACGGCTACGAGGCCGCCTGACAAGATGACTCGACCCAAGGAAAGCCCCATGCATGCCACCGCCATACCTCTCCCTCCCCCTTCACGGGGGAGGGCTGGGGAGGGGGTGACCCGCATACCCCTGACCCAGGTCGCCCGCAAACTCCGCCACGACATGACGGATGCCGAGCGCAAGCTGTGGAGCCGGATGCGTGCGCACCAGCTCGGCGTTCATTTCCGACGGCAAACGCCGCTGGGATCGTATGTACTCGATTTCGTCTGCTTCTCCGCGCACCTGGTGATCGAAGTGGACGGTGGCCAGCATGCGGACAGCGAGAAAGACCACGTACGTGATGCGTGGCTGCAGGCTGAAGGATTCCGGGTACTACGCTTCTGGAACAACGAAGTGCTGGAGAACATTGATGGGGTGCTTGAAACGATCATGGCGGAATTGAACAAGGCACCCCCTCCCCAGCCATCGCCCCCTCCCCAGCCCTCCCCCACGAGGGGGGAGGGAGATGTGGCATCGGCGCCGTCGACTCCCTCCCCCCTCGTGGGGGAGGGCTGGGGAGGGGGAGCAGGCCAATGAACTTCGAACTGACCGAAGACCAGCGCTCGATCCGCGATACCTTCGCCCGCTTCTGCGACGAGCGCATTGCGCCGCAGGCGGCGGCGCTGGACGAAGCCAAGGTCTATCCGCGCGCGCTGTTCCAGGAGCTGGCCGACCTCGGCTTCTTCGGCATGCGCTATCCCGAAGACGTCGGCGGCAGCGGCACGGCGCTGACCGAGTTCTGCCTGGCCCTGCAGGAAATCGCCCGCGGCTCCATGTCGCTGGCCGGCGCCGTGGCGATGCAGTCGCTGATGGGGACCAAGTTCCTCCACCAGTTGGGCAATGAAGACATCATCGAGCGCCTGTTCAAGCCGGCGCTGCGCGGCGAGAAGATCGGCGCGATCTGCATGACCGAGCCGAACGCCGGTTCCGATCTCGACTCGATCGCCACCACGGCGAAGAAGGTCGATGGCGGCTACGTCATCAACGGCCAGAAGACCTGGATCACCTCGGCGCCCGTGGCCGATTTCTTCACCGTATTCGCCAAGGCCGGAGAGGAGAAGAAGCTGACCATCTTCCTCGTCGAGAAGCACTTCAAGGGCATCACCGTCGGCCGCGAGATTCACAAGATGGGTGTCTGGGCGCTGCCCACATCCGAAGTCGCCTTCGACGAGTGCTTCGTACCCGACAGCCATCGCCTGTCGAAGGAGGAAGGCGACGGCGAGGGACACCTGCGCAAGACCCTGGGCGAGATCCGCATCATCACCGGCGCCATGGGCCTCGGCGTGGCACGTGCCGCACTGGCAGAAGCCGTACGCTATGCCGGGGAACGCAAGCAGTTCGGCAAGGCGATCAACCGCTATCAGGCGATCCAGATGAAGCTGGCCGAGATGGCCACCGAACTCGAAGCAGCCGACCACCTGGTGTATTACGCGGCATGGCGGCGCGACGCGGGGAAGCCTTATCACAAGGAAGCCGCGATGGCGAAATTGTTCGCCACGGAAACGGCGGCCACCGTCTGCGACAAGGCCGCGCGGGTGTTCGCCTCCTACGGTTACGCCATGGAATATCCGGTCCAACGCTATCTGCGCGATGTCCGCTTCACCCTGATCGGCGGCGGCACCAGCGAGATACTGAAACTCATCATTGCCAAGGAAGTCTCGTCATGACGGCATCACAACGCAGGATCAAAGTCCTGCTCGGCAAACCCGGTCTCGATGGCCACGACCAGGGGGCCAAGGTCGTCGCCCGCGCCATGATGGATGCCGGCTTCGAAGTGATCTACACCGGCCTGCGCCAGACGCCGGAACAGATTACACGCATCGCGCTGGAAGAGGACGTCGACGTGATTTCGCTGTCTTCGATGGCAGGCTCGCACATCCCCTTCTGCCGCAAGCTGAAGCCCCTGCTCGAAGCCAACGGCCTCACCGACAAGCTCTGGGTGATCGGCGGCAACCTGCCGGCGCAGGACCACGAGGCACTGCGCGAACTCGGCTTCAAGGGCATCTTCCCCTCGGGGTCCAAGCTGGATGCGATTACCGAGTACATCCGGAGCAACGTGAAATGAACGCCCCGAAAAAGCCAGCTATAAAGAAGGTGATCAACGAGTCCGGCATCGAAGTCAAACCGCTGTACACGGCGGAGGATGTCGCGGCCAGCGGCGGCATGGCGATGGTCGGTGAGCCCGGCCAATACCCCTTCACGCGCGGCATCCACCGCGAGATGTACCGCAAGCAGCCGTGGACCATGCGCCAGTACGCCGGCTTCGGCAATCCGGCCGACACCAATCAGCGCTTCAAGTACCTGATCGCCAACGGCCAGACCGGCCTCAACGTCGCCTTCGACCTGCCGACCCAGATCGGCCTCGATTCCGACGACCCGCTGGCCGAAGGCGAAATCGGCCGCGTCGGCATGTCGATCGACACGCTGCGCGATTTCGAAATCGCCTTCGACGGCATCGACCTGAAGAAGATCACCGTCTCGCTGACCATCAACGGCGCCGCCGCGATCCTGATCGCGATGTACCTCGCGATGGCGGAGAAGCGCGGCTACGACGTTAAGGAACTGCGCGGCACGGCGCAGAACGACATCCTCAAGGAATTCATCGGCCGCGGCACCTGGATCTTCCCGGTCGAGCCATCGATCCGCCTGGTCGGCGACACCATCGAGTACTGCGCCACGCATGCGCCGAAATACACCCCGGTGTCGGTCTGCGGCTATCACATCCGCGAATCGGGGGCGACACCCGCACAGGAAATCGCCTACGCCTTCTGCATCGCCAAGGCCTATGCCGACGACGCGATCAAACGCGGTCTGTCGGTGGACGAGTTCGCCGGACGGCTTTCGTACAACTTCAACATCTTCGGCAACATCTTCGAGCAGGTGTGCAAGTTCCGCGCTGGGCGCGGGCTGTGGGCCAAGATCATGAAGGAGGAGTACGGCGCCGAGAAACCGGGCTCGATGTGGCTGCGCATGATCGCCGCCGGAGGCGGTGGCGGCCTCACCTTCGAGCAACCCGAAGTCAACATCGTGCGCGGCGCCTACTACGCGCTGATCTCGGCGCTATCCGGCACGCAGACCATGGCGCTGTGTTCCTACGACGAGGCCTACACGATACCCACCGAGTACTCGGCACGCATCTCGCTGCGCACCATGCAGTTGCTGATCGAGGAAATGGGCCTTACCGAAACCGTCGATCCGCTGGCAGGCTCCTTCTACGTCGAGACCATGACCAACGAGATGCGCAAGAAGAGGGAGGACATCATGGCCGAGGTCGATGCCCAGGGCGGCATCGTCAAGATGGTGGCCGAAGGCAGCATCCAGTCCAAGGTCTCGGCCCGTCAACTGCTACAAGAATGAGCAGGAGGAAGACCACCCGGTCGAATTCCACCCCTACAACGAAGACGATGCGCGGGTGCAGATCGACAGCCTCAAGCGCATCCGCGCCGAGCGCGACAACAAGGCCGTCGATGCCGCGCTGACCCGTCTGCGCGGGGACGCCGCCGCCGGCCACAACGTCATGCCGGCCCTGGTCGAAGCGGTGAAGGCCTACGCCAGCGTCGGCGAGATGACCAGGGAACTTGTCAATGTTTTCGGGCGCTACCAGGAACCGATCCGGTTCTGAACCGCCCCTGAGGATGAATCAAATGACCGAACTCAAACACTACTTCGCACCCACCAGCCTCGATCAGGCGGTCGAGTGTCTCAAGGACGGCGATGTGACGATACTCGCCGGCGGTACCGATCTGACGCCGCAAAGCCAGGCCGGACGCATCAAGATCAAGCACACGCTGATGAACATCCGCCACATTCCGCAACTGTCCGGCATCACGCTCGAAGGCACGGAAATCCGCATCGGCGCGCTGGCGACGATTACGGAAATCATGGAGCACCCCCTGGTGAAGGAACATCTGCCGGTGCTGATCGAGGCCTGCGACCACTTCGCCAGCGACCAGATCCGCAACGCCGGCACCATCGGCGGCAACATCTGCAATGCCTCGCCGGCCGGCGACACGCTGATTCCGCTGCTGGTGCTCGACGCCTGCGTGGAACTGGCCTCGATGCCTGAAAGCAAGATCTACCGTCACTGCATGCCGCTATCGACCTTTTTCGTCGGGCCCGGCAAAACGCGCAAGTCGCTGTGCGAACTGGTCACCTGCGTGCGCATCCCGCTGCCGGCGCCGGGTCATGTCGCGCGTTTCTACAAGCTCGGGACACGACCGGCACTGGACATCTCGACGATTTCGATCGGCGTCGGCGGCACTCTCAAGCAAGGCATCCTGTCCAACGCAAGAGTCGCCTTCGGCGCCGTGGCGCCAACGCCGACTCGTGCTTCGCAGACCGAGCAGGCCCTGGAAGGACAGCGGCTGGATGCAGCCACCATCGACAAGGTCGCCGCAGTCGCCCGCGACGAAGTCAAGCCGATCGACGACGTGCGCGCCACCGCCTGGTATCGCAAGGAAATGATCCACAACATCACCAAGAGGATACTCAGCCATGTCGCTCAAGCATGACATCGAATTCACCCTGAACGGCGTCAAGCGGCGCGTCGCGGTGGACGTCACCATGAATACCCTCGCCATGCTGCGCGACGTCATCGGCCTCACCGGCACCAAGTACGGCTGCGGCGAAGGCGAATGCGGCGCCTGCACCATCCAGGTCGATGGAAGCTCGCTGAATTCCTGCCTGATGTTCGCCGTCGACTGCGATGGCCGCAATGTCATCACCATCGAGGGACTGGCCAACGACAGCAAGGCCGACGCCCTGCGCGATGCCTTCGTCGAACACGGCGCGGTGCAGTGCGGCTTCTGCACCCCGGGCATGATCATGCAGGCCGATCACCTGCTGCACAAGCATCCGCACCCCGATGAGGCCTGCGTCAAGCGCGGCATCGAGGGCAATCTGTGCCGCTGCACCGGCTACAAGAAGATCGTCGACGCCATCGTCGCGGTCGACCGCGCGTGAGGACAAGGACAAGATCATGAACGTCGCCGAAAAGAAAGCCCGCATCATCGAGCCCGAAACGCTGATCGGCAAGCGCATCCAGAAGATGGATGCACCAGAGAAGGCCAGCGGCAAGACCCGCTACATCCACGACATCAACTTGTCGGGACAGCTCTACGGCAAGATCCTGCGCTCAGGCAGAATCCACGCCCTGATCAAGTCGATCGACACCTCCGCCGCCAGGGCCCTGCCCGGCGTGCACGTGGTGATCACCGCGGCAGACATCCCCGATCAGCGTCCGATCGGCGTCGCCAAGGACCACTTCCCGCTGAAAGTCGGGCGCGTCAGGAGCCAGCGCGACGAAATCGCGGCCGTGGCGGCCGAATCGGAAGAAATCGCCGAAGCCGCGCTGAAGCTGATCAAGGTCGAGTACGAAGACCTGCCGGTGATCTCGAATCCCGAAGATGCCATCAAGCCCGGTGCGGCGCTGATCCATCCCGAACCGCACGGCGCCGACGGTACCCATCTGCACTTGAAGCAGGGCATGTCGATCGCGCACAAGGGCAAGCCGGACAATATCGCCATGCGCTTCGACTACGTTCATGGCGACGTGATCCAGGGCGAGGCCGAATCCGATGTGGTGATCGAAGATACCTTCAAGCTGCACTACGTCACCCATTGCTGCATGGGCGTCTCGGGCATGATCGCCGAGTTCGATGCATCGGGAAACCTGCTGATGTACTCGAACACCCAGGTGCCTTTCCTGCACAAGCGCGAGTTCGCCGAATACCTGAACATGGATCCGGCCCGCATCCGCATCATCCAGCCGCCGATCGGCGGCGGCTTCGGCTCCAAGCTGGACATCTATCCCTTCGAGGTGATCTGCCTGTATCTGGCCCGCGCCGCGAAGCGGCCGGTGAAAATGCTGTTCACCCGCGAGGAGGAGTTCCTTGCCTCGCCAACGCGGCAGCCGGTGCTGCTGACCTTGCGCTCCGGCTGCAAGAAGGACGGCACGCTGACCTTCCGCCAGGTGCATACGCTGCACGACAACGGCGCCTACACGTCCTGGGGTGCGACCACGCCCTTCGTCATGATGCAGACCTTCTCTTCGCTCTATCGCGTGCCGCACTGCGACTATCACACGGCTGCGGTCTATACCAACAATCCCTATGCCGGTTCCTTCCGCGGCTACGGCAACTTGCAGGCCACCTTTGCCATCGAGCAGCACATGGACATGCTGGCCGAAAAGATCGGCATGGACCCGCTGGAATTCCGCTTGAAGAACGCCCAGGACGCCGGCGAGACCACCGGCCAGGGCATGTCGTTCAAGAGCTGCGGCTTCAAGGACTGCCTCAACACGGCGGCGCAGCGCAGCGACTACTCGCGCAAGGTCAAGGAAAATACCGCCAACCGGAGCAAGCCCGGCAACATAAAGCGCGGCATCGGCATGGCCTCCATGCTGCATGTCGGCGGCGGCGCCAAGATCTACCCGTCGGATGGCTGCGGCACCATCCTCAAGCTGGACGATTTTGCCAACGTGACGCTGATCACCGGCGCCTCGGAAATCGGCCAGGGCTCGGAAACCGTGCTGTCGCAACTGGTCTGCGAAGAACTCGGCCTGCCCATCTCGGCCATCACGGTGGTCAACAACGACACGGCCATCACGCCGTGGGATGTGGGCGTGCACGCCAGCCGCACCACCTTCATCGCCGGCAACTCGGCCATCGGCGCGGCGAAGAAGGCCAAGACAAAGATCCTCGCCGTGGCCGCGAAGAAGTACGAAGCGGCCGAGAGCGACCTCGACCTGCGCGGCGGCTTCGTCATCAAGGCCGCCAGCGGTGAAGTCGTGGTCGAACTGTCCAAGCTGCTGCGCAACCTGCACTTTCAGGACAAGGCCGAACTGGTGATGACCACCTTCTATTACGAACCGCCCAGCGTGCATCAGGACAAGGGCTTCAAGGGCGACGTCTCGGCCGCCTATGCCTGGGGCACCCAGGTGGTGGAAGTCGAAGTCGATACGGACACCGGACAGGTGCGAATGACCAGGGTCACCGGCGCACACGACGTCGGCCGGGTGCTGAACCGGCTCGGCATCGAGGGACAGATCGAAGGCGGCGTGATCATGGGCCAAGGCTACGCGCTGACCGAAGACCTGATGATCGAAAACGGCGTCATGAAGAATCCGAATTTCCGCGACTACAAGCTGGTGACGGCGCCCGAGATTCCGGAAATGGACATCTCCTTCATCGAATCGATGGACGGCGAAGGACCGCAGGGCGCCAAGGGGGTCGGCGAGGCGCCGTCAATCTGCATCGCCGCTGCCACCGCCAACGCCATCGCCAACGCCACCGGGGTGCGCATGTTCGAACTGCCTTTCACTCCGGAAAAGGTCTATCGCGCTCTCCACGGCCAGACGCCGAAGCTGTACTGGAAACCCTGGAGAGCCGAATAGCATGCGACGCCGCACCGTGCTTTCCATGGAACAAGCGCTGTCGCTGCCCTATGCGACTTTGCGCTTCGCCCAGCTCGGCTGGCGTGTGATCCGCATTGAATCGACCCCAAGCGGCGAAGGCCTGCCCGGCGATCCGAACCGCTACATCGGCGGCAAGGTCGTCGATGACGACCGCCGCAGCTACTTCATCGCACCGAACGTCGGCAAGGAAGCCATCGCGATCAACCTGAAGGACCCGCAGGGCCAGGAACTGCTGAAACGGCTGATCACAGAACTCGACGTCGACGTCTTCTGCTGCAACACCGTGCCCAAACGCTACAAGCAACTGGGCATCGACTACGAGAGCCTTTCGGCGGTGAAGCCGGACCTGATCTGGGCAGGCATCTCGGCCATGGGGCCCGAGTACCCGGATGCGCCCGGCTATGACCCGGTGATACAGGCGATGGCCGGCTACATGGAACTGACGGGGCCCGCCGACGGTCCGCCGACGCTCTCCGGCGTGCCGCTGATCGACCTCAAGGCCGGCGACGAGGTCTACGCCGGCGTCATGATGGCGCTGCTGGAGCGCGCCGAAACCGGCAAGGGCAGCCGCATCGATGTGTCGATGCTGCAGGCGGCCGCATCGTGGCTGATCACCACCCTGCCCCTGCTCGACTTCGACTGCGATCCGTCAGAAATCACCCGCTGCGGCAATGAGCATCGCAAGTTCATCCCGACCAATGTCTATCCCACGTCCGACGGCTTCATCTACATGGCCATCGGCAGCGACGTGCAATGGCGGCGCCTGACCGAAATCCCCTGCTTCGCGCCGGTGGCGAATGCCGTGCGCGTCACCAACGAAGGCCGCCACCAGGAGCGCGAGGCGATCCACCGCGACATGGCGGCGGTAACTCGCCGCATCGCCACCGCCGACATTGCCACGGAGTTCCGCAAGGCGACCATTCCCCATGCACCGATCCACGACATTCCGGCAGTGCGTGAAATGCCGGCCGTCAGCAGCCGGCTGACGACCACGCGGGCGCCCACCGGCAAGACGATACGCATGCAACCGATGGCGGTGGATGTTCCGGGTGTGGCGACCGAACTGAGCTTTCCCGCCAAGTACGGGCAGGACACCATGAAAATACTTGAGGAAGCAGGATTCACTGCGGCAGATTGTGCGCGCCTGAAGAATCAGGGCATCATCGCAGGCTGAAGCGCACAATCCATCGCATGCAATTCGCCGCACACAGTTTCATACAACATCAATCGAGGAGGAGACACCATGCAAGCAAGAAAACTTTTACTGGCCCTGAGCGGGCTGGCATTGGCCGCGTCGATGTCGGTGCAAGCGCAGGTAAAAATCGGCGTCATCGCGTCGTCGACGGGGCCAACCGCCTTCATCGGTATTCCACAGAAGAACGCGGTCGCCCTGCTGCCGAAGAAGATGGGCGAGTACAGCATTGAGTACCTGGTCTTCGATGACGCCAGCGATCCGACACAGAGCGTGCAGATAACCAAGAAACTGCTCGGCGAGCACAAGATCGACGCCCTGATCGGCCCATCCGGCTCGCCAAATTCCATGGGCGTGCTGCAGGTTATGGCCGAGGCGCAAACACCCATGCTGGCGCCTGTGGGCACCTCGGCCGCCGTGCTGCCGATGGACGACAAAAAGCGCTGGGTGTTCAAGACCCATCCCAACGACGACGTGATCAGTGAAGGCCTGGTGGTCGCCATGACCAAGCGCGGCGTCAAGACCGTAGGCTTCATCGGTCGCAACGATCCCTACGGCGAGAACTGGTACAAGACCTTCGCCCCCATGGCGCAGAAGGCCGGCATCCAGATCGTCGCCAACGAACGTTACAACCAGCAGGACACCAGCGTTACCGCACAGGCGCTCAAGCTGATCGCTGCCAAGCCGGATGCCATCATGGTCGCCGGCGTTGCCGCCGACGCTGCTCTGCCGCATTCACAACTGGTCGATTCCGGCTACAAGGGTCCCATTTTCCAGACTCATGGCGCGGCTTCAGGGGCCTTCATCAAGATCGGCGGCAAGAAGGTCGAGGGGGCGCTGATAGTTGGTCCCCTCCTGGCTGTGCCCGACGAAATACCCGACAGTTTTGTGACGAAGAAGGTGACCCTCGACTTCGTCAATGGCTACGAGAAACTGGTTGGAGCCCGCCCACCGATATTCGCCGCCGGTACCTACGACGCCGGGCTGCTGTTGACCCGCGCCATCCCGGAGGCCGCCAAGAAAGGCAAGCCAGGCACCCCGGAGTTTCGCACGGCGCTGCGCGACGCACTGGAGACCACCAAGGACATGATCACTTCGCAAGGCGTGGTGACCATGACCGCGACCGATCACGCCGGCTATGACCATCGTGGCCGTGCGCTGATCACCGTCAAGGACGGCAAGTTCTCGCTGGTGAAGGACTGACCGCCTTGTCCGCAAAGGCCGGGCTCGATCCTCCGGGATAGAGCCCGGCCCAAGCGGCCAGCGCCAGAATCCTCGCGTCGCCATCATGGCAGCCCGATCATGACCCCCTCCTTCAGAATCTCGACCCGCTACAGAACGTGGTGGTGCACCACCACGCACAGTTCCCGACCATCCCGCCACCGCGCAGGATGACGCGCGTTGCGATCCGGCACGGATCGCACCTGTGACGGACGGCGCGAAGTGTTTCGCAAACTCGCGCGCACCAGCACCAAGGGAAGAGCAGATGAATCTCGCAAACGTTTCACTCGAAGACAAATACCGGATCGAGCACGGTCGCGTGTTCCTCACCGGCATGCAGGCCTTGGCGCGCCTGCCCATGCTGCAGCATGCCATCGACCGCGGCGCCGGCCTGCATACCGCCGGCTACATTTCCGGCTATCGCGGCTCGCCGCTGGGCGGACTGGACACGGCCCTGCATGCGGCGCAACCCTTCCTCCGGGAACACGAAATCAAGTTCCAGCCGGGGGTCAACGAAGACATCGCGGCCACCGCCATTTGGGGCACGCAGCAACTGCATTTCTTTCCGCAGCCAAAGTTCGACGGCATCTTTTCGATGTGGTACGGCAAGGGGCCGGGCGTCGACCGTTGCGGCGACGTCTTCAAGCATGCCAACCACGCCGGCAGCGCCAAGCATGGCGGCGTGCTGCTGATCGCCGGCGACGATCCCTCGGCCCGCTCCTCGGCCGTCGCGCACCAGAGCGAACACATGTTCTCGGCCTGCGGCATTCCGGTGCTGGCGCCGGCCGACCTGCAGGAGTATCTCGACTTCGGCCTCCACGGCTGGGCCATGTCGCGCTATTCGGGCTGCTGGGTGGCGATGAAGGTCACCTCGGACACCGCGGAGAGTTCGGCCACCGTGGAACTCGACGCCGAGCGGCTGAAGATAGTCATTCCCGACGATTTCCGTCTGCCGGAGGACGGCGTGCATATCCGCTGGCCCGACCCGCAACTGGCGCAGGAACATCGCCTGCAGGAGTTCAAGGTTTATGCCGCGATTGCCTATGCCCGCGTCAATCGGCTGAACCGCATCATTTTCGACAGCCCGCGCCCGCGCCTCGGCATCATCGCCTGCGGCAAGGCCTATCTCGACGTGCGCCAGGCGCTCGACGATCTCGGCATCGACGAAGCCTACGCCGCGGACATAGGCCTGCGCCTGTTCAAGGTCGGCATGCCCTGGCCGCTGGAGGCAGACTCGGTGCGCCATTTCGCCGAAGGCCTGGAGGAAATCCTGGTCGTCGAGGAGAAGCGCCAGATCATCGAATACCAGTTGAAGGAAATGCTCTACAACTGGCGCGAAGATGTGCGCCCGCGCGTCATCGGCAAGTACGACGAATCCGGCGAATGGCCGGTGCCGGTGAATCGCTGGCTGTTGCCGCCCACTGCCGAGCTGACGCCGGCCATCGTCGCGCGCGCCATCGCAGCGCGTATCGCCCGCTTCCATACCTCGGAGCGCATCACCGGCTACATTGCCTTCCTCGACGAGAAGGCCAGGGTCTTGTCGAGGCCGCGCGTGGCACTGCTGCGCATGCCATGGTTCTGCCCCGGCTGCCCGCACAACCAATCGACCAAGGTTCCGGAAGGCAGTTGCGCCCTGGGTGGCGTCGGCTGCCACCTGATGGCGGTGGCGATGGATCGCAACACCGTCACCATTTCCCAGATGGGCGGCGAAGGCGCTGCATGGCTGGGTGTGTCGGGGCACAGCGGCACGCTGCACGTATTCGCCAACCTGGGCGATGGCACCTACTTCCATTCCGGCGTGCTGGCGATCCGCGCCGCGGTCGCCGGAAAGATCAACATCACCTACAAGATCCTCTACAACGATGCCGTCGCCATGACCGGCGGCCAGCCGCTGGACGGCACGCTGACGGTGCCGCAACTGACGCGGCAACTCGCGGCGGAGGATGTCAAGCGGATCATCGTGATGTCCGACGAGCCGGAGAAGTACGAGAAAGTCACCGACTTCGCGCCCGGCATCCAGATTCGCCACCGCGACGAGCTTGAAGCCACGCAACGCGAACTGCGCGATACCCCGGGCGTCACCGCCCTGATCTACGACCAGACCTGCGCCGCAGAGAAGCGTCGCCGGCGCAAGCGCGGCCTCTTTCCCGATCCTGCGGTACGCGTTTTCATCAACGAAATGGTCTGCGAAGGCTGCGGCGACTGCAGCATCAAGTCCAACTGCCTCGCCGTGATTCCGGTCGAAACGGAATTCGGCCGCAAGCGCGCCATCGACCAGTCTTCCTGCAACAAGGACTATTCCTGCGTCAACGGCTTCTGCCCCAGCATCGTCACCGTGCATGGCGGCACGGTGCGCCGCGGACGCGCCCTGCAGTCGGCGGCCGCCGACTTCGCCGACCTGCCCGAGCCTGCGCCCGCCAGTCTGGCGCAACCCTGTGGCATCCTGGTGACCGGCGTCGGCGGCACCGGCGTGGTGACCGTCGGCGCCCTGCTCGGCATGGCCGCGCATCTCGAAGGCAAGGGCGTCACCGTGCTCGACATGACCGGCCTGGCGCAGAAAGGCGGCGCCGTGATGTCCCACATACGCATCGCTGAACGGCAGAGCCAGCTGCATTCGGTGCGGATTGCCACCGGCGAGGCCATGCTCCTGCTCGGCTGCGATATTGTCGTCGCGGTCAGCGACGATGCCCTTTCCAAAACCGCCACCGGCACCACGCAAGCCGTCGTGAACACCGCACAAACCATCACCGGCGAATTCATGCGCAACCCCGATCGCGCCTTTCCGGAGGGCGCCATGGAGCAGTCGGTGATCGATGCCGTGGGCGCCGCTGCGGCGACCTTCATCGACGCCAGCCGGCTGGCCATGCGCCTGATGGGAAATGCGATGGCCACCAATATCTTCATGCTCGGCTATGCCTTCCAGCGAGGCTTGTTGCCGCTATCGTCCGCAGCCCTGCTGCGCGCCATCGAACTCAATGGTGCCAGCATCGAAGAGAATCAGCGTGCCTTCGCCTGGGGCCGGCGCACGGCCCTCGATCCGGCAGGCGTCGAAGCACTGGCCGCCTCGGGCGAAACCGGCGCACCGACACACCGGCTGTCCGCCAATCTCGACGAGGCAATCGAACGTCGCCGCGACTACCTGACGGCCTATCAGGATGCCGCCTACGCCGGTCGCTACGTCGCCCTGGTCGAGCGGGTAAGGGAGCAGCAGGCATTGAAAGTTGGCGCTGGCTCGCTCTGCGTACCTGTAATTCCGCTTCGCGGGCAGGCAACGGCGTTGACCGAAGCCGTGGCCCGCAATTACTTCAAGCTGCTGGCCTACAAGGACGAATATGAAGTCGCGCGGCTATTCATCGACCCGGAATTCCAGCGCACGCTGGCAGCCAGCTTCGAAGGCGGCTACCGCCTCAACTTCCACATCACCCTGCCCTGGAGCCGCGGCGCCAAACCCGGCGACGAGCCCAGGAAAATTCGTTTCGGCCCGTGGCTGATGCCGGCCATGAAGTTGCTCGCCGGCTTCAAGTTCCTGCGCGGCACGGCGCTCAACCCCTTCGGTCCGATTGCCGAACGCAGGCAGGAACGCGAACTGATCGCCGACTACGAGCGCACCGTCGCACACATCCTCGACAAGCTCGATCACAGCCGGCTCGATACGGCCGTAGCGCTGGCCCGCATCCCGGAGACCATCCGCGGCTACGGCCCGGTCAAGGAACGCTCCATCGCTCAAGCGCAGGCCAAGCACAAGGAACTGATGGTGGCCTTCGATCAGCCGCCGGACGTGACAGCAAAGGCTGCCTGACGCGCTCTTCGACGTCCGAGCGGCCTCGCCCCGTGACCTGCCTTGACTGCTTCTGTCTTGAATGTTTCCGCGTACCGCCTGGTGTTCATGACACCTCCTCAGCTTGCCCAAGATCAAGCCTTCGGAGCGTCTGCTGGTTCCGGGGCGATTCGCTTTCGGCGTTCGCGGCGAACAACGGTCGACCGATTGACCGCTGCGCAAGCAACGGATTATTCGCCTGCCATTACCTTCAGCCGGGGATCATCCTGCCGTTCGGCCGCGGCAGCTTTCCAGTACTTGCGTGCTTCATCGCGCAGCGCCATCTCTTCCAACCAGGCGGCAAACGCGACGCGCTCGGAGAACGGCGAATTGTCGGCGGGACGCAGCGATTCGACCTGCCGCCGCAGGTCTGCCGACACCAGGCTGAAATCACTGGCATTCGAGAACACCGACCCGTCCGGATGTTGCGTCGAGACCACCCACGTATAGGTGGCGGCTTCCTTCAATTGAACCTGCTGCGGCAACTGCAGCGAGGTGTCTTCCACGGTCACCTCATACAGCGATTTGCCGGTTTCATCGAGCAAGCGGAAGCGATACTGGAGGTCTGGTGCAAGACCTTTCCAGGCGAATACCGGACGCTCTTCAAGAGTCTTGTTGCCCAATGGATTGAGCAACTTGAGCTTCAGGCTCGGTTTGACGGAGCGCATTACCAGCGCAGCCTGGGCCACCACGACGGGCTTGATGCGAATGTCCTTGCCTCCCTTGGACAAGGCATTGCCGCGGGCTTGGGGCTTGTCGCCCGACAGCGACTCGGGTTGCTGCAGGCGGAACAGCACGACCGAGGGCCCCTTCATTTCGTAGGTTTGGCCCGAGCTCAAATAGACCGCGACCAGCCGCGCGCCGGCATCGACCTGTACGCGGGCGTCCTGTCGAATCTCGGAAAGAATCGAAACCGCGGGCTTCCGGAAATCGTCCAGCACGACCGCCTTCCCCTCAAGATCAGTGACCATCGCCACAGCGGGATCTCCCGCCGCGCTGGACGCGATGCAATAACCCAGCAACAGGACCGCACCATAAAGCTTGCTGAAAGCCCGCCAGTCTGTTCGCATGCTGATCTCCATCCAAGGGTTAGCCTCTAACGTGGTCTCCACCCGTATGCATGTACCGGCGTATGACCTTTTATTGATTGCGGCCCGACCGAAATCAGGTCACTGTTCGACTCGAGTGCATCGACGACATCCTTGGAGCAGACTATCTCGAATCCGACATCTTTTGTCAGTCCTTCAAGGCGGGAAGCTACATTGGTAACGTCGCCTATCGCGGTGTAGTCATGTCTGCCCGATGAGCCTACCTGACCAATCACCGCATCCCCGGCATGGAGTCCGACACCGATCTGGATCGGGGCGGCTCCCTCCTGCACCAAAGCTTCATTCAGCTTGACCACTTCACGCTGCATCCCCTTGGCGGCCAGAAGTGCCGATTCACAAGGATTGTGCAAACGCTTGGGGGCGCCGAAAATCGCCATGATGCCGTCGCCCATGAAGCAGACCACCGCACCTTCCTGATGGTGAATCTGATCCACTACCCGATCGAAATAACGATTGAGCAGGGTAATCACCGCTTCTGGCGGAAGTGACTCGCTCAAAGTCGTGAACCCGCGAATATCGGCAAAGAGTACGCACACATATTTCCGCTCGCCCCCCAGGCCAGGGGAGAGTTTCCCCGACAAAATCTCGTGCATGACCACCGGGCTTACGGATCCCGAAAATGACCGTTTCAGGAACAAGCGTTCCTTCAGCTTGTTCAAGGCATCACGAGCAAGCGGCCCGATCAGCCCGATGCAGATGGCCGCATACACGCCACTGAGAGGCAGATACCAGCCTCGTCGAAAAAGCCAGGCGGAGCCGACAAAGGCACCGCCAAGCATGACAGCCAGGACCCCGCCCGCCAGAACGGGCCGCAAGCCTGCGAGCCACCCTGTCGATACCGACAAGATCAAAGCAGCGACAAGCCAGAGGGGTACATCCTTGATCAAGCCGTGATTCAGAATGCTGCGCAGCGCCTGGGCGTGAATCAGGACGCCCGGCGCAAGATTGCCGTTGTCCTCCCACGATGCGAGGTTCACTGGTTGAAGGATGGCATCGCTGGAGGGAAGCACCGAACCAAGCAGCACGGGTCTCCCTGCGAACATTTGCCCCAGCCTCACGTCGTCGCCAGCCTGGAGCGTGGCGAGTACTTCATGTATCGGGATATATGTGAATGGGGCGCCACGGGAGAAATCGATGATTCCCGGTTCCGGATCTTTGCCCAACTGCCGGCTTAATTGACCGACCATCGTCGGAACGACCGAAGCGTTTTCTCCGATTCGTTCATCGAAGCGCCTGACAACGTGATCCGCGTCTCGGGGGAACAGTGCCAGACCGGTTCCATCTTCTCCGGCAACCAGCTGGAATTTCCGGAAAAGGCCGCGCTGCTTGCCGGATGCCTCGACGGTAAGCGCCAGCACGACCGGAATTTCCTTCTTTGCCGCCAAAATGCCCATCATCAGCGCCTCGTCGCTGCCCGGCAAGACTTCGTTGTACGAATGATCCGGCAGTACCAGATCGAGCCCGACCGCGGTGGCTTTTCCGGCGGCAGCGGCGCGCAGGAACTCGCCAACATAGCGATGCCAAAGGGTCAGTGGTTCAGGATACCGGGCAGCGCTTGCTTCATCGATGCCAACGACGACGACCTCATTGCTTACCGCAACGGGAAAGTATTCCCTCAGGACATTGGTCGTGGTGTCCAGTAATGCCAAATCGATCCTGGCTCCCAGCGAGGAAACCTGCAGCAGGCAGCCGAAAAAAGCACAGGCAAACACGCTTGCCAACTTTTCCAGCCATCCTCTTGTGAAGGCCGGGCTAGACATTGAATCCGGCGACTGAAATGAATCGCTCATCGGCTTTCCTCAGGCGACTGATCATCACCCTGAGGAATGCGTTGGAAAAGCGCGCCTGTAGACCGCCTGAGGCCTGGCGCAACGATTCACCCTCAATTTCAATCATGCTCATCGACGAACCGGCCGTGACCGTGGCCGAGCGCACGAACTGATTTTCATCGAGATAGGTCATTTCGCCAAAGCATTCGCCGGCGCACATTTTGTTGATGACGACTCCCTTCCTGGTAACCTGGGCATCACCGCTGGTAATGACGAACAGACTCTTGCCGACGAAATCCTCTTCCACAATGATTTCGCCCGGTTCCTTCTTTTGCCAGTGGCTGATGCCGACGGTCTCCCACAATTCAATATCCGAAAACCCGGCGAAAAACGGCAGGCAGCGCAGCACATTGAAATGCGCACTGTCGAAATTGGCCTCTTCCGGTCTGGGCACCAGCGGCAATGCGATGGCCAGGTCATCACAAAAGTCTTTCCAGGTGTCGTAACGGACCGCCACGTCGCGGTGCATGGCACGGTGTACCGCGAAGCGGAGCGACGCAGGAATATCGTGCCGGCGCCTGTCCATGGGCACCGCGTCCTGGTTCAGCTTTTCGTAAATGAGCCCTTCGTGGGAATCTGCAGTGAATGGCAGCATTCCCGTCAGCAGCTGATAGGCCATGACCCCGACCGCATAGATATCGGACTTGAGCGTCGGGGTTTCCTTCCTGAACAGCTCAGGAGGCATGAAGGCCAGCGATCCGACGAAGAGCACTTGCGTAAATTCGGCATCGTTACAGTAGGCAGCCCCGAAGTCCGAAATTTTTATCGCGTTGTCTTCTCCCACCAGAATATTTTCCGGTTTGATGTCCCGGTGCAGAACCCCTAGCTTGTTCGCATAGTCCAGGGCGTTGCAAACCTTGTAAAGGATGTCGATCACCCGATCGAGCGGCAACAGTTTCCCCGGAGCGGTGAATTGTTTCAGGGTACCGCCGGCAAGGTACTCCATGATCAGGTAATCGAAGTCATCGGTGCTGCCGGCTTCCATGACCTGAACAATGAAAGGGTGCAGGAGCTTTCCTGCCAGGCGCGTTTCATTGAGCCACATGTTGCGGTTTTGCCGGTCGGCTTCCGGATCGCCGGATTCCTTCCTGCGGATAATCTTGATCGCGACCTGTCGCTGTAAAAAGTTGTCGAACGCGAGATGTACCTCGCCATTGGCGCCTTTGCCCAATTCCTGAAGAATTTCGAAGCGGTTGCCGAAGTTTTCAGAATTGATGGTCATAAGTGGCATTCGATTGCGCGCAGCAGGCTCGGTCTTCCGGATCGCTACCGACAGTCCGATCAAGGTCACCCACTTTCACGGAGCGCATTATAGGGTCGGGATCGAGTCCATCCCGGACGTCTCGATGTTTCGCTGGCCTTGGCCCGTGCAGGGATGATGGCTTCGCCCCCGATAATGGCTGTGCAGTTCGCACATGATATGGGAATCGCTATTGGCCAATTCGTTGCACGCCCCGAATTTGTATAAGAATAGTTGAGAGTATGCAGGTAGACGCCGGCAGTGTGTCCGCTTTCTGGCGCAAAGCCGACCACGAACTCCAAGCTTGAGAAGCGCCACGGCCAAGGCCTGCGGCAACGTGGCGATCTGCAAAGGCAGCAATGCAAAGCGAGCTCCATACCGCATAATTCTGCCTCTCCCTTCCATCGATGAACCAAACCTTGACCTCATCGCTACTATGGGCCAGTGCCTTCCGGCCCTTCTATTTTCTCGGTGCGCTCTATGCGCCGCTGCTGGTCGCGGTCTGGCTCGGGGCATTTCTCGGATTATGGAGCCTGCCCTCGGGCCAGCTGCTTAAACTGCAACACGGCCACGAGTTCATCTTCGGCTTCTCGGCCGCGATCATCACGGGCATCGTGTTGACGGCGCTGCCAAGCTGGGCAGGCACCGAGGAAATCCTCGGGCGCCGGCTGGTCCTGCTGGTCGCGCTGTGGCTCCTCGGACGCATCGCGTTCTGGGCCTCGCCCTGGCTGCCGGCGCTGCTGCCGGCACTGGTCGACTGCCTGCTCTTCCCCACCATGTTCATCATGCTCGCACCGCAGTTGCTGCGTGCCGCCAACCGGCTCTACCTGCTGCTGCTGCCCATTCTGTTCGCGTTGTTCGCCGCCAACCTGATCTATCACCATGGCCTGCTCACGGCGAACGACACCGAAGCCTGGCTCGCACTGCGCCTCGCCGTCTATGCAATCGTCGTGCTGTATGTCCTCAAGGGTGGCGTGCTGACACCGATTTTCACCGGCAACGCCCTGCGCGAAAAAGGCCGCGGCGAACCGGCGCCGTTCAACATGACGCTGGAGATTGCCGCCGTCGCCACGCTGCTCCTGCTCGCCGTGCTTGACCTGGCCGCCGCTCCGGCGCCATGGACCGGCTGCGCGGCCCTGGCCTGCGCGCTGCTGTACGGCTGGCGATGTGCGCGCTGGCAAGGCTGGCGCGTGGCCGACGTGCCGCTGGTGCTGGTCATGCATCTGGGCTTCGCCTGGCTGGTGCTGGCCTTCGCCCTCAAGGCCGCCGCCGAGCTGACCGGCATCGTTCCCGAAGCCGCGTGGCTGCATGCCTTCACGGTCGGCAGCCTCGGTCTGATGATGCTGGGACTGATGACCCGCGTCAGCCTGCGCCACACCGGGCGCCCGCTGGTAGTACCGCCTGCCATGCTGGTTGCCTACGCGCTGATGTTCGTTGCCGCCCTGCTGCGCTTGGCAGCCACCGTCCATGGCCTGGGCAATGCAGTGGTCGCGCTCGCCGCCGCGCTTTGGGCCGCCGCGTTCATGCTCTATTTCCTCGTGTTCTGTAAAACGCTCGTGACGCCGAGCGCACCGCGTTCCTCACCATGAGCGTCAACGTCGCCCATCTCCTCGCCCGCGCCGCGCAGACTTACCCGCAGCGGCCCGCACTGGCCCATGGACAGCGCCTGCTGGCAAGCTATGCCGAACTGGCCGCGCGCGTGGGCCACCTTGCCGCCGGCCTGGCGGAGCGGCTGCAAGCCAACGATCGCGTCGGCCTGGTGATGAAAAACTGCCCGCAGTACGTCGAGCTGATGTTCGCCTGCTGGCACGCGGGGCTGGTCGTCGTGCCGATCAACGCCAAGCTGCACCCGAAGGAACTGGAATTCATCCTGGCCGACAGCGGCGCCCGCCTGTGCTTTGCCACTGCCGACTTGTACTCCGCACTCACCCCGCTCGCCGGCGCCGGTCTGGAACAGGTGATCGACGTCGACGGCCGAGATTACGCGGAGCTTTTTGCCGCGACCGCGATACCTATCGCGCCGCGCACGACAGACGATGCGGCCTGGCTGTTCTATACCAGCGGCACCACCGGCCGGCCCAAGGGCGTGACCCTGACCATGCGCAACCTGATGGCGGCGATCCTCAACTATTTGTCCGACGTCGACAGCATCGCACCGGGCGACGCCATTCTCCACGCCGCGCCGATGTCGCACGGCTCGGGCTTCTACATGCTGCCCCACGTCGCCCGCGCCGGCCTCAATGTGGTGCCCGAATCGGGCGGTTTCGATCCCGCCGAAATTTACGCGCTGCTGCAGGCGCACCGCGGCGTCAGCCTGTTCGCGGCACCGACCATGGTCAAGCGTCTGGTCGAGCACCCCGGCGAGGCCGACACCACCGGACTCAAGACCATCATCTACGGCGGCGGACCGATGTACGTGGCCGACTGCAAGGCGGCGCTGCAGCGCTTCGGCTTCAAGCTGGCACAGATTTACGGCCAGGGCGAATCGCCGATGACCATCACCTGCCTCGACAAGACCCTGCACGCCGACACCGCGCACCCGCGCTACGAGCAGCGCCTGGCCTCCGTCGGCCATGCCTTCACCGGGGTCGAGGTCAGGGTCGCCGACGCCGACGACCGGCCCCTGCCCGCGGGCGAGATCGGCGAAATCCTGGTGCGCGGCGACACGGTCATGGCCGGCTACTGGAACAATCCCGGCGCCACTGCCGAAACCCTGCGCAACGGCTGGCTGCACACGGGCGACGTCGGCAGCCTGGACGAAGACGGCTTCCTCACGCTGAAAGACCGTAGCAAGGATGTGATCATCTCCGGCGGCTCCAACATCTATCCGCGCGAAGTCGAGGAAGTGCTGCTGCGCCATCCGGCGGTCAGCGAGGTTTCAGTGGTGGGCCAGGCCGACCCCGAATGGGGCGAGATCGTGATCGCCTTCATCGTCCCGCGCGGGCATGCGCCCGACGGCACCGAACTCGATGACCTCTGCCTCGATAACATCGCCCGCTTCAAGCGGCCCAAGCGCTATGTCGTGGTAGATTCGCTGCCGAAGAACAATACCGGCAAGGTGCTGAAGACGCGGCTGCGCGAACTGCTGGCAGTAAAGAGCCCGCCTGGTTGAAACGGGCGCGCAGAATTTCGATTCATGCTGGTAATCTGGCGTCTGGACCCATCTCAATCATTGAAGCCAGAACTTCATCATGACCCCGAGCCAGATCGTCAAATTTCTTGACCAGCACGTCATAGGCCAGGACGAGGCAAAGCGCCAGCTGGCTGTCGCCGTCTACACCCATTACCGGAAGATCGAACTCGCCGCGCCCGCCAAGGTGGAAATCGTCAAGAGCAATGTTCTCCTGATCGGTCCCACCGGCACCGGCAAGACGCTGCTGTGCGAGACGCTTTCCCGGGTGCTGCAGGTACCCTTCGTCACAGCCAACGCCACTTCGCTGGCGCAGAGCGAATACGTGAACGAAGAAATCGAGGCGATTCTGCAGCGGCTCATCGACAAGGCCGAGGGCGACATCGGGCGGGCCCAGCGCGGCATCGTTTTCATCGACGAGATCGACAAGCTCAAGGCCATCAGCAGCAAGCACGGGCAGGCGCCCGGAACTTCCGGCGAAGGCGTCCAGCATGCGCTGTTGAAGATCATGGAGGGCGTGCCGGTCAAGATCAAGGACGCGCGCTACATCGACACCACCCAGATTCTCTTCATCTGCGGCGGGGCCTTCGTCGGAATCGACGAGATTCTCGCCAAGACCCATTCCTTCGGCTTCATCTCGACATCGGACGATGACAATCCGAAGCTGCTTGAGCGTCTCAACACGCGTGTCAAGCCGACCGACCTGTTCGAGTTCGGACTGATTCAGGAGTTCGCCGGCCGCCTGCCGATCGTCGCCCACGTCAAGCCGCTGTCGCGCGAGATGATGGTCAGGATCATGACCGAACCACAAAACTCGATCTACAAACAATACCGCCAGATGCTGCAAAACAACGATGTGGAGCTGACGATCGAGCCACTGGTGTTCGAGCAGATCGCCGACCTCGCGATGGAGTACCGCGTCGGCGCGCGCAGCCTGCGGGGGATCTTCGAGGAAATGCTGACGCCGGTCATGTACCTGGTACCGGACCATCCCGAAGTACGCCAGGTCAGAATCGCCTCCTTGTTCGAAGACCCGAGATTCATCGGAAGCCGCCCATCGGCCTAGCGCCAGCGTCTGCTGCACGCGGACTTCTTCGCAGGAAATTTCCCAGTCTATAATTCCCCAAAAACAGGAGTCGAAAATCATGCCGCTGAAGAACTTGATGGTCCATCTGGATCAGGGTGAACGAACTGCCGCAAGACTCGAACTGGCGGTAACGCTTGCACGCAAGCATCACGCCCGGCTGACGGGCGTATTCGGGCAGCGGGCCGAGGCGCAACGAGTGGGCGTGGTCGCCTCGTGGCCCAGCCAGGAATACGTCGCAGCCCGCGACGCCAGCAAGGCTGCATTCGAAAAAGCCGCTGCCGGCCTGCCCAAGGCAGAATGGCGCGACATCAATCGCGGCAGCGATACCGAAGTGCTGCGCCACGTCACCGACCTTGCCCGCCATGCCGACCTGGTGATACTCGGCCAGCATGACGACAGGATCAAGAGCCATGTGCCGGAGGATCTGGTCAGCGAGGTGATCCTCAATTGCGGCCGTCCGGTGCTGATCCTTCCCTACATCGGAACGTATCCCGAAGTCGGCAAGCATCCGCTGATCGCATGGAACGACGGCCGCGAAGCGGCCCATGCGCTCAACGACGCCCTGCCCCTGATCGAGGGCTGCAAGGAAGCGGTTGTCGTGTCCTTTGCCGCCCGCCACGAGGATGGCCAGGCATCCTGCGCAGAGGTGGCGCGCCATCTTGACGCCCACGGCATCAAATCGCGTACGGAAGTGCTGGTGGTGGAGGACGTCGGCATCATGGACATGCTGCTGAACCGGGTCACCGACCGCGACGCCGACCTGCTGGTCATGGGCGCCCACGGCCACATCGGCTTCCCCTTCATCAGCCGCGGCGCCGGCACGCGCTACATCCTGCGGCACATGACCGTGCCCGTGCTGATGTCCAACTGACAGCCGGTCGGGGGGCGGGCTGCGCTCGTGGCCCGATCCCGTCACGGCGGCGCTTCGCTGCTCCGTTCTTGTCCCTGGCAGCCCCTAACTCGCGGGTAGACTGCGCACTGCATGGCGCGCCCGAGAGGACGAAGCCGGGCAATGGGCCGAGGTGGTTTCGGTGACCTCACTGACTGCGATGTGCCCAAAGCGGAAGTAGCCAGCCTGGGAAGGCAGACGTTCGAGGTGGAGGGACGGTGCACGGCTTCATCGCGCGGCATCCGGTGGAATGATGGGTTGGACATCGGCCGAATACCTGGCTACAAGGCGCTTAATTTCAGGAAGAATCTTTGCGTCCCAATTCTTGGTGCCATAGAACGTAGCCACGCGGATCTTATTCACATAGAACCCCCACCCTGGGCGGCCTAGATTTTTTTCCTCACCACGGTCTATGCGTTCTTTGAGCCACTTTATGTCTGATGCAAAGTATTCGTCGGTATATGGATCAGCTAGCCTCGCGTTCTTGATTACTCGGTAGGTGAGCTTTTTGAACTCTTCCGAACTCGTCAGGCCACTTTCCATTCCCGACCACGAGCTTTCCCAGTAGGTGCACCAAGTACAGTCCTTTGAACTCCAGTACACCAGTAAGAGTTCAGGCTTCGACGCGGCTTGTGTGTCAGCGAGAACGGAGAACTGAGCCCCGCAAGTGGCTAACAGCACTAGCAGACTAGCAATCCAGCGATTCATTGCGTCCCTCAAATGCAATTCATGTCCAACCGGGGAATAGCATCAGCGCGGCTCTTGCGCAGCCGTGAAGTTGGTTACCAACTACCGCTTTCGGGTTTCTTCCATTCGAGATTTGCACCGGTCCATGCGTTGGTACCGCCACGATACCAAATGACATCTTTATATCCGGCTTCGAGCGCGTGCAGAGCTGCGTTGTAGGAGAGCCAGCACTCGGAGCTGAGACATAGAAAAACGATCGGCCGGGTCTTGTCACCGCCGGTAAGTCTTTCTAACGCAGTGGAGAATCTACTTGTCTCTGCAGCGAAAAACTGGCCATCACCGGCTCCAGGCATCCAGACTGCACCGGGAATTGATTTTCGAGTCTTGGACTCGAGAACATCTACAACCACTATGTTCTTGTTTGTTTCGAGAAGTACCTTGAGTTCGATCGTCCTTATCACCCGTGCGCCGGGAATGGACGTAGGCGTCGGCGCATGGTACAGCGGCCCTCTTTTTGGCGTCGTTGTCGCTTCGATACTCCAATCCTTATCCTCCAAGGAGAAGGCCGCTATCGGCGGTGGTAACCGCGGAAACGGGACTTGCCCCAAGGCAAGAGCCGGAAAGAGGCAAAACAAGAATGAGACAAGTGTACGAAGCATGATTACTCCCGACTGAAAGGCCCAAGACGCACGAGGTTGATAACCTCACCCACAACTGACATCCCCCGCACCCAAATGGGTCGCCCGTCAGATCAAGCCGTGTTCATTACCCTTACTAAGGGCGATACACAAAATGCACTCTGCCATCCGGCCACAGATGCTGGATCTCATTTCCCTGTCGACGCACTACGCCGCAACCTTCGTAGTCCCAGCGTCGCCACTCCAGACAAAGCTTTCCGTCCGCCACTCGCCACTTTCCAGAGTCAGATCCGCCGTTGTTGTTGCCATAGACAGTGCCGTCTTCTTTGAATTGAAGGCTCACACCGCCCCAGCGTGTGTTTTGGGTCGATAGCGACTTTCCTTTGACTAGAACGACAACTTCATCATTTGTCAGACTCACTGGCTCGATGGTCTGAGAATGGACTGTAGTTGCTACAAAAAATGCTATGCAAAATGGGACTATCCGGTTCACTGGTGCTCCTAGACTTGAATCACTGGCGGCGTATGGCTCTAAAGCTTCTTGATTTCCTTGACGTTCAATCGATACGAGCTTTCATGCGCCTGTCCTTGTGGGTTGTAGCCAATGTGCTCGATTGATACTACCGCGCCGAGGTCTTTGGACACCAGAAAGCGCGTATATCGTTTTCCGCTGTAGCACTTGGTCCACCAACCACGCTCTACCACAGGTGTGACCTCCAATTTGGTTTCCTTGCCGTCGATGATCAGCGTGTATGGCTCTCGAGGACCCACCTCGAACTTTGAGTCATATTTTGACCTATTGTCATGACACCAAGACGCGGATGGGTTCGCGTAGATTCGATCAGCCTTCCAAGAACTACCGGGCTCCAGCGTCTGGCCCTCACGTGTCGAACTTTGCTCGATGGTTTCGCTTAGCTCGGAAACACCGGCCGCGACTTGGTAGTGCAGATACGTTCTGGTATCAATGAGCACTCCGGCCGTAGAACCAGCGAGCACCTCCACCCCTTGAACTGTGCGGGACCATTTCACTTCCCTTGGCGTGAAATCTGACCACGTGTTCTTGTCGTTCGACCCGAGGGACACATTGCGGGTGACTTCCGTAACGAGCACTACACCAGCAGTCAGAGGAGCAACGCTTTGCGCAAGAGCAGCGCTGCTCGATAAGACGAGAGTTATGGCGGCGATGATGTATTTCATGGACCCGTTCCTTAAGTTATCGTTATTCGGTTGAAGGTCTCCTGCCCGAGAGCCTTATCGACTGCCAGTTGCGACCAACATTCGCGGCGTGCAATTGGAGCATACATCCCGCATATTGTCGATATCAAAAAGTGGGCTTTATATCGATGGTAATAGACACCGATACTGTGACAATTCGCTGATGGTCCGGCGTGCTGCTGCGAACACCCACAACGGGTCATGCAGTTGTAAAGAAGGACAGGAATGGGCAGTCGTGATCGACTGCTGTGGAGGAGGAACTCCATCGTCTGGTATTGGTGATTATGCATAGCTCCGCATGGCCGTTAGCGCCAGTCAGCCATTCGTGGTAGTTTCTCGTTTTTCCTTTTTTTGGGAGAAACCCCAATCTACCTGCTCAGGTGATGATTGGGGCGTGAAACACCTTCCCAACACATTGATGAACAACAATGGATGCTGAACTGGAGCAAGCGCGCCAACACTTTTCCCAGGGAATCGAGAATTTTGAAGCGGGACGCTTAGCCCAAGCACGTCTATGCTTTGAGACTTCGCTCACTTTGGCGCCGGGCCGCCCATCGGTGTTGCTCAATCTGGGGATCACACATTTTCGTCTGAGCCAATGGAGCGAGGCGATCCCATTGTTGCAGCAGGCCGCAGCCGCAGATCCCGGTCAGGCGGATGTCTGGGTTTTTCTGGGGCTGTCTCATGAAGCGCTGGCGCAATGGCAAGCAGCCGTTGATTCCTTGGTGCCGGCCTTGAAGCTTGCGCCCCAGCACCCGGATCTGTGGTTGACTTACGGGCGGTGCCAGTTGCGTCTCGGCTCTGTCGAATTGGCATTGGAGGCCTTTGATCGAGCAGTGGCAGTCAATCCGAACATGGCGGAGGCGTGGAGCGAGCGTGGCAGTCTATTGCGCAAATTGCATCGTTTGGAGGATGCGGCCCGGTGCTTTGAGAAGGCCCTATCGCTCGGCGCCGATCCAAAACTACATGGTTACTACTTGGCTTCGGTACGAGGCGCTGGCGCTCCTGCTAATCCACCCCGCCAGTATGTGGAAGCCCTGTTTGACGAATACGCTTCCGATTTCCAAGAGCATTTGGTCGAACAATTGCAGTACCAGGCCCACGAGTCTCTGGTCCGGCCTCTGATCCAATCCGCACGGCGGTATCACGCGGTGCTGGACTTGGGCTGTGGCTCCGGTTTATGCGGCAAACTCATCCATCCACTCGCTGACTCAATTGATGGAGTTGATGTTTCCAAGGCGATGCTGGGACAGGCCCGTAAGTTAGGAGTGTACCGAGATCTGATACATGCTGATCTGCTGCCCTTTCTGGCTGAAACGAACTGCAGCGCAGACTTGGTGTTGGCTGCGGATGTCTTTATCTATGTCGGAGAACTGTCGGCAGTCTTTCAATCGGTTCGTCGCCTGCTTGAGCCGACGGGTTGCTTCGCGTTTACCGTGGAGTTGTCACTCGAAGAACAGGATGTTCGCCTGCTTCCCAGTTTGCGCTACGCGCATTCGGAGGCGTATATCCGTCGACTGGCGCAGACCCATGGATTCAAAGTGCGCGATCTTTTCACAGCCCCTTTGCGCCATGACCAATTGCAACCGGTTCAGGGGCTATATGTTTTCTTGGGTCTTTAGGCATTTGGTTGCTGTCATTGGTATGGGTGTGTCAGCTATCTAGTCGGAGCGCATGTATACCGGTTCAGGAATTGCCGACTCTTGCCGCTGAACCTGCGCATCCCCACCAGTTTCGTCAGGGTCGCATGGCAATTGTGCGATCGCCGATAATGTTGGATAATTTGATTGTATACCGCATACACAAACAGGATCCGACCATGACCACAGCCTTCGCCAACCCCTTGCTTGCCACTCCTGACCGCCCCCTGCCCCGCGCCGTCGCCATCATCGGAGCGGGCACCATCGGGCCCGACATCGGCTATTACCTCAAGAGCGCGCTGCCGGACCTGAAGCTGTATCTCGTCGACGTCTCCCAAAAGGCCGTGGAGGCCGCGTTGCTGCGCTTCGCCGAGTATTCGCGCAAGGCCGTGGCGCGCGGCAAGATGAGCGAGGCCGACGCCAAGGCGGTCATCACCAATCTCTACGGCACGCTCGACTACGCCGACATCGCCGATGCCGACTGGGTGATCGAGGCCGCCACGGAAAACCTGCCCCTCAAGCGCAAGATCTTCGCGCAGATCGAGGCCGTCGTCCGCCCCGATGCGCTGATCACCTCCAACACCAGCTCGCTGCCCGCGGAACAGATCTTCTCGCAGCTGAAGCACCCGGAGCGGGCCACGGTGACGCATTTCTTCGCCCCGGCCTGGCGCAATCCGGCGGTCGAAGTGATCCGCTGGGCGAAGACCGATCCGGCGGTGGTCGAGTACCTGCGCTGGGTCTTCTGCACCACCGGCAAGGTGCCGCTGGTGACCGCCGACGTCGCCTGCTTCATGCTCGACCGCATTTTCGACAACTGGTGCAACGAATCGGCGATGCTGCTCGACCGCGCCACTGCCGCCGAAGTCGACAGCGTCGCCGCCGAGTTCGTGCACGCCGGCCCCTTCTTCGTGCTCAACATGGCGCACGGCAATCCGATCATCACCGAGACCAACACGCTGCAGGCCGAGATGGAAGGCGAGCACTATCGCCCGGCGCCTGTGTTCCGCTCGGTCGATACTTGGGTCACCGTGCCGCCCGGCAAGCGCGTCGAAGTCGCCAGGGAAACTGCACAGGCGGTGCGCGAACGCCTGCTCGGCATCCTGTTCTCGCAGAGCGTGGACATCGTCGACCGCAAGATCGGCGATCCGGCCGACCTCGATCTGGGCTGCCGGCTCGCACTCGGTTTCAAGGACGGCCCGCTCGACCTCATGCGCAACCTGGGCGAGCAAACCACCGGCCGCGCGCTGATGCGCCTGCGCGAGGAGCGCCCCGGCATGCCCATGCCGCAGCGTCCCTTCGATGCCTACCAGGGTTTTCTGCGCCACATCCTGGTCGATGATCTCGACGGCATCAAGGTCATCACCCTGCGCCGTCCCGAAGCCATGAACGCGCTGCACGACGAGATGAACGACGAAATCCTCTCCGTCATCCGCCGCTTCGAGAACGACCCCAAGGTCACCGGCTTCGTCATCACCGGCTACGGCACCCGCGTCTTCTGTGCCGGCGGCGACATCGGCCGCTTCGTCGACATGCTGGGCGACGCGCCCGCGTCCGAGCAGTACGCGCGCGACTGCTCGCGCCTGCTGGTGCACCTGGACCAGATGAAGAAGCCCGTGGTAGCCGCGCTGAACGGCATGGCGCTGGGCGGCGGCTTCGAGCTCGCGGCGCGCTGCCACGGCATCGTGGCGCTGAAGCGCGCATGGATCCAGATGCCCGAAGTCACGCTGGGCATCGTGCACGGCATCGGCGCCATGGTGGTGCCCTACCGCCGCTGGCCGCATGCCAGCTCGACCTTCAACGCCATGCTGCGCCAGGCCGAGCGCCTCAAGGCCGGCCGCGCCCACGAACTCGGCGTGATCGACGCGCTGGCCGACGACTACGAGCAGCTGATCGGCATGGCCGTGGCGCGCGTGCGCGCATTGTCGGGGCGCGTCGTGCCGATCGGCGATGCGCCGGTTTCCGTAACCATCGAACCGGTGGAAGCCCGGGCCGCCAGCGGCCAGATGCTGAGCCGCGAATGCATCGATCTCATGGAGCAGGCCATCCTCGAAGCGGCGGCGGCGGAAAGCTTCGCCGAGGCGCTGGAGGTCGGCTACAAGGCCTTCGGCCTCTCGGCCTGCATCGAAAGCGCACGCGAGGGCATCACATCCTTCAAGGAAAAGCGCACGCCGGATTTCAGCAAGACGAAGTAGCGGATCGGCAAGCGGGACCGCGACGCCATGTCGCGGTTACGCCTTCAATAGCGGTTTGATTCTGCCTGCTTGGTGCCCTGAGCGAAAGTAACCCCATTCAGAAAGCGGACGGCCACACCGGACTTCAGCGCCCTATGGAAAAATCCGCGCAGACCCTGTACGGCTGGTGGGTTGAACCATGACCTACCTACGTCTTTTTGAGAGTTCGCCGACCAAAGCGGTAGTTGCATCGGAGAGACTGTCCAAAGGTTTTGCCGTACAAAAGTTGTTGATCCAAAGATCCCACGCGGCGGGGTCAGTACGTGCTGCGACGTTGCTACGGGATACGACACGCTCGTTAACGGCTGTGATATGTCCAGCAACCCAAATACTATTAATGAGCTTGCCACGACCATCCTCTTTGAAGTCGGCAACCACCTCGCCACATGACTTAGTACCCATCCCAAGGACAGTGAACTTCCCTGAGGAATCGGCACCGAAGCTCGGCGCTGCTATGAGCGCCCAAGTAAACGCGAACAGCAACCGGAAACACATCATTGTTCCTCTCCCGAAATGGCTAACGAAAAACCCCGCCAGCACTGCTTCACTAAACGTGCCCGCGGCATAGGGTTAGGCAGGTTGTGCGGTCGCAACTAGAAGTCTTTCTATTAGTGGTACCGCCGACTTCTGCAAAGATAGCGCGAACGACTCCAGTCTGGGTTCCGCGAACGTGTCAGGGAAAATGACTTCCCTCACCCAATTGTCGTAGTAGTACGCGACGGCGAGCGCCGTGTCAAAGTTGGGGACCGGGCTTGCATACTCTAGCTCACGATGCGCCGCGTATTTGTTACGAAAATTGATCATGCCTTTCCAGTATTGTTGCCATGTGTCTCGCTCAAGGCCAGTTGTTCTGAAAAGTCCTTCACGAAAACTTCGATGGAGTGTCTTTGATTCGGCTATGGCCAACTGCTTCCAGTGGGTTGGATTAGACTGATCCGAACCGAACACCATGCACCAATTGATAGTGGCACGGAGCAAGTGCGCATCAATGGTCAAAGTCCAGAACTCATTCTGCAGTCGGTGTTCTCTATAGCCCTTTGATAGGGTTCGATAGTAAGTCAGGTGGTAAACAAACCATTTCACTACCGGGTATTGAGACTTGAACACCTCAGGGTCGTAATTCATGGTGATTACACCGAACGGTTATTTACCAAATGGGCCTGTCTGGACTATTGAAATTCGCAGAATATGTCGATACTCAGCAACTACTTGATTCATTGTGGGGACTCTGAGGTAGCGTACCAGTATGCTCAATGATAGTACCGATCGAGTGCCTACGTAGGGGGAACTACTCGACCGCCTCCTCTTGGTCGAAAGCGGAACCCAGCACTGTCGGGAGCGAACTTCAGTGCAAGCTATTTCTTCGGCTCTATCAACTCGGGGTATTCCTGCCGCATCGCCTCGCCATCCTGACGCCACGCGTAGCACTTGTCGACGAAGGCCGGTGCGCGGCCTCCCGGCCAGTTGCGCGGATCCGGGTCGATGGCGATCTGCCGGGAAATGCGGTCCGGCCATGAGGCCTGCATATAAGTGTTGGCGGCCTGCGTTACCAGTTCGGTAACATGGGTGCAGCCCTGGACGCCGCCGAGGATCTCCCTCACCTTGCGCGAAAAGCCGTCGTTGATGCGCAGCCCGATCAGCCCGCGGTAGACCGCGTCGGTGCTGCCGCACACGGGCCAGGGTGCCTTCAGGGTCTGCGCCTTGACGTCCCTGACGACGTAGTCGTCGTCGATCACCAGCGACAGCGACATGCTGTGCATGTGCTCGCCCGCGCGCACCGGCGGGCGCGAGCGGAAGGGCACTTCCTGGCCCTTCAGGTCGGTCACCGTGGCTTCGATTTCGAGAAACCCGTTCTTCAGGCGGAAGGCGCGGCAGGTAATCGTCCGCGTATGCACCAGTTTGCGATCATCATCTGTGGACACGTTTTATCTCGCTAAGGAAACATCGGTATCGGGCAATCTGCTTCAATGAATCGCTGTATCGTCAGCGCCGACTCTCTGTCAGCGCCGCCAGCAGCGCACGAAACGGCAGCAGGACACAGCGGTGCCGGCTCGGGTAGGCGCGTGCCGGCTCGAACATCGACAGTTCGGGCCAGCCGGCGGGAACTGGGGCCTTATTCTTCAGCATGCTTTCGAGGGCGGTGGCAACCGACTCGATGGCCGCTTCATCCTGCCCGACCGCGCGGGCGCCGATCACCGACGCCGCGGCCCGGCACAGCAGGCAGCCCTTGGTTTCATGGGCTACTGCCGTGATGCGGCCGGAGGCAAAGGCCACCTGCATGCGAACGCGGTCGCCGCACAAGGGATTATCCAGCCTGGCCTCGCCATCGGCCGCTTCCAGCCGTCCGTGGCCGTGCGCGGCCTGGGCGAACTGCTTGATGGCTTCCTGGTAGAGCGCGCTGCTGTCGTTCATGCCAGTTCCCGCAGCACGAAGCCCAATCCATCGAGCAGCGCCGCGATGTCGGCCTCGTCGTTGTAGAGCGCGATGCTGGCGCGCGTGCAAACCTCGGCGCCGAGCGCGGCCAGCAGCGGCTGGGCGCAATGGTGGCCGCCGCGCAGCGCGAGCTGGTGCGCATCGAGCACCTGGCAGATGTCGTGCGGATGCAGGCCGGGAATCTCGAAGGAGACGATCGGTGCGCGCGCCTCCTGCGCCTCCGGGCCGAGCAGACGCAGACCCGGAATGCGCTGCAGGCCCTCGATCATGAGTTCGCACAGGCGAGCTTCCCGGGCATGAATCTGCGGCCAGTCGAGGCTCATCATCCATTCCAGCGCGGCGGCGAGCCCCACGGCCTGTGCGATGGGCGGCGTCCCGGCTTCGAAGCGCTGCGGCGGCGCGGCCCACGTGGTGGCCTGCGGCGTCACCTCGCCGATCATTCCGCCGCCGGTGAGGAACGGCGGCATCGCCGCCAGCAGTTCGCCCCTGCCCCACAGCATGCCGACGCCGCCCGGACCGAAGCACTTGTGGCCGGAAAACGCGTAGAAATCGATACCCAGGGCGCGCACATCCTGCGGGCCGTGCTGCGCGCCTTGCGCGCCGTCGAGCAGCACCTTGGCCCCCACCTTGCGCGCCGCCGTGACCAGCGTCGCCACGTCGGTCCATGCCCCGGTGACGTTGGAGCATTGCGTCACGGCAACCAGGCGGCACTTGCTGTCGATCAGTTCGGGCAGGCGGGCCAAGTCGAGTTGCCCCGCGGCCGTCACCGGAATCAATGCAAGTTCGATCCCTGTCCGCTCGCGCAGCATCTGCCAGGGCACGAAATTGCTGTGGTGCTCGGCGACCGAGATCACCACCCTGTCACCTGCCTTGAGCGTGCCACCGAAGGCATGCGCGACGAGGTTGAGCGACGCCGTCGCGCCCGAGGTGAAGATCACTTCGTCGGTCGAGGTCGCGTTGAGAAAGCGCGCCGCGGTTTGTCGCGCCTGTTCATAGGCGAGGTCGGCGGCTTCGGCGAGGCGGTAGGTGCCGCGCGACACATTGGCGCGCCGGGTGGTCTCGTGGCGCACCACGGCGTCGAGCGCCAGACGGTGAATCTGTGCGGTGGCGGCGCTGTCCAGGTAATGCAACTCCGGCGTTGCCGCCAGCAGCGGAAACTCGTCGCGCAGCGATGCCGGCGCCGCGTTCATCGGCCCACCAGTTCTTCCATCGCCGCCGGCGTATCGACATCGGCGAAAATTGCATCGTCGTCGAAGGCCACGGCTTCGATCCGGTCGGCATGACGGCGCAGCACGTCGCGGGCGCCGACATCACCTTCCACGGCCTGCATTTCGGCGAAGAAGGCGCGCGGCCACAGGATCGGGTTGCCGCGCCGCCCGGCTTTCATCGGCACCACGATCTTCGCTTGCTGCGGATCGAAGGCGGCGATCAGGCGGTCGATGTGCCCGCCATGAATGCAGGGCATGTCCGCCAGCAGAACCACCACGGCGTCGGCAGCGGCGGGCAGCGCCGCCAGGCCGCAGCGCAGCGAGGAGGCCATGCCCGTCGCATGCCCGACGTTGTGCGCGAATTCGACGTCGAGCCCTGCCAGGCAGGCTTGCACCTCTTCCGCCGCAAAGCCTGTGACGACGGTCACCGAAGTGCTGCGCGAAGCCAGCGCCGCATTCGCCACGCGACGCACCATGGGCACACCGCCGACGGCTTGCAGCAACTTGTTGCCGCTGCCCATCCGCTGGCTGCTGCCTGCCCCCAGGACCAACGCGGCGACGCGGCGGCCGACCGGCGCCCGGACCGGCTCGGGCTGCGCCGACTTGTCTTCCTCATCGGCTTCCAGCGGGCTGCGGATCAGGCCGCCGACGCCCATGGCCATGATCTGTTCGGCCGCCATCGGCAATCCCGCCAGCATGCGCTGCAAGACCCAGTCGAGGCCGTTGCTGCGCCGCGAACGGGCGCAACCGGGAAGGATAATGACGGGCACCGCGCCCACGCGCGCAAGCAGCAGCATGTTGCCGGGTTCCACCGGCATGCCGAAATGCACGATCTCGCCACCTGCCGCGACGATGGCGGCAGGAACGGTATCGGTCCTGTCCTTGGGCACCGTAGCGCCGGCGATCAGTATCAGCGAGCAGCCGGCCGCGAGTGCCTCCTGCACTGCCGCGGCGACGGCGTCGGTGCGATGCGCGCAGCGCTGCACCAGGCCGAGATGGCTGCCGAGATCTTCCAGACGGCGGCGGCTGCTATTGACGGCGGCGATGGTGTTGCGTGGCGAATCATTGGGCTGTTCGGTGACGATCAGCGCCGCGCGCTGCGGCCGGAACGGCAGCAGCGCCAAGGCACCCTGTTCCCCAACCTGCCCCGCCTGAGCAATGCAGGCCGCGATCAGGCTGCGGCTCACCGCCAGCGGAATGATCTTGACCGTGGCGACGACGGCGCCGCCCCTGACCGCCGAATGCGGCGGCAAAGTGGCTACGGTGACCGACTCGTCGAGCCGGTTGATCCGGTTGATGATGTCGGCATCGACTGTCACCAGGCCGCGCTCCGCAGCGTACAGGTTGCAGCGGCCGGCATGCGGCACGCGTGCGGCAACGCCTATACCGACAAGGGCCGCGGCAACGGCGCCGGCAGCGGCGTTTTCATCGAGATCGTCGGCGTCCAGGCGCGCACCGTTGACCCGCTGGATTCCGGCGGCAACGAGAACCTGTAGGTCGGCGCTGGTGAGACGGCGACCTTTCTTCATGATCTGGTCTGGCAGGCGCAGGCTGTGTGCCAGCAGCAGGCCTTCGCATTCGGCCAGCGGAAATTCGCCGAAGATCACCCGCGTTCGCCCTTGTAGCGGACCTGGATCACTTCGGCGAGGATGGCCACCGCGATTTCGGCGGGCGAGCGGCCGCCGAGACCGAGGCCGATCGGCGAATGGATGCGGCCGACGAGTTCGCCCAGCCCCGCGGCGCTCAATCGCTCCAGCCGCTTTTCATGCGTGCGCCGGCTGCCCAGTGCGCCAATGTAGAAGGCCTTGCTGGGCAGGGCCAGTTCGAGCGCCGGGTCATCGAGCTTCGGATCATGCGAGAGGGCCACCAGCGCCGTCGCGTCGTCAAGGCCCAACCGGGCCAGCGCTTCGTCGGGCCACTCGTCGCTCAGTTGCACGCTGGGAAAGCGCTCGGGCGAAGCGAAAGCTCCGCGCGGATCGATCACCACGACCTCGAAGCCGGCCGCGTCGGCCATCTTCGACAGCGCCTGCGCGATATGCACGGCGCCAACGATCAGCATGCGCGGCGACGGCACATAGGCCCGTGCGAACAAGCCCTCGGCACCCGGGAGCACGCCGGACAGCGATGCGCTGCGCCCGGAGCTCATGAGGCTTCTGGCCGCGGCCAGTTCGGCCTGCGACAGCGTCAGTTCGCCATCGACGGTTTCGGCGTCCACCAGACACTGCACACCATCCGCGAGACGCGTCACTGCCACCAGCGCGCGTCGCCCGCGCTGTGCGTCGGCAATTCTCGCCAGCGCCTCGCGCTTCATTCGACGGGCTCCACGAAGACCTGCACGCGGCCGCCGCAGGCAAGACCGACCTGCCAAGCCTGTTCGTCGCTGACGCCGAACTCCAGCAACTGCGGGCGGCCGGAGGCCATGACCTCTCGCGCGGCGTCGATCACGGCGCCCTCGATGCAGCCGCCGGACACCGAGCCGACAAAATGTCCGGCTTCATCGACGGCGAGATGGCTGCCCTCGGGACGCGGCGAGGAACCCCAGGTGCTCACCACGGTCGCCAGCGCCGCTGACTTGCCCGCGGCCCGCCACTGCTGGAGGGTTTCGAACAGGGAATCGTTGTCTGATTGCACGTTGTTTTCTGCCTTTTTTCGGGATGATCCCTGTCTGCGACAGGCGCCATCAACTCCGCTGACTCGTGGATTGTGCCGCAACTGGATCGAACTGCATGGCACTCGACGCCGAAGGGCAGCGGCACTGCTTTAAACATCGAGAATCTTCACACACGGAAGGCCGCAAAAAAACCATATCAAAGAGATTGACATCACGGCATTTGTTTGCATACAGTGTACCGTATCCTGAATTGGACTTGCCAGCCAAAGGCGAATACGGACTTCCGTCGGCCTTCGAGCCATCTCTGATCCAAGATCGAAACGCAGCCGCTGCCCGAACCGCCCAAAATAATTGCCAAGGAGACAGGACATGAGCCAGACCCGCATCATGCTGGATGAAAGCGAGATACCAACCCATTGGTACAACGTAGTCGCCGATATGCCGAATCCGCCGCTGCCACCGCTGGCGCCCGACGGCAATCCGGTGACACCGGAGCAGATGCTGGCGATCTTCCCCGGCAACCTGCTTGAGCAGGAGATGAGCGCCGAACGCTGGATCAAGATTCCCGAAGAGGTTCGTGAAATTTACAAACTGTGGCGTCCGACGCCCCTGATGCGGGCGCACCGTCTGGAGAAAATGCTCGGCACGCCGGCGAAGATTTTCTACAAATACGAAGGCGTCAGCCCGTCCGGTTCGCACAAGACCAACACCTCGGTGCCGCAGGCCTATTACAACAAGCAGGCCGGCTTTTCGCGCCTGACCACCGAGACCGGCGCCGGCCAATGGGGTTCGGCACTGTCCTTTGCCGGGCAGTTGTTCGACATCGATGTACGCATCTACATGGTGAAGATCAGCTACGAACAGAAGCCCTACCGTCGTTCGATGATGCAGACGTGGGGCGCCAACGTCTTCCCCAGCCCGACCGACATGACCCAGGCCGGCCGCGATGCACTGGCCAAGGACCCGAACAACCAGGGCAGTCTCGGCTTGGCGATTTCCGAGGCCGTTGAAGAAGCCGCATCGCGCAAAGACACCAACTATGCGCTGGGTTCCGTGCTCAACCATGTGCTGTTGCACCAGACGATCATCGGCCAGGAAGCCAAAAAGCAGCTGGAAAAGGTGGGGGAATATCCCGACATGGTCTTCGCACCCTGCGGCGGCGGATCGAACTTTGCCGGCATCGCTTTTCCCTTCCTCGCCGACAAGGCGGCCGGCAAGAAGGTGCGTCTGGTGGGTGTCGAGCCGACGTCCTGCCCCTCGATGACCAAGGGCGTGTATGCCTATGACTACGGCGATGTCTCCGGCTACACCCCGCTGATGAAGATGTACACGCTGGGCCACAATTTCATGCCGCCGGGCATTCATGCCGGCGGTCTGCGCTATCACGGCGAGTCGCCGCTGGTATCCCAGCTCTATCACGAGAAACTGATCGAAGCCGTGGCGGTCCCTCAGGTGGCGACGTTCGCCGCGGGGGTGATGTTTGCCAAGGCCGAAGGCATCATACCGGCGCCGGAGTCCTGCCACGGGATTCGTGCGGTGATCGACGAGGCCTTGCGCTGCAAGGAATCCGGAGAGCCGAAAACGCTGCTCTTCAACCTGTCGGGACACGGTCACTTCGATATGGCGTCCTACGACCGCTATCTTTCCGGCAAGCTGGAAGACTTCGATTATCCGAAGGCACTCGTGGATGAGGCGCTCAAGGACCTGCCGAAGGTCGACTGGCCGCCGAAGGCTGCCTGATCGGCGAGCAAGCTGATGTTGTAAGAAAGGGAGCCGAGGCTCCCTTTCTTTTTGCCAGCGGCACGCCCGATGGTTTACTTGGCGCTGTCCTGTCGCCCGGCCCCCTTGGCCGAGAATTCGACCAGCGCCTGCTGAAACTCCGCAATGGACGCGGCGGTGATTTCTTCGCCGCATTCGTAGCAGTAGGCGGTGCCCTTGAGCCGATCCACCCAGCGGCAGCCGCAGTGGTCGCAGGCCAACTCCGGCGCGCCGCGCGGGTTGATGAAAATCATCTGCACGCTCCCAGAAAGGCCAGCCCTAGCGAGTCGAGGAAGTCCTCGTAGCCGGCGTCCTGGAGCTGGGCCTTGTTCTTGAACACGAAGAACATCATGCGGCCGCGGCGGATCAGGCGCTTGATGACCGTCAGTGTATCGCCGCCCAATTCGCCGAGCATGGTCTCCAGTGCCTCTTCGTCGGCCACCAGCAACAGATCGACCTTGGTCGACGCCATGCCGGCAAAACGCTCGATGCGCGCCGACATGCCGTTGTCTTCAAGCTGCCAGGCGAGCATCGGCACCTCTGACGCGACCTTCATGCCGTCCAGATGCTTGCCGGGAAGAATGCCCGAGGCTTCGCGCGAGACGAAGCCGATGCGCGAGCCCTGTACCATGTCGAGGAACAATTCGCGATGGCGATCCAGCATGGATTGCCACGAGGCGATCTCGCCGAAAGTTTGGTCAGTAGTAGCTGTAGTCATCAATGTTTGGGAGTCGCCAGTTCAAGCGCCTCAATAAAGTCCAGAATTCCGGCAGCCTCCAGCGCATCCCGCTGCTGCAGGAGGAAAGGCATGATTTTGCCGCGGCGTACCAGGCCAGCCATGCACGAATCGCCTTCGGCGCACACGGTCTCGAGCGCCGCCTCGCTCATGACCAGCAGCATGCCCCAGTCGGCGGGAAATCGTTCATCGTAGTCGCATTGCTCAACCGGGCGACCCTGGCTGCCCGGCCACCAGAGCCAGGCCGAGCCGCTCTTCGCCGCAAAATCCTCGCTGCCGACGAAGGCGACTGCCAGCGCTTCGCTCACCTCGACGTCGCCTGCAGGCATTGCCGCCAGAACTTGCCGCCAGGTCGACTCGTCAAGCTTCATGCGCCGGGAAGTACCGCCGTGGCTTCGATTTCGACCCTGGCGCCTTCCTCGACGAATCCGGCGACCTGCACCGCCGTCATCGCCGCGCCGTAGCTGCCGATGATCCTGCGGAAGACGTCGCCGAGCTCCTTCTGTTTCGCCCAGTATTCCTCCTTGCTACCGAGGTACCAGGTCATGCGCACGATGTGCTCGGGCTTCGCTCCGGCCTCGGCGAGGATCGCGACGATGTTTTTCAGCGCCTGTTCGGCTTGAGTGACGATGTCGTCGCCAGGGAACTTGCAATTCTCGTCCCAGCCGACCTGCCCGGCGACGAACACCATTTCACCGCGTGCAACCACACCGTGGGCATAGCCCTTGGCCAGCGTCCAGCCCTTCGGCAATAAAGTCTTCAATGTAAACCTCCTTAAGAATTCTGTCGCAGGCGGAAGCGCTGCAGCTTGCCGGTTTCGGTGCGCGGCAAGGTGGTGGCGAATTCGACCTGGCGCGGATACTTGTAGGGAGCGATGGTCTGCTTGACGAAGTCCTGCAATTCCTTTGCCGTTGCCGGCGTCGGCTCGGCTTCCGGCCGCAACACGACGAAGGCCTTGACTATCTGGCCGCGCTCATCGTCGGCCACGCCGATGACGCCGCACTCGGCCACCTTCGGATGGCGCAGCAAGGCATCCTCGACCTCCGGGCCGGCGATGTTGTAACCAGCCGAAATGATCATGTCATCGGTGCGCGAATGGTAGTGAAAGTAGCCCTCGGCATCCATCGAATAGGCATCGCCGGTGTAGTTCCAGCCGTTCTTGACATAACTGGCCTGGCGCTCGTCGGCGAGATAGCGGCAACCCGTGGGCCCCTTCACCGCCAGCTTGCCGACCTGCCCGATGGGCGCCGGTTTTCCGTCGTCGTCCATCACGCAGGCGAGATAGCCGGGTACCACGGTGCCGGTGGCGCCGGGCAGCGCGTGCGCTTCATCGGCCGAGATGAAGATGTGCATCAGTTCCGTGGCGCCAATGCCGTCGATCATCTCGATGCCGGTCGCCTCCTTCCACAGCGCGCGTGTCGCCGCTGGCAGGGCCTCGCCGGCAGAAACGCATTTGCGCAGGCTGCTGTTGCGCAGCGGCCCAGCGATCGGCGCTATGGCGCGATAGGAAGTCGGCGCGGTAAACAGCACCGTGGCCTTGTAGTTGGCAATCGCATCGACCAGATCCTGCGGCGCCCCCTGCTCCAGCAATACCGTCGAGGCGCCGACGCTGAGCGGAAATAGCAGCAGCCCGCCGAGGCCGAAGGTGAAGGCCAGCGGCGGCGTGCCCATGAAGACATCGTCGGCGACCGGGCGCAAGACGTGCGGCGGCCAGCAAACGCAGGAAGCCATGACGTCGCGATGGAAATGCATGGTCGCCTTGGGTTGCCCGGTAGTACCCGAGGTGAAGGCCAGGAGGCAGGTATCGGTCAGCGCGGTATCGACGTTGCTGAAGGCCGTCGATTGCTTCGCCATTGCCGCTTCGAGCCCCTCTGCCGACGTATCGTTGAAATGGCGGACGTGCTGCAGTTCCGGGCACTCTGCCGCTGCGCCCTTCAGTTCGTCTGCCAGGCGCAGATCGCAAAGCGCATGGGTCACGCGCGCCTTGGTGATGACGTGCTTGAGTTCCTTCGCCCGCAGCAGCGGCATGGTCGCCACCGCGACGGCGCCGGCCTTCATTACGGCAAACCAGCACGCGGCCATCATCGGATTGTTTGGCGCCCGCAGCAGCACGCGATTGCCGGGCACCATGCCCATGTCCCTGACCAGCACATTGGCGATGCGGTTGGCGCGCTCCTGCAGATCGGCGTAGGTCCAGCGCACACCCGGCGCCTGGATGCACAACCGTGCGCCGCGCCCTTCCGCCACGTGGCGGTCGAGCAAGGGGTCGGAACAGTTCAGGCGCTCGGGAAACCTGAGCGCCGGCAAGTCGAAAAGGAACTCCGGCTGCTGCTCCGGCGGCGGCAGATTGTCGCGGGTAAAGGTATCGACATGGGCGCTGTAGGACATGACATCACTCCATCAATGCGCCGCCTCAGATCCTGACGCCGAGGCGGTAACCTTCCTGGATCGCCTGATCGAGGCCGCGCGGCACCGTGGCGTCACCGCCGCCGTGCAACTCGTCGACCATCCACTGGAACTCGTGGAACAGGTCGTGGTTGGCCTTGCGCGGACTGGACACGATGACGCTGTCGCAAGGAATGAACTGCTCGCCCTTGGGCGTCTTCACGGTTGCACCCTCTTTGGTCACCTTGACCAGTTCGGCCAGGGTCACGGTCTTGATGCCCAGTTCGTCCACCCAGGCGGTATGCCGCCACTTGAAGGTGGGCATGATGTCGCCGCCGATGCGTTTTTCCTTTTCCACCACGGTGACTTCGTGCCCGGCCTTGGCGAGGAACTCGGAGATGGTCAGGCCGATCATGCCGCCGCCGATCATCACCACGCGCTTGCCCGTCTTGACGCGGCCGTGTGCCACTTCCAGCGCATCGACCAGTAGTTCGGCGCCTTCGAGGTACTGGAACACCGCCATGTCGGTGCGAGCGCCCGCCGCGACGATGCAGACGTCGTACTCGTGCAGCACGCTGCGCATGAACTTGGCATTGGCCTCGGTGTTGAGACGCACTTCGACGCCGAGCTTCTTCGCCATCACGCCGTAGTAGTCGATGACGCTTTGCAGGTCGGCCGGGCGGGCCAGGTCGTTGGCGGCATAGGCACCGAGAGCGCCGCCGATCCTGTCGGCCTTGTCGAATACGGTCACCGTGTGACCGCGCTTGCGGGCGGTGATTGCCGCTTCCATGCCGGCCGGTCCGGCGCCGATGATCATGATGCGCTTCTTCTCGGTCGCCTCGGTGACGTGGTACTCGGGCTCGACCTCGTGGCCCAACATCGGGTTCATGGTGCAGGTGTAAGGCAGGTCGCGGAACAGGCGCGACAGGCAGTTCAGCGAACCGATGCACGGACGCACTTCTTCCATTCGATCCTCGGCGGCCTTGTGGATCAGTTCCGGATCGGCCAGCAGCGGGCGGCAGACTTCCCAGTAGTCGAACACATCGTCGCGCACGCAGGCATTGGCCATGGCCGGATCGGGCAGGCGGTTGCCGAAGGCGACCAGCACGTTGGGGAACATCTTCTTGGCTTTTTCGGAGAGGAAGTTCCAGTAGCCCGGCTCGACGTCGCGGCCGAAGGAGGACTCCGGCGCTTCCTGCCAGCCGACCGTGACCGAAATCATGTCCACGCCGCAGTCGGCGGCCTGCTGCATCAGTTCGAAGGATTCGTCCTGGGTATTGCCGCCCCAGCGGTCCATCAGTTCCGCGCCGTTGAGGCGAATGGAAAGCGGATTGTCGGGAGTCGCCTGCTTGATGGCGTCGATCAGTTCGCGCATGAAGCGGCCGCGGTTCTCCACCGAACCGCCGTATTCGTCGGTGCGCTGGTTGGTGAAGCGCGAATTGAAGTTGGCCAGCAGGTAGCCCATGAAACTGGTGACCTCGGTGGCGTCGAAGCCGGCGCGAATCGCCCGCTTTGCCGCGTCGGCATGCTGCGCGATGACGACCTTGATCTGGTCCTTGGTCAGTTCGCGCGGCGGACGAAAGTGCGGCAGGGTCTGCGGCACCACCGAAGGCTGCACGCAGTAGCCGAGGTCGATGCCACCGTAGCGTCCGGCATGCAGGATCTGCTGCATGGCCATGGCGCCTGCGTCATGGATGTAGCGCGCGATCATCTCGAACTGCGGCAGGAACTTGTCGTCGTGGATGGCGATCTGGCGGAAGTAGGACTTGCCCTCTCCCAGCGCATCGGGGTAGGCGCCCTGATTGGTGATCAGGCCGCAACCGGTGCCGGCGATGACGCGAACCCGCGCCAGTTCGCGCGGCGTAATCGTGCCGTCACGGCCGTTGTAGTTGGAGACGCAGCAGGCGCCGTACTTGATGCGGTTCTTGACCTCGAACTTGCCGATTTTGCCCGGCTGGAACAGATGATTGAGCTTGGCTTCGCCTGGTTTTGTCACTGCAATTCCTCCTAGTGGCCCGGCCGTCGGCGGGCGTTGAATTTATCTTTGGATACTGTATACATTAAGCGCAAAGGGTCGGCGCGTCAATACGACGCGCCGAAGATTTCGGGGTGGCCATGCTCCCACGCGGTCGCCAGTTTCGGATCGCGGCGCGTCACTTCGTCGTGGTCGACGCGGCCGGTGCGCGTCATGTAGCTGTAGGCAAAATCGATCGGCGAAAGCCGTATCAGTTCATCCATGCGTTCGTACCAGCGGATGCTGGCATTGGCCGCGTCCAGGATCTTCGTCATCGGCGGCAGGCGGCGCGCCTGGTAGAGCGCCAGGGCCTCTGTCAGGCTTTCCGTGTCGCGCAACGCCTTCCACAAGGCGATGGCGTCTTCCATGGCGAGGCGCGTGCCGGAGCCAATCGAAAAGTGCGCCGTGCGCAACGCGTCACCCATCAGGACGACATTGTCGAAGCTCCACTGCCGGTTCGAAACCGCCGGAAACTGCCGCCAGAAGGACTTGTTGGAGAGTATCGGATGGCCGTCCAGATCCGTGGCGAATACCGCCTCGCAATGACGGATGGTTTCCTCCTCGCTCATGTCGGCGAAGCCGGCGCGCTGCCAAGTGGCGTCGGTGACTTCGACCAGAAAGGTGCTCATGCGCGGGCTGTAGCGGTAATGGTGGGCGCAGAACACGCCGTGCCCGGTTTCGCGAAAGGTCAGCGACAGGCTGTCGAAAGGCTTGCCGGTGCCGTACCAGATGAAGCGATTGCGGCGCAGGTCGCTGATCGTGCCGAACTTGTCCTCGTTCTCATTGCGCACCCAGGAAAAGGCACCGTTGGCGGCGGCGATCAGGTCGGCACCTGCCAGCGCGGGATGATCCAGCGCGGCCAGCTCGCTGTCGAATTCGATTCTCACGCCCAGCGATTCGGCATGGGCATACAAATGGCTCAACAGCTCCAGCCGCCCGATCGCGGCGAAGCCGTTGCCGGCGACGGGGATGGGCGTGTCGTTATGGGCGATCGTGAGATTGGGCCAGGTCTCCATCAGTGGCGTCAGCAACTGGTATATGGGCTCGTCGTCGGCGCGCAGGAATTCCAGCGCACGGTCCGAAAACACCACGCCGAAACCCCAGGTCGCGTCGCGCGGGCCGCGCTCGTAGATCACGATGTCGTGCGCCGGATCCTCCCGTTTCATCAGGGACGCGAAATAGAGGCCCGCCGGGCCACCGCCGATGATGCGAATCTTCATGCTCATCCTGCCTTTTCCTTGTCCATCTTCTCGGCAATCGCCTCGCGCAAGGCCCGTTTGAGAATCTTGCCGACAGGGCTGAGGGGAAATTCGCTCACCACCTCCAGCCGCTCCGGCAGCTTGAAGCTGGCGATGTTCTGCTGCCGCAGGAAGGCGATCAGCTCGGCGAATTCGAGGCCCTGCCCGTCCCTGGTGATGACGAAGGCACAGGCCTTCTCGCCGAACACCGGGTCGGGCATCGCTACCAAAGTGACAGCCTTCACCCTGGGATGGCCGAAGATCAGGTTCTCGACTTCCTCGCAGCTGATCTTCTCGCCGCCGCGGTTGATCAGGTCCTTCTTGCGGCCCTCGGTGAAGACATAGCGGCCTTCCTTGCGCACGATGTCGCCCATGCGATAGAAGCCGTCAGGCGTGAAGGCCTCGACGTTCTTTTCCGGCGCCTTGTAGTAGCCGTGGATGGTGTAAGGACCGCGCGTCACCAGCTCACCGGGAGTGCCGTCGGGCACTTCATTGCCGTCGTCGTCGAGCACCTTGATCTCGTCATCCTCGCAGACCGGCGCCCCGGAACTGTTCAGCAGCATCTCGTCGGGCGCATCGAGCGGAACGATGTTGATCAGGCCCTCGGCCGTACCGTAGATCTCCTGCGGAGTGCAACTGAAGCGGGCCCGCAGGCGGCTGCGCAGTTCGGGCGCCAGGCGCGCGCCGCCGTTCTGGATGACCTTCAGCGAGGACAAATCGTAATCATCGGGAACCGGCGAATTGAGCCAGTTGGAAATCAGCGGCACCACGGCGGCAATCGCCGTCACCTTCTCGCGCTCGACCAGCGAAAACACGTCCGCCGCATCGCCGGAGGGCGCCAGGACGACCGTGCCGCCGTGATACCAGGTGCCGAGCATGCCGGGCGAGGCCAGGTTGTAGTTGTGTCCGAGCGGCAGGATCGCCATGAACACGGTGTCTTCGCCGAAGCCACCGACGCGGCCGCAAAGGCGGGCGTTCAGTACGTAATCGTCATGGGTGCGCGGGATCAGTTTGGAGAGCGAGGTCGTGCCGCCCGACAGCAGCATGGTCGCCACTTCGGATGCATCCGGGCGACGTTGTGCCAGCACCGCACGGACCTCGTTCGCCGGCATCGGCGCGACTATCATCGCACGCAGGTCCTGTTGTCCGGAAGCCGGTTCGCCGGCGACGAACACGGCGCGCAAAGCGGGAAAATCGGCTTGGACCTCCGTCGCCATCGCGCGGTAGTCGAAGGCACCGATCCGGTCCGGGATCACATACGCGGTGGCACCCGAGGCCCGGATGAAATGGCGGATTTCCGTGTGCCGGTGGGCGCGCAGAGCCATGACGGGTACGGCCCCGATGCGCGTCAGCGCGAAGTAGGTGTGAACGAACTCGGGCCCGTTGGGCAACTGCACGACCACCCGGTCGAGGGGCTCGATGCCGGCCTCGATCAAACGGCAGGCAAGCCGGTCGGAGATTTCCACCAGATCGCGGTAGCTCAGGCGCAGATCGCCACTGACCAGGGCGGTCTTCCCGGGATGGCGCCCGGCGCTGCGCGCCAGCATTTCCGGGATGGTGATTCCTTCCCACCAGCCGCGGGCGCGGTAACGTGCCGCCAGATCGGCGGGCCAGGGCACACAGCCTTCGAGCATGATCCCCTCCTCCAGAATTTTGCCGGGTTGCTCCCGGTCGTCCGGCACGTAATCCCTGCCGTGAGATGCACTTTATTCCTATACCGTTGGCCCTTCCAGCAAATAGCGGGAATAGAATCCATTCACATCATGAATATCTCCGATTTCGATCTGAACCTTCTTGTGGTCTTCGATGCCGTCATCACCGAGGGCGGCATCAGCCGCGCCGCCGATCGCCTGGACCTGTCGCAGCCGGCGGTCAGCAACGCCATGGCCCGACTGCGCAAGGCCACAGGCGACCGGCTGTTCGTTCGCATGGCCAACGGCATGGCGCCGACACCCTATGCGCTGCGCATCGCCGGTCCCGTCCGCCAGGCGCTGGCCACCATCCGTGACTCCCTGTCGGATAGCCAGGGGTTCGACGCCGCCACCGCGGAGAGGAGTTTCGCTCTCTATCTGACCGACCTCGGCGAGGCATTTTTCCTGCCGCTACTGCTGGCCCGCCTTAGCCAAGTCGCGCCGGGGGTGCGCATCCGCACCCTGCCCATGCCGCCGGAGGCGGCCCAGGAAGCGCTGAAGAGCGGCGAAGTGGATCTGGCCGTCGGCAATCTGCCGGACTTCCGTACCGGCTTCTATCAGCAGCGACTCTTCCGCGAGCATTACGTCTGCGCCGTTCGCCGCGACCACCCTGCGATCGGCGATCGCATTACGCCACGCCAGTTCGCCGCCGCCTCCCATGCGATCGTCACGCCGGCCGGAACCGGTCACGGCGTGATCGAGCGGAAACTGATGGAGCACGGCCTGGAGAACCGCATCGTGCTGCGGGTGCAGAATTTCCTCGTGCTGCCGAGTATCGTCGCCACGACCAACCTGATCGCCCTCGTGCCCCACAGTGTCGGCAGCCAGCTCTCGCGCAACAACGACATCAAGCTGCTGCCGGTGCCGATTTCCATCCCCGCCTTCGACGTCAAGCAATGCTGGCACGAACGCTTTCATGGCGACAAAGGGAACCGCTGGCTGCGAGAGCAATTCGCGGAACTGTTCACGAGCCACTAGTTCAGTCACCTTGAAGCCCGCGGACAGGCGCAACCAGACAAAAGTCGGCGCTGACGGTACGGCGGCTTGAGTCCATCAGCCCACTTGAACCATTATGGCTTTAAGTCCATAATTCATGCATGAGTTGGACCGTCCTCTTTCACGACGATTTTGCCGCCGAATTCGCGGCCCTGACCGAATCCTTGCAGGACGAGTTGCTGGCCCATGCCCTGCTGCTGCGGGATTTCGGCCCCGGCTTGGGGCGGCCGACTGTGGATACGCTGAAGGGCTCGAAGCACGCCAACATGAAGGAGTTGCGCTTTGGCTGGGCTGGCGAGGTATGGCGCGTGGCCTTTGCGTTCGACCCCGCGCGGCAGGCGATTCTGCTGGTGGGCGGCGACAAGGGTGGCGCGGATCAACGGCGCTTTTACAAACGATTGATTGCGTTGGCGGATGCGCGCTTTGATGCGCATCTGGTCACATTGGCCGCAACGAACAAGGAGCATCGACATGGCAAAAAAACTTGATCATCTGCTGGAGCGACTGCCGGCCAAGCGCCGCGCTGCCATCGAGGCGCGTGCGGGCGAACTGGCAACGCTGAAAGATTTGCGCCAGGCCGTGGCACAAACGCAGCAAGACCTTGCCGCCGCGCTGGGGGTGGGGCAGGACACCATTTCGCGACTGGAAAAACGCAGCGACATGCTGCTCTCCACGCTGCGCCGCTATGTCGAGGCGATGGGCGGCAAGCTGGAACTGGTGGCGCAATTTCCCAACCGGCCGCCGGTGGTCATCGACCATCTGGCCCCGACCAGTCCGGCGCGCGAAACGCATGGCGGCAAGGTGGCGGCCTGACGCCGACCCGACCAGGATAGATACCGTCGCTTCGCGGCGCGATCTGTCAGGCTGTCGAATCAGAAAGTCGGTGCTGGCGGGACGGCGGTATCGACGCGGTCGGCGAAGCGCCCGATTGCCTCGATCACCGCAAGCGTCTGATCGCGATGCGGCGAGTGGCGGCAGTCCGCCAGCTTCAGCAGTTCGACGTCCGGCGAGGCCGTTGCTTGCGCGGCAATCGCTTCGATCTGCGCCATGGTGCCGTATTCGTCATCGACGCCCTGGATCGCCAGGATCGGACAACGGATATGCGACAGGCAATCCTCGATGTTCCATGAGCGAAAATCAGTATGCAGCCAGATGTCATTCCAGCCGTAGAAGGTGCGCCTGACGTCATGGTGGTACTTGGCGAGTTTGGCCGGCAGGTCGGTGGTTTCGAAGGCGACCTTCGCCGCTTGAATGCTGCGGATCGAGATGTCTTCGACGAAGCAGTGCGGCGCCATGACCACCAGGCCGGCGACCTTGCTGCGGCTGTCTCCGGCATGCAGCAGGGCGATCGAGGCGCCGTCGGAATGCCCGACCAGAACCGGGTTCTCGATATCCAGCTCCGCCAGCAGTTCCGTAAGCACCTCGCGTCCCTCGCGGTGCATGAAATCGGTCGCGAAGGCCTCCGCGAGGACATCGGACTGGCCATAGCCATAGCGCGAATAGACCAGCGTCCGGCACCCTGTGGCAGCGGCAAGCCGTTCCGGAAAGTCGCGCCACATCGCCACCGACCCCAGGCCCTCGTGCAGCAGCACCAGTGTCGGGCGGTTGATCTGGTGAGCGGGGATCAGCAGGTACTCGAGATTCCGCTCGCAGACCCTGACGAAACCGCTATGCACGCGCTCAGACTCCGAGGAAACGATGCATCAATTCTTGATTGTCCGAGAGCTCGCTGGAGTCTCCGGAAAATACCACCCTGCCCTTCACCAGCACCACGCTGCGATTCGCCAGCGCCATGACGGCAGCGTAATTCTTGTCGACGATCACCGTCGCAATGCCGGAAGCGCGGATGGTCTTGATGATGCTCCAGATCTCCCTGGCGATCAGTGGCGCCAGGCCTTCGGTGGCCTCGTCCAGGATCAGCAGGTCCGGATTGGTCATCAGCGCGCGGCCGATGGTCAGCATCTGCTGCTCGCCGCCGGACAGCTGGGCGCCGCCGTTGGTCAAACGTTCGCCCAGACGCGGGAAGGTATGGATGACCCGGTCGAAGGTCCACTCGCGGCGACCATCGACACCGGCCCGCGCCGCCATGACCAGGTTTTCGCGCACCGAAAGATTGGGAAAGATGCCGCGCCCTTCCGGCACATAGGCAATGCCACGGCGGGCGATGGCATGGGTCGCCGCCTGGGTCATGTCCTCGCCGCGAACCTTGACCACGCCCTCGCGCGGACGCACCAGGCCGAGCATGGTCTTGAGCAAGGTCGTCTTGCCCATGCCGTTGCGCCCCATGAGGCCGATGGTCTCGCCCTTGCGCACGGAGAAATCGACGCCATGCAGGATGTGGCTGACGCCATAGAATGTGTGCAGGCCGGTCGCTTCGATCAGCAGCTCACTCATGCAGCAACTCCTCGCCGCCGAGATAGGCCAGCTGCACGGCCGGGCTGGACCGCACCTCCTCCGGCGTGCCGGATTCCAGCACTTCGCCGTTGACCATCACCGTGAGCCGGTGTGCCAGCGCGAACACCGCATCCATGTCGTGCTCGATCAGCATGATGGCGTGATCCGCCGTCAGTCCCTTGATCAGTTCCACCATGCGCTGCGACTCATGCGGCCCCATGCCGGCGAGCGGTTCGTCGAGCAGCAGCAAGCGTGGCTGCGTGGCCAGACACATGGCGATTTCGAGCTGGCGCTGCTCGCCATGCGAGAGGGTAGCCGCGATGCGCCCGGCGCGATGGGTGAGACCCGCCGCCGCCATCGCCTCCTCCGCCAGCCGGTTGATTTCGGCGTATCCCTCAGCTGGGCGAAAGACGCTCAGAGCATGCGGCGTGCGCGATTGAGCTGCGAGGCGGCAGTTCTCGAACACCGTGAAGGGCAGAAAGATGTTGGTCTTCTGATAACTGCGCCCGATGCCGAGACGCGAAATATGGTCGGAAGTGCAACCGGCAATATTCCGCCCTTCGAAAATCACCTCGCCCGAGGTCGGCGGCAGATCGCCGGACAACAGGTTGGTCAGCGTCGACTTGCCGGCGCCGTTGGGGCCGATCACGACATGGACTTCACCGACGAAAAGATCGAGCGACACCTCGCTGACCGCAACCAGGCCGCCGAAGCGCTTGGTCAGGGCTTTCGTGCGCAGGATGGGCTCATTCATCGGAGGTCTCCTCCGCTGGCTTGCGGCCGAACTTCTGCGCCAGGCCGGCGAGGCCCTGCGGCATATAGAGGGCGACCAGCATGATGAAAATGCCCATGGCGAGTTGCCAATGCTTTGCGGCAATGCCGAACCAGGCCTGGTTGGACAGCACTTCCTGCAGCAGGACAAAGGCGAAGGCGCCGATCACCGACCCGTAAAGCGTGCCCATGCCGCCAAGGATGACCATCATCAGCACCGCGCCTGACTGGTGCCAGGAGAGGATCTCCGGATTGACGAAGCCATACTGCACGGCCGCCATGTAGCCGGCGAGGCCCGCCAGTGCGCCCGACAGCGTGAAGCTGGCCAACTGGTATTTGAAGACCGGGAATCCGAGCGCCCGCATGCGATGCTCATTGACCTTGATGCCGAGCAGGGCTCGACCGAAGCTCGACCCGAGGATGCGCCTTAGCAGCAGGTAACTCCCTGCCGTCAATAGCAGCACCAGCCAGTAGAAGTTTTCCAGTTTCTCCAGACTGCCGAGTTCCATCTCACCCAACTTCATCGTCGGCTTGGCATAGATGTAGATGCCGTCGGAACCGCCGCCGAGCTTGGTATCGTGAAAGATGAAGAACAGCATCTGGGAGAATGCCAATGTGACCATGATGAAGTAGATGCCGCGCGTGCGCAGCACCAGCGTGCCGGTGATCAGCGCGAACAGCGCGCAGACGCCTATCGAGGCCGGCAGGGACCACCACAGGCTGACCGTCTCGTACTTGGGTGCCATCAGCGCCAGCGCATAGCCGGCAAGCCCGAAGTAGGCGGCATGGCCGAAGCTGACCAGCCCGGTATAGCCGACCAGAAGGTCGAGGCTCATGGCAAAGATGGCCATGATCAGGACCTTGGTCAGCAACTGCATGTAGAACGTGCTCTCGACCAGCGGAAACAGTGCGAGCAGGCCGACCACCAGCCAGGGCAGAAAGCCAATCAAACGGGAATTCTTCATCCTCTCACGCCCGCCCGAACAGGCCTTCCGGCCTCCACACCAGTACGATGGCCATCAGCACATAGACGATCATGCCCGCGACTTCGGGCACCAGCACCTGGCCGAAGGTCTCGGCCAGGCCGATGATCAGCGAGGCCGCCATGGCGCCCTTCACCGAGCCGATGCCGCCGATGACGACGACCACGAAGCAGATGATCAGCACCTGCCCGCCCATGTTGGGAAACACCGAGGACAGCGGCGCATTGATCATGCCGGCGAAAGCGGCCAAGGCGATGCCGAGCGCGAACACCAGCGTGTAGATCAGCTTGATGTCGATGCCGAGCGACTGCACCATGTCGCGGTTGCTGGCGCCGGCGCGGATCATCATGCCCAGCCGCGTCTTCTGGATCAGGAAATAGAGTCCGGCCGCAAGCAGCAGGCAGACCCCGGAGATAGCCAAGCGATAGACCGGATAGGACAGGTTGTCGGTCAGCGGAATCGATGCATTGAGCAGCGCCGGCACGGCGACGCCATGCACGTCATCGCCCCAGATCAGGCTGCGCAATTCCTCGAAAACCAGGATCAGTCCGTAGGTGAGCAGGACCTGATAAAGATGGTCGCGCTGATAGAGGTGGCGGAACAGCAGGCGCTCCAGCGCCATGCCGAGGATCACGGTCAAGGGGATCGCCAGCAGGATGGCCGCAGTCAGGCTCCCGGTCATGCTGGACAGCGACCAGGCCAGATAGGCGCCGACCATGTAGAAGCTGCCGTGCGCCAGGTTGATGATGCCCATGATGCCGAAGATCAACGTCAGGCCGCTGGCGACGAGGAACAGCAGCAGGCCGTATTGAAGGCCGTTGAGCAACTGTATGAGAAAGAAAGCGAAGTCCATTGGGCTGGGAAATATCCGCAGGGGATACCGTCCCCGGCGAAGGTGCCGGGAACATAAAACGGCGACAGTTGCCTGTCGCCGTCATGGTTCGAGAAGTGAAACTATGCCTTGCAGCCGCGCGCCGGATCGGCCAGAGCTTTCCAGGCCACACCCTGCACCTTGTTCTCCTTGCCGACCACCTTGCGCAGATACATGTCCTGCACCGGATTGTGCGATTTGGATAAGGTCCACGTGCCGCGTGGGCTGTCGATCTTGGCGGCTTCCATGGCCTTGATCACGCCTGCCTTGTCACTGACGTTGCCCTTGACGCCATCGAGGCCGGCGGCCAGCAACTGGCCGGCATCGTAGCCCTGTACCGCATACACGTCGGGCTGCAGCTTGTAGGTCTTGGCATAGGCGAGGCGGAAGGCCTTGTCCTTCTTGGTGTCGAGGCCGTCGGCATAGTGCAGCGTGGTCTCGACGCCTTCACCGGCATCGCCCACCGCATCCAGTACGCCATCGGTGAGGAAGCCCGAGCCATACAGCGGAATCTTGCCCTTGAGCCCAGCCGCCTGGTAGTCCTTGAGGAACTTGGCGGCGCCGCCGCCGGCGAAGAACGCCACCACCGCATCCGGCTTGATGCTGGCAATCTCCGTCAGCAGGGCCTGGAACTCGACCTGCGGGAAGGGTACATAGAGTTCCTTGGTCAGCTTGCCGCCTTCCTTCTCGAAGCCTTCCTTGAAGCCCTCCATCATCTCCTCGCCCGCTGCATATTTCCAGGTGATGAACACGGCATTCTTGTGGCCCTTGGCCTTGAGCACCTTGCCCAGCGCATGCGTGGTCTGCCAGTTGGAGAAGGACGTGCGGAAGAAGTTGGGCGCGCACGCCGCACCGGTCATGGCGCCGGCGCCGCCATTCGGATTGATCCACAGGGTGCCGGACTCTTTCAGTACCTTGGCCATGCCCATCACCACGCCCGAATGCACCGTGCCGATGACGACATCGACCTTGTCGCGCTGCACCAGCTTGTTGACGTTCTCCGGCGCCTTGGCCGGATTCGATTCGTCATCCACAGTGAAGTATTCGATCTCGCGCCCGCCGAGCTTGCCGCCACGCTCATCCACCGCCAGCTTGAAGCCGTTGGTGATGGCGACACCAAGCTGTGCGAAAGTGCCTGTATAGGGAAGCATCAGGCCGACTTTCAGCTTGCCCTGCTGGGCCAATGCCGTCCCGCCCGGCAGCAAGGTACCAGCCGCTGCAACACCTGCAATGGCGGTGCTGCCCAGCAGAAACTCGCGGCGGTCGTAACCGGCCTTCTCATTCTTGTTCATTGTCCTTCTCCTCACTCTATGTTGTTCTGACAGGGCACAAAGGCATTTGCGCCCGATGCGGTTTTAGACCTTCAATCACAACACTTCCTCGTTAGTGCGTCAAGCCAATTAACATCCAGAGCCCGCTCCCCGCAGCTCCGCGACCCTTGGTGCGGCGCACTCAACGAAGCTTGAAGCGCTGGATCTTGCCGGTCGCCGTCTTCGGCAACTCGGTCACGAACTCGATCCAGCGCGGATACTTGTAAGGTGCCAATTGCGCCTTGACGTGCTGTTTGAGCGCCGCGCCGAGAGCGTCCGAAGGCTCGATACCGGCTTTGAGCACGACATAGGCCTTGGGCTTGACCAGTTGATCGGTATCGGCGTGCGCCACCACGGCGGCTTCGAGGATAGCCTCATGAGTCATCAACGCGCCTTCGACCTCGAAGGGCGAAACATAGATGCCGCCCACCTTCAGCATGTCGTCGGAGCGACCGCAGTACTGGAAGTAGCCATCGTTCGATTCGATGTACTTGTCGCCGCTACGTGTCCAGTCACCCATGAAGGTATGACGCGACTTTTCGCGGTTGTTCCAGTACATGACTGCCGCGCTGGGGCCGTTGATCTGCAATTCGCCGATCTCTCCGGGCGCCACCGGGTAGCCGTCTTCCCCGATGAGGCGCACCGCATAGCCCGGAACCGGCTTGCCGGTGGTGCCGTAGCGCACCTCGCCAGGGCGATTCGACAGAAAGATGTGCAGCATCTCGGTGGAGCCTATGCCGTCGAGAATTTCAACGCCGAAATGCTCGGTCCAGCGCTTGCCAATATCGGCCGGCAGTGCCTCGCCGGCCGAAGTGCAGACGCGCATGCGCAGTTCTTTCGGCCCTGGCAGGTCGCGACTGGCGAGCAAGCCGGCGTAGAGCGTCGGCACCCCATAGAAGATCGTCGGTTTATGCTCGCGCAGCCTTTTGAAAACCGCCTCGGGCGTGGGCCGCTCGGCCATCAGCACCGTCGTGGCGCCTACCGACAACGGAAACGTAAGCCCGTTGCCCAGCCCATAGGCGAAAAACAACTTGGCTGCCGAGAACACGAGGTCGTCTTCGCGAATGCCGAGTATCGCCTTGCCGTAGAGTTCAGCGGTCTGGATCAGATGGGAATGCAGATGCACGGTTCCCTTCGGCGTGCCCGTCGAGCCCGAGGAATACAGCCAGAAACAGAAATCGTCGCAGGTGGTCGGCGCCGGATCGAAGTTCGGGCTGACGCCTTTCATCAGGTCGCTCAGGCACTGATGTCCCTTGCCATCACTGCCTGAAACGATGATGTGGCGCAGCGTCTTGTGCTTCGCCACTATCGGAGCGAATTGCGGCCACAACGCCTCGGATACCACCAGCGCCTTGGCCCGTGAATCGCCAAGCATGAAGTCGTAGTCGGCCGTGGTCAGCAGGGTATTGGCGGCGATCGGGACGATGCCGGCCTGAATGCTGCCAAGAAATGCCGTCGGAAAATCAATGGTGTCGAGCAGGCACAGCATCACCCGGTCCTCGGCTTCCAGACCGATGCCGGCCAGCACATTGCCGAAGCGATTGACCCGCTCGGCAAGATCGCCGAAGGAATACTGACCCTGATCGTCGATGTAGGCGATCTTCTGCGTGCGTCCGGCGCGCAGATTCCTCTGGATCAGGTCGTAGGCCGCGTTGTACTGACGCGGAATCTTCACATGCGGCGGCGACATTCTGTGATCGGCAGAGCTCAGTTCCGGCATGACAATCTCCTCCTCCGCTCCGTGGCTGGTGGTATTTCAGTTGCTGTGTATGCTCTTCAAGTGCTGCGGATGCTGCTCTATCAGCTGAACGCCTGTATCCCCGTCTGTGCCCGACCGAGGATCAGCGCATGGATGTCGTGCGTGCCTTCGTAGGTATTGACCACTTCCAGATTGACCACATGGCGGATCACGCCGAATTCGTCGGAGATGCCGTTGCCGC
>JAPLQX010000032.1 GCA_026399435.1 Rhodocyclales bacterium
AGACCGAAGCGCTCGGCATGCTCGATCACCATCAGGCTCGCGTTCGGCACGTCGACGCCGACTTCGATCACCGTGGTGGCCACCAGCAGATGAATCTCGTTGGCCACGAATGCGCTCATCATGGCGGCCTTTTCGGCGGCCTTGAGGCGACCATGGACCAGGCCGATCTTCAGGTCGGGCAGATCGGCCGCGAGGCGGGCGAAAGTCTCCTCGGCGGTCTTGAGCTGCAGGGTCTCGCTTTCCTCTATAAGTGGACAGACCCAGTAAGCTTGGCGCCCGCCGCGGCAGGCCTCGTGCACGCGCGCCACGACCTGGTCGCGGCGGCCTTCCGATACCAGCTTGGTGGTCACCGGGCTGCGGCCGGGCGGCAGTTCGTCGAGCACCGAGACATCCAGGTCGGCGTAGTAGCTCATGGCCAGGGTGCGCGGGATGGGCGTCGCCGACATCGCCAGTTGATGCGCGTAGAGGCCCTTCTCTTTCAGCGCCAGACGCTGGCGCACGCCGAAGCGGTGCTGCTCGTCGACTATCGCCAGGCCGAGGCGGGCGAACTCGACCTTGTCTTCGATCAGGGCATGCGTGCCGACGATGATCGGCGTATCGCCAGTGCCGACTTTTGCGATCGCCGCCTCCTTCTCGCGCTTTTTCAGGCTGCCGGTGAGCCATGCGACCTCGAGCCCGAGCGGCGCCAGCCATGCCGCCAGCTTGCGGTAATGCTGCTCGGCGAGGATTTCGGTGGGCGCCATCAGGGCCGCCTGATGGCCGGCTTCGACGGCTTGCAGCATGGCCAGCGCGGCCACCACCGTCTTGCCGCTGCCGACATCGCCCTGCAGCAGGCGCTGCATCGGATGCGGCTGACCGAGGTCGGCGGCAATCTCCTGCCAGGCGCGCTGTTGCGCCCCGGTCAGGCGGAATGGCAGGGATTTCAGCAAGGCCTTGGTCAGCTTCGCCGTCGGCTTCAGCCGTGGCGCACCGCGTGCACGTCGGGCGGTATAGGCGCGACGCAGGCTGAGTTGCTGTGCCAGCAATTCGTCGAACTGCACTCGGCGCCAGGCCGGATGCTCGCGGGCTTCCAGATCGGCCTGGGTCATTTCCGGTGGCGGCGTATGCAGGCGATGAATCGCGGCGGCGAACTCGGGCAGATGCAACCGCTGACGCAACTCGGGCGGCAGCGTGTCGGCGAGATCGGCACGCGCCAGCGCGCGCTCGATCAGGCGGCGCAGGGTGGCCTGGCCGAGGCCGGCCGTCGTCGGATAGACCGGGGTCAGGCATTCCGGCAGGGTTTCGCCGGCCGCCACAACATGGAAACGCGGATGAATGATCTCGGGGCCGAGATAGCCCTCGTGCAGCTCGCCGAAGATGCGCAGGCGCGCGCCGACCTGCAAGACTTTCTGCTGGCTCGGATAAAAGTTCAGAAAGCGCAGCAGCAACGCCCCGCTGCCGTCCCTGACCCGCGCCAGCAACTGGCGGCGCGGCCGGTAGGCGATTTCGCTGTCGATGACGACGACTTCGAACTGCGCCGCGACGCCGGGTTGCGCGTCGCGCAGCGCCGTGATGCGCGTCTCGTCTTCGTAGCGCAAGGGCAGATGCAGGACGAAATCGGCATCGGTGCGCAGACCGAGCCGGGCCAGGCGGGCCGCGAGGGTGTTGGCGCTCGCGGCCTGTTTTTCAGCCAAGGACGAGCACGGCATCCGCCTCGACCAGGGCGCCGCGCGGCAATTCCTTGACGCCGACCGCGGCGCGCGCCGGGAAGGGCTCGCTGACGTATTTCGCCATGGTCTCATTCACCTTGGCGAAATTGGACAGGTCGGTCAGGTAGATGTTGAACTTCACCGCGTCGTTCAGCGTCGCGCCGGCCGCGGCGGCGACGGCCTTGAGGTTCTCGAAGACGCGCACGATCTGCGCCTCGATGCCTTCGACCATCTGCATGCTGGCCGGATCGAGGCCGATCTGGCCCGACATGTAGATGGTATTGCCGACCTGCACGGCCTGCGAGTAGGTGCCGATGGCGGCGGGGGCGGCGGCGGTGGAAATGATCTTGCGGCTCATGGTTTTGTCCTGTTCACTTCTTCGTGGTTATCAGCAGGCCGTCGTCGAGGCCGAGTTCCTTCAGCTTGGCGCGCGCGGCATCGACTTCCTGCCGCGTTCTGAAAGGGCCGACAGAAACGCGCGCCTCGATCGTGGCGGGGATGCCGTTCGCCACCAGTTTAGCGCGCAGATCCTCGGCGTTGGCCATATTGCCGAAGACACCCATCTGCAGCGCGTAACGGCGTTCGACGGCCTGCGTGACAGGACGCGAGGCCGGAGCACGCTGCGAGGCTGCATGCGGCGGCGCTACGGAAGCCGGCTGGGCTTGCCGCGGCGCACTCGCCGCCGCCGTGCGCTCCGGCACGGCCTTCACTTCAGGCTTTGCCTCGGCGGCAGGCCCAATCGGCTTCGTCTCCGGCTCGGCGGCGGGCTCTGGAATGGGCGGCAGGGTGAGCTTGGCCGTCACCGGAGGCGGCGGCGTGTAGATCGCCTCGAACATCGCCAGGCTGCCCAGCAGGCCGACCACCATCAGGGCTGCGATGACGATGCGATTGACCAGGCGGCGCCTGAGGGCCTCTTCAGGCTTGGGCGCGTGGTCCAGATACGATATTTCGTCCATTGCGATCCTCGCCTTGCTCATGCCGCTCGAATTCATACGGCTGCGTGTTGGCGCAGCCGGCAGTCGCGCCGCGCCGCTGCAGATGCCGCAGCAGCCGGTAATTCCGCGGGCCGCCCATTGCGCCGGCCGGCATGCCTTGCGGCGCCAGCGCGATCGCTTCGCCGCAGGCAGGCGCCATGTCGCGCGCCGCCTTCAGCCTCGCAACGTCCTCGGCAACATTCGCCAACACCTCGTTCAGGCGCATGTTTTCGCTGCGCAGGCGCTGGAGTTCGGCTTCGATCCTGGCCTGCTCCAGCATCCGGGCAAGCTCGGGCGACAGTTGCCCTGGCTGCGGCGTCTGCACCTGCGGTACGAAATGGGGTTCCCATGCCGACAACCCGGGTCCGGACGCAGGCTGCATAAGGTCGCGGCGCTTCGCCGCCATCTCGAACAGGCGCATCACCGACAGAACCAGATAAACGCCGGTCATCGCTGCCAACAGCAGAACCACGTCGCGCCAGCCGATGCCGGCCAGGAGGGCGAAATTCATCATGCGGCGCGCTCCAAAGCCTGATCGATGTCCCACAGGATGTCGTCCAGGGTTTCCAGCCCGACCGACAGGCGCACCATGTCGGGCGTCACGCCGGAGGCTTGCTGGTCGGCCGCGGAGAGCTGCCGATGGGTGGTCGATGCCGGATGGATGACCAGGGTTTTTGCATCGCCGATGTTGGCCAGATGGGAACAGAACTGCAGGGCATCGATGAAACGTTCGCCGGACTCCTGGCCCCCCTTGACGCCAAAGCACAGAAGCGCGCCGGCACCCGGATGCCGCTGGCTGCCGAGGTAACGCTGCGCCAGCGCGTAGCCGGGGCTATCCGGCAAACCCGGGTAATTGACCCAGGCCACGCGCGGATGGCCCTGGAGATGCTGCGCCACGGCGAGCGCGTTTTCGCAATGCCGCTGCATGCGCAAGGGCAGGGTCTCGATGCCCTGCATCAGCTGCCAGGCCGAAAACGGCGACAGCGCGGGGCCGAAGGTGCGCAGGGTCTCCATGCGCGCCTTCATAGTGAAGCCGAAATCGCCGAAGGTCTCGTAGAACTTGACGCCGTGATAGCCGGCCGAAGGCTCGGTCATGCCGGGGAACCTGCCGTTGCCCCAGTCGAACTTTCCTGATTCGATCACCACGCCGCCCAGCGTGGTGCCGTGACCACCGAGAAACTTGGTCGCCGAGTGCACGATGATGTCGGCGCCATACCGGAACGGCTGGCACAGCCAGGGCGACGGGACGGTGTTGTCTATGACCAGCGGCACGCCATGGGCATGGGCGATCGCTGCGACGGCCGCGACGTCGAGCACGTTGAGGCGCGGATTGGCCACCGTCTCGGCAAACACGCACTTGGTGTTTTCCGACAACGCCGCATGGAAATTTTCGGGATCGTCGGAATCGACGAACACGGTCTCGATGCCGAGCTTGCGCAGGCTGACATCGAGCTGCGAAAAACTGCCACCGTACAGGGAGCGCGCCGCCACGATGCGATCGCCGGCCTCGCACAGGGTCAGCAGCGCCACGATCTGCGCCGCCAGCCCGGTCGCTGCGGCCACCGCGGCGCGCCCGCCTTCCAGGGCCGCCATGCGCTCCTCGAAGGCGGCGACCGTGGGATTGCCGATGCGCGAATAGACGTTGCCGAAGGTTTGCAGGTTGAACAGGCTGGCCGCGTGTTCCGCCGAATCGAAGACGAAGGAGGTGGTCTGATGGATCGGCAGGGCACGGGCGCCGGTCGCTGCATCGGGCTGGGCACCGGCATGCAGGCAGAGGGTTTCGATACCGTAGTGGCGATCCGTCATGAAATAGCGATCGGGCTGGATTCCGCCGATAATAGCGGCCCCGTCATCCGCCCTAAGACGCGATCAGCCCCGCCTTTGACCCATGTTTCTGCTGAAGAAGCTCATCACCGCCCTGATCCTGCCGCCCAGTGGCCCCGTGCTGCTGGCGCTGTTCGGGCTCTGGCTGGCAAGCTCGAAGAGTCGGCGCTGGCGGCACGCCGGTTTCACGCTCACTACCTTGTCCCTGCTCAGCCTGGTCGTTCTTTCGCTGCCCGTTGTTGGCACGGCATTGATCACGCCGCTGGAACCGCACCCGCCGATCACGCCTGCACAGCTGCAGCAGGTGCAGGCCATCGTAATTCTCGGTGGCGGCTCTTACTACGCTGCGCCGGAATACGGCGGCGATACCGTCAACAAATCGACACTGGAACGCTTGCGCTACGGCGCACGTCTGGCGCGCGAATCCCGCCTGCCGCTGCTGGTGACCGGCGGCGCCCCTTTTGGCGGCCGACCCGAGGCCGAGTCGATGCGCCAAGCACTGGAGAGCGACTTCGGCGTGAAGGTGCGCTGGGTCGAAGGCGCCTCACGCGACACCGCGGAGAACGCCAGCCTGTCGGCACCGATGCTGAAGGCGGCCGGCATCACCCGGATTGCCCTGGTCAGCAATGACTGGCATCTGCCGCGGGCGATTCCGCTGTTCGAGCGCGAGGGTCTGACGGTCATCGCCGCGCCGACCGGGTTCAGCACCGGATCGCCATCGACGGTCGAAGGCTTGCTCCCGGGCGAAGGTCAGCTCAGGAGCCGCCTGGCGCTCCACGAGTACCTCGGCCACCTCTACAATCGGATCAAGGAATAGCCATGAACGACGAGCTCCTGATCGGCCTCGTATCCATCTCCGACCGCGCTTCCAGCGGCGTCTATGAAGACAAGGGGATCCCCGCGTTGCGCGACTGGTTCGGCCAGACGCTCAGTTCGCCCTGGCGCATGGAAACGCGCCTGATCCCGGACGAGCAGGCGACCATCGAGCAGGCCCTGATCGAACTGTGCGATACGGTGGGCTGCCATCTGGTGCTGACCACCGGCGGCACCGGCCCGGCCCCGCGCGACGTGACACCGGAAGCCACGCTGGCAGTGGCGCACAAAGTGATGCCCGGCTTCGGCGAACAGATGCGGCAGATTTCGCTGGCCTTCGTGCCGACGGCCATCCTGTCGCGCCAGATCGGCGTGATCAGGGGCAAATCGCTGATCCTCAATCTGCCGGGGCAGCCGAAGTCGATCAAGGAAACGCTCGAAGGCGTCAAGGATGCCGAAGGCAAACAGTTGGTGCCCGGCATTTTCGCCGCGGTGCCCTACTGCCTCGATCTGATCGGCGGGCCGTATGTCGAGACCCACGAAGCGGTGGTCAAGGCCTTCCGGCCGAAGTCGGCGATCCGGCCGCCGAAAAGCTGAAGCGGATGATCAGCTGAACGACTGCACGAAGAAGTTCGCCACGACGAAATCGGGACCCGTCATCAGCGTCTCGCGCGGATGCAGGCGCGCTTTCTTGTCGTCGAGGTCAAACACCAGCGCCATCTTGTCTTCGAGTGCATTGGCCGACAAGGCCATGCGAGCGTATTCGCCGACTTCAAGGGTGTCCAGCAGCAAAGCTTCGGTCTGCAGGCCGCCGGCATCGGCGAATACGGCGCGCGGCGTCTTCGAGATGGTTTCGATCCCCACCGAACCCTGACTCTGTCCGGTGCGCAAGTAGCGGCGCACGATGCCCAGCAGCCAGTTCTCGCCGCCCTCCGGCTGCATGCCGACCAGGACGCCGATGCGAATCCAGTCGGTGCGCGACACGGGCACTTGCGCACCGAAGCCGCCCAGGCTGACATCATCGACCACCCAGGCTTCGAGACCTTCCTCGTCGCTGCTGCGCCCGGAAAGTCGCTGATGCACTTCGGCCAGCCCGTTCACCGCTTTCATTCCCGAGTTGATCCGGCGCCGGACGTTGCTGCGCATCGGCGGCTTGGGCGCCCAGCACAGTGCCAGGTGTTCCAGCACCGGAATCACCGTGTCGACTTCATATTGCGCCCCGAGATTGATGCCCGGCGGCACGCGGAGTTCGCTGCGAATCTGTTCGATGGTCTTTCCCACCGCCTCCATCGCGCGCGTGCCGTTGAAGAAGCGCAAGGTCGGCGTGATCTCGGGCAATTTGGCGAGCCGGGTCGGCGGCAGGGGCTTGGCGGCATCCACCCAATACACGTTCTCGCGCAGGAGTTCCCGAATCAGCGAAAAGTAAGGCAGAAAGTAGGCGATGAAGCGTTCGGCAATTTCGATTTGCAGCGGCTGCAGATTGTCCAGCGACGAGGCATGGAAGACCAGCACCTTGAGGTATTCCGCCTCGATCGTGCTCTCGGGACTGCCGGGATAGAGCGACAAGGGTTTCTGTGCGGCTTTCGCATCGACGGCAGCGAGATAAATGCCGCCCAGCGTCTGCCAGAATTCGGGATCGACCGGGCCGTAGCGGAAGCGCTTCCACTTGAACTGGGCCGCCAGTGCGTTGATCAGCCTGCCGTACAGCAGGGGCAGTTGGGGCCGGATCGCATCGTTCTCCTTCTCTGCGGCGCGATAGCGGGCGAGGCAGTCGAGATAGGCGCTGATGAGCTGATGCCAATAGCCGTGACCGAGTTGCCACTGCCTCGATTCCACCACTCGGCTGCCGCTGCCCATGGCGGGATAATCGCGCCCGAGACGCCGCGCCTGGGCCACGGTGGCCTCGTCGAGCTTGAGTATCAGTTCAACGCGCTGCGCCAGCTTGAAACTCTCGTCGGCAGCGAGCGAATCGAGCCATGCGCTGGCATCCTCCACGGCAGCTTGCGGCTCGCGGCTGGCGATCTCGGCAAGGATGCGCTTGGCTTCGCGCGAGTCGGCCAGCGGGTGAATGGTCTTGTTGGAGAAGAATCCGAGCATGTGGGATCTGTCGTGGGTCAGTGCTTTGGTACTAGCATAACCGGTCACGCCAACGCTGTCATTGCTGCACCAACCGCCGCGCCAGAAGGGTCAAGCCCCGGGCGCGGGACTGAACGCAGTCGCGTTCCGGCTGCAGTGCGATGCGGGGGAGCGCCATGGCCGATTTCATAACCAGTAAAATGGGCGCTCAATTATAAGTGCCGCCGCCAACCATGCGCCCCTACCTCGACCTGATGCGCCACGTACTCGACCACGGCCACGAGAAAGCCGACCGTACCGGCACGGGTACCCGCTCGGTGTTCGGCTGGCAGATGCGCTTCGATCTGGCCGAAGGTTTTCCGCTGCTCACGACCAAGAAGCTGCACCTGCGCTCGATCATCCACGAGTTGCTGTGGTTCCTGCAGGGCGACACCAACATCCGTTATCTCAAGGAAAACGGCGTCTCGATCTGGGACGACTGGGCGGACGCCAACGGCGACCTCGGCCCGGTGTACGGCCACCAGTGGCGGCACTGGCCGGCCGGCTCAGTTGACAACCCCAGCCGCGAGATCGACCAGATCACGCAGCTGATCGAGGGCCTGAAGAAGAATCCGGATTCGCGCCGGCACATCGTTTCGGCCTGGAACCCGGCCGACATCCCGCAGATGAAGCTGCCGCCCTGCCATGCCCTGTTCCAGTTCTATGTCGCCAACGGCAAGCTGTCGTGCCAGCTCTACCAGCGCAGCGCCGATATCTTCCTCGGCGTGCCTTTCAACGTCGCCTCCTACGCGTTGTTCACGCTGATGGTGGCGCAAGTCTGCGAGCTTGCGCCGGGCGACTTCGTGTGGACCGGAGGCGACTGCCACCTCTATTCCAACCACCTGGAACAAACCCGCCTGCAGCTCTCCCGCGAACCGCGCCAGCGCCCGACCATGGTTGTGAACCCCGCAGTGAAGGACATCTTCGGCTTCCGCTACGAGGATTTCACGCTGCAAGGCTACGACCCGCATCCGCACATTGCGGCGCCGGTGGCCGTGTGAACGTCCCGCCGCCGGGCCGCCCCAAGGCGGGACCGGTCAAACCCGGAGGAGGCAAAGCCGACGAACCATCGTCACCCCCGTTCCTGGAAAGGGGGTCGGGGGGAAAGCTTTTTCTTGTCGGGGATATTGGCGGCACCAAGACGCTGCTGGGTCTGGCGCGGGATGGAAAGCTCGTTCTCGATCGCCGTTACGCCAACGCCGACTTTCAGGATTTCGCCGGTCTACTGGCTGCCTTTATTGCCGACACGCAGACCGAGCCGGCGCTGATCACCGGCGGCTGCCTCGCGGTGGCGGGCCCGATCGCCGACGATGGCCGCTCTGCGCACCTGACCAACCTGCCCTGGAGCATCGACAGCGATGCCCTCGCGCGCTGCTTCGGCCTGCCCGCCTTGCGTCTGACGAACGACTTCGCCGCCGCCGCGCTGGGCGCCGTCGCGGCATCTCCCGCACAACTGGTCACCCTGCAGCAAGGCGAACCGCTGACGGCCGCGCCGCGCCTGGTCATCGGCGCCGGCACCGGACTCGGCATGGCCATCGTCCTGCCGCAGGGCGAACAATGGCGGGTCCTTGCCGGCGAAGGCGGCCATGTTGCCTTCGCCCCGGCCGATGAGCAGCAGATGGCCTTGTGGGCTTTCCTCCGCGCACGACATGGCCGCGTCACCTGGGAGCGCGTGGTGTCGGGGCCGGGGCTCAGCGCCATCCACGAATTCATCGACGGAGCCCGCTTGTCTCCGGAGCAGATTGCCGCCCAGGCGCAGGACGACCCGAATGGCGCGGCGCGGCGCGCGCTGGATATGTTCCTGGCTGCATATGGTGCCTTCGCCGGCGACATGGCCCTGGCCTGCCTGCCCCGCGGCGGAGTCTTCCTCGCCGGTGGCATCGCCGCCAAGCTGCTGCCGCTGCTGCCGCAAAGCGGCTTTCTTGCGGCCTTCAATGCCAAGGCGGAACACGCCGCCATCGCTGCACGGATGCCGATCCACGTTGTCACCAATCCACTGCTCGGACTTCACGGCGCACTGCTTTTCGCACGCGAATAAACCTTGATGTTTGTCAATATCCTGTCATGCAGTGAGCGCAGCATGGTAATTGGATATATTCATAATCAGGAGGAGGCATATATGGCAACCGCCAAGAGCAGCGCAAAAGCATCGCCCCCCAAGCGCCCGACACCCGCGGCAGGTACTGTTGCAGCCAAGGTCAAGCCGGCAACCAAAGTAGCGGCCAAACCGGAACCGGTAGCGAAAGCGGTTCCCAAGGCGGCCCCAAAAACAGCGTCGAAAGCAGCCCCGAAAGCCGCTCCCAAAGCTGTCCCGAAGGCGAAGACAGCGCCTTCACGCAGCGCGAAAGCGGCGGGTATCCCGTTGGAGCAGCGCAGGAACTACATCGAGATGGCCGCTTATTACATCGCCGAGCGGCGCGGCTTTACTCCGGGCAATCCGCTGGAAGACTGGGTGCAGGCCGAAGCCGAGATCGATCGCCTGCTGGCGGAAGGGCGCTTGGGCAAATAAAGGGGATAGTCGGGGACCGCCCGGCGCCGGTCAGGCCGGCAGCAACACCAGCGCCGCCAGCGGCGGCAGGGTCAGGGTGAGCGAGGCGGGAAAGCCCATCCAGGTCTGCGGCTCGGCGCTGACGCGGCCGTTGTTGCCCATGTCGCTGCCGCCATAGTGCGCCGAGTCGGTGTTGATCCGCTCGAGGTAGTCCTGGGCCAGCGGTACGCCGAGGCGATAGTTGTGGCGCGGCACGGGAGTGAAGTTCAGCACGACCACCGCAACCCGGCCATCGCGCGAGCGGCGCAGCCAGCTCACCACCGATTGATCGGCGTCGTGGCAGTCGATCCACTGAAAACCTGCAGAGGAGAAGTCCAGTTCATGCAATGCAGGTTCGCTCACGTAAAGCTGGTTGAGCTCGCGCACCAGACTCTGCACACCGGAATGCAAGGGATATTGCAGCAGATGCCAGGGCAGTTCTTCGCCGGCACGCCATTCCCACGGCTGCCCGATCTCCGCGCCCATGAACTGCAGCTTCTTGCCCGGCGCCATCATCTGGTAGGCCAGCAGCAGGCGCAGGTTGGCAAAGCGTTGCCATTCGTCGCCCGGCATCTTCCCCAGCAGGGAACTCTTGCCGTGCACCACTTCGTCGTGCGACAGGGGCAGCACGAAGTTCTCGGTGTAGGCATAGAGCTGGCCGAAGGTCAGCCGCTCGTGGTGGTAGCGCCGATGTATCGGATCGTGTTGCAAATACTCCAGCGTGTCGTTCATCCAGCCCATGTTCCATTTCATGGAGAAGCCCAGGCCGCCGAGCCAGGTCGGCCGCGACACCATCGGCCAGGCGGTAGACTCTTCGGCAATGGTCAGCGCGCCGGGGAAATCGGCATGCACCATTTCGTTCAGCTCGCGCAGGAAGGCAATGGCTTCGAGGTTCTCGCGTCCGCCATGGACGTTCGGCGTCCATTCGCCGGCCTTGCGCGAATAGTCGAGATAGATCATCGAGGCGACGGCATCGACGCGCAAGCCGTCGATGTGGAATTCGGACAGCCAGTAGTAGGCCGAGGACAGCAGGAAGCTCCTGACTTCGTTGCGCCCGTAATTGAAGACATGAGTGCCCCAGTCGGGATGCATCTTCTGCTTCGGGTCACTGTGCTCATAGAGCGCCGTGCCGTCGAAATGGGCCAGCGCCCAGTCATCGGCGGGAAAGTGGCCGGGGACCCAGTCGAGGATCACCCCGATGCCCGCCTGATGCAGGCTGTCGATCAGGAAGCGCAAGTCATCGGCGCTGCCGAAGCGCGAACTCGGCGCGAAGAAACCGGTGCATTGATAGCCCCAGGACTCGTCGAGCGGATGCTCCATCAGCGGCATGAATTCGACGTGGGTGTAGCCCTGCTCGACAAGGTAGGGCACCAGCCGCGCCGCCAGATCGCGGTAGCTGTAGAAGCCGCGATCGGGATGGCGCATCCAGCTGCCCAGATGCATCTCGTAGGTCGTCATCGGCGCCGACAACCAGTCGCCGGTTTGGCCACTGCGGGCACGCGCCTGCATCCAGCCGCTGTCGTTCCAGCCATGGGTCGACTCGGGCGTCACGCAGCAGGCCGAGGCCGGACGCCGCTCGAAGCCGCGCGCATAGGGGTCGGTCTTGAGCCGCAGCGCGCCGCTGCCGCGCACGCGCAATTCGAAGCGATACAGGGCTCCGGCGGCGAGTTCGGGAATGAACAGTTCCCAGACACCGGAAGCGCCCAGGGTCGCCATGGGATGCACGCGGCCATCCCAGCCGTTGAAAGCGCCCACCACCGAAACCCGCTCGGCATTCGGCGCCCAGACGCGGAAGCAGATGCCGGCCACGCCATCGCGGCTTACTGCCAGCGCGCCGAGGGTACGCCAGGCCTGGCGCAAACGTCCGGCGTTGAACAGGTAGAGGTCATCAGCCGGCGGCTGCGGCGGAAAGGCATAGGGATCGTATTGCGTCACCCCATCGACATTCAGGCGCCACGGTCGGGGAGGCGGAGCGGCACCTTGCCACTCGAAGAGCGCCGTCCCGCTGCGTCGTTTCAGCGGCGCCCATTCGCCATTGGCCAGTCCCAGCGCGACCGATTTCGCCTGTGGGTGGAACACCCGCAGACGCCAGCCGGCGCCGGTGGCATGAAGCCCCAGCACGGAAAACGGATCATGTTCGCGCGCTTCGATCAGCGCGGCGCAGGCGGAGTCGGGCATAGGTATATATTCGAAGAGTTTTTTTGCTATCGTGCGGATTGTAGCCGGAACGGAGAAATCACCATGCAATTGACCGGAAAACAGGGCGGCCATCATCACCATCAACACGCTGCCGGGAAGAGAGGGCGTCCATGAATGTAAGCGAGCTCACCCGCAACAGCTTCGGCATCGTGCTGGCCGGCGGTCGCGGCAGCCGCCTGATGCAGCTGACCGACTGGCGCTCGAAGCCGGCGGTTCCTTTCGGCGGGAAATTCCGCATCATCGACTTCACCCTGTCCAATTGCGTCAATTCCGGCATCCGCAAGATCGGCGTCGCCACTCAGTACAAGGCGCAGAGCCTGATCCAGCACTTGCAGCGCGGCTGGAGTTTTCTCGACGGCCGCTTTCATGAGTTCATCGACATCCTGCCGGCGCAGCAACAGGTCAGCGAGGACTGGTACCAGGGGACGGCCGATGCCGTATTCCAGAATCTGGACCTGATTCGACGCAGCCGGCCCAAGTACGTGCTGGTGCTTTCCGGCGATCACGTCTACAAGATGAACTACGCGCGCATGCTGTCCGAGCATGTGGAGCGGCAGGCCGATCTCAGCGTGGCCTGCATCGATGTGCCGCTGGCTGAGGCCAGCGGCTTCGGCGTCATGCACGTCGGCGACACCCAGCGGATCGAAGCTTTCGTCGAAAAGCCGGCCAATCCGCCGCCGATGCCCAATCGACCCGACCGCGCGCTGGCCAGCATGGGAGTCTATGTATTCAACGCCGACTTCCTTTATGAGCAGCTGATCCGCGACCACGACGACCCCGGCTCATCCCACGACTTCGGCAAGGACGTGATTCCGCATTGCGTAGAGCGCTATCGCGCGTTCGCCCACAACTTCGCCAGCTCCTGCGTCGGCATGGACAGCAGCGGGATTCCCTACTGGCGCGATGCCGGCACCATCGACGCCTACTGGGAGGCCAACATGGAGCTGACCAAGGTCACCCCGGAACTCAATCTTTATGACGACGACTGGCCGATCTGGACCCACCAGGAGCAGTTGCCGCCGGCCAAGTTCGTCTTCGACGACGAAGGCAGGCGCGGCATGGCGGTCGATTCACTGGTCTCGGGCGGCGACATCATCAGCGGCGCCATCGTGCGCAAGTCGCTGCTGTTCTCCCGCGTGCACATTCACAGCTACGCGGAGATCGCGGAGTCGGTGATCCTGCCCAATGTGCACATCGGCCGCCATGCCAAGCTGCGCCGGGTGGTCATGGACAAGCACTGCCGGGTTCCCGAAGGCATGCTGATCGGTTACGATAGGGCAGCCGACCGCCAGCGCTTCCACGTCACCGAGAACGGCATCACCCTGGTGACGCCGGAAATGCTCGGCCAGCAGGCGCACCACATCCGTTAGGCAAGCTGCGATTCCGGCAATGAAAACCCTCGACCTCGTCTTTCTCTGGCACATGCACCAGCCGGACTATCGCGACCACGGCGCGACAAGAGTTCCCGAAGGGACGCAGAGCGCTGGCGCTGGCGGTATGGCGCCGGGCGAGTTCGTCCTGCCCTGGGTCTACCTGCACGCGATGAAGGACTACGTCGACATGGCGGCGCACCTGGAACGCCACCCGCTGATGCGCTGCGTGGTGAATTTCGTGCCGGTGCTGCTCGAACAGATCGAGGACTACGCGCAGCAATTCGCCAGCGGCGAGTTCCGCGACCCGCTGCTGCGCATGCTGGCCACGCCCGACCTGGAACGCATCAGCGAAGCGGACCGGCGCCTGCTGCTGACTACCTGTTTCCGCAGCAACCACACCACCATGCTGGCGCCCTTCCCCCACTACAAGCGCCTGCACGACATCTACCTGCTGCTCAGCCATGAAACCGAAACGGCCTACAGCTATCTCTCCGGGGCCTACTTCTCCGACCTCGTGACCTGGTACCACCTGGCGTGGACCGGCGAGACCGAGCGCCGCCGCAATCCGCTGCTGGTCAGGCTGATGAGCCAGGGCGAAGGCTATGACGCCAATGACCGGCAGCAACTGCTGGCCAGCATCGGCGAGTTGATCGCCGGACTGATCCCGCGCTGGCGCGCGCTGGCCGCACGCGGCCAGGTCGAGCTCTCGGCGACACCGCAAACGCATCCGCTGTCGCCGCTCATGCTCGACTTCCGGGTTGCGCGCGAAAGCCTGCCGGACGCGGCGCTGCCTTTCTCCTCCGCCTACCCCGGCGGACGCAGCCGCGTCGTCAGCCAGATCGACGCGGCGCGGACCAGCCACGCCAGGCGTTTCGGCGCGCCGCCGGCCGGCATGTGGCCCGCCGAGGGCGCGATCTCCGAGGACTTCGTCAAATATCTGGCCGCGGCCGGCTGCGGCTGGATCGCCAGCGGCGAAGGTGTGCTGAGGAACAGCCTCACCGCCAGCCACATCACGGACCCGCATGCCGCCTACCATCCATGGCGGCTGGAAAAGGCACCGGGGCTGACGCTGTTCTTCCGCGACGAGCGGCTCTCGGACCTGATCGGCTTCGACTACGCAAAATGGCACGGCCGCGACGCCGCACAGCACCTCGTGCTCCAGCTGGAGGCCATTCTCGATGCGGCTACCGAGAACGAAACACCCGTGGTCAGCATTATTCTCGACGGCGAAAATGCGTGGGAGCACTATCCCTACAACGGCTATTACTTCTTCGACGACCTCTACGGCCTGCTTGCCGAACATCCGCGCATCCGCACCCGGACCTACTCCGACCTGCTGGCGCAGGAACAGACTCCGGTCGCCACCGTGCTGCCGAAGCTGACAGCGGGCAGTTGGGTCTATGGCACGCTGTCGACCTGGATCGGCGATCAGGCGAAGAACCGCGCCTGGGATCTGCTGTGCGAGGCCAAACAGAGCTGCGACCGGGTCCTTGCCAGCAGACGGCTCGATGCCGCCCAGGTCGCCGCCGTCGAGGCGCAGTTGGCCATCTGCGAAAGCTCCGACTGGTTCTGGTGGTTCGGCGACTACAACCCGTCCGCCGCCGTTGCCAGCTTCGACAACCTTTACCGGCGCAATCTGGCGCGGCTCTACCGCTTGCTGCAACTGGAACCGCCGCCGCAGCTCGAAATCCCCATCTGCGCGGGTTCCTCAACCGCCGCAGGCGGTTCCATGCGTCGCGCCACCGTTTCACAATCCTGACTTCATTTATGTCCATCAGCCTCCTGTTCGGGGTTCACGCCCACCAGCCCGTCGGCAATTTCCCCGCCGTCATCGATGACGCCCACATCCGCAGCTACGGCATGTTCCTGCGCGTGATGGAGCGCTATCCGGAGTTCCGCTTCAGCGTGCATTTTTCCGGCTGGTTGCTCGACGTCCTGTTCGAGCGCTTCCCCGACGACATGGCGCGCCTCACGGCGATGACCCGCAGGGGACAAGTCGAGTGGTTCGGCTCCGGTGACTGCGAGCCGGTGCTGGCCGCGATTCCGCACCGCGACCGGGTGACGCAGATCGCCACGCTGTCTGACAAGATCGAGCGCCGTTTCGGCGTCCGCCCCGCGGGTGCATGGCTGACCGAAAGGGTCTGGGAATCCTCGGTGGTGCCAGCGCTGGTGGAAACCGGAATCCGCTATGTCGCGGTCGACGACTACCACTTTCTGTGTGCCGGCGAAGACGGCGCACAACTCGACAGTTTCTACACCACCGAAGAAGACGGCCGCAACCTCGACCTGTTTCCGATATCCGAAGCGGCACGCTACCGGCTGCCATTTTCGCCGGCCGCCGAGGCCGTCGCCTGGCTGGAGGATCTGGCCCGAGCCGGCCATCGCGCGTCGATCTATTTCGACGACATCGAAAAGTTCGGCATCTGGCCGGAGACCTACGAATGGGTCTTCGAAAAAGGCTGGCTGACGCAGTTTGTCGAAGGCGTACTGACCTCACCCCTGATTCGTACCGACACATTTGCCGACTATCACGCCCGCGAGAAGACACGCGGCATCGTCTACCTGCCGACCACTTCCTACATCGAGATGAACGAATGGACGCTGCCCGCACCACGCGCCGCGGCCTATCACGCCCTGATCGAAGCCGAAAAAGCGGCGGGCCGCTTCGAGGCCCACAAGCCCTTCCTGCGCGGCGGCATCTGGCGCAACTTCATGTCGCGCTATCCGGAAGCCAACTGGATGCACAAGCGCATGCTGGGCGCCTCGCAGCAGCTGGCGACGCTGACCCCGGCACAACGCAGTCCCTCCATGCAGGAGCACCTGCACCGGGCACAGGCCAACGACGCCTACTGGCACGGGCTGTTCGGCGGCCTCTATTTGCCTCACCTGCGCCGTGCCGTATGGAACAACCTGCTGGCGCTTGAAGCGGAGTTGGCGTCCCTTGCACCGCCCCTTGCCTGTGAAGAGGCCGATCTGGACCACGACGGCTGCCTCGAACTGGCCCTGCGCAACAGGTTTTTGCAGGCCTTTGTCCGTGACGACGGCAACGCCGCGCTGGTGGAACTTTCGAGTCTGACGCTGGCGCACAACTTCGGCGACACGCTGCGCGCCTATGCCGAGGCCTACCACGCCAAGATCGATCAGGCGCAGGCCGCGCACGCCGCGCAGGAAGCGGGCGAAGGCATTACCTCGGCCCATGACCGCGTCGCCTTCCTCCACGCCATCGTGCCGGAGGATGCGGCAGCCGACACCCGTCCGCGGGGAATTTTCCTGGAACGAATAGGTAACCCCGGCAGCCCTGAAGGCATACTGATGGCGCTCGACAGCTACCGCGCCGGCGACCAGCAAGGTAGCTGGGTCGAAAGTGGCGAAGGCTGGCGCCTGACGAAGACTTACCGCCTGGAGGGCGACCTGCTGAGCGTCGTCTTCCGTGCCGAGGGCAACCGGTTGCCGGCCCTGATCGAAACCGAACTCAACCTCGCCCTGCCCAGCTGCGACGGCTTCGGCGGCCGCTATGTGCTTGCCGGCGGCAGCATTCCCGGCGGCTTCGGCCACGAACTGGAGCTCGATGGCTTGCTGCGGATCACCCTGGAAGACAGCGAACTGGGCGGCGCCCTGCAGATCGAAGCCGCGCAGCCGGTGCAGTTCAAGGCAAGGCCGCATCGCACGGTTTCCCAATCCGAAGCCGGCTTCGAGAAAATCATGCAAGCCGTCTGCATTACGTTCGCCTGGTCGCCGGCCTCCGGCCTCGATCAGCGCATCACGCTCAGGGTGACTCCTGCGTCGTAGAATTGCCACGCAGAGTCATTCACCACTTTCACCTCCCCGCAGCCAACCATCATGCCCGGCACCCGCTACCAACTCGAAGTCAATCCCGCGATTCCGCCACGCCTCGCGCGTCTCGAAGAACTCACCAACAATCTCTGGTACAGCTGGGACCGGCCGACCCGTTCCCTGTTCGCACGGCTGAGTCCGGGTTTGTGGCGCGCGGTGCACTACAGCCCCAAGGCCTTTCTCAAGCGCGTCGACCAGAAGAAGGTCAAGGAGGCCGCCGAGGATCCGGTATTTCTCGGCACGATGAACCGGGTGCTGTCTGCCTATGATTCCTATCTCGCGGAACCCCGACTGGAACTGCCGGGCAAGCCGCCGCTGCAGGAAAACGACCTGGTCGCCTATTTCTGTGCCGAGTTCGGCTTTCATGAAAGCCTGCCGATCTACTCGGGAGGCCTCGGCATTCTCGCCGGCGACCATTGCAAGGGCGCCTCCGACCTGCACCTGCCCTTCGTCGCCGTCGGCCTGCTCTACCGGCAAGGCTATTTCCGCCAGACCATCGACCGCGACGGCAACCAGACCGCGCATTACGGCGACAATGACTTCGATGACATGCCGATCGAACCGGTGCATGCCGAAGACGGCCGCGAGCTGCGCATCGGCGTGGATTTTCCCGGCCGCACGGTGTGGGCGAGGATCTGGCGGGCACGCGTCGGCACCAACTGCCTCTATCTGCTCGATACCGATCTGGAGGAAAACAGCGAGGCCGACCGCGGCATCCTGCACCAGCTATACGGCGGCGACCGGCGCACGCGCATCGAGCAGGAAATCCTGCTCGGCGTCGGTGGCGTGCGCGCCCTCAACGCGCTCCGGCTGAGTCCGACCGTCTGGCACATCAACGAAGGGCATGCCGCATTCCTGGTGCTGGAACGCATTCGCCACCTGGTCGGCCAGAACATGCCCTTCGCCGCTGCGCTCGAAGCGGCCGCCGCCAACACGGTATTCACCACGCACACGGCGGTGCCCGCCGGTCATGACCACTTCGCCGACGACATGGTGATGCACTACTTCGGCGACTTCTGCAAGGCGGTCGGCCTCGATCGCGATGGCCTGCTCGGCATCGGCCGCGTCGGCGACGCCAGCGAGTTCAACATGACGGCGCTGGCCGTGCGCGGCTCACGCTTTCACAACGGCGTCTCGCGCATTCATGGCGAGGTTTCCTCGCGCATCTGCGCCGACATGTGGCCGCAGGTCACCCCCTACGAGAACCCGATGGATTACGTCACCAATTCGGTGCATGTACCGACGTTTCTCGCGACCGACTGGCACGAGACTTTCGACCGCCATCTCGGCCTCGGCTGGCAGCATCGCCTCACCGATCAAAGCTGCTGGGACGGCGTACATCGCATCCCGGACCAGATTTTCTGGAGCATCCGCCAGTCGCTCAAGGCCCAGTTGCTGCACCTGGTGCACAGCCGGGTACGCGCACAGCATATGCGCAACCAGGGTTCGGAGGCGCACCTGGATCGGGTGCTGCGCGGCGCCGACCCGACCAATCCCACGGTGCTCACCATCGGCTTCGCCCGGCGTTTCGCCACCTACAAGCGCGCCGCGCTGCTGTTCAACGATCTCGACTGGCTGCGCGAAATCATGTCCGATGCGCAGCGTCCGGTGCTGTTCATCTTTGCCGGCAAGGCGCATCCGGCAGACGAACCGGGGCGGCAACTGATCCGGCAGATCGCCGAGCTCTCGCGTCAGCGCGAGTTCGAAGGCCGCATCCTTCTGGTCGAGGGTTATGACCTGCACCTCGCCCGGCGCATGGTGGCCGGGGTCGACGTCTGGCTCAACAACCCGATCTATCCGCTGGAAGCCTCCGGTACCTCGGGGATCAAGGCCGCGATCAACGGCGCCATCAACCTGTCGGTACTCGACGGCTGGTGGGGCGAAGGCTACGACGGCAAGAACGGCTGGGCGATCAAGCCGGCGGCCGACGGCCTCGATCCCGCCCAGCGCGACGCCGACGAGGCGCGCACCTTGTACGAGCTGCTCCAGGACAGCGTCATACCGATGTACTACCGCAACACCTCGCTTGGCTATTCCCCGGAATGGGTGAAGATGGCCAAGCAGTCGATCGCCTCCGTCATGCCCCGCTTCAACATGCAGCGCATGGTGAGCGACTATGCCGACAAGTTCTATTCGCGGGCCGCGGAGCAGTGGCGCCGGTACTCGGTTGACGGCTTTTCCGGCGCACGCCAGCTCGCGGAATGGAAAGCACGGATACGCGCTGCCTGGCCCGGCATTCGCCTGCGCCGCATCAATCAGGCCGTGCCGCGCATCCGCTACGGCGAGACCCTGCACTTCGCCATCGGCGTCCAGCTGGATGGTCTGACGCCGAATGACCTGACGGTCGAACTGGTGTTCACCCGTCCCGGCGAACCGACATCGGCCGCAGCCCGGCGCTATGAGCTGCTTTATGAGCGCCCGCTGGACGGTGGCGAGCACCGCTTCTCGCGCGAACTGACGCCCGATCAGTGCGGAAAGATGGAGTACCGCGTGAGAGTGTTTCCGACGCACGAGTTGCTGACCCATCCCTTCGAGATGGGCATGACCATCTGGCTGTGAGCGGCGGCGAATGAATCCTGCCCTCGCCACTGCCTTCAAAGCGCTGAAGCACGCCGCCGAGGATGGGCGCAGTGTGCATTTGCGCGACATGTTCGCCGCCGATGCGCAGCGTTTTTCGCGTTTGTCCGTTTCGTGGAACGACTGGCTGCTGGACTATTCCAAGCAGCGCGTCAGCGCGCAAACCATGGCACTGCTTCACGGCCTCTGGCAGACCGCCGATGTACCCGGCTGGATTGCACGCATGCGTGCCGGCGAGGCGATCAACCACAGCGAGGGGCGCGCTGCGCTGCACATTGCCTTGCGCCATCCGGCCCACAAGGGGCCCATCCTTTGCGCCGGCCGCGATGTCATGCCGGCGGTGCATGGCGAACTGGACAAGATGCAACGCTTTGCCGCGGCGATACACGGCCGCCACTGGCGCGGCGCCACCGGCGAGCCGATCACCGACATCGTCAACATTGGCATCGGCGGCTCGGACCTCGGGCCGCGCATGGCCACCCAGGCACTGGCCGCCTTTCGCCACCCGGAGCTCAAGGTCCATTACGTCGCCAATCTGGATGGCGCCGATCTGGCCACCGTGCTCGCCGGCTTGCAGCCGCGCACCACCCTGTTCATCATCGCCAGCAAGACCTTCACCACGCAGGAGACGATGCAGAACGCCGCATCGGCGCGCCACTGGCTGGTGCAGGCGCTGGGCGAGGCCGCCGTGGTCCGGCACTTCGTCGCCGTGTCGACCCATCTGGCCGAGGTGGCGCGCTTCGGTATCGATCCGGAAAACGCCTTCAGCTTCTGGGACTGGGTGGGTGGGCGCTACTCCGTGTGGTCGGCGATCGGTTTGCCGCTGGTGCTGGCAGTCGGCTTCGACCACTTCCGCCAGCTGCTGGCCGGGGCTCATGCCATGGATGAGCACTTCTTTTCCACGCCGGCCGCGGAAAATCTGCCGGGCCTGCTCGCGCTGCTGGAAATCTGGAACACCAATATTCTCGGCGCGGACAACCACGCGCTGCTGCCCTACAGCCAGTCGCTGGGGCTGCTGCCGCGTTATCTGCAGCAACTGGAAATGGAATCCAACGGCAAGCAGGTGGATCGGCAGGGTCTGCCGGTTGGCGCCGCCACGGCTCCGATCCTCTGGGGCGAAGCCGGCACCAACGGCCAGCATGCGTTCTACCAGTTGATCCACCAGGGAGGCCGGCTGGTGCCCTGCGAGTTCATCGCTTGCCGGCAGCCCGACTTCGCCCTGCCCGGACACCACGAAAAACTCCTGGCCAATTGTTTCGCCCAGAGCGAAGCCCTGATGCGGGGCAGGACGCTCGCCGAAACCACCGCCGAACTCGTCGCAAGCGGCATGGCCGCCGAACAGGTGGCTTTGCTCGCCCCCTACCGCAGCTTCCCGGGCAACCAGCCTTCGACCACGCTGCTGCTGCCGCGCCTCGATCCATTCAGCCTCGGCGCTCTGCTGGCGCTGTACGAGCACAAGGTCTTCGTGCAGAGCATCATCTGGAACATCAACCCCTTCGACCAGTGGGGCGTCGAGTATGGCAAGCAACTTGCCAATCGCCTGCTGCCGATCATCGAGGGGAACCTTCCAACAGAAAGCCTCGATAGCTCGACCGCAGGACTCATAGGTGCCTGCAAGTCGTGAAGGTTCTCTTCGCCACCTCCGAACTCGCGCCCTGGGTCAAGACCGGCGGCCTCGGCGAAGTCGCCGGCACGCTGCCCGCCGCGCTGCGCGCCCACGGCGTGGACGTGCGCGTACTGGTGCCCGCCTATCCGGAAATGCTGAGGAGCTTCCCGAACGCCAAGGAGATCGCGCAGCCCAACCGGCTCGGCGGCCTGCTGCCCACCCCGGCGCTGAGGCAAGCGCGCTCGCCCGATGGCACACCGCTGCTGCTGGTCGATTACCCGCCCTACTTCAACCGGCCGGGGAACCCGTATCTCGGACCCGAGGGACGCGACTGGCTCGACAATCATTTGCGCTTCGGCCTGCTGTCCCGTGTTGCCGCCTGGCTCGGCTCGGAGGCGAGCGCGCTTGACTGGCAGCCCGACATTGTCCATTGCAACGACTGGCAGACCGGACTCGCTGCGGCCTATCTGAACTATCTGCCGGGGCGCAGCGCGAAGTCGCTATTCACCTTGCACAATCTGGCCTTCCAGGGCTTGTTCGACCACGCTTCCCTGTTCGAACTCGGACTGCCGGACGCGGCATGGGGCATCGACGGCGTCGAGTTTTACGGCTACCTGTCCTTTCTCAAGGCCGGGCTGCAGCATGCCGACGCCATCACCACGGTAAGCCCGACCTACGCCCGCGAAATCCAGACCGACGCCGAAGGCATGGGCATGGCCGGCCTGTTGCGCCATCGCAGCGAAAAGCTTTCCGGCATTCTCAATGGCATCGACACTGGTATCTGGAACCCGGCAACCGATCAGCATATCTACCAAACCTACAGCGCGCGTCGCCTCGATGCCAAGGCGACCAACAAGGCCGAACTGCAAGTGGAGCTTGGCCTCGAGCCACGCCCCGACCTGCCGCTGCTCGGCGTGGTGAGCCGGCTGACCGAGCAAAAGGGACTCGATCTGCTGCTCGAAGCGGCGCCGCAAGTGTTCAAGCTGCCCGCACAACTCGTCGTTCTCGGCAGCGGCACGCCGGAACTGCAACAGGGCTGGGCCGCGCTGGCGCGCAAGCATCGCGGTCTATGCGCAGTGACCATCGGCTTCGACGAGGCACTGGCGCATCGCGTCGAGGCGGGAGCAGACATTTTTGTCATGCCCTCGCGTTTCGAACCCTGCGGCCTCAACCAGATGTACAGCCTGCGCTACGGCACCCCTCCGGTGGTGCGCGCCACGGGCGGACTGGCGGATACCGTGATCGATGCCGCCGATGAAAAGCACGGCAACGGCTTCGTCTTCGGTCCCGCTACCACCGCAGCCCTGCTGCAGGCTCTGCAGCGCGCGACAACGGCATGGCGCGACCCCGAGCGCTGGCGCAAACTGCAGAAGCGCGGCATGGCCCGCGATTCGAGTTGGGAAGAGGCGGCCCGGCAGTATGTCGCCCTTTACCAGACACTATGATCGCCGCCCGATGCCCAAAGCAGCTCTCGTCCTAATCGACAGTATCACCCACACGGGTTACTCATGCCCTGCGCACCAACAGCATTCTTGCCTGTGAAACGTCCTCGTATTGCCATCATCGTCGCAATTGGCCCGGAAAGGGTTATTGGCCAAGGGAATCAACTCCCTTGGAAGCTTCCACGCGACATGAAGTTTTTCCGGCGGGCGACGCTCGGGCACACAATCGTAATGGGAAGGAAGACATTTGAATCGCTGGGCTGCAAAGCGCTTCCAAGAAGACGGAACATAGTTATCACCCGCAATCCGCTTGCACAGTGGAAAGGTGTCGACGTTGCTCACTCTCTTGACGAAGCAATCCGATTGGCCGGCGACGAGAAGCGAATTTTTGTCATCGGTGGGGGCGAGATTTATCGTGCCGCTTTGCCCATCGCTGATGACGTCTACATCACTGAAATTGGCGATCAAAATCCAAACTTCAACTTATTCAAGGCGTTTCCGGGCGACACGTTTTTCCCTGCATTGAACGCAGAGCATTGGCGCCTAGATCGACCGCCGAAACGAAAAAATATTGCATCTGATCGCGTACCGCCAATCCGTCCTCCGAAGCTAAAACGTGCAGGACTCTATTTCCAGATTTTTCGCTACAAGAGACGCCGATCCGTTGCCGGAAATAAGCCCAGTTGATGTATGGCGTCCTCTGTTCTCACCCGCGCTTAAGCTTGTAAAGAAATCGTAGCGAGCGGGCCGCAGCGGGGTGCGGCCGGAGCGCAGCTACCGGAATGTACGCCTTGTACATGAGGATAGCGAGCACCGCCCAATCCCCGATCCGGCACGCGCAGTAGATTTATTTACAAGCTTTCTACTGGGTCACGCAATCCACGTAATAGCGCACGGCGCCGTTGCTGGCATCCTTCACCAGGCCGTGGATATCGGTCTCGAAGCCGGGGAACTTCTCGTTGAACTCGCGGGCGAATTTCAGGTAACGCACGATGGTGCCATTGAAGCGCTCGCCCGGAATCAGCAGCGGAATCCCCGGCGGATAGGGCGTCAACAGCACCGCGGTGACGCGCCCTTCGAGTTCGTCGATCGAAACGCGGTCGATTTCGCGATGCGCCATCTTGGCAAACGCATCGGCCGGACGCATCGCCGGCACCATGTTGGACAAATACATTTCGGTGGTCAGGCGGGCGATGTCCCTGGCCTTGTACACCTCATGGATCTGGGTGCACAAGTCCTTGAGGCCTACGCGCTCGTAGCGCGGATGCTTGGCCACGAACTCGGGCAGCACCTTCCACAGCGGATGGTTGCGGTCGTAATCGTCCTTGAACTGCTGTAGCGCGGTCACCAGGGTATTCCAGCGGCCCTTGGTGATGCCGATGGTGAACATGATGAAGAAGGAATAGAGGCCGCACTTCTCGACGATCACGCCGTGTTCGGCGAGGTACTTGGTGACGATCGCCGCGGGGATCCCGTTGTCGTCGGAAAAGTCGCCGTCGACATCGAGGCCCGGCGTGATGACGGTGGCCTTGATCGGGTCGAGCAGGTTGAAGCCCTTGGCCAGTTTGCCGAAGCCGTGCCAGCGTTCGCCGGGCTTGAGCATCCATGCCTCGCGCTCCTCGATGCCTTCCTCGGACAGGTCCTTCGGGCCCCAGACCTGGAACCACCAGTCGGCACCCCATTCCTTGTCCACCTTGCGCATGGCGCGGCGGAAATCCAGCGCTTCCATGATCGACTCTTCCACCAGCGCCTTGCCGCCCGGTTCCTCCATCATCGCCGCCGCCACGTCGCAAGAGGCGATGATGGCGTACTGGGGCGAGGTCGAGGTGTGCATCAGGTAGGCCTCGTTGAACACATCGCGGTCGAGCTTGTTGTTCTCGGCGTCCTGCACCAGGATCTGCGAGGCCTGCGACAGTCCCGCCAGCAGCTTGTGGGTCGACTGCGTGGAAAAAATCATGGATTCCTTGCAGCGCGGACGATCGGCGCCGATGGCGTGGTAGTCGCCATAAAAATCGTGGAAGGCGGCATGCGGCAGCCAGGCTTCGTCGAAGTGCAAAGTGTCGATCTTGCCGTCGAGCTCTTCCTTGATGTCCTCGACGTTGTAGAGGATGCCGTCGTAGGTGCTCTGGGTGATGGTGAGCACGCGCGGCTTGCCCTTGACCTGGCTGGCAAAGGGGTGTGCGGCGATTTTCTTCTGGATGTTCTTCCAGCGGAACTCTTCCTTCGGGATTGGCCCGATGATGCCGTAGTTGTTGCGCGTCGGCATCAGGAACACCGGGATCGCGCCGGTCATCATGATGGCGTGGAGGATCGACTTGTGGCAGTTGCGGTCCACAATCACGACATCGCCCGGCGCCACGGTGGAATGCCAGACGATCTTGTTCGAGGTCGAGGTGCCGTTGGTGACGAAGAACAGATGGTCGGCATTGAAAATGCGTGCGGCATTGCGCTCCGAAGCCGCTACCGGGCCGGTGTGATCCAGAAGTTGGCCGAGTTCTTCGACCGCATTGCAGACGTCGGCGCGCAGCATGTTCTCGCCGAAGAACTGGTGGAACATCTGCCCCACCGGGCTTTTCAGGAAGGCGACGCCGCCCGAGTGGCCGGGGCAGTGCCATGAATACGAGCCATCCGCGGCGTAGTGCACCAGCGCGCGGAAGAACGGCGGCGGCAATGAATCGAGATAGGTTTTTGCCTCGCGCACCACATGGCGGGCGATGAACTCCGGCGTGTCCTCGAACATGTGGATGAAGCCATGCAGCTCGCGCAGGATGTCATTCGGGATGTGGCGGCTGGTGCGCGTCTCGCCGTGCAGGAAGATCGGAATCTCGGCGTTCTTGTAGCGGATTTCCTCGACGAAGGCGCGCAGTTCGGCGATGGTTTCCTTTTCCCGGTTGGCCAGTTCCTCGTCGTCGACGGAGACGAACTCAGGTCGCCGTAGCTGGTAACGCCCAGCACGTCCATGCCTTCCTTTTCGATGGCGTCGGCCAGGGCGCGGATGCCCAGTCCCGAAGCGTTCTCGGAACGGAAGTCCTCGTCGATGATGATGATGGGAAAGTGGAAACGCACGGCCGTGTCCTTTGCTCTAGATTTTAGGCAGTGTTACGCCGACCTGCCCCTGGTACTTGCCGCCGCGATCCTTGTAGGAGGTCTCGCAGACTTCGTCGGCTTCGAAGAACAGCACCTGGGCGCAGCCTTCGCCGGCGTAGATCTTGGCCGGCAGCGGCGTCGTGTTGGAAAATTCCAGCGTCACGTAGCCTTCCCATTCCGGCTCGAAGGGCGTCACGTTGACGATGATGCCGCAGCGCGCGTAGGTGCTCTTGCCGAGGCACACGGTCAGCACATTGCGCGGAATGCGGAAGTACTCCAGGGTGCGCGCCAGGGCGAAGGAGTTGGGCGGGATGATGCAATGGTCGCCATCCATCTCGACAAAGGAATTGGGATCGAAATTCTTCGGATCGACAATGGTCGAGTAGATGTTGGTGAACACGCGGAATTCGCGCGAGCAGCGAATGTCGTAACCGTAGCTGGATGTCCCGTAGGACACGATCTTCTGGCCGTCGACCTCGCGCACCATGTCGGGCTCGAAGGGTTCGATCATTCCGTGCTGGGCCGCCATGCGGCGGATCCACTTGTCACACTTGATGGTCATGGTTCATCCGGGATTGAAGACTCAAGGGGGCGCAGTATACGGCCTAGACGGCTTCGGGGCACAGTAGCCCCGCCAGACGGGCGACCCCGGCTTGCGGACTGTCGCGTGCAATCGCCACCAGCGGGATGCCTGCAACGTGGCGCGACAGAGCCTCCAGCGTCGCATCGAGCGCGACCGTCGAGCCCGGCGTTTCATTGACCGCAATCGCCGCAACGCCAGCGCCGTCCCCAGGGATACCGCTTCGCATAACTCTTGCCAGAGCCTCCAGCGCGGTCAGCGCATGGCTCAGGCTGCCCAGATAACTGCCGGTCACCAACACGCAGGGCAAGCCGCTGGCAACGATCCAGTCGCGCACGGTATGGGTCTCGTCCAGCGGCGCCATGACGCCGCCGACGCCTTCGATCAACAGCGGCCGCTGCGGCGCAGCGACGGCCCGTCGCGAAAAATCGACCAGTTCGACGAAATCGATCCGGCGCCCTTCCCGAGCTGCCGCCATGTCCGGCGACAACGACGCCGCGAAACGCCAGGGCGCGATGGCATCGAGTTCGGCAGAGCTCACTTCGCGGCCCAGCGCAGCCAGCAAGGCCCCGGCATCGCTCGCCTGCGGCTGCAGCGGATCGAAGCCGGACAGCACCGGCTTCAACGCCGCCGGCCGCCGGCCCTCGGCCAACCAGTGGCGCAGCAGGGCGCAGGCAAGCCAGGTCTTGCCGATGTCGGTACCGGTGCCGGTGATAAAATGCGCCTCCACCCTGCTTCTCCTTTTTGCGGCTGCTGGCGCGCATTCTAGCCGCCGCCCGCCGGTTCCCATCCATGCCCGAAATCCGCGACTGGCTCACCGAGGGCCTGCCCCACATCTGGCTGCCCTACACCCAGATGGCCACTGCCGCGACCCCGCTGGCGGTGGTCGCGACACAGGGTACGCGCATCCGGCTGGCCGACGGCCGCGAACTGATCGACGGCATTTCCTCGTGGTGGACCGCCTGCCACGGCTACAACCACCCGCACATCCGCGCCGCCGTCGAACGGCAGTTCGCGACCCTGCCCCACGTGATGTTCGCCGGCCTGGTGCATGAGCCGGCACTGAGGCTGGCGCAACGCCTGGCCGCGCTGCTGCCGGGCGACCTGGAGCGCGTCTTCTTCACCGAATCCGGTTCGGTGGCCGTCGAAGTGGCGCTCAAGATGGCGATCCAGTACTGGCGCAACCAGGGCCGGCCGGAAAAGAAGCGCATCGTTTATTTCCGCCACGCCTATCACGGCGACACCTTCGCCACCATGGCGCTTTGCGATCCCGAAGAGGGCATGCACGCACTCTTCGCCGGGACCATGCCGGACCAGCTGATGGCCGAGCTGCCGACGGATGAATCGATGCGTCGCGCCTTCGACCTGCTGCTCGAAACGCACGCCGACCGCCTCGCCGCCGTGATCATCGAGCCGCTGGTGCAGGGTGCCGGCGGCATGCAGATGCACGACGCGCAGACGCTGGCCTTCGTCGCCGAGGCCTGCGCCCGGCACAAGGTGCTGCTGATCGCCGATGAAATCATGACCGGCTTCGGCCGCACAGGCCACATGTTCGCCTGCGAGGAAGCGAACGTAGTGCCGGACATCATCTGCCTGTCCAAGGCGCTGACTGGCGGCACGCTGCCACTCGCGGCGACGGTAGCGCGCCGCCACGTGTTCGAGGCCTTCCTCTCCAACGATCCGTCCGCCGCGCTGATGCACGGACCCACCTACATGGCCAACGCGCTGGCCTGTGCCGCGGCGAACGCCTCGCTCGACTTGTTCGAGAGCGAGCCGCGACTGGCGCAAGTAGCGGCGATCGAAGCGCAGTTGCAGGCCGAACTCACGCCCTGTACCGAACTCGCCGGCGTCGCCGACGTGCGCGTCAAGGGCGCCATCGGCGCGGTGGAACTCAGTGGCCGCATCGATCTCGACCGGTTGCGCAGGCGCTTCGCCGAACTCGGTGTCTGGGTACGTCCCTTCGGCAAGGTGGTGTATCTGATGCCGCCCTTCATCATTACCGCCGAGGACCTGGCAACACTCACCGCTGCCGTGCGCCGGGTGCTGACGGAACGCGCGCGGCAACTCTGAGATGGATGCGAATCTGGATGGCTTGCTGAGAACACGTCTTGCGGAGTTGGACGCAGCCAATCGTCTGCGGCGCCTGCGTCCGTGGCATTGGCACAACGGGACTTTGCGTAACGCGGCCGGACGCGCCCTGATCGACGCCTCGTCCAACGACTACCTGGGCCTGTCGCAGCATCCGCTGGTCAAGGCCCGCGCGGCGGAGTGGGCCGAGCGCCACGGCGCCGGCGCGCCGGCCTCGCGCCTGGTGACCGGCACGCGCGACATCACCCTCGCGGTCGAGGAAAAGCTCGCCGCCTTCAAGGGCTGCGAAGCGGCACTGCTGTTCTCCAGCGGCTTCCAGGCCAATGCCACGGTAATCCCCGCCCTCGCAGCAGTTATGCGAAGCGGTATCCCCGGGGACGGCGATGACGCGCTCTGCGTACCTGGGATTCCGCTTCGCGGGCAGGCAACGGCGATTTTCAGCGACGAACTCAATCACGCCAGCATCCTGCATGGCTGTCGGCTGGCCCGCGCCAGGACGCAGGTCTTCCGCCACAACGATCTCGATCATCTCGACCAACTGCTGAGCCAATGCACCGGCCGCAAGCTGATCGTGACCGAATCGGTATTCAGCATGGATGGCGACCGCGCCAACCTGCCGGCGCTGGTGCAACTGGCCGAACGCCACGGCGCCGCGCTCTACGTCGACGAAGCCCATGCCACCGGCGTACTGGGGCCACAGGGCCGGGGCCTCGCCGCCGAATGCAGCGGTGGGGTTGATGTCGTGATGGGTACGCTGGGCAAGGCCTTCGGCGCTTTCGGCGCCTACATCGCCGGCTCGCGGGTGCTGATCGACTGGCTGGTGAATCGCTGCCCCGGTTTCATCTACACCACGGCGCTGCCACCGGCGGTGCTGGGCGCCGTCGACGCGGCGCTCGATCTGGTGCCAACGATGGATACCGAGCGGGCACAACTGGCGCGGCACTCGCAAGCGCTACGCGAGCTGCTGGCGCAACGCAACTACGACACGCTGGGTTCCAGCACGCAGATCGTGCCCGCCGTGATCGGCAGCGCGGCAGACGCGCTGGCCGCCGCGCGAAGGCTGGAAGACGCGGGCGTGCTGGGAGTCGCCATCCGTCCGCCAACCGTGCCCGAAGGCACCAGCCGGCTGCGCCTGACGCTCCACAGCAATCTCGGCGAGGCCGGCCTGCAGCGGCTGCTGGCAGCGGTCGCCGCCAGCCTGCCGTCGCGACCGTCAACGAATTCCGGTTCGGATTAGAAACGAGACGCGAAGACAAGCCGAAGACAGTGCTTCTGCACGGCAAGGCGCAGTCGACAAAGTATCGGTTCTAATCCGGATTGGAATTAGGTGTTGACTACCTTGATGCTGGGAAACTTGTTGGTGTGGTCCTTGGCCTTCTCGGCGATCCTCACCGCAATGCGCCGCGCGATCGTTTTGTAGATCTGCGTCGCCGCTCCGTCGGGATCGGCCTCGACGGTCGGCTTGCCGCCGTCCATCTGCATGCGGATCGCCATGTCGAGCGGCAGCGCGCCGAGCATTTCCACCGAGTAATCCTTGGCCATCTTGTCGCCGCCGCCGGAACCGAAGATGTGTTCGGCGTGGCCGCACTTGGAGCAGATGTGGATGCTCATGTTCTCGACGATGCCGAGGATCGGGATGCCGACCTTCTCGAACATCTTGAGGCCCTTGCGCGCGTCCAGCAGCGCGATGTCCTGCGGTGTGGTGACGATGATGGCGCCGGTCACCGGGACCTGCTGTGCCAGGGTCAACTGGATGTCGCCGGTGCCGGGCGGCATGTCGATCACGAGGTAATCCACGTCGTGCCAGCGCGTCTCGGTCAGCAGTTGCGTCAGGGCCTGCGTCACCATCGGGCCGCGCCAGACCATGGGTTGTTCGGGGTCGATCAGGAAGCCGATCGACATGGCCTGGATGCCGTGCGCCTCCATCGGCTCGAGGCCCTTGCCATCGGTCGACTCCGGGCGGCCGGTGGCGATGCCGAGCATCTGCGGCAGCGAAGGGCCATAGATATCGGCATCCAGCAGGCCCACCGTGGCGCCTTCGGCAGCCAGTGCCAGCGCCAGATTGACGGCGGTGGTCGACTTGCCGACACCGCCCTTGCCGCTGGCCACCGCGATGATGTTCTTGACGCCCGGCACCAGCTTGACGCCCTTCTGCACGGCGTGGGTGACCACTTTCGAAAACACGTTGGCGCTGATATTGCCGATGCCGGGAACCGTCTTCAGCTGGGCGATCACCGCCGCGCGCAAGCCTTCGATCTGGCTCTTCGCGGGGTAGCCGAGCTCGACGTCGAGCGAGACATCGCTGCCCGTGATCTTGATGTTCTTGGCACTGCGGCTGCTGACCAGATCCTTGCCGGTATTGGCATCGACCACAGTGCTGAGCGCCGCCTGAATGGTTTGTTCGTTGATGGACATGAAAGGCCTTCTTTGAAGATGTCGAAGAATGGGGACGAAATCGTGTGCGCCGGATTATCGCTCGGAACACCATACCCGAGTGAATTAGTCGGGATTTTATATTAGATTCGACTGATTTGCACCGATGTGGCTGGCTCGCAGTCCTCGCCCGCCGGGGCGGGTTACGGCACGGACGCAGAAGTTATGCGAAGCGGTATCCCCCGGGACGGCGCCGGCGATACGGCGATTCCGATCAATCGGACGCTGGGTTCGCCTCAGCCAGCGGCAGTTCCACCCAGAAGCTGCTGCCGATGCCTTCGATCGACTCGAAGCCGATGTGACCGCGCATCCTTTCGATGAGCCGTTTCGACATCACGAGTCCGAGACCGGCGCCCTGGATCGTCCCCTCTTCCAGGCCCAGTCGCGAAAACGGCTCGAACAGTTCATGCTTTCTGGCGCTCGAGATGCCGACTCCGGTATCGGCGACGACGATGCGCAGATAGGCAGTTCCGGCCGGCTGGCACGAGACCGTCACCGTTCCGCCGACGCGATTGAACTTGACCGCATTCGACAGCAGGCTCAGCAGCACCTGCTTGGCCACGATCCGATCGGCCCACACCACCCATCCGGCATGGGCACCGCACTCGTTGATCAGCGCGATGCCCCGCTTTTGCGCTTCCGGCTCGATGATCGACAGGCAGGGCGCGATCACCTGCTCCGTGAGCACGGGCTCGATGTTCAGCGACAGTTCGCCTGTCTCGGCGCGACTCATTTCCAGCACCTGGGTCAGCAAATCGCCCAGATACAGCCCCGCCGTCAGGATGCCGCCGAGCTGCTTTTGCTGTTCCTCGCTCAACGGATGTTCCGGGTCCGCGCCAATCCGCTGTGCCAGGCCGAGAACCGCATCGAGCGGCGCGCGAAACTCATGGCTGATCGACCGCAGGAACACGGCCTTGGCCCGGCTCGATTGCTCCGCCGCATGCTGCGCCTTGACCAGATGCGCCTTGACCCGCGCCCGGTCGCGTGCCACGACAACCCCCGCCAGGACCACCATGCCGGCGGACCCCAGCATCGAAGTCAGCATCACTCCGGGAGCGTCCGCCGCGGCAATGAAACTCGCGGGAAGCCAGCCCATCACCGTCGCCAGATAGAGGAACACCAGCGCCGCCGCCAGCGCCACCCCCGTGACCAGGAGGATCGCGGCATTGCCGAAGGTGCTCTGCATGGCAAGGTTGGCGAGAAATCCCGGCAGCGCGATCGAGATGATGCCGCCGGTCAGGAAGGCCCATACCCCGATGATCAAAACGCCGCCGAAGTTGGCCACCACCAGGCCAAGGGTAATGTCTCCCGTTGCACGAATCAGGATCGCGCCGAGCACGGGAGTGAAAATGCCGGCCGCGAACAAGGCATATTCGACGGCCAGGAGATGCCCGCGCGCCACGATGAGGCCAACCAGCATCAGCGAAACGACCACCGAAATGGTCAGCAGGGATTTGGCGATGCCCCGGTGACGCGTGTTCTTGCGGGGATCATCGCGGACCGCGGGTGGCACAAACCAATCGATGACATCCATGTTTCTGGTGCTCCCTGCCGATGCCAGGCTGCCGAGGGATATCGGACGGAAACGATTGTACAGGCGGCGGCGAATCATTAAACCCTGAAGTGAATGTGGTCACCGTACTGTCACCGACTCTTGGGTTTCCCTTCGAAGGGAGATGCCGGGTCTCGCCCCGGCGGGCGAGATACTTTCTTGTGATGCGACAAGAAAGTACCCAAAGAAGCGCACCCCGCCGCCCCGGCCCTGCGGGCGGAGGGCTCGCCAGAGTCTCGCCCGTTCGCGCGGCGCAAGGCCAATAAATTGGCCTTGCGAAACCCCGCGCTCACCCCTCGCTGCGGAAGGCCCGCCGGGCCGGCCGCTAAACTCGCTGCGCTCGGACAACGCGACCGGACTTCCCCCGGCGAACCTTCCTCGCTCGGCGGAACAGAGGGGAAGGAAAAGCGTCGCACGGGTCAGTTCATGACGAAAACAAACTTCGCGGATAGACTAGATTAGTACGACGAGATAAAGATGCGAAGATGGCCCCCGTGAATCAACTCAGAGAAACTCTGTTCGTAAGCGGCAAGTTCACGCGGATCACTGGGATATCCGGCTGCCACATTCCCCGTTTACTCGTCGGCGATATCGCGCTAGACCTACAGGGAGTAACTATCGTATGGATATACCCAATCCACTACTTACGGGATCAACCGGCACACAGCAGCCAGTTGATGGGCCTGTCGTACTCCCTGAGCCGTACAACCCTTTGGCGGGACTACCTTTGGCTCAGCGTGTTGAAGGACTTGCCGCAACACACGCCAGAAATCTTGGCGGCGAAGTGGCGGCAACCCTGATCGCTGGCTCCTTTTCACAGTTGTCCGACGATCTGCGCATTCAGAGGGAGCAGAATGCTGAGCAACTAGCGAAAACGTCACGCCTGCAAGACGATCTCACAACCTACCGCACCCAAACTGCCGTCCTTGAAGAACGCCTTAGGGCAGTTGAGAGGACACAATCCGTCAAGCAAGTCGCTGTGTTTGCCGGAACAGCAATGCTTGCCGTAGCAGTGGATCTGTACAAAGGGCAGTTAGATGCGCTTGCGGCAATCGTTGCAGTTCTTGGTGCAGGTCTCCTTGTCTTCAGTTGGTTCACCGGACACGGAGGTACATCCAAATGATGGTCAGCACGATTGACGAGCTGTCGATCATGGCAGTACTGGAACGCGGTGTTCCGAACAAGGAATGCATTGCGATTCAAGCGAACGCAATCGTTAACTTAGGGCAGTATGGTCTGATGCTAGGAATCTCCAGTGGTTCAAGGGGTGCTTGGCCGATCAAAGACAATCTGCTCTGGTTCGGAGATGGGTGGATCAAAAAGGACGACTGGTTATTCGTGTACACAGGGCCTGGTCGGGCAGAGTCCAACAGCCTGCCGAACTCCACCGAAACGCTCTACTCGATTCATTGGGATCGAAAGCAAACCATCTTTCATATGCGCGAGGTGGTGCCTATTCTTTTCCGAGTGGACGCTGTAAATGTCGACAATGCTCCACCTGCGTTGGCCTCACCTACTGGTGCTAAGCAGGTCTAGCAATAAAGTGTCGGCTTCGGATTTGTTTTCGCCACATCCCGCCACGCGCGACGCCTTTCCTTCCCCTCTGTCCCGCCGAGCGAGGAAGGTTCGCCGGGAGTAGTCCGGTCGCGTTGTCTGAGCGAAGCGAGTTTAGCGACCGGCCCGGCGGGCCTTCCGCAGCGAGGGTAGCCTGACGCAGTCAGGCCGGGGCGGCGGGGAGCGCTTCTTTGCCTACTTTCTTGCGCGAACAAGAAAGTAGGTCGCCTGCCGGGGCGAACTCCCGGCAAGTCACAACAAGCCTGGATTCCCGCTTTCGCGGGAATGACGTGCGTTTGGTCGGCAGCGCCAGGAGTCGGCGCTGGCGATACGGCATTCCGCCCCGGTACAATGCCCCCCTTAAGATGCGGCAGGCCGCACGCCCGCCGCCAGCACCCGGAAAGACCGTGTCATGACCCGCAAGATCCTCGTCACCAGCGCCCTGCCCTATGCCAACGGCGCGATCCATCTCGGCCACCTGGTCGAGTACATCCAGACCGATATCTGGGCGCGCTTCCAGAAAATGCGCGGCCACGAATGCTGGTACGTCTGCGCCGACGACACCCACGGCACGCCGATCATGCTGCGCGCCGAAAAGGAAGGCATCACCCCCGAACAGCTGATCGCACGCGTGCATGACGAGCACTCGCGCGACTTCGCCGGCTTCCATGTCGCCTTCGACAACTACTACACGACGCATTCGGAAGAGACGCGCCACTATTCCGAGGACATCTTCAGCAAGCTCAAGGCCGCCGGCCTGATCGAAATCCGCTCGATCGAGCAGTATTACGACCCGGTCAAGCAGATGTTCCTGCCCGACCGCTTCATCAAGGGCGAGTGCCCGAAGTGCGGCGCGAAAGACCAGTACGGCGACGCCTGCGAATCCTGCGGCGCGGCCTATGCGCCGACCGACCTGAAGAACCCCTACTCGGCCGTGTCCGGCGCCCAGCCGGTGCTGAAGTCCTCCGACCACTATTTCTTCCGGCTTTCCGACCCGCGCTGCCAGGCCTTCCTGCGCGAGTGGACGCAGCGCGGCGGCCGCTTGCAGTCCGAGGCCGCCAACAAGCTCCAGGAATGGCTGGGGGCGCCGGACGAGAACAAGCTCACGGACTGGGACATCTCGCGCGATGCGCCGTATTTCGGCTTCGAAATCCCCGGCGCGCCGGGCAAATTCTTCTACGTCTGGCTCGATGCGCCGATCGGCTACATGGGTTCGTTCAGGAATTTCTGCACGAAGAAGGGGCTCGACTTCGACGAGTTCTGGGGCAAGGATTCGAAGGCCGAGCTGTATCACTTCATCGGCAAGGACATCCTCTACTTCCACGCCCTGTTCTGGCCCGCCGAACTGGAACACGCCGGCTACCGCACGCCGACCAATGTCTTCGCCCACGGCTTCCTGACCGTCGACGGTTCGAAGATGTCGAAGTCGCGCGGCACTTTCATCACCGCCGAGTCCTATCTGACACAGGGCCTCAACCCGGAATGGCTGCGCTACTACTTCGCCGCCAAGTTGAACGGCACGATGGAAGATATCGACCTCAACCTCGAAGACTTCACCCAGCGCGTCAATTCGGACCTGGTCGGCAAGTACATCAACATCGCCAGCCGCGCGGCGGGATTCATCTCCAAGCGCTTCGCCGGGCAGCTGCTGCATGCCCATCTCAATGAGCGTTTCCAGGCCGATCTGCCGGGCCTGATGGAAGCCGCCGAGGAAATCGCCGGCCACTACGAGGCCCGCGACACCGCCCGCGCCCTGCGCCGCGTCATGGCCCTGGCGGACCAGATCAACCAGTATGTGGACAAGAACCAGCCCTGGGTGCTGGCCAAATCGGAGGAACACGCCGAACAGTTGCACACCGTGTGCAGCGTGCTGATCAATGCCTTCCGCCTGCTCACCATCTATCTCAAGCCGGTGCTGCCGAAACTGGCGCAGCGCGCCGAGGAATTCCTCAATGTCGCGCCGCTGCACTGGGCCGATGCCGGCCACCTGCTGCCGCCGGCGCACCTGATCAATGCCTACGAGCACCTGATGCAGCGCATCGACGCCAAGCAGATCGACGCGCTGATCGCGGCCAACCGCGAATCGCTGGAGCCCACGGCGGCACCGGTCGCCGTATCACCAGCGCCGACTCCTGAGCCGCACTCGCCGCAACGTCATGCCCAGCATCAGCAGCACGTCGCCGCCCCCTCTCCCCAGCCCTCCCCCGCAAGGGGGGAGGGAGTAGAAGGCGGCGCTTTCGCGCCGGTCATCGGAATCGACGACTTCAACAAGGTCGACCTGCGCATCGCGCGCATCGTCGACGCGCAGCACGTCGCCGGCGCCGACAAGCTGATCCGACTGACCCTCGATATCGGCGAGGGCGACGGCAAGACGCGCACTGTCTTCGCCGGCATCAAGGCGGCCTACGATCCGGCCACGCTGGTCGGCCGCCTGACGGTGATGGTGGCCAACCTCGCCCCGCGCAAGATGAAGTTCGGCCTCAGCGAAGGCATGGTGCTCGCCGCCTCGGACGCCGACGGCAAGTCGCCCGGCATCTTCCTGCTCTCGCCCGACAGCGGCGCCCAACCCGGAATGCGGGTGAAGTAATGCAAGTTCGCCGGCTGGTCATCACCGGCCTGGTTCAAGGCGTCGGCTTCCGCTACGGCATGGCGGCCGAGGCCCGGCTGCTGGGCGTCACCGGCTGGGTACGCAACCGCCGCGACGGCAGCGTCGAGGCGATGATCGCCGGCAACGCCAACCAGATCGAAGCGATGCTGGAGTGGAGCAACGTGGGGCCGGGCGGCGCCGTGGTCGAGAACGTCATGTGCGAAACCGCGAGCGGCGAATTCGCCGAGTTCGAGCTGCGACCAACCGCCTGAATTGCGCCGCAACGGCCGCCGCGTGGCCCTTATTGGGGCATTTCGCCAGTCGCTGGATTGTCGGCAGACTGTGGTTAATTCCACACCACGTGCACTGCAACATGCCTCTCCCCCTTGTCACTTAAGTTAGAAACAGGCATATTCGACGCCATGCCCTCGAAATCCAAAACTCAAGCCAGCCTTTCGGAACGCCTGCCCTTTGTCGTGCGCTGCGTGCGCGACGAGTCGGAACTCGAAAAAGCGGTATCCATCCGCCGCAGCGCTTACGGGCGCCATGTGCCGGAGCTGGCGGCGCGATTTGCCACTCCCGAGCCCAGCGACCTCGATGGCAGCAGCCGTGTCCTGGTGGCCCTGTCGAGGGTCGACGGTGCGCCCCTGGGCAGCATGCGCTTTCGTACCAACCAGAACCAGCCGCTGGATCTCGAACACTCCGTAACCTTGCCCGGGGAGCTCACGGGCAGAGTGCTGGCCGAAGCGACACGCCTTGCAGTCACCCAGGCAGCCGTAGGCCGGGTGGTCAAGGCGATGCTCATGAAGAGCATGTTCCTGTATTGCGAAGCCAACAGCGTTGACTGCATCGTGGCTGCCGCCCGCATGCCGATGGACCGGTTCTACCACTGGCTGCTGTTCGAGGATGTCTTTCCCGGTGGCGAGTTCATCCCGATGGCACATGCGGGCATGATCCCGCACCGGGTCATGGTGTGCGACGTGGTAGAAACCAAGCGCCGCTGGATCGAAGCCGACCATCCCTGGTTCGACTTGTTCTTCCGGGCTCAGCATCCGGACATCGAATTCGCTCTGGGCGCGAAAACCGCCGCCGGGCGCGATCATGACAGCGACGAGGAAGCAGAAGCTTCGATGTCATTGCGCTGACACGTGCCATTCGGTTCCAGGGAATGGCCGTGAACCGATCTAAACCGACGGCGCGGATTACGATTCAATGAGTTCTCGTCGCGTTCGCCGATTGTTGCTTCTGGCACTGCGGGACCTCTTCCGCGGACTCCTGCGTCGCAATTCCACCTGGCTGGAACGGCTTTGCGTCATTGGCCTTCCGTTCGCGCTGGCTTGCGTGATGGCGCTGGCGCTGGTGAATTGGGAGTCCGACGGGCCGGTCGGCAACCCCGTGGACGTGCCATTCACCGCCATGGTCTTCGCTCCGGATGATGGCGGTATCAAACCTGCCACAGCCCGCGAGGCCCTCGGCGGAACCCAGCCGGTTTCATCCTTCGACACACAGCTGTCGGAAGCGCCTGTCTGGTTCAGTTTCACGCCGCCGGTGCTCCCGGCCGACACGGCAGGCCCGCCACTCGTTTACTTCCCGTCCCGCCATGCGCGCACGCTTTCCTGCTGGCGGGGTACCGCGTTGACCCCGCTGGGCAGCGCGACGCGCACCGCTACCAACGGGGCGCTGACATTGGCAAACGCCGGTTTCGCAACGACCTCCGTCGATCTCTCCAACGTGCCGGTCCTGTGCCGTGCCACATTCGTCGGCCCCGCCCGCCTCGCGGTAGCGGCCTGGAGATCCGCGGATTTCGACCGGACGGTGCAGGTGTTCGCGAGCGACATGGGCATGCTCGAGGGCGGCCTGACGGTGCTGGCCGTGTTCATGCTGCTGGCCGCAATTGTCAATCGCGAACCCGTCTACCTCGTGTTCGTGGCCTGGTTGCTGGTCAACGCCCGGCTGGGTGCGATTTCCGCCGGATGGGACACGCACTGGCTCGGCCATCAGGTGCCTGCAGCATGGCTGGACGGGATACGCAAGTTCGTCCTGGCGGCGAATTTCCCGCTGACGGCCTACCTGTTCCTGCGGCTGTTGCGCAAGGATCTTGACCGGATCGACAGCCGGGCGCTGCGGCAAGGGCTGGAACTGCTCTACATTCCGATGTTCGCTGGCGCGCTTTTCCTGCCGTACCGGCAGTTCATTCCGATGCTGTGGCTCGGCTCCGCTATCGGCTACGGCATCATCGTCTATCTGCTGGCGCGCATTCTGCTGGTTTCGCAGTCCCGCATCGCCCTCTGGTTCGCGGCGTCGCTGGCGGTGACCGCGATTGCCGCCTTTGCCGAAATAATCCGGGCGATGCTGGGTCTGCCGGGGCTTATTCCCTACGTCAACAGCGTCACCGCTGCACTCTGTTCAGGCCTGCTGGCGGCGACGGCGCTGGCCGAGCAGATGCGCAGCGAACGATCCGGCCGCGAGGAGGCCGAGGTCGCCCTGCGCAAGACCTATGACCAGGTTCCGGTGGCTTTCTTCACTGCCGACGCGACGGGACGAATTCTGCGCGGCAATCCGGCCCTCGGTCGCCTTCTCGGCCAGCAGGCACTGGACGGCAAGGCGCACTGGCAGCAGCTCTTCGAGCCCGGGACATGGGAGTCGCTCAGTTTGACGCTGGCCCAAAGCCCCCGAGCGCAATTGCGCTTCCAGTCGATCGCCCAGGATGCGTGGTACGAGGTGCGGGCTTCAATCGGAGACGGGCTGATCGAAGGTTCGATAGAGGACATCACCGAATCCGTCACCGCCAACCGCAAGTTGATGTATCTGGCCGACCACGACCAGCTTACGGGGGCGCTGAGCCGGCGCGCGATCGAGCAGGCGCTGCGCGGCGCGATCCGATCCACCGGCCCTATGACACATAGCACGCTGGCCTACATGGATCTGGACCGGTTCAAGACGGTCAACGATCTTTTCGGGCACACCGCGGGTGACGCGGTACTGCGTCAGTTCTGCGCCCAGGTTGTCAAATCGCTCGGGAACGACCATTTGCTCGGGCGCATCGGCGGCGATGAGTTTCTGATCCTGTTCAATGGCCTGTCCCTGGCGGAAGCCGGAGCAAAATGCCGCGAACTGGTCGATCAAATCGACGGCAGTTCGTTCCGGGTTAACGACCTGGCTTTCCGTATCGGCGTGTCCTTCGGCGCGGTGGAGGTCACGGCCGGGCTCGAGGTGGCGGATCTGATCTCCGCCGCAGATCGCGCGTGTCGCGAGGCCAAGCGCAAGTTCGTCGCCGGCCATGTCGTGACCTATGGCCCGGATGCGCCCGCGTTTCAGGAACATGAGGAAGAACGGGCGCTGGTGGCCCGCCTTACGCCGGAACAAGCGCCGCAATTCCTCGCCATCGCGATGCAGCCGATCATGTCGCTCAGCGATCCCTTCGGCGCGCTGGATTTCGAGGTGCTGCTGCGGGCACGGGCGCCGGACGGCACGGTGATGCCGGCCGGCCGGGTGATCGCGGTGGCCGAGGCGCACGGTCGCGTCGGGGTGATCGATCGATGGGTGCTGCGTGAAGTGCTGGAATGGCTCGACACCAATCTCGCACAACTGACCGCCACCCGTTTTGTGACCATGAATTTCTCCGGCGCCTCGATCAACGACGAGCAGTTCATGGCCGACGCCTATGCCATGCTGCGCGCCCACCCGCGCGCCGCCAGCCGTCTTTGCGCGGAAATCACCGAAGGCGTCGCCTTGCGCGACTTCGACCAGACGCGGCGGGTGATCGAACGACTGCGCGAGTTCGACGTAAAACTGGCACTGGATGACTTCGGTGCCGGCTACACCTCTTTCATGTACCTCAGCGACCTTCAGGCGGATGTCATCAAGATCGACGGCGCGATCGTCGAATCGGCGGCTCGCCACCCGTCGCGCCTGTCCATCGTGCAGGCCATCAGCGACCTGTCGCGCAACCTCGGCATGCGCTCGATCGCCGAATGGGTCGAGGACGCGGCAACCCTGCGCGCCATGGCCGAAGTGGGCATCGACTACATCCAGGGCTTCGGCATCGCAAAAGCGATGCCGCCGGCAGAGATCCTCCTCGGCCCGCATGCCGCGCACTGGATCACCGATCCCGCGATCAGGAAGGCGCTGGTCGATATTCAGGCGAACCGCTCGGTCGTCGACGACGGCGTCACCTTCAGTACCGGCAAGAACCTGCACTAGGCCTCGCCCCGGCCGCTGAGCCCGCATGCCGGCATTGTGGCCGCCGACTTTCGCCGCGCCGGCCCATGCCATAATCGACCGATGCTCCATCTCTCCCGCGATATCCTGATTGGCTTCCTGCTGGTGTGCGCCGCGGCCTGGGGCCTGATGTCCACGCGCACCCTGCGCTTCGCCGACCAGTCGCTCTACGATGCCCAGGCGCGCTGGATGCGCACCAATGCGCCGACGCCGCTGGCCCACGATGTCGTGGTCATCGGCCTCGATGAGGCCGCCTACGAAACCATCCCGGAGCCCACGGTCCTCTGGCACACCCACCTGGCCGCCCTGTTCGCCGGCCTTTCGGCCGCGCAGCCGGCCGTGGTCGGGCTGGCGATACCGCTGCCGGTGCGCTCCTACGACTTCCTGGTCAAGGACATCGATGCCACGCTGATCGCCGGCATCTACCTGCTGCGCGGAGCGGCACCGCTGGTGGTCGGCCAGCCGCCCGGCGTCGGCACCCGGCTGCGCCCCATCGCACCGGAACTGCTGACCGCCATCGGCCCGGGCGCAGTGGCTTCGCTGGCCATCTGCGAAGACACCGACGGCACCGTGCGCCGCATCAACCAGAGCCGCTGCCGCTCCGAAGACAAGCAGGAACCGCTGGCCATGGCGATGGCGAAGCACCTGGGGCGGGAGGGCTCGCCCACCGGCATGATCGACTACAGCGTCGGCGGTGCCATCGAATACACGCCGGTCGGCACGGTGCTGGACTGGATCCACCGCGGCGAGGATGAGAAGCTGCGCGCCCTGGTCAAGGGCCGCGCCGTCGTGGTGGCCAACCTGCTGCCGACCGAAGCCCGCCATCGCCTGCCGGTGCCGCTGGCCGCCTGGGAACCTGCGAGCCGCACCGAGCCGGGCGCCGTGGTGCACATCCAGGCCCTGCGCTCCCTGCTCGGACGCGGCCTGATCGAGCGCGTGCCGCAGAGCCTCTCGCTGCTCCTGGCCGGGCTCGGTGCGCTGCTCTGGTTCGGCCGCGGCGGCTGGCTCAAGGCCCTGGTGCTGGCCGCCATCATCGGCGGCTTCCTCGCCGGTTCCACCTTCGCGCTGTGGCACGGCAGCTACCTGCCCGTGGCGAACATCGTCATCGTCACGCTGCTCGCCTTCACGGCCCGGCAGGCATGGGACTTCGCCCGCCGTTTCCACGAAAGGCAGACCTTGCGCACCATGTTCGCCGGCCACGTCAGCCCGCAGGTGATGCGTGCCCTGCTTGGTGGCGAACTGCAAATCGAGCAGAACGGCCAGCGCCAGAACGTGACCCTGTTTTTCGCCGGCATCCGCGGCTTCGCGGCGCGCAACGCGCAGTCCACGCCCGAGGCCATGATCAGTCTGCTCAACCGCTTCCATGCGGCCGCCGCGCTGGCCATCCAGAACAGCGGCGGCGCCGTCGACAAATACGTCGGCGACGGCCTGATGGCGACCTTCGGCCTGCCGCAGCCGCTGCCGGCACCGCAGCGCAACGCGCTGGAAGCCGCGCAGGACCTGCTGTTGCGCGTCGACCAGCTCAACCTCGAACTCGCCGCGGAAGGCATCGAAGCACTCAAGATCGGCATCGGCATCCACTGCGGCGAGGTGCTCGCCGGCCATGTCGGCTCGCGCCGGCGCCGCGAGTTCTCGGTGATCGGCGACGCCGTCGCTGTCGCCAGCCGCCTCGAAGCCATGACCAAGGAATACGGACATCCGGTGCTCTGCTCCCAGGATGTCGCCGCCGCCGTGGGCTTTGCCGGGGGCCTGGTCGATCTCGGCACGCCGACGCCGAATATGCCAAATTCACCCCACCTTTGGGGCTGGACGCCGCCGCTGACGGCGCCGCCGGGAGGAGGCAAGTGAACGCCTTCGCCAGCAGCCGCGTGGGTGGGTCCCTGAGCGGCTACCTGCTCCTTGCCTGGTTCGCCGCCAGCCGGCGCCGCGAACTGCGCCGGCCGCTCCTGCGCTATCAGTTCCAGCGCCAGATTTACGCGGCCGGCGTCGCCGCCCTGCCTGTGATCGGCGTGCTGGCCATGCTGACCGGGGCCACGGTCGTCACGCAGCTCGCCGCGCTGGTCGGCACCGACAGCGACCTGACCCAGCGCATGATCTTCCTCGGTCTCTTCTTCGAACTGGCGCCGCTGCTCTCTGCGCTGGTGGTGGTCGCCCGCAGCAGCGCCGGAATTGCCTCGGAACTCGCCGTGATGAACCTGCACGACGAATTCACCACCTTGCGCCGCCTCGGCGTGCCCGCCGCCGATTACCTGCTGCTGCCGCGCGTCTTCGGCCTGGTCATCGCCCTGCCGGCGGTCACCGCGTGCTTCCAGGTCATTGCCATCGGCAGCGGCTGGCTTGCCACGGCGCTGATCGAAGGCAGGCCGCTGGCAGAGACGGCCGGACGCTTCCTCGATCTGGCCGACCCGTGGCTGGTCCTGCTGAGCCTCCTCAAGAGCGCGGTCATGGGTGCCGTCGTCGGTATCATCGCCTGCCACCACGGCAGCAGCGGCAAGGGCTCGACGCAGGCCATTTCCGGGGCCGCGATGCAGGCCGTGGGCGGCGGGCTGATCGCCGTCTTCGTGGTGGATGTCGCCTTCGCCACACTGGTCTACGCCTTGAGATGAGCACCCTGCACGCCACCCTCGAAGGCCGCCGGCTGTCGCTGTTCGCCGGAGACCGTTTGTGTCTGACGCTGCCGCTCGACGAAGGCGGCCGTCATCGCCTCGTCGTTGCCGATCCGGCCACCGCGCAATCGGCGGTGGAAGCGCTCGAGCACTGCCCCGCGGTCGGCGTGCTACCCGCCAATGGCGGCTTGCTCGGCGCCATGACGGTGGCCGAGAATTTCACGCTGGCCCTGCGCTACGACGGCGACCCCGAGGATCCGCGCGACTGGGAACACGATCTGGAAACCATCCTCGCACTTTGCGGTCTGCCCGCGGAACGCATCGCCACGCTGGGCCGCCAGCAACCGATGAACCTCGAACGCACCGAGCGCTGGACCGTCGGCTTCGCCCGCTGCCTGCTGCGCCCGCCCGAGTTGCTGGTGATCGACCGCCTCTTCGCCGGCCTGGCGCGACGCGAAGCGAATGCGCTGATCGCCGTGGAAGCCGTCTACCATCTGCGCCACCCCTTCCGGCCGGTGCTGTTCGTCGACCTCGACAGCCATGAACTGCCCGAACTGCCCGACTGCCGGTCACTGACCGAACTTGCCGAAACCGCGGAGGCCCCATGTCCCTGCTGATCCAACACGACAGCGATGCCGCCGCGCTGCGCCGCGGCATCCACCGCTTCCTGTTCGTCGCCGCGCTGGCGACGCTGGCCCTGCTCGCCGCCATCGTCGTTCGCCAGGGCCTGTTCCGCCAGACCACCACCTACAGTTTCGTCACCGACAGCGCCCAGGACATCGTCAAGGGCCAGGCGGTGCGCATCGCCGGCTTTCGTGTCGGCGCAGTGGCCGACGTCAGCCTGAAGGACGACGGGCAGGTGGTCGTCACCATGGAGATCGATGCCGATCACATGCGCTTCGTCACTTACGACGCACGCGTGGAACTGCGCAAGGAAGGCCTGGTCGGTTCGCCTACGCTGGAAATCGTGCCGGGGCCGGACAAGAGCCGGCTCGCCGCGGCCCAGGCGCGGCTGACGTTTTCGCGCGCCGAGGGCCTCGGCGCGCTGGCCAATCAGGTGCGCGACGAGTTCGTGCCCATCCTCAGGGACATCAAGGTCATCACCGGGGTGCTGGCCGATCCGCAGAAGGGTCTTCCAGGTACGCTGGCCCAGGTGCGCGCGAGCTCCGAGGCACTCAACGCCCTGCTCGCCAACAGCAACCGTCAGGTGAACGGCATCGGTGGCGCCGCCACCCGGGTGCTGGGCAAGGCCGAGGAGGACCTGAGCCAGCTCGGCCAGACACTGGCGGCCGCCAACCAGCGCCTGCCCGGCCTGATCGATCGCACGCAACAGGTGCTCGACCACGTCGAGAAGATCACCGCGGAAGCCGAGATCAGCGTGCCTCCGGCCCTGCGCGAAGGCAGCGCCGTGGCCGCGGACGTGCGCGAAATAGTCAGCGGCGCCAGGCAGGCGTGGCCGATCCGCAACTTCGTCGATGCGCCGGCGCCGGCCAGGCTGAAGATGGACAGCGATCTGCGCGGGGAGGCCGGCCGTGCGCGCTAAGACGCTGTTGATCGCAACCCTGATCCTCGCCGGCTGCGCGGCGGCACCGAATTCCGCCACCTCGCCGGCCGAGCCGCCCCGCCTCAAGGCCGCGCTGGAAGCCGAAAGCGATGGCGCCAAACGCTACGGCCGCGGCGATTACGCCGCCGCGGTGCGGCGCTTCGACGAAGCCGCACGGATTTACGCCAGCATCGACGACATGCCGGGTGCCGCGCGCAACCGCTTGCATCTGGCCCGCAGCGAACTCGCCCAGGGCCGCGCCGAAGCCGCGCTGCTGGTGCTGGAATCGGCGGACCGCGGCAGCGACGCCGGCCCGACACTCGACACCCTGCTGCTCAGGGCCCAAGCGCAGTTGGCGCTGGACCGGCATGCCGCCGCGCAACAGAGCCTCGCCGCGGCGAGCGGCCAATGCGCCGGCGCCTGCCCGCAAGCAGCGAGCCTGCATCTGCTGCAGGCGCGCGCGGCACTCGCCGCGAACCTGGCGGCGGATGCGCTCGCGCACGCCGAAGCCGCGCTGAAGCTGTTGCAGGGCAAGGACGAAGCGGCCGAGACCGGCAATGCCTGGCGGCTCATCGCCGCGGCCCGTCTCGCTGGCGGCGACGCCGGCGGCGCCCTGCCCGCTGCCAACGCCGCGCTGGAGATCGACCGCCAGCTCGCGCTGCCGGAAAAGATTGCCCGCGACTGGCTGCTGATCGGCGACATCCGGCGCAAAGTCGGCGCTGGTGGCACGGCGGCGGCCTACCGGCGAGCGCTGGATGTGGCGAACGCGGCAGGTCTCGCCGACCTCGCCCGACAGGCCAAAGAAGCGCTGGCTGCCAACAACGAAGTTCTGCCGGAACGGAAACCCTAGAACGAAAGTAGTAGACGACCGACTTGCCTCTATGCATATTCTATGTAGAATGATTTCACCCCTCACCCTCGAAGGAGAATAAAAATGGCCCGCAAGAACAAACTCGATTTTTCCGACATCGCCGCCGCACGCAAGAAGCAGAACCTCAACCAGAAGGACTTCTGGACGCGCTATGGCGTCACCCAATCGGGTGGCTCGCGCTACGAGTCCGGTCGCAATATTCCGAAGCCGCTGGCGATCCTGCTGTGGCTGCATCGCTCGGGCAAGGTGACGGACAAGGATCTGGCAGACGCCCTGAAGTAAGCGCGTCTTGAGCGAGCAGGCTGCAGAATCCGCGCGCGGCAGGCAGTGAAGCAATGATGATCGAAACCGCGCGCGGCACGGTGCATGAGTGGCAACGCGACCACATGGGCCACATCAACGTGCGCGCCTATGTGGATTTCTTCGATGCCGCCTGCTGGCAGTTTTATGCGGCGCTGGGCTTGCCCGCGTCGTTACTGCGCAGCGGCGCCGTGAAGCTGGCGGCGGTGCAGCAGAACATCAGCTACACGAAGGAACTCTATCCCGGCGATACGGTGGCGGTACGCAGCGGCATGCTGGAACTGCGCGAGAAGGTGCTGCGCTTCCGCCATGAGCTGATCAATACCGAAACGGGCGAAGTCTGCTCGATCTGCGACTTTACGGTGGTCTGCCTCGACCCGGAGACCCGCAAGTCGCGCCCCTTTCCGCCGGAGGTGGCAGCGCGCGCCGGGGATTTGATGTGGCCGCCTGCCCCATAGAATAAGTACGCCACAAAACACTCGATGAAGAAGCACCCGCCGGAAGCAAGCATGACCGAGTTCGAGCCCGAATTCGTCACGGGCTTGACCATGATTTTTGAAGAACTGATTGTCTTCAACCAGGTCCTCGGCTTGAAGATCGTCTCAATCAAGCCGGACGGCGTCAGCGGACGCATCGCCATGCGCGGCGATCTTGTCGGCAGTCCCAACCGGCTCCATGGCGGCGTCATCAGCGCGGGGCTGGATGCCATGGGCGGCCTGGCCGTCATGGCGGCGATCGGCGCGCGCCACATGGACGAGGCGCCGGCCCAGCGCCTGCATCGCTTCGGCAAGCTCGGCACCATCGATTTGCGCATCGACTACCTGCGTCCCGGCATCGGCGAACATTTCGAGTTGCGCGCCGACGTATTGCGCCTCGGCTCGCGCGTGGCGACCACCCGCATGGAATTTCTCGGCGCCGACGGCAAACTGCTGTCGACCGGGGCGGGCGCCTACATCGTTTCGTGAACCCGCCTCACGCCGTGACCATGGCCTTGACCATGGCCAGGTAGGGCGCCGCTTCCGGAGCGTTTTCAGCCGGCGCCCACGGCGCCTTTTCGGCCGGAGTGAAGGGCAGATAAGGGCCGGCCTTGGCTTCGAGAAAAACGGTATCGGGTTCCAGCGCCACGGCCGTATGCCAGGTGCCGTGCGGAATATCGACGCCGATCGCCGTACCGCCGGCGCCGACTTTCACGCTGCGCATTATTCCTCCCTGATCGTCGAACAGCACCAGCCCGAGGAGGCCGCGCAGGACGACGAAGGTCTCGTCCTTGTTCGGATCGAGATGGCGATGCGGCGGGATGTAGGAATCGGTCTGCATCGCATTGAGCAGGCGATGCCCCGGATGCTCGTCGTAGGGATGGAAATTGCGATTCTTGCGCCGACGCGGACTGGCGGCCGCCTCGACGCAGAGTGCATCCAGCAGCGCGTTGTCGATCAGCGTAATCATGCGTAGATGACCTTCACGTTCTCCGGCTGCAGCCAGTCGGCGAGCCCGGCAAGCAGGGCATCGTCGAGCCTGACGCGCCAGGTTTCGGGCAGCGGCAGTTCCGCCACGGCATCGCCGTTGCGATAGGAGAGCCGCACCGGGCAGGGCCCGTTGCGGAACGGCATCAGCAGGGCCTGCAGGCGTTTGGCATCGGAGCCGCCGTTCATGGTCAGGCGCAGGCTGCGGGCAAAGCGACCGCGCGCCTCGCCCAGCGTGTAGAGCCTGTCGGCGGTGATGCGCAGGCCGCCGCTGTAGTCGTCCTTCTGCACCTTGCCTTCGACCAGCAGCAGCTCGTCTTCCTTGATCTTGGCCCGCTCGGCGTCCCACAGTTCGTTGAACACCGTGACCTCGAGCTGGGTGGTGCCGTCATCGAGCGCCACCACGGCCATCTTGCCGCGGCGCGTCATCTGGGTGCGGGTGGACATGACGACGCCGGCCAGCAGCACCGGTTCGCGCTGCGGCTCGAGCTGGCCCAGGCGACGCTTGACGAAAGCGGAGAGCTCGGCGGCGTAGGCGTGGTAAGGATGGCCGGAGAAGAAAAAGCCCAGCGCCGGCTTTTCGTTCATCAATTGTTCGCGTTCCGTCCAGCGCGGGATCTCGACGTAATGCGCGGTGTCCTGCTGCGCTCCCGTGCCCATGTCGAACAGGCCGCCCTGCATGGCATTGCGCTCGGCCTGCTCCGCCGCTTCGAGCGCGACGCCGGCCGAGGCGAGCAATTTCGCGCGATGATCGTCGATTGCATCGAAGGCGCCGGCGCGGATCAGCGCCTCGACCACGCGCCGATTCACCACGCGCTTGTCGATGCGGCGGCAGAAATCGAACAGGTCACGGAACGGGCCGCCACCGGGTTTGTCACCATCGCGCGCCTTGAGGATCACCGACAGCGCCGCCTCGCCCGTGCCCTTGATGGCGCCGAGGCCGTAGCGAATGGTCTTGCCGTCCACCGGACGGAAACGGATGCCGCTCTGGTTGATGTCGGGCGGCAGGAAGACGAGCCCGTTGTCGACGGCATCCTTGTAGAAAAACTGCACCTTGTCGGTGTTGGCCATTTCCGAGGACAGCGTCGCCGAAGCGAACGCCGCCGGATGATGGCGTTTGAGCCAACCGGTGTGGTAAGCCACCAGCGAGTAGGCCGCCGCGTGCGACTTGTTGAAACCGTAGCCGGCGAACTTCTCCATGACGTCGAAGATTTCGTTGGCCTGGCCCTCGCCGATGTTGTTCCTGCCCGCGCCTTCGACGAACACGGCGCGCTGCTGGTCCATCTCCTCCTTCTTCTTCTTGCCCATCGCGCGGCGCAGCAGGTCGGCGCCGCCCAGGCTGTAGCCGGCCGCCACCTGCGCGGTCTGCATCACCTGTTCCTGATACACCATGATGCCGTAAGTGTTGGCGAGCACCGGCTCCAGGCTGGGATGCGGATAGACGAAACGCGTGCCATGCTTGCGGGCGATGAAGTCCGGAATGAAGTCCATCGGCCCCGGTCGATACAGTGCATTCAGCGCGATCAGGTCTTCCAGGCAATCGGGCCGGGCCTTGATCAGGGTGTCCTTCATGCCACCGGATTCGAACTGGAACACCGCCGTGGTGTTGGCGGTCTTGAACACCGCGTCGTAGGTTTCGCGGTCGTCCAGCGGCAATGTCGCGAGGTCGATGTCGACGCCCTCGACTTCCTTGGCCAGTTTCACCGCCTCGTCGAGGATGGTCAGCGTGCGCAGGCCGAGGAAGTCGAACTTGACCAGCCCGGCCTTCTCCACGTCGTCCTTGTCGAACTGCGAGACCACCGACTCGGCGCCGGCCGCCGCGTACAGCGGACAAAAATCGGTGAGCTTGCCCGGCGCGATCAATACGCCGCCGGCATGCATGCCGACATTGCGCGCGAGGCCTTCGAGCTTGAGCGCCAGCGCCCACAGCTCGGCGACTTCCTCCTCGCCGTCGATGCGCTGCCGGATCAACGGCTCCTTGGCCAGTGCATCCGCCAGCGTGATGCCGAGCTCGTTGGGAATCAGCTTGGCGAACTGGTCGACGAAGTTGTAGCCGAGGTCGAGCACGCGCCCGACGTCGCGGATCACCGCCTTGGCCGCCATGGTGCCGAAGGTGACGATCTGCGATACGGCATGTGCGCCGTATTTCTTCTTGACGTAATCGATGACGCGATCGCGGCCTTCCTGGCAGAAGTCGATGTCGAAGTCGGGCATCGAGACGCGTTCCGGATTGAGGAAGCGCTCGAACAGCAGGTCGTAGCGCAGCGGATCGAGGTCGGTGATGTCGAGGCTGTAGGCCACCAGCGAGCCGGCGCCCGATCCGCGCCCGGGGCCCACGGGCACGCCGTTGTTCTTCGCCCAGCGAATGAAGTCGGCAACGATCAGGAAATAGCCGGGGAAGCCCATCTTGACGATGGTCGCAATCTCGAAATCGAGGCGCGCGACATAGGTCGGCCGCTGCTTCTCGCGTTCCGCCGCATCCGGGTACAGCAGTTGCAGACGCCGCTCCAGGCCGGCGTGCGACTCGCTGGCGAGAAAAGCTTCCAGCGGCTCGCCGGCGGGCGTCGGAAAATCCGGCAGACGACTCTTGCCCAGTTCCACCGTAAGGTTGCAGCGGCGGGCGATTTCGACCGAATTCTGCAAGGCCTCGGGGAGGTCGACAAACAGCTCCGCCATCTCGGCCTGGGTCTTGAAGTACTGCTCCGGGCTGTAGCGCTTCGGCCGCCGCGTGTCGCCCAGCACATAGCCATCGGAAATGCAGACCCGCGCTTCGTGGGCCTTGAAGTCGTCGCGCTGGAGAAACTGCACCGGATGCGTCGCGACCAGCGGCAGCCCCAGGCGCGCCGCCAGATCGGCACTGGCCGCGACCAGCACTTCGCTTGCCGCCGCCCCGTCACGGCCGCCCGGGCGCTGCACCTCGATGTAATAGGCGCCGGGAAACAGCCCAGCCCAGACCTGGGCACGCACGTCGGCCTGATCCAGTTTGCCGGCCGCGAGCAGTTGCCCGATGTCGCCCAGCGGGCCGCCCGACAATGCGATCAGGCCACTGTTGTCTCCCTGCGCGAGTTGCGTGCGGGTGATCTCGGCGCGGCCGTGGCGGCGCGGCGCCAGATACGCGGCGGAGAGCAGTTCGCACAGGCGCAGGTAGCCGGCGCGATTCTTCACCATCAGCAGCAGGCGCACCGGGCCGTCGTTCTTGTCGGCGGCATCCTCGTCGCCGATCCAGACATCGCAGCCGATGATCGGCTTGATGCCCTTGCCGCGCGCCGCGGTGTAGAACTTGATCATGCCGAACAGATTGGCCAGGTCGCTGAGCGCCAGCGCAGGCTGCCCGTCGGCGGCCGCCTGCGCGATCACCTCATCGATGCGCGTCAGGCCATCGCTGATCGAGTATTCGCTGTGAAGACGGAGATGGACGAACTTTGGAAGAGGCGGCGAGGCGGACATGGCGCAGCAATTTTACTCCCCCGCCACCGCCGGGTACCTGGATTTACTTCGCGCTTTCTGGCAAAAAAAACCTTGCCTCCTGCCGGATCAGACCGGCTGCTGAACCCAGTCGAGCAGCGGTTGCCACTGCTCGATGTCCTTTTCCGCGCGGCTGGTCGGCAGCTCGAAGATGCTCATGCCGTGCGCCGCGGCCTGCACGTAGTTCTGGGTATCGCGCAGGTGCGCCACCACGGGCAGGCCGACGCCGTCGAGAAAGCGCTCCAGTTCCCCCGCTGCCCGGGTGCGTGCATCGACCCGCATGGCGACGATGGCGACGAAGGCCTCGTGCTTGCGGATTTCCTTCTCCTCGAACAACCGGTCGAGAAACTGGCGCGTGGCGAGGATGTCGAAAATCGAGGGCTGCAGCGGCACGATCACGCGCCGGACCATTTTCAGAACGTGGGCCAGCTTCTTGCCGTGCAATCCGGCCGGCGTATCGAGCACGACATGAGTGGTGTCCTTCGGCGGCCGCGCCGGATGGTCCGGCTCGATGTCCCAGGTCGCGATGTGCGGCAGCGCCGGCGAACGCAGCTTGAGCCATTCGCGCGAGGACTGCTGGCGGTCGATATCGCCGAGCATGACGCGCTTGCCCTGCCCGGCAAAATAACTCGCCAGATTGGTCGCCAGCGTCGTCTTGCCGACGCCTCCCTTCGGATTGGCGATCAGGAAAGATTCCATCAGCTTAGGGCAACAGTACCGAGGAACCCGTGGTCTTGCGCGCCACCAGGTCGATCTGGGCCTGCGCGGCATCCTTCAGCGCATAGGTCTGGTTGAATTCGATCTTCACCTTGCCGGAGGTGACAATATCGAACAGCTCGCCGGAAATGGCCACCAGGTCCTTGCGCTGCGCGATGTAGGTGAACAGCGTGGGCCGGGTGATGAACAGCGAACCCATCTTGGCCAGCAGGCCGAGGTCGAAAAGCGGCACCGGTCCGGACGCGGCGCCGAACAGCGCCATCATGCCCAACGGCTGCAGGCATTCGAGCGAGCCCATGAAGGTGTCCTTGCCGATCGAGTCGTACACCACGCGCACGCCCTTGCCCCCGGTGATCTGCTTGACCCGCTCGGCGAAATTCTCGCGCGTGTAGATGATCGTGTGGTCGCAGCCGTGCGCCTTTGCCAGCGCAGCCTTCTCGTCCGAACTGACCGTGCCGATCACCGTGACGCCCAGCGCCCTCGCCCACTGGCAGACGATGAGGCCGACGCCGCCGGCCGCGGCATGGATCAGGATGGTGTCGCCGGCCTGCACCGGGCAGGTGCGGCGCAGCAGGTATTGCGCGGTCATGCCTTGCAGCATCATCGCCGCACCGGTCTTGAAATCGATGGCATCGGGCAGCTTGACCAGGCGGTCGGCCGGGATGTTGCGCAGCTCGGAATAGGCGCCGACCGGGCCACCGGCATAGGCGACGCGATCGCCCGGCTTGAGATCGGTGACCGCGCTGCCCACCGCCTCGACCACGCCTGCCGCTTCAAGGCCGATGCCGGACGGCATCGGCACCGGATACGCTCCGGTGCGGTGATAGATGTCGATGAAATTCAAGCCGACGGCGTGATGCCGGACGCGGGCCTCATTCGGCGCCGTGTCGCCAACGCCGACTTCTTCCCAGCGCAGGACTTCGGGTCCGCCGATTGAATGGAAACGGATTGCGTGACTCATGGTTCAGCCTTTCAAATGATTTGCGTCGACGACGGCCAGCGCCGTCATATTGACCAGACGGCGCACTGTAGCAGTAGCGGTCAGGATATGCACGGGCTTGGCGGCGCCGAGCAGCACCGGCCCGACCGTGATGCCGTCGCCCGAGGTGGCCTTGATCAGGTTGAAGGAAATATTGGCCGCATCGACATTGGGCATGATCAGCAGGTTGGCCTCGCCCTTGAGCCGGCAGTCGGGATACAGCTTTTCGCGGATCTCCTGCGACAGGGCGGCGTCGCCGTGCATCTCGCCGTCGACTTCGAGGCCCGGCGCGCGCTCCTCGATCAGGCGCCTCGCCGCCGCCATTTTCAGCGCCGAAGCGGAGCGCAGGCTGCCGAAGTTGGAATGCGACAGCAACGCCACCTTGGGTTCGAGGCCGAAGCGGCGCACTTCCCTGGCAGCCATCAGCGTGATCTCGGCGATCTGTTCCGCCGAAGGGTCGTCATTGACGTAGGTGTCGCAGAGGAACAGCGTGTGCCGCGCCAGCAGCAGCATGTTCATCGCCGCGAAGCAATGCGCGTCCGCCGCCAGTCCGATGACGTCATTCACATGCTTCAAATGCTGCGCGTGACGGCCGACCACGCCGCACAGCATGGCGTCGACATAGCCGCGATCGAGCAGCATGGCGCCGATCAGCGTCGGATCCGAGCGCAGCGCCTGCTTGGCGCTGCCCGGCGTCACGCCCTGGCGCCCCATGATGTCGTGATAGCCCTGCCACAACTCCTTGTAGCGCGGATCGGAATCCGGATTCACCACCTCGAAGTCGCGCCCCGCCACCAGGCGCAGGCCCGCCGCGTCGATCCGTTTGCCGATCACCTCGGGACGGCCGATCAGCACCGGCTGCGCGAGGCCTTCGTCGAGCACCGCCTGCACCGCGCGCAGCACGCGCTCGTCCTCGCCTTCGCAGTAGATAACGCGGCGCGGCGCCTTCTTCGCCGCCGAAAACACCGGCTTCATGACGAAGCCGGAGTGATAGACGAAGCTGTTCAGCTTGTCGCGGTAGGCATCGAAGTCGGCGATCGGCCGCGTCGCCACGCCCGACTCTGCCGCGGCCTGCGCCACGGCCGGCGCGATCTTGACGATCAGGCGCGGATCGAAGGGGCGCGGGATCAGGTACTCGCGACCGAAGGCCAGGTTCTCGCCGCCATAAGCCATCGCCACCACGTCGGACGCCTCGGCCTGCGCCAATTCGGCAATCGCGCGCACGGCGGCGAGCTTCATCTGCTCGGTGATGGTGGTCGCGCCGGCATCCAGCGCGCCGCGGAAAATGAAGGGAAAGCACAGCACGTTGTTGACCTGGTTCGGGTAGTCCGAACGCCCCGTGGCGATGATGGCGTCGGAGCGCACGCTCTTGACTTCCTCGGGCAGGATTTCCGGCGTCGGATTGGCCAGCGCCAGGATCAGCGGATTCGCCGCCATCTTCGCCACCATGTCCGGCTTCACCACACCGCCCGCCGACAGGCCGAGGAACACGTCGGCATCGGCCATGACGTCGGTCAGCTCGCGCGCGTCGGTCTTCTTCGCATAGCGGTCCTTGATCGGATCCATCAGCTTGGTGCGCCCTTGATAGACGACGCCTTCGATGTCGGTGACCCAGATGTTCTCGACGCGCACCCCAAGATTCACCAGCAGGTCGAGGCAGGCCAGCGCCGCCGCACCCGCGCCCGAGGTGACCAGCTTGATCTCGTCGATCTTCTTGCCGACCAGCGTCAAGCCATTGAGAATGAAGGCTCCGACCACGATCGCCGTGCCGTGCTGGTCGTCGTGGAACACGGGAATCTTCATGCGCTCGCGCAGCCTGGACTCGATGTAGAAGCACTCCGGCGCCTTGATGTCTTCGAGGTTGATGCCGCCGAAGGTCGGCTCCATCGCCGCGATCATGTCGATCAGCTTGTCGGCGTCGGGTTCCTGCAGTTCGATGTCGAAGACGTCGATGCCGGCGAATTTCTTGAACAGCACGCCCTTGCCTTCCATCACCGGCTTGGCCGCCAGCGGCCCGATGTTGCCGAGGCCCAGCACCGCCGTGCCGTTGGTCACCACGCCGACCAGATTGGCGCGCGAGGTGAGGCGGCTGGCCATGTTCGGATCATCGACGATGGCATTGCAGGCGGCGGCCACCCCCGGCGAGTAGGCCAGCGCCAGGTCGCGCTGGTTGGTGAGGCCCTTGGTCGGCACCACCGCGATCTTTCCGGGGGTGGGCCATTCGTGATACTCGAGAGCGGCGGCGGAGAGATTTTCTTGTTCGTTGGACATCGCATTGACTCTGCTGGGGGGAACGCGAGATTTTAGACCTCTACGGCCGGCAGGACCATTACGGAATTCCACGAGTCGGCGTCGGCGGGACGGCGCTCGCCCCCTTCGCCACAAGGCTTGCCGCAATGCAACATTTGCTGTGGCAGAATCTCAAAATCCAAATTCGGGAGTCCATCATGAAGCGTGTTGTATTCAACCAGAAGGGCGGCGTCGGCAAGAGCACCATCACCTGCAACCTCGCCGCCATCGCCGCCGCACGCGGCGCCCGCACGCTGGTGATCGACCTCGATCCGCAGGCCAATTCCACGCAATACCTGCTGGGCGCCGCGGCCCGCGACCTGGAACTCACCGCCAACGAGTTCTTCGACCAGATGCTGAGCTTCAAGCTGCGCCCGCTGGCCACCGAGGAATTCATCACCGCGACGCCCTTCGAGAACCTCTCGATCCTGCCCTCCGGCCCGGCGCTGGAGGAACTGCAGGCCAAGCTCGAATCGCGCTACAAGATTTACAAGCTGCGCGAAGCCCTCGACGCCCTCGAAGGCTACGACGAAATCTGGATCGACACGCCGCCCGCGCTGCACTTCTACACCCGCTCGGCGCTGATCGCCGCCGACGCCTGCCTGATCCCCTTCGACTGCGACGAGTTCGCCCGCCGCGCGCTCTACAGCCTGCTCGACAACGTCAATGAAATCCGCGCCGACCACAATGCCGGCCTCGAAGTCGAAGGCATCGTCATCAACCAGTTCCAGGCCCGCGCCAGCCTGCCGCAGCAGATCATCAGCGAGCTGCGCGAGGAAGGCCTGCCGGTGCTGGGGTCCTTCCTCTCGTCCTCGGTGAAAATCAAGGAATCGCACCAGCAGGCCAAGCCGATGATCCACCTCGACCGCAGCCACAAGCTGGCGCAGGAATTCGGCGCGCTGTTCGACGAACTCGAAAAGGCGCGCAAGGCCCGCGCCAAATCGGCGGCGAAGAAGCGCGCGTGAAGGTCGGCGTCACGCAGGCCCGCAAGAAAGAAAATGCCCGCGATTGCGGGCATTTGTCCACAAAAGCCGGGGATAGGTCAGGCAGCGGCTTTCAGTGGTGCTGCCGGTGTTTCACGTTTGCTGGCGTTCAGCACCTCGACCGCAACAACCTTTCCGGCAGCGTCAAAGTCCAGGATGATGCCCGGCTGTACCTGCTCGGACTCAATGATTTTGCTGTCGGTCAGTCGCACATAAAGCGCGTCGACTTCCGGGTCATACTCGATTTTCATAGCTTGCCTTTCATGGTGCGGTCAAAGAAGACCGTAACGACATGGGGCGAATTTCCCGTTCCCGAATGACGTCTTCCGCATGCTGGCCCAAGGTGTAATTCATGCCGGTAGTCTAGCTCGAAAGCGATTTGTGGGAGCGGTGTCATTCAAGGCCGCCGGGCTTATAGATTGCGGGCGGAATCGGACACGCGCGAGGCGAAACAGCGCCTACAATGCATACACATAACCGTGTAGCCACAAGTACGCAACCATGAACCTGATCATTGCACGATGGGGCAACAGCTTGGCGCTGCGCATTCCCGCCGACTATGCCTGGCGCGCCGGCCTCAAGGAAGGCGACAAGGTGGAGGCCAGGTTGACCGCGGACGGCGGGATTGCCATTCGTCCCGCGCGATGGAATAGAAAGCTCTTCGCCCAGGAACTCGCGAAGACGCGCGACGCCATGCCGATGGGAATATCGGTGATGGACGAAGTGCGACGCGGCGCGTGTCGCTGATGCTGTACATCGATACCAGCGTGCTGGCCGCGCTGCACACGCATGAAGCGAAAAGCGCCGACGTTTCGCGCTGGTACGGCGTGGCGACAATTTGATGAAGTGATGGCAGAGAACGCGAAGCGCCTGAAATTCAAGCTGGCCGCGTTTTGACCGCAGGCCTGCACCCACCAACCCGATCGACGCCGACTCGCCAGCCATGATCCCGGGCCTGATCCTCGCCATCATCTTCGGCATCGTCGCCATAGTCGTCTGGCAACGCTACCGGCGGCTTGCCCGCGAACGCTACATCCGCGACTACACGCTGCCCAAGGGCCTCTACGAGCGCCTGCGCAAGCGCCGCCCGGAACTGGAAATGAAGGACTGCATGCTGGTCGCGCGCGGCCTGCGCAAGTTCTTCCTCGCCCACCTGAACTCGGGAAGGAAATTCGTCTCCATGCCCTCGCAGGTGGTCGACGACCTGTGGCACGAGTTCATCCTCTACACCAAGGCCTACGACGATTTCTGCAAGCATGCCTTCGGCCGCTTCCTGCACCACACGCCGGCCGTCGTGCTCGGCGCCGAAAAGCGCGATAACGAAGGCTTGCGCCGCGTCTGGTGGTACGCCTGCAAGGAAGAGAACATCAACCCCGCGAACGCCCTGCGCCTGCCGCTGCTGTTCGCCCTCGACGCCAAGCTCGGCATCGCCGACGGATTCGTCTACGCCCCCAACTGCAAGTCACTGCGCAGCGACAGCAAAGGCAACGTGCATTGCGGCGCCGACTTCGGCGACAGCTCGGTGGATGGCTGCACCGATGGTTTCGGTGACAGTGATGGTGGTGGCGGCGATAGCGGCGGTGATGGGGGAGGCGGGTGCGGGGGTGGCGGCGACTGATTGCCGTCTCGCGAGCGCCGACTCTCGCAAAGCCTTGTGGCAGAACGGTTCTTGACATTACGTACGTATTACCGTACGCTCTGTACAAGGAGACCCCAATGACCACCCTCACTGCCAGCGAAGCCCGCGCCAACCTCTACCGCCTCATCGACCAAACCGCGAAATCGCACGAACCCATACTGATCTCCGGCAAGCGCGGCAGTGCCGTCCTCGTCGCCGAAGAGGACTGGAAGGCGATCCAGGAAACGCTTTACCTGCTGTCGGTTCCCGGTATGCGCGAATCGATCAAGGAAGGCATGGCTGAACCGCTGACTGAAAGCGCGACGGAACTCGGCTGGTGAGTTGGCAACTGGTCTATGCGAAGTACGCGCTGAAGGACGCAAAAAAACTGGCGGCAAGCGGACTCAAGCCCAAGGCGCTGGAACTTCTTGCCATTCTCGAACGCGATCCGCTGCAGAATCCGCCACCGTTCGAAAAGCTCGTGGGCGATCTCGCGGGCGCCTACTCACGCCGCATCAATATCCAGCACCGGCTCGTCTATCAGATCTTCCCCGAGAAACGTACGGTCCGCGTTCTTCGCATGTGGACGCACTACGAATAGAGAGCGTTCGGTCCGTTCATCGCCAACGCTCATGCCGAATGCCTATTGCGACAAAGACCTTGGCGGCGCTGACCGAACGCACCTCAACGCCCAGTAATTGAAAGCCGCATACACGACATAAGCCAGCGCCCACGCCAGCCCGATCGCCGGTAGCGAGAGCGCACCGGGCAGCAGCACCAGCAGCGCGGCGAACAGAGGCAGGGACAGAAGCTCCCCGACCGTCACCGCCCATCCCGCGCCGCGCGCGAAGAGGCCGAACAAAAAGATCCACGACAGCATGCGCAGGGCATCGCCGGCGAAGAAGGGCAAGGCATCGAGCCGGCCGACGGGAAAGCCTTCGCGGTAAAGCAGCGCCAGCACCTGCGGCAACAGCAGCCACAACATGCAGAGCGCCAGCTGCGCGGGGCGCAGGACCTGCTTCACCGCTGACCGCAGTTCCGCGGCAAAGGCCGGTGCCGCCTTCACCGCCGCCAGCCGCGGCAGGAAATAGGCGTTGAGCAGGCCTGCCGCGACGGCCGTGATCCATTCGCTGGTGCGCCACAGCGCCTGCACTGCGCCAACCGCTTCCCACGACGCCGATGCCGCGATCTCCAGGCGCGCGACGGCCATGGCGGCCGGACTCAGGATGCCGATCGCGATGCCTGCCGCTACGAACGGGCGCAAGCCGTGTCCCGTCGGCAGCGTCTCTTTGGCAGATCGTGAATCGATGATCAGCAGCAGCGTCGCCACGGTGCCGAACAGGGCCTGACCGCCGAGCAGGTACGACAGTTCGGCATTCGGTGGCGCCCGCCACAAGGCGAGCAGCGGCACGCTCAACTGCGCCGCAACGACCACGATGGCGCGGCCTGGCCGCGCGCGCCCGAGCAGCCAGGCGACGAACAGTCCGGGCGCGACGCCGATCCAGCCGACGGCGAGCGCCGGCAGGACCAGCGGCGCCAGATGCGGCGGCAGCAGCAAGGGGAGCAGGCCGGACACGGCCAGCAGCGCGAGCACGGCGAGGCAGATGCCCGAGAGCATCATGCCAAGGCGCAAGGCATCGCCCAGGAGTCGGCGCTGGTGGTACGGCGCGACGCCCGCCACGCGGCCGGTAAGCCCGATGCCGACGCCGAGCAGCGTGACGCCGGCGACCATCTCGGCCAGGCTGTTCACCTGCGCCCAGTGCGCGACGAGCTCCGCGCCGCCGCGCAGCGCGAGCAGCTTGTCGATCAGCGCGCGGCCGGCCAGCCCGGTGAGGACGAAGCCAAGCGCGGGCAGCAGCCGGGCGAGTTGTCGGCGATGCGGCGTGGCGTCAGAAGGTGCCGGGATAGGCACCGCCATCGATCAGCCAGTTCTGTCCGGTGATGAAGCCGGCCTGCGTCGAACATAGCCAAGCGCAGGCAGCGCCGAAGTCTTCTGCATTGCCTATGCGGCCGGCGGGAATCGTCGCCACCCGCTCGGCCAGGGCCTGCTCGTAGGGTATGCCACGGGCCTTGGCCTGGCCGCCTACCACCGTAGCGACTCGCTCGGTGTCGTGGAAGCCGGGCAGCAGGTTGTTGATCGTGACATTGTGCGCCACGGTCTTGCGCGAGAGTCCCGCGACGAAACCGGTAAGACCCAGACGCGCGCCGGTGGACAGGCCCAGCACGTCGATCGGCATCTTGACCGCACCCGAGGTGATGTTGACGATGCGGCCGAATTTGCGTGCGATCATGTGATCGACCGTGGCCTTGATCAGCTCGATCGGCGCCAGCATGTTGGCGTCGAGCGCCGCCAGCCAGTCGTCGCGCGACCAGTTGCGAAAATCGCCGGGCGGCGGACCGCCGGCGTTGTTGACCAGGATGTCCGGCGCGGGACACGCGGCCAGGGCCGCGGCGCGGCCCGCCGGCGTCACGATGTCGGCGGCCACGGTGATGACCGTGGCGCCGGTCGCCGCGCGTATTTCAGCGGCGGTCTTTTCCAGCGCCTCGGCGCCGCGCGCCACCAGGGTCACGTTTACACCCTCGCGCGCCAGCGCGAGCGCGCAGCCGCGACCCAGTCCCTTGCTCGACGCGCACACCAGCGCGCTGCGTCCGCGAATTCCCAGGTCCATTTTCAGCCTTTCAAGAATCAGTTTTCAGAAAACCGGCGACCAGCTGCTTGAAGGCCTCCGGCTGCTCGATGCAGCATAGATGCGATGCCGATGGAATGACTTCCAGCCGCGCACCGGGAATGCTTGATGCAATGACTTCGCTCATCGCCGGCGGCGTGCCGGGATCCTGTGCCCCGACGATGACCAGCGTCGGCGTGCGAATGGCGCCGATCCGCGCCGTGATGTCGAGATGGCGAATAGCATCGACGCAGCCGGCATAGCCCGCCGCCGGTGTATTCGCGATCAGCCGTCCGATGCGCTGCATCATGTCGGACCGCGCGGCACGAAACTCCGGCGTGAACCAGCGTCCCAGCGTAGCCTCGACCAGACCGGCGCAACCCTGGGCGCGGACGATGGCGAGGCGTTCGTCCCACAGCGGCGAAGCCTCGAGCGGAATGCGGCTGGTGGAACTGGCAATCACCAGTCTGTTCAAGCGCTGTGGCGCGAGCAAGCCCAAATGCTGGCCGATCATGCCGCCCATCGACAAGCCGAGGAAGTGCGTGCGCTCGATCTTCAATGCATCGAGCAGGCCGGTGACATCGGCGGCCAGTTGCTCGAAGCTGTAAGCCCCATCCGGCACGGCAGTGCCGCCGTGGCCGCGCGTGTCGTAGCGCAGCACGGTGAAAGTCGGCGCCAGCGCTGCGGCGAGTTCGTCCCACATGGTCAGGTCGCAGGAGAGTGAATGCGACAGCGCGACCCAGGGGCCGTTGCCTTCGACAAGGTAGCAAACGTCGATGTCATTGACGCGGATGGTTTTCATGCTGCCTCCAGTTTGGCGACCGACAGCGCCAGCCACTTCATGCCGGCGGCGCCGAAATTGACCTGTACGCGGGCATCCGTTCCGCCGCCCTCGGCATTGACGATGACGCCGAGACCGAATTTTGCATGCATCACGCTCTGGCCGATGCGCAGGCCGCTACCGCCGCCCGACGATTCGCTGCGGCGCGGAGTGCTGCTGTAAGTCGGCGCACCTGCTGCGCCATAGGCGCGGCTGCCACCATCGGGTACGGCGAAGCCGCCCTTGCCGGCGCGCGGCGTCAGCCATTTCACCAGTCCTTCGGGAACCTCGTCGAGGAAGCGCGAGGGCAGGTTGTAGCGCGTCTGGCCGTGCAGCATGCGGGTCTGCGCAAAACTGAGGTAAAGCCGCTGCCGCGCGCGCGTGACGGCGACATACATCAGGCGCCGCTCTTCTTCGAGGCCCGACTTTCCGTCCCGTGTCTCGGACATCGAGTTCTCGTGCGGGAACAGTCCGTCTTCGAGACCGCTGATGAAGACCACGTTGAACTCCAGCCCCTTGGCCGAATGCACGGTCATCAGCTGCAGCGCGTCGTCGCCCTCGCCGGCCTGATGCTCGCCGGCTTCGAGCGAGGCGTGGGCGAGGAAGGCGGACAGGTCGTTGCCGAACTCGCCGCTTATGCCACCCGTGATCTCGCCATCCTGGTTCGGCTGGCCCTCCTCGGCGACGAAGCTCGCGGCAGCGTTGATCAGTTCGTCGAGGTTGGCCAGACGCTCCTGGCCTTCCTTCTCGTTCTGGTAATGGGCGCGCAGGCCGGACAGTTCGACGACGTGGTCGACCAGTTCCGGCAGCGGCAGATGCGCCGCCTCACGCAGCTTGACGATGAGTTGCGCGAAGCCGGCCAGCCTGACGCCGCCTGCACCGGCGACCTGCGGAATCGCCGCATGCAGGCTGCTGTTGGCTGCCTTCGCCGCATCCTGCAGGTTTTCCAGGCTGCGCGCGCCGATGCCGCGCGCCGGGAAATTCACCACGCGGGCGAAGGCCGTGTCGTCCTCGGTGTTGGCGATCAGGCGCAGGTAGGCCAGCGCATGCTTGATCTCGGCGCGCTCGAAAAAGCGCAGGCCGCCATACACGCGATAGGGCAGGCCGGCATTGAACAGCGCATGTTCCAGCGCCCGCGACTGCGCGTTGCTGCGATAGAGCAGCGCGATCTCGGCGCGGGCATGGCCGTCGCGCGACAGGGCTTTGACCTCCTCGACGATCCAGCGCGCTTCGTCGCCCTCGGAATAGGATTCGTAAATCCGGATCGGCTCGCCGCTGCCGGCCTCGGTCCACAGGTTCTTGCCGAGGCGCGACGGGTTGTTCTTGATGATCGCATTCGCCGCATCGAGGATGTTGCCGTGGGAACGGTAGTTCTGTTCGAGGCGGATCATGTTCTGCACCTTGAACTCGCGCTCGAAGTCGGCCATGTTGCCGACGTCCGCGCCGCGGAAAGCGTAGATCGACTGGTCGTCGTCGCCGACCGCAAATATGCAGGCGCCCCTGGGCGCCTCCGAATAGTCGCCCCCTTTCCCGGAAAGGGGGTCGGGGGGATAGCTCTTGGCGGGACCGCCTGCAAGAAGCTTGAGCCAAGCGTATTGAAGCTTGTTGGTGTCCTGAAACTCGTCGACAAGGATGTGGCGGAAGCGCTCCTGGTAATGGCGGCGCAGCGGTTCGTTGCGCTCCAGCAATTCGTAGGAACGCAGCAGCAGTTCGGCGAAATCGACCACGCCTTCGCGCTGGCATTGCGCCTCGTAGGCCTCGTAGAGCCCGACCCGCTTCCTCGCCCAGTCGTCATACGCCTCGACGGCAGCCGCGCGCAGGCCCTGCTCCTTCTGCGCGTTGATGAAATGGCACAACTCGCGCGGCGGAAACTTCTCGTCATCGACGTTGAGCGATTTGAGCAAGCGCTTGACCGAGGCCTGCTGGTCGGCCGAATCAAGAATCTGGAACAATTGCGGCAGCCCGGCATCGCGATAGTGGGCGCGCAGCAGGCGGTTGCACAGACCGTGAAAGGTACCGATCCACATGCCCCTGACGTTGATCGGCAGCATGCCGGCCAGCCGCGTCTGCATTTCCTTGGCCGCCTTGTTGGTGAAGGTCACGGCCAGCACGCCCGGCGGCGAGACCTGGCCGGTGGAAATCAGCCAGGCGATGCGCGTCGTCAGCACCCGCGTCTTGCCCGAACCGGCGCCGGCGAGGATCAAGGCATGCGCCGGCGGCAGCGTGACGGCCGCGAGCTGCGGCGCGTTGAGATGGTCGAGCAGGGATGTCATGGCGAGGGCGCGTGGGTGAACTTGGGATTATATCGACCGGCCGGATGCCAGGCCGCTCCGCTAGAATTACCCGCTTACGCTGCCAGGAGCGCCCGGAATGGCCGGCCCCGTTGTGGATGACAAGACATCAAATCTGACTACGCTGAGTGAAGTCGGCCGCCGCCGGCTCCAGGTCGGACTCTGGGTCATGCTGGGGATGGCGGTGATCGCCGTGGCGCTGCAGCCGGTGCTGGCTCCGAGGGAAGGCAGTCGCGCCGTCGGTGCATTCATGATGATCCCCACGGCGGCCGTTGGACTGTGGTTGATCGGCAAGCAGCGCGTGCGTCCGGCAGTCATGGCGCTGGTCTTCGGCGGCTGGCTGGTTGTCACGCTCAGCTCGGCAATTCATGGCGGCGTCTTTGCCGCGGGAGTCTACGCCTACCCGATACTGGTCGTCGTCTGCGCCTGGACCCTCGGCATGCGGGTCACGCTTGCGCTGGCGATACTGACCATCGCAACGGAAGCGATGCTGACCATAGCCGGAATTCAGGGCCTGATTTCGCAGACGCCGGCGCCGGCGCCATGGCAGTGGGCGGTTCATGCCGTATTGCTGGTCGGGGCACTGGGCTTCGTCGGTTTTTCGATTGGCGCCTACGACGACCAGATCAAATACATCCGCGCGCTATCCGCGGAACTGGCGCTGAAGGTCGCCGATATCGAAGCGAAGAACCGCGAGCAGGAACTGCAAACCCTGCGCTACCGCACCCTGCTCGACGCCCAGTCGGATGCCGGGCTGGGACTGTTCATGATCAGGAATCGCCGCATCACCTTCGTCAACGAGGCGGTCTCCCAGATGCTGGGTTTTTCGCACGAAGAGCTGCTGGCGCTGCCGAGCTATACCGAACTGCTGCATCCCGACGACCTGAAGCGCGTGGCGCTGAACCATGAGCGCCGGCTGCGCGGCGATAGCTTCGAAAACCGCTACGACATCGTCGTGCAGACAAAATCCGGCGATCGGCGCGAAGCTGAAATCACTGTCGCCCTGCTGCCCGGTGACGACGAACCCGGGGTTCTGATCATTCTGGCCGACATCCACGAACGCAAGCAGGTGGACCGCGAGCTCGCGCATTCGCGGGAAATGTTCTCCCACGTGTTTCAGAGCAACCCGACGGCCGTGGCGATCAGCCGCGTCAGCGACGGCCGCTACCTGGATGTCAATCCCAGCCATTGCCGGCTTTTTGGCTGGAGCCGGGAAGAGATGGTCGGGCGCACCTCCGTCGAGCTTGGCATCTGGCCAAACCTTGACCAGCGCGAGATCTGGGCGGCGGAATTGCGCCGGACCGGCCAGCTCGCCAATCGGCCCGCCGCGATGCGCGATCGCAATGGCAGGCCGCTCAGCGTCGCCATCACGGCCGAGATATTCGCGGTCGCGGACGAGCCGGTGGTGCTTGCCTTCGTCAGCGATTTCACCGATCTGCGGCAGGCCGAGGCCGGCCTGCGGCTAAGCGAAGAACGCTTCGGCCAGGTGTTCCAGGCCAGCCCGGTGGCCACAGTGATCAGCCACCTCGCCGACGGCGCCTACCTCGATGTCAATGAGGCCTTCACCCGGCAGTTCGGCTGGGAACGGGACGAAGTCCTCGCCACCACCGGCGAAAACCTCGGCCTCTGGCCGGACCTCGTTGTGCGTGCGCGCTGGATCGCCACTCTGCGCGAGAAAGGCGTCGTGCGCGACTTCGACGTCGAGCTGCGCACCCGATCGGGCGAGCTGCGGCAATGCATCGTCTCCGCCGAGCTGATCGAATTCGACAACGAGCAGTGCCTGATCGCGCTGATTCACGATATCAGCGATCGCCACCGGGCCGAGGATGAAGTGCGCCGGCTCAACAGCGAACTGGAAGAGCGGGTGCTGCAAAGAACCATGGAGTTGACCGAGGCCAACCAGGAGCTGGAGTCGTTCGCCTACTCGATCTCCCACGACCTGCGCGCGCCCTTGCGCGGCATCGACGGCTTCTCCCGGCTGCTGCAGGAAGAATACGAACAGCGACTCGACACCCAGGGGCGGGAATATCTCGCGCGCGTGCGCCGCGCCGCGCAGCGCATGGGCACCCTGATCGACGACCTGCTGGAACTGTCGCGGGTGACCCGCCAGGAAATGAAGCGGCAGCCGGTCGATCTGTCGGCCGTTTGCAGGGAAGTGGCCGCCGGCCTGCGCCAGGAACAGCCGGAGCGCACCGTCGAGGTGTCGATCGAGCCGGGTTGCACCTGTGAGGGCGACCCGCAATTGCTGCGCGTGCTGGTGGAAAACCTGCTCGGCAACGCCTGGAAGTACACCCGCACCACGCCGGACGCACATATCGAGTTCGGCGTTGAACGCGACCAGGCGGAGGGCGATGTTTTCTACGTTCGCGACAACGGCGTGGGCTTCGACATGGCCTACGCCGGCAAGCTGTTTGCGCCCTTCCAGCGGCTCCACAACCCGAATGAATTCGAAGGATCGGGTATCGGCCTGGCCTCCGTCTGGCGCGTGGTACGCCGCCACGGCGGGCAGATCCGGGCCGCGGCCGAAGTCGGACATGGCGCCACCTTCCGTTTCAGCCTCTCTGCCGTGCAAGCGAATAGACAGCAGTAAGCGCTAACAGCTGAAGCGCGCCGGGAGGGATGGGCGCAAAGCAAATGACGCAGCGCAACAGCAATGCTTGAACTTAGGGTGTACAGCCTAGATCTTGCCTGTATGATGAGAATTGTTGCAATGCAACACCATTGCCTGAAAATGGCTTAACCCGGCCTACAAGGCCGGGGGTAGCCCGACAGGACAGGAGAAACAGGTATGAACATGAACGCGAAACACAACGCACCCAAAGCACCCAAACTGCTGCCGTGGCTGGCAAAAAAGGCGGGCATCAGCGAGCAGCGCGCACTGGCGCTGTGGCAAGAGTCCGAGCGCTGGGCCGCGCGGCAGGCCGCCCCCGGCTCGTCGGCTTACTTCAAGCTGGCGGTGGATCGGCTGCTGGAACTCACGGCCGCTGAATCCCTGCGGGAGGACGCGGCATCGTTCGGCTGGCGTCCATGGGCGCGCGCCCAGGCGCGGTGCTGGGCGATTTCGATGCAATTGGCGCAGCAAGGCTCGGCCCTGACAGCGCGCGGTTGGCGGCTGATCGGATCAACCACCCACCAACATCAGCAACTCAGCTAACAACCAGGCTAGCGCACCACGCTTGGCTTCAGGCCGGTCACGGCCTTGAGCCGTGCCGCCGCGACAGCCGCTTCGTCGGCGCTGGAAAAACCGCCGAGCAGCAGTTCGTAGTTCCGGCCCTCGGCCTGCGCCTGACGCGGCCGGATGCGCGCGGCAAAGCCAGCCTCGCGGAGCCGGTCGTACAGTTCCAGCGCTCCTTCCTCGCTCGTTGCCGTGGCAGCCAGCACGCGCCACTTGCCCTTGGCCCGCGCCGCGCCATCGCCCGCCTCGATTTCGGTCTGGCGTGACAACTGCCGGAAAACCCCCGGGTCGAGCGTCTTGACTGCGGCCGCCTGGCCGCGCGGCGCATCGAAATACGTCATCGGCTGGCTCAGTTCAGTGACTTCGCCGGCACGCGTGATCTCGATGCGACCTTCGAGCAAGGCCACGAGTTCGCCAGTGCTGTCCGTCCTGCCCCACAGGTCGGTGCCGCGAATGCCGATGGTGGCGGTGGCGACACGGATGGAGAGGTCACGCGGCAGCGTTTTCTTGAACTTGCCCGTGGTGAAGCGGAAGGCTCCCTCCAGGATGTCCAGCGCGCCGCGAAAAGATTTTTGCGGCTGCAGGCTGCGCGTGTGGAACGTGAAGCGCGCGCCTTCGCCAAGCTTGACCCGGCTGCCCTCCGCCAGCATCAGGTAGACGCGCGCGCCCTGCCCGGTGCGCAGCACATCGCCGCTCTTCAACTCCATGCCCGGCGTCAAGGGCACCGTGACGCCTTCACGATCGCGCCAGGCAGGCGATTGCACGGCCTCCACAGTCGCCGGGGCAAGCGTGGCCGCGGCAAAAACCGCCGGAGCGGACAGCGACAGTGCAAGACTGGCAAGCACAGCGAAAAGCAGGTTCGAGGGCCGCATGCAAATCCTTTCGATCATATGGGGCGGTTATAATTCCAGCCCTTGCCAGTACTCAAAACAGAAGCCCCGGCCATGCAGGAAAAATATCTTCCGACTGAAATCGAGCAGGCCGCGCAGGCCCACTGGAACACCACGCAGGCTTTCCGCGCCACGGAGAAATCCGACAAGCCGAAGTACTACTGCCTCTCGATGTTCCCCTACCCGTCGGGCAAACTGCACATGGGGCATGTGCGGAACTATACCATCGGCGATGTGCTGTCCCGCTACCACCGCATGAAGGGCTACAACGTCATGCAGCCCATGGGCTGGGATGCCTTCGGCCTGCCGGCGGAGAACGCCGCGATGCAGAACAAGGTGCCGCCCGCGAAGTGGACCTGGGACAACATCGCCTACATGAAGAAGCAGCTGCAGTCGCTGGGTTTCGCCCTCGACTGGGAACGCGAACTGGCGACCTGCGCGCCCGAGTACTACAAGTGGAACCAGTGGCTGTTCCTGCGCATGCTGGAAAAGGGCGTCGCCTACAAGAAGACCCAGGTGGTGAACTGGGACCCGGTGGACCAGACCGTTCTCGCCAATGAGCAGGTCATCGAAGGTCGCGGCTGGCGCACCGGCGCGGTGGTCGAAAAACGCGAGATCCCCGGCTACTATCTGGCCATCACCAAATATGCCGACGAACTGCTGTCGGCGCTCGACACGCTGCCGGGCTGGCCCGAGCGGGTCAAGACCATGCAGGCCAACTGGATCGGCAAGAGCACCGGCGTGCGCTTCGCCTTCCCTTACACACTCCCCGCCGCAGGCGGCACAACGCTTCCCTCACCTTCAAGGGGAGGGACCGAGGGAGGGGATGGGGAGACAGCGGGATCTGACGAAAAAGGCCTGCTCTGGGTCTTCACCACGCGCGCCGACACCATCATGGGCGTCACCTTCTGCGCCGTCGCCGCCGAGCATCCGCTGGCGACGCACGCGGCGAAGAACAACCCCAAGCTCGCCGCCTTCATCGACGAATGCAAGCACGGCTCGGTCATGGAAGCCGACATGGCGACCATGGAAAAGAAGGGCATGCCGACCGGCATTTTCGTCCAGCACCCGCTGACCGGCGAGAAGGTCGAAGTCTGGGTCGGCAACTACGTGCTGATGAGCTATGGCGAAGGCGCCGTGATGGCGGTACCAGCCCATGACGAACGCGACTTCGAGTTCGCCAAGAAATATGGTCTCGCTATCAAGCAGGTCATCGCGGTCGAGGGCGAAACGTTCTCGCTCGACGGCTGGCAGGAGTGGTATGCCCATAAAGATACAACCGGGCAGCGCGGCCGCTGCGTGAATTCCGGCAAGTACGACGGACTCGGACTCGAAGCGGCCACCGTGGCCATCGCCGCCGACCTGAAAGCCAAGGGCCTCGGCGACACCCAGATCCAGTACCGCCTGCGCGACTGGGGCGTTTCGCGCCAGCGCTACTGGGGCTGCCCGATCCCACTGATCCACTGCGACACCTGCGGCACTGTACCGGTGCCCGACGACCAGTTGCCGGTGAAGCTGCCCGAAGACTGCGTGCCCGACGGCTCGGGCAATCCCCTGGCGAAGCGCGCCGACTTCGTCGATTGCGCCTGCCCGAAATGCGGCAAGCCGGCCAAGCGCGAAACCGACACGATGGACACCTTCGTCGATTCGAGCTGGTATTACGCGCGCTACTGCGTCGATCCCACGGCGCGCGCGGCAAACTCGTCCATGGTGGACGCCGGCACCAACTACTGGATGCCGGTCGACCAGTACATCGGCGGCATCGAGCACGCCATCCTGCACCTGCTCTACTCGCGCTTGTGGACCAAGGTGATGCGCGACCTGGGGCTGGTCAAGTACGACGAACCCTTCGCCAACCTGCTGACGCAGGGCATGGTGCTCAATCACATTTTCTCGCGCCGCACCGACAAGGGCGGCATCGAGTATTTCGCCCCGGAAGAGGTCGACCTCAAGCGCGACGAAGGCGGCCATGTCATCGGCGCAACGTCGAAGGCCGACGGCCAGCCGGTCGATTACGGCGGCGTCGGCACCATGTCGAAGTCGAAGCGCAACGGCGTCGACCCGCAGGCGCTGATCGACGAGTTCGGCGCCGACACCGCGCGCTTCTTCATGATGTTCGCCTCGCCGCCGGAACAGACGCTGGAATGGTCGGACTCGGGCGTCGAGGGCGCCTACCGCTTCCTGCGCCGGGTCTGGGCCTTCGGCCACGGCTCGCATGGCGCGGTCAGGCTGCAAGCCGCAATGCCGGAAAAACTGCCCGAGCCCCTCGCCGCCGTGCGCCGCGAAATTCATCTGCTGCTCAAGCAGGCCAACTACGACCTGGGCAAGTTCCAGTTCAACACCGTCGCCTCGGCGGCGATGAAAATGCTCAACAGCCTGGAGAAGGCTCCCAGTGAGGCAAATGCGGGAAACGGCCGCGACGCCGTGGTCGCCGAATGCTTCGGCATCCTGCTGCGCGTGCTCTCGCCGATCACGCCGCACATCTGCCATGCCTTGTGGATCGAGCTCGGCTACGGCGCCGACATACTCGCCGCACCCTGGCCCGAGGCCATGGCCGCCGCCCTGGTGCAGGACGAGGAAGAGCTGGTGCTGCAGGTCAATGGCAAGCATCGCGGCAACATCCGCGTGAAAGTCGGCGCTGACGGGCCTGCCAACCGCGCGGCGATCGAAGCCGTCGCGCTGGCCTCGGAAGCGGCGCAGAAATTCATGGAAGGCAAGGCCGCGAAAAAAGTCATTGTCGTTCCCGGCCGCCTGGTCAACATCGTGGTTTGAGAGGTTCCTCATGCGCGCAACGAAACTGTCCCTCATCCTGCTGTCGATCAGCCTGCTGACCGCCTGCGGCTTCAAGTTGCGCGGCAGCGCGGAACTGCCCGGCCACAAACTGCCGTTCGCCACCATCGCCCTCTCGCTGGCGCCCACTTCGGAGTTCTATGCCCTGCTCAAGCGCAACATCGAGGCATCGTCGCCGGGAACGCGGGTGGTCGGCGAACTCAAGGAGGCGGACGCCGTCCTGACGGTGCTGGGCGACACGAGCCAGAAGAACATCCTCTCGCTCAACGCCGCAGGCCGTGCCCGCGAATACCAATTGGTGCGGACCTTCAGCTTCAAGGTAAATGCGAACGTCGTACCTGCGACGCCCGCGCCGCAGGTCAAATACACGGACGCACGTCCCGCGGTCGTTGCCACCGAGTACATCCCGCCCAGCACGATCACGCTCCGCCGCGACATCACCTTCAGCGACGACCTGGTGCTGTCCAAGGAATCCGAAGAAGCGCTGCTCTGGCGCGACATGGAAGGCGATCTGGTGCAGCAGTTGATGCGGCGGCTGGCGGCGGCGAAACTGCAGCCGGTCAAGACCGAGTAAGTCTCGTGCAGCTGCGGCCCGAGCAACTCGCGGCGCATCTCGCGCAGTTGGATAAGCCGCTGGCGCCGCTGTATCTCCTGCACGGCGACGAGCCGCTGCTGGTGATCGAGGCCGGCGACGCGATCCGCGCCGCCGCCCGCAAGCAGGGTTTCGAGGAACGCGAGGTCATCATCGTCGGCACCAGCTTCAAGTGGGACGAGCTGTTCTTGGCTGCCGGCAACATGTCGCTGTTCGGCGGCAGCAAGCTGGTCGATCTGCGCATTCCGTCCGGCAAGCCGGGACGCGAAGGCAGCGAGGCGCTACAGCGCTACATCTCGACGCTGGGCCCGGGCATCGTCACCCTGATCACGCTGCCCGAGCTCGACTGGCAGACGAAAAAGGCCGCCTGGGTCAGCGCTTTGTCGAATGCCGGCGTCGCTATCGAATGCAACGCGCCGCCGCCGGCGCGCCTGCCGCAATGGATCGCCGAGCGCATGGCGCGCCAGCAGCAGAGCGCGCCGCGCGCCGCACTGGAATTCATCGCCGCCCACGTCGAAGGCAACCTGCTGGCGGCGCATCAGGAACTCCAGAAGCTCGGCCTGCTTTATCCGCCGGGCGAGCTTTCGCTGGCGCAGATCGAGGCCGCCGTGATGAACGTCGCCCGCTACGATGTGTCGGATCTGCGCGACGCCCTCAAGGCTCGTGACACGGTGCGTGCGGCGCGCACGCTGGAAGGCCTCAAGGCGGAAGATGCCGCGCCGCCGCTGGTGCTCTGGGCGCTGGCCACCGAAGCGCGCAGCAGCTCCGCCCGTCCGGCGCTCTTGCATGCGGCGAAGATTGACCGCATCATCAAGGGTCTCGCGCGCGGCGACATCTGGGACGAGTTTCTGCAACTGGCGCTGCGCTTGACGCAACCGAGGACACGGTAATGGATGTAAAGACCTACATGCAGCAAGTCGGCCGCAACGCCCGCGAGGCGTCGCGCGCCACGGCGCGCGCCTCGACCGGCGCCAAGAACACGGCGTTGCTGGCCATGGCGGCAGCGATCCGCGAACGCAGTGGCGAACTGCTCGCGGCCAATGCCGCCGATGTCGCCGAAGCGCGCGCCAACGGCCTCGACGCGGCAATGATCGACCGCCTGACGCTCACCGGGACGAGCGTCGAGGCCATGGCGCAAGGGCTGGAACAGGTGGCGGCGCTGCCCGATCCGGTGGGCGAAATCAGCGACTTGAAGCGCCGGCCCTCCGGCATCCAGGTCGGCAAGATGCGCGTCCCGCTCGGCGTGGTCGGCATCATCTACGAAGCGCGGCCGAATGTCACCGCCGACGCCGCCGCCCTGTGCCTGAAATCGGGCAACGCCGCGATCCTGCGCGGCGGCAAGGAAGCCCTGCGCTGTAACCAGGCCATCGCCGCCTGCGTGCGCGCCGGTCTCGCCGCGGCGGGCCTGCCCGAAACGGCAGTGCAGGTGATCGAAACCACCGACCGCGAGGCGGTCGGCCATCTGGTCGCCATGCCGGAGTACGTCGATGTGATCGTGCCGCGCGGCGGCAAGGGGCTCATCGAGCGCATCTCGAAAGAGGCGCGCGTGCCGGTGATCAAGCATCTCGACGGCAACTGCCACGTCTATGTCGATGATGCCGCCGATGCCGCCAAGGCGCTCGCCATCCTCGAAAACTCCAAGACCCAACGGCTGGGCACCTGCAATACGGCCGAATCGCTGCTGATCGCGCGCTCAGTCGCCGTGTCGCTGGCGCCGACTCTTTGCAACATGCTCACTGCCCGCGGCGTCGAAATCCGCGGCTGTGCGGAAACGTGCAAGCTGGTGCCGCAGGCAATCGCGGCCACCGAAGAAGACTATTACGCCGAATACCTGGCCGCGATCATCTCGGTCAAGGTGGTGGCCGATGTCGGCGAAGCCATCGCCCATATCAACAAGTATTCCTCGCAGCACACCGACGCCATCGTCACCGAGAACTACACGAACGCGATGCGTTTCCTGCACGAGGTGGATTCAGCTTCCGTGATGGTCAATGCCTCGACCCGCTTCGCCGACGGCTTCGAATACGGCCTCGGCGCCGAAATCGGAATTTCCACCGACAAGTTCCACGCCCGCGGCCCGGTGGGGCTGGAAGGCCTCACCTCGCAGAAGTGGATCGTGCTGGGCAACGGGGAAGTTCGCGACTAGCCGGTCGTCACCACTTCACCCGCACCCCATACTCCAATACGGTGGTGCCGCCAGCCGGAATCGTGACGTTCCATGATGCAATCCGGGCCGATTCCTTGCTGTGCTTCTGCGATTCCTGCACCATCTCCCAGTCGCCGGGCAGGGGTTCCTGCACCTTGACGGTGACCGCTTCGTCCTTGGCGTTGCGCAACTCGATGCGCCATGCCGACTCACTGACGTTGTCGGCAATCTTGCGGTAACTGGTCTGCTTGCGCTCCGCAGTGATATCAAAGGCCTCGCCCAGCCTGAGTTTGAGCTTTTCATTCTTCGCCGTGTGCGCGATGCGATCCTCGCCGACGAACTGCGCCGCGCCCTTGCTGTCCCTCGCATAGACCCGCACGATGCCGGCCGGCAGCGGCTTGCCGAGTTGTCCACCCTTGTTCTCGAACTCGAGGAACACGGCGGGTTTGAGCTTCTGGCCGATTTGGGCGTAGCGGTCGCGGTAATACCAGTCGTTGCCGGCCAGCAGGTATTCGCGACTCGCCGGCACCGCGCCGGCCGACAGCAGGGCCAGTTGCTTGGTCTGGTTGTCGGCGATGCTTGTCGGCCGCTCGAAGCTGTAGAGGTGGTAATCCATCAGCGCCTCCTCCGTCGCCTCCGTCGACTTGGCGCGCGGGGCCGCTGCCGCCATGGCATAGGCTCGTTGCTGCTCGGGCTGGCGTACGCGATTGACCGTGCCGGCGACCAGTTGCAGGATCGCGTTGTCGAATCCGGCGCCGCTGCGATTGGTCAGCGTCACCCAGCCGTTGAGGTCGAGGGTCTTGCCATCGGTAGACAAGTTGGCGACATAGTCCGCCTTCCACGACAGGCCGCCGGTGAGATAGGAAAGCTCGACCGCCTGCTTGCCGCCGGCCGCTTCGAGCAGGACCGAGAGCGTCGGCCGCTCGCGCAGGTTGGCCGGCACGCTGTCGAAAGCCAGCCGTCCCGGCACGCCGGTCTCGATGCGGTCGTTGAAGCGCAATACCGTACCCTGACCGGCTGCCAATACCGTGGCCGTCTCGCGCCTTTCCTCACCGGTGGTCGGGTGGGAGCGAATCACCGTCACGTCGCGGCCGACGTATTTTTCCAGCAGCTTCTGCGGCGTCAACAAGTCGAAATCGAAATTCTGCTCGACCAGGCTCAGCGGCTGCCCGGAAACCGCGCGCAGCAGCGCCGTTTCGGGGCGCATCTGCGCCGCCACTTCGCGCAGCGAAAGGCGCGTCAGCCCGGCCGGCAGATCCACCCGGCGGCGCTCCTTGACCAGCGCCAGATCGTCGTTGTACACGGTGACCGCAACGGCTTCGCGATCTGCCGCGCCGGACGCGACATCGCGTACCGGCTCGGCCGCCTGGACCGCGGCCGCCAGAAAAAGCCCGACACCCAGCAAGCGTTTTTGCATCACATTCTCCCTGCCGATCGATGGCGCAACCATAGCATGCCTGCATCGGCGTTATCATGGCGGCAGACTGTCCACATTCGAGGAGACGCATCGTGAACAAAGTGCTTGCCATCCTGCTGCTGGCCCTGTCCCTGCCCGCGCTTGCCGCGCTCGAAGTGGCCGGCGTGAAATTCGAGGACACGGCGAAAGTCGGTGCCGGCGACACGGTGATCAACGGCGCCGGAATGCGCAACCGGGTCTTCTTCAAGGTCTATGCGATCGCCCTCTACCTGCCGCAGAAACAGGCCGCAACGGCCGACGTGCTGGCCACCAAGGGGGCCAAGCGCATTGCCATCGTGACCCTGCGCGACCTGACTGCCGAACAGTTCGTCGATGCCCTGATCGAGGCCCTGAAGAAGAACCACGACGACGCAACGCTGGCGGCCCTGCAGCCGAAGATCGACCAATTCCGCAGCACCATGCTGTCGATCGGCAACGCGCCTGAAAAATCGGTGGTGCACCTCGACTGGCTGCCCGACACGGGCACGCGGCTGACCTTCAACGGCACGCAGAAAGGCAGCGACATCGCCGGCGAGGATTTCTACCGCGCCCTGCTGAGAATCTGGCTCGGCGACAAGCCGGCGCAGGACGACCTCAAGGACAAGCTGCTCGGCAAGGCCTCGTAATGGCCGACGGGGCGCTCGCCGGACTCCGGGTACTCGACCTCTCGCGCGTGCTGGCCGGCCCCTGGGCCTCGCAGCTGCTGGGCGACCTCGGGGCCGACGTGATCAAGATCGAGCGCCCGGAAAAAAACGGCGCGGGCGGCGACGACACGCGCGGCTGGGGCCCGCCATGGCTGGCCGACGGCGCGGGCCGGCCGACCACCGACGCTGCCTATTTCCTGTGCACCAATCGCAACAAGCGCTCGCTCTCCATCGACATCACGCAGCCGGCAGGGCAGGCGATCGTGACGGACCTCGCCGCGCACTCCGACGTGGTGCTGGAGAACTTCAAGGTCGGCGGGCTCAAAGCTTACGGCCTCGATTACCCGAGCCTGTCGAAGATCAACCCGAAGCTGGTGTATTGCTCGATCACCGGCTTCGGCCAGGACGGCCCCTACGCGGCGCGCGCCGGCTACGATTTCCTGATCCAGGGCATGGGCGGCCTGATGAGCGTGACCGGCCGCGCCGATGAAGAGGACGGCGCCGGTCCGCAAAAAGTCGGCGTCGCGCTGACCGACATTCTCACCGGCCTCTACGCCACGGTCGCCATCCAGGCCGCGCTGGCGCATCGCGAGAAGACCGGTCAGGGCCAGCACATCGACCTTGCGCTGCTCGACGTGCAGGTGGCCTGCCTGGCCAACCAGGCGATGAACTATCTGGTCTCGGGCAAGGCGCCGCACCGCATGGGCAACGGCCATCCGAACATCGTGCCCTACCAGGATTTCCCCACGGCGGACGGCGACATGATCCTCGCCATCGGCAACGACGGCCAGTTCGCGCGCTTCTGCGAGCTCGCCGGCCATGCCGAATGGAGCGGCGACGAGCGCTTCGCCACCAACGCGGCGCGGGTCAGGCATCGCGCCGAGCTGCTGCCGCTGCTGCGCCAGACCACGGTGATGAAGACCACCACCGAATGGATCGCCCTGCTGGAAAATGCCGCCGTGCCTTGCGGCCCGATCAACGATCTGGCCGGCGTGTTCGCCGACCCGCAGGTGCTGCATCACGGCCTGCGGATCGAGATGCCGCATGCCGCGGGCGGCAGCGCGCCGCAGGTGGCCAACCCGATTCGTTTCTCGGCCACGCCGATCGACTATCGACTGGCGCCGCCGCTGCTGGGGCAGGATACCGACGCCGTGTTGCGCGAACTGGGCCGCAGCGCGGAAGACATCGCGGCACTGCGTGCGGCGGGAGTGGTTTAGCGGGCCTTCTTGGAAGTACGCGGGTTCCGACTCAGCTTGTCAAGAAATCGGGTTTGCCCGCTTCGCGTCTGCGGCGGCTCGCTTCTCGTCGGTGATGTCCTCATACATCCCCAGCACTCCGATGATCTCGTTTTCCTGATTCCTGAGCGGAACCATCGACATGCGCAGCAATCTCACCTCGCCCTTCGGGGTCGTCTGCTCCATTTCGAAGGACAGCCTGGGGGAGCCGGACTCCATGACAGCCAGGTCGACAGAACGATAAGACGGTGCATGGTCCGCCCAGGCCAGCTGATAATCGTCCTTGCCAAGCACATCCTTCGGGTGCGCCATCCCGGCATCCCTGGCGAAAGCCTCATTGCAGCCGAGATAGCAGAGATTGCGATCCTTCCAGAACACCCTTACCGGTACGGTGTCGATGACAGCCCGGAAGAGATTTCGCGATTTGGCAATCTCTTCTTCCGTCGCCTTGCGGTCGGTAATGTCACGGGCATAGCCGACCATGCCGATGACTTTGCCATCAACCAGCACGGGCGACTTGCTGGTCTCGCACCAGCGCCACCGCCCACCCATTTCGATCAACTCCTCGACAGGTTTGCTGGTGCTGCTGCTGAATACAGCCAGGCCATTCGAGCGGTACTCTCCCGCCAGATTCGAAACGGCGATGTCCAGGTCGGTCTTGCCCACCACGGTTTCGGCGGAGGGCCAGCCGAAACCTTCGAGAAAGGCCTGATTCACGGCAAGATAGCGGCCTTCTTCATCTTTCAGCCAGACCATGAACGGGAAATTGTCCAGCAGCGCCCGCAGAAAGCCTTCGCGTTTTTCGACGGCCTTGAGGTGCACCTCGATCTCGCCGTTCAGACGAGTCACTTCAGCGTAACGCTCGCGGAACAGTTTCAGCAGATACACGGTCAGTACGGCGCTGATGAGCAGCACCATCACCTGCACGAACGCCACCATGATCGGCGACAAGGACAAGCTGACGTCCATCAGCCCGGTCTGCTGGCTCACGGCCAGGAGCACCAAAGCGACGCAACTGGCGCCGAACAGGCCGAGGCAATATCGGGTTCCGAGCATCCATCCGGCGACGATCAATATGAGCGGATAGGCCACCAGGATCGACGAGCGGATACCTTCGGTGACGAAACCCGACACGGTAACGACCAGCCAGCCGCCGATGGCCAGCAGCCGCAGCGCCGGAATCACTCCGCGGTAGCGATACATCACTTGCGCGCAGGCGGCGAGAATTGCGATGCCAGCAGTGACGTAGACGCGCCCCGGGGTTTGCATCGGCGTATCCAGCATGACCAGCATGAAAACCGCCGCCCCGGCGAGGATCGCCCAGATGGCAATGCTCAGGTACGGGCCACGTTCCCCGAGCAGCAACTCCGGAAACTCGTCCGCTGCATCCTTTTCAGATGACAAGAGCTCGCGAATCATGTTCTTCATATGGTCACTCTACCGATTGTCTTGCACTCGACGGCCTATGAACAATGCATTTAGCTGACCGATGCTACGCTCGCAAGCTTTCGAGTGTCAATCACACCTGCTGGTCATCGCCGCGACCACTGAAGTTGTGGGGCCATTCACGACTCCAGCACCCGCAGCTCGGCGTTGGTGTAGCGCAGCCGGCTGGCGAGTACGCTGGCGATGCCTTCCATCAGCTTGAGCCCCAGCTTCTTGTGTTCCTCGGCGAACTTGTCGAAGGCGAGCCGCGACAGCACATAGAGTTCGGTGTCGACGAAAGCCACTGCGTTCGCCGAACGCGCCTCGCCATCGAGAAAGGCCATTTCGCCGAAGAATGCGCCGCGACCGAAAGTGCCGAGGTGGTGCGCCTGGCGATCGGACAGAGGCAGCACGATGCGTACCGCACCGCGGCGAATCAGGAACAGTTCGTCACCGGCATCGCCGCGCGAGAAGATCGTGTCGCCCGCTTTTATGCTGCGCTTTTCCATGCACTGTTCCAACGCTGCCAACGTCTGCTCCTTGCGTCCGGCAAACAGCTCGACCTCGTGCAATTCCAGCGCGACTTCCTCGTCGCGCAGCAGTGCCGCCTCGTGGATGATGCGATCCTCGACCCATTCCAGCGCATCGTCCAGGGCCGGAAACACGCGCACCGGACTGTCCTGGCGAATCAGGCCGACCTGGTCGAAATATTGCTGCATGTCGCGTCCCGACGGCAGGGTCAGCGGAATTGCGCTGAAGATCAGAAAACCGTTGCGCTCGGCCAGCATGTCCTTTACCTGCTCCAGCAAATGCGCTGCGGTGACGTCCACGGTCTGGATCCGGCGCATGTCGAGAATCAGGAAGTCGCGCGTCTTGAGTTCCGGTTCCAGGCTCAGGTAGAGCTGGTCGGCTGTGCCAAAGAACAGGCTGCCCTGCAACTCGATGATCGCGGCGCGACTGCCATGGGTAGTGAGAATTTCCATTTCCTCGTGGGTGCGGATCCGCTTGGAGAAGGTCTCGTTGCCGAGCAGCTTGCGACGGATGATGGAACCGCCGATTTGCTCGCGGATGAACAACATGACGGCAAGCACGATGCCGACGCCGGATGCCGCGATCAGGCTCACGGTCAGCGCTGTGCCGATCACCGCGGCGATCACCGCGAAATCGAGCATGGTCGAGCGCGACTTGAGATAGTTGAGGCTGTTGCGGTCGATCATGCGCACGCCGATCACGATCAGGATGCCGGCCAGGCCGGCCACCGGCACCCACGAGATGAAGTTCGCCAGCAGCAGGAAAGCGACCAGCGCGAGCACGCCCTCGACCACGCCGGAGAAGCGGCTGCTGGCGCCGCCCGAAATATTCACCAGGGTCGCGCCCATGGTGCCGGCGCCGGGAATCCCGCCGATCGCGCCCGAAGCAAGATTGCCCAGACCCTGCCCGATCAGTTCGCGGTTCGAATCATGACGCGAACGGGTCAGCGCATCGAGCACCACGCAGGTTTTCAGCGTATCGATCGACAGCAGTACGGCCAGGGTGAGCGCCGGTATCGCCAGCATTTTCATCTGCTGCAGGCTGACGTCGGAAAATGCCGTCCAGCGTTCGGCCAGGCCGGCGAAGAAGCTGCCGCTGCCGCCGCTATCCAGCGCGCCGACCACCAGCGTGTTGGCCTGCAGAGTCAGCAGCGCCGGATCCAGCAGGGCAAGACCGAAGTAGACGGCAACACCGGCAATCAAGCCGAGCACAGCGCCCGGCACGGCCTTGATCAGGCGCGGCGCACCCACCATCACGGCAATCGTCACGATGCCGACGGCGATTCCCTGCCAGCGCCATGCGTCCGGCGTGGTCAGCGCCGCCCAGAAGTGCAGGGCCTTGGGCGTGCCGAGCAGCTTCGGCACCTGGCTGCCGATGATGATCAGCCCGACTCCGGACAGGTAGCCGCTGACTACCGTGTAGGGCATGTACTTGATCAGACGGCCCAGACGCAAGACACCGAACATGACCTGCATCAGGCCGGCGAGCAGGCCGAGCAGGGTCAGCAACAGCAGCGTCGTATCTATTGATATGCCGCTGCGCATGGCCTCGATGGCAAACGCCGATACCACCGCCGCTGCCGGTGCGCAGGGTGCCGAGATGAGCCGACTGGTGCCGCCGAAAGAGGACGCTACGAGCCCGATCGCCGTGGCACCCAGAATGCCGGCCAGCGCCCCCATCGCAACATGGGCGCCGCCGAGCACGGAATAGATCGTCACGCCGTAGGCGATCGCCGAGGGCAGCGCCACCAGCATGGCGGCAAATCCGCCCCAAAAATCGCCGGCAGGGTTTTCCAGCTTTGGCAGTTTCATTGACTATCCTGCGTAAGATCGCTCAAAGCCAATTCTGTCACGAAGCGCCATCTTCTTGTCAGAACTGATGCACAGGTCCGCTACTCGACCCGGTGCGCTTCTGCTCTCGGCAAAGCCACACAAATTCCCGGCTCACCAACCCCCGGCCTGACTCACGACGCCGGAGTGTTGTAAGCTTCATCCCACAATAGACCAATACCCCGGAGGAACCAACTACCATGAAGCAATTCCGTATCCTGCTTGCTGCCACGGCGGCGATTTCAATTTCCGTCTCGGTGCATGCCGCTGATTTCATCACCGTCCTGACCGGTGGCACTTCCGGCGTGTACTACCCGATGGGCGTCGCGCTGTCGCAGATTTACGGCAAGGCCATGCCGAACGCCAAGGTGTCGGTGCAGGCCACCAAGGCCAGTGCGGAGAACCTGAACCTGCTGCAAGCGGGGCGTGGCGAGATCGCCTTCACGCTGGGCGATTCCCTGTCCGATGCATGGAAGGGCGATGAAGAGGCGGGCTTCAAGACGCCGCTGAAAAAATTGCGCGGCGTCGCGGGGATTTATCCGAACTACATCCAGATCGTCGCCGCCGCCGATTCGGGCATCAAGACCCTGGCCGACCTGAAGGGCAAGCGGGTTTCCGTCGGCGCCCCGAAGAGCGGCACGGAACTCAATTCGCGCGCCATCTTCAAGGCCGCCGGCATGAGCTACAAGGACTTTTCCAAGACCGAGTACCTGCCTTTCGGCGAGTCGGTCGAGTTGATGAAGAACCGCCAGCTGGATGCCACGCTGATCTCCGCCGGGCTCGGCGTCGCGGCCCTGCGCGATCTGGGCACCTCGGTGAAAATGGTCATCGTCACCATTCCCGCCGATATCACGGCGAAAATCGGCGACCCGGCCTATCAGACAGCCGTGATCCCGGCCAAAACTTATGAGGGCCAGAGCGCCGAAGTGCAGACCATCAAGGTGCAGAACTTCCTCGTCACCCACGAAGGCGTGTCCACCGAGACGGTCTATCAGCTGACCAAGAGCATGTTCGACAACCTCGACCTGCTCTACTCGGCCCACGCCGCGGCCAAGGCCATCACCAAGGCCGACGCACCCAGGGGCATGCCTGTGCCGATGCATCCCGGCGCGGAGAAGTACTATCGCGAAGCCGGCCTGATCAAGTAAGTCGCGGCCCGCACCCGCATGCAATACGACCGCGTCACCGCCCCCGATCACGGGGCGGAGGAAATCTCCGAGCATGGCATTCCGCGCCGTCTCGGAGGACTCCCTCTGCAGATCGCAACCGGCATCGCGCTGGCCTTCTCCACCTACCAACTGGTCATCGCCGCTTTTGCGCCGCTGTCCAGCCTGGTCACCCGCAGCGTGCACGTCGGCTTTCTGCTGGCGATCACGCTGGTGCTCTACCCGAGCTTCCGCCACAACGCGAAGATTTCCCGCGTGCCATGGCATGACTGGTTCCTCGCTGGCGGTGCCTTCAGCCTTTCGCTGTACCACTGGATTTTCGAGGCCGAGCTGATCCAGCGCTCGGGCGATCCGTCCGGCATCGACATCGCGGTCGGCTGCGTATTCGTCATTCTGGTGTTCGAAGCCACGCGACGCGTCATGGGCCTCGCGCTGCCGATCATGTGTGCCGGCTTTCTGGCTTACGGACTATGGGGCCAGTATCTGCCGGAATTCATTGCCCATCGCGGTTATAGCTTCACCCAGATCATCGACAATCTCTACCTGTCCACCGAAGGCGTGTTCGGCGTGCCGACCTACGTCTCCGCCACCTACATCTTTCTCTTCATCCTGTTCGGCGCGTTTCTCGAACACGCCGGCATGATCCGGCTGTTCAACGCCCTGGCACTGGGCACCGTCGGCCACACCCAGGGCGGCCCGGCGAAGGTCGCGGTGATCTCCTCCGGACTGATGGGCACCATCTCCGGCTCGGGCGTGGCCAATGTACTCACCGTCGGCCAATTCACCATCCCGCTGATGATGCGCTACGGCTACTCGCCGGTGTTCGCCGGCGCCGTCGAAGCAACCGCCAGCATGGGCGGCCAGATCATGCCGCCGGTGATGGGCGCGGTCGCCTTCATCATGGCCGAGACGCTCAACGTGCCGTATTCGGAGATCGTCAAGGCCGCCATCATCCCGGCCATCCTCTATTACTTCACCGCCTTCTGGATGGTGCACCTCGAAGCCGGCAGCAAGGGCCTGCTGGGCATCCCCAAGGAGGAACTACCCAACCCTTGGCGCGCCCTCAAGGAAAACTGGCATCTGGTGCTACCGCTGGCCGCGCTGGTGGCCATGCTGTTCCACGGCTTCACGCCGATGTTCGCCGGCATGGTGGGCCTCGCGCTGACCGCCATCCTGATCCTCGGCGCCGGCATTGCCGCGCGCGTCTCGAACACCGCCTTCCGCTACGTCTTCTGGCTCGCGGTGGGGCTGGCCTCGTCGCTCTTCGTCAAGTGGGGCATCGTGCCGGTGCTGGCGGTCATCCTGGCGCTGGTGGCGATCAGTTTCTCGGTCAAGGGCGGCCGCCATACGCTGCACCTGCTCAAGATGAGCCTGGTCGATGGCGCCAAGCAGGCGATTCCGGTGGGGCTGGCCTGCGCCATCGTCGGCACCATCGTCGGCGTGCTTTCGCTCACCGGTGCCGCATCGACCTTCGCCACCTGGATCATGGCCGCCGGAGAGAAAAGTCTGTTTCTTTCCCTGCTGCTGACCATGGTGATCTGCATCGTGCTCGGCACCGGCCTGCCCACCATCCCCAACTACATCATCACTGCCGCCATTGCCGCACCGGCCCTGGCCAAGCTCGGCGTGCCGCTGATCATCAGCCACATGTTCACCTTCTACTTCGGCATCATGGCCGACCTGACGCCGCCCATCGCGCTGGCCGCGCTGGCCGCGTCTTCGATCGCCAAGGCGTCGCACGACGCCATCGGCTGGAAGGCGACGCAAATCGCCATCGTCGGTTTTGTGGTGCCCTATCTCGCCGTCTACGAACCCGCGCTGATGCTGCAGGGAGACTGGACCGTGCTCGATGTATTGCTGTCGATAACCAAGGCCGTAGTGGCGATCATGCTCTGGTCGGCAGCGGTGATCGGCTACTGGCGCGTCCCTCTCAAGCTCTGGGAGCGCGCCGCCGCCATCGTCGCCGCCTGCCTGCTGGTGGCCTTTTTCCCCTGGTCCGACGAAATCGGCTATGCGATGGCCGTGCTGCTGGTCGCCAACCACCTGCGGCGCGCAAAAGCGGCGGCATGAGCCTTTGCCTCGCGGCGGGCGCGGTTAGCGCCGTGCTCGCCATCGAGAGCTTCACCTTGGCCTGGATGCACTCGATCGAAAAGATCCGCTGGGAAGAAGACTGGCGCATCGAAGGCCACACGCTGGTCATCAGCGAAGCCCGCATCCGCGGCAGCGGCGCCGGCATGGAGCCGCCGGCCGGCAGCGTGCTGAAGGACGGCGTCTGGCATTACCGGCCGACCTTGCCACCGCAGAAGATGCTGCGCCTCACCCACTCGCCCCACACTGCCGGCTACGAACTCTGCATCGATGGCAGTTGCCGGCCGCTTGCAGATCATCTGCCGCGGATCGACAATAACGTCGTGATCGAAATCAGGGAGTGCGCATCATGAAGCCCTATTCCGCCGTCCTGTCCGCGCCCGGCTTTTCCATCGGCATCTGCTGCAACGATGACGAGATCACCGCCATCGACTATCTGGAACCGCAGGCGGAGATCCCGCCGAAGGCCCCGCTGGCAAGGGAAGCCGTGCGCCAGTTGCGCGCATGGCTGAAGAACCCGTGCTTCGAATTCGGCTTGCCGCTGGCGCCCGCCGGCACGCATTTCCAGCGCCGGGTGTGGAGCGAGATCGCCGCGATCCCGGCCGGCCGGACGAAGAGCTACGGCGAGGTCGCCGCCGCCATTCACAGCGGCCCGCGCGCGGTGGGCAATGCCTGCGGCGCCAATCCCTATCCGATCGTCGTGCCCTGCCATCGCGTCGTTGGCGCTAATCAGGGACTGGGCGGTTTCGCCCGGCAGCGCGGCGGCTTTCTGCTCGACATCAAGAAGTGGCTGCTGCTGCACGAACATGCTGGCTTCTGACGCGGCGCTGATCGACGAATTCATCGACGCGCTGTGGCTCGCTGACGGGCTATCGAAGAACACGCTGGCGAGCTACCGCAGCGATCTGGCGCTGTTTGCGCAGTGGCTGGCGCCGCGCCATGACTCGATAGTCGGCGCCGACGAGACGGCGATCAACGCCTATCTCGCGCATTTGAATGCCCGCCCCGGCGGCATCAAGTCGACCAGCCAGCGTCGCCTGATGGCGACGCTGCGGCGCTGCTACCGCTGGCTGCTGGATCAGGGCCGGCTGCAGGCCGATCCGCTGCTCAACATCGACAAGCCGCGGCCGATCCAGCGCTTTCCCAAGACGCTCTCCGAGAAGCAGGTGGAAGACCTGCTGAATGCACCGGACGTGAACACCCCGCTCGGCCTGCGCGACCGGGCCATGTTCGAGCTGCTCTATGCCACCGGACTGCGCGTCTCCGAACTGGTCGGCGTGCGCCTGTTCGAGGTGAGCCTCAACGACAACGTGGTGCGGGTGATGGGAAAGGGCTCCAAGGAGCGCCTGGTGCCGCTGGGACAGATCGCCGCCGAGTGGTTGCAGCGCTACATCGCCGACGCGCGTGGCGAACTGCTCAAGCAGCATGTGTCCGACGCGGTATTCGTCACCACGCGCGGCAGCGGCATGTCGCGGCAGATGTTCTGGACCCTGGTCAAGAAGTACGCCCTGCGCGTCGGCATTCCGCAGGAGCGCATTTCGCCGCACGTGCTGCGTCACGCATTCGCCACTCATCTGCTGAATCACGGCGCCGACCTGCGCGTGGTGCAACTGCTGCTCGGCCACGCCGACATTTCAACGACGCAGGTGTACACCCACGTCGCCCGCGAACGGCTGAAGCAACTGCATCGTGAGCATCATCCGCGCGGCAAAAGAGACTGAGCAAGCTCAGGCCGGGCAGGCGTGCCTTTGCAGGGCCTGCAATATCTCGCCACTCGCCCTGTCCTGAACGAAAACCACCACTCCAAGGTCGGCGCGCTTCCAGCCGGCATCCAGCGCGAGTTCCTGATGCAGGGACAAACTTCCGTCCTTGCCCAGCGTCAGCGGGCCGATCAGGCGGCGCACCACATAGTCGTGATGCAGGGTCTTGCCGGCGTTCTCCCCAGCGCGCACCCGTGATTCGAGGTTGTTCTCGTACAGCGCGAGCCAGACCTCGACGGCGGCAGTCGTGGCGGGAACCCGGATCTCGGCGCCGACGGTCAGATGCCTGCCGCCAGTTGCGCCAAGCTCAAGAGCGATGCTGGCACCCGAACGAGTTTCGCCCACACCATCGAGCGGGCTCCCGGCGCTGCGCCAGTCGCGCCCGTTGCGCAAGAACTGCGGCGTATAGACCAGGCGCGAATTGGCAAGACCGGCCATGACCTGCTGACGCCGGGTATGCAGCGGGCTGGCGAAGCGGTCGACCCAGCCCAGACGATCCCAGTAATCGACATGGAAGGCCAGCGGCACGAGGCGCCCGGCATAGCCGGCCTCGCTCTTGAATTGCGACAGCTTTTGGTCAGCGGGCGGACAACTGTCGCAACCCTCCGAGGTGTAGAGCTCGAGCAGCACGGCGCGCTGCGCTGCGCTTTGCGCAACGCACGCCGGCGCCGCAAGGGCCTCTGCGCCCGACATCGAAGCCAGGCAGGCAAGCAGCAAACAGGCGGACCGGCAGGCATTCATGGCATGGCTCCAGCAGATTGACGGCGCCCCTGGCGTGGTGCGCTTCTGCCTTGGACGCATGAGAGCGGGATTCCTTACTCACCATGGTAAATCCCCTTGGGGACGCGAGGCCGCCGGTCATTGGGCAGAGGGGTAGAATTCATCGCATGAAACCCGATACCCACGCCCCCGAAACGCCGGCGACCAAGTTCCTCAACAAGCACGGCGTCGCCCATTCCAACCATCTCTACGAGTACGAGGAGCATGGCGGCACGCAGGTGTCCGCCCGCGAGCTCAACGTCTCCGAGCACGCCGTGGTCAAGACCCTGGTCATGGAAGACGAAAACGCGAAGCCGCTGATCGTGCTGATGCACGGCGACCGCAAGGTGTCTACCAAGGAACTGGCGCGCCAGATCGGGGTCAAGAAGATCAGTCCCTGCAAGCCGGAGGATGCGCTGCGTCACACCGGCTACATGGTCGGCGGTTGTTCTCCGTTCGGCACCAAGAAGCCGCTGCCGGTGCATTTGGAGAAGACCATCCTCGACCTGCCGCTGATCTACATCAACGGCGGCAAGCGCGGCTATCTGGTCGGCGTCCATCCGCACGACATCCTGCGCGTGCTGCAGCCCAAGATCGTGGAGTGCGGTCTGAAAGACTGATCAGCAAGGCAGGGTTACTTCTCCCGGCTGCGCTCGATCTGCACGCCGACGCGGCGCACACCCTTCATGATGCCCATCTTGGCGATGCTGATCTTGACCCAGGGCGCGCCGAACTCGTTCAGCAGCAGGCCGATCACGTATTCGCCGAGCGTCTCCAGCAGGTTGAAATGACGCGTCGCCAGTTCGGCGCGGATGCGATCGATCACCGCGTCGTAGCGGATGGTCTTGTCGATGTCGTCGTTCTGCGCCGCCTCGTCGGGCACGCCGAAGGTCAGGCTGATCTCCAGCGTCTGCGACGCCGCCTTCTCGCGCTCGAAAATTCCGACGTTCGCGTCGACCCGCATGTCGTCGATGAAGATGAAGTCCATCACGCCTCCGCAGGGCCGCCCCAAGGGGGCGTGAAGTCAACAACGCGGAAGCCACGCAGCGGCTGAACCATGGTCACCCCTTTCCTTGGGGCGAAGGCGGGGTTTCGCAGGGCACTGCTCTGCGCCGCCGTAGCCGGTCGGCTGTGCAAAGCCGACCGTGGGACGGGGGCTGGGGGATAGGTCATGTTCACAGCTCCAGATTAGAATTCAGGCCATTCTAGGGAATCCACAATGAACCTGCTTGTTTCCGCCGTCCTCGGCTATCTGCTCGGCTCCGTGCCGTTTGCCGTGATCGTCTCGCGCGCCTTCCGCCTGGCCGATCCGCGCAGCTTCGGGTCAGGCAATCCGGGCGCGACCAATGTGCTGCGCAGCGGCAACAAGCTGGCGGCATTGCTGACGCTGATCGGCGACGCAGCCAAGGGCTGGCTCGCCATGTTCATCGCCGCAAGAGTCGGCGCTGACGGGACGGCGATCGCGGTCACGGGCCTGGCGGCTTTCCTCGGCCATGTATTTCCCTTCACCCTCGGCTTCAGGGGCGGCAAGGGGGTGGCGACCGCGCTGGGCGTGCTGCTGGGCTTCTCCGCTGCCCTGGCTGGCATCACGGCCGGCATCTGGCTCGCGGTTGTCGCCATTACGCGCTATTCGTCGCTTGCAGCATTGGTCGCGGCGGCAACGGCGCCCTTCCTCACTTGGTGGCTGCTCGGAAAAGCCGACATCACCGCGGTGGTCGCCCTCATGTGCGCGGTGCTGATCTACCGCCACAAAAGCAACATTCGCAAACTGCTCGCCGGCAGCGAAGGCCGCGTCGGCGGCAGAAAACAGGACTGAAGCGCACGCCGCTGGCGACGCGGCCAAACTCAGAACCTGGTTGCAACCGGCGCGGTGCGCAAATGCGGGACGTACTGTTTATCGACAACACCGATATGACCGACCAGCCATTCTTTCAGCATGTTGGTCATGCCGGCACTGACGTCTTCACGAATCGAACGCTGCTTGATTTCAAGCAGATCGACAGAGAACGCCCGGTGGGCGGCGATATGGGCTTCCAGGTCGGGGTATCCGTGCAGACGCATCAAGGCTTCTTCCACCGCAAAGTGGACGTTGACGAAACTGTTCAGTTCGACGAGCGCGAAATGCACCGCAGACCATTTGTCATCCGAAGTAACCGCCTGTTCCAGACGCGCCACAACATCGAACAGGACCTGATGCTGCTGGTCAATCTCGTGAATTCCGGTAAGCAGGTTGTCGGTCCAGCCCATCGTGGCTCCTTGCAGGTCTTTGAACATAAACAAAGCGGATGATTGTAGTCTGGATTTGTGCCCCGATTGACAGGCCACAAGGCCCGGGCTCCGATTGCGCGGCGTCCCTTATAATGCCGACTCGCTGCAAAACGCACATCTCTCGATCCAGGACACACTTGCATGGATGATTTGGACTTTTCAGCCAAACCCGACGCATCGGCCCCCAAGCCGGTGGTGAAGCCGAGCCCGCCTGGCGAACCCGCTTCTCTCTATGAACCCAGGCTGGCGCTGGAGTTTTTCAAGATCGCCGGAACGCTGGAGCAGTTCCCGGCCGGCAAGCAGATATTTGTCGAAGACGAAAAATCCTCCGGGTTTTTCTCCAAGGGCGCCCGCATCTATTTGCTGCTCGAGGGCGACGTTGCGCTGACGCTCAAGGGCAAGCCGCTCGAACTGGTCCTGCCCGGCGAGACGTTCGGCGAGATGGCGGCCATCGCCGACATCCCCCGAAGCGCGACGGCGACGGCCCGGAAGAATTGCCGGGTACTGTCGCTCGATGAAAAAGCTTTCCTCAATTCGCTGCAACAGATGCCCGAGTTTGCATTGATGCTGATGAGCGCCATGGCCCAGCGCCTGCGGCGCAGCGTCGCAAAACTGGCTACAGCGAAAAAGGCTTCGGTCGCGGCACTGGTCCAGAAGAATCTGCTGGACAAGAAAATGCTTGCGGAATTGCAGCAGGCGCTTGGCGATCCGTCGCCGACAGTGGCCCAGGCCGGTCAGAATGTCCTTACCCAAGGCGCCGTGGGCGCCTGCATGTTCGTCGTGATCCAGGGCCGCATTGCGATATCGGTCGACGGCCTGCTGATCGAGCACGTCGGACCGGGCGGAACCTTCGGCGAGATGGCGCTGGTCGATCGCGCCGGCCGCGCCGCTACCGCCACCGCGGAAGCTGACAGCGCTTGGTTCCTTATAGCGCGCGAAGCCTTTCTTTCCATGGTCAAGTCGAGGCCGGCATTCGGCCTTGCGCTGCTGCGTTCCATGAGCGGGCGCGTGCAGCACATCGGCAGCCTCCTGCGCGACGGATCCTAGCGGCGCTCAGGCCAGCAGATCGAGCGGCCAACGCGGACGGACGACGAAAGCGCCCCGGGCCGAGTCCGCCACGTCGCCCTGCAGCAGGCGCTGCGCGCCGCAAAAGGCAATCATCGCACCGTTGTCGGTGCACAGCTCCAGTTCGGGATAGAACACCCGGCCGCCGATCTTCGCCATCGCCTCGTCCAGCCGCTGGCGCAAACGGCGATTGGCACCGACGCCGCCGGCCACCACCAGTGACGAGAGTCGGTGCTGGCGACACGCCGCGACTGCCTTGGCCGCCAGCACTTCGGTTACCGCTTCCTGAAATTCCGCGGCGAGATCGGCTTTGTCGGCGTCCGTCAAGTCGTGAGCCCGGGCAGCGGTCAGCACCGCGGTCTTCAGGCCGGAAAAGCTGAAGGACAAATCGCCGCTGTTCAGCATCGGCCTAGGCAACTTGTAGCGACCCGGCTTGCCGCTTTCGGCCAGCTTCGCCAGCGCCGGCCCGCCGGGGTAACCCAGGCCGAGCAGCTTGGCGGTTTTGTCGAAGGCCTCGCCTGCCGCGTCGTCGAGCGATTCGCCGAGCAACTGGTAGGCGCCGACCCGCGTCACGCACATCAACTGCGTATGCCCGCCGGAGACCAGCAGGGCGATGAACGGGAAGACCGGCACGTCGTCCGCCAGCAGCGGCGAGAGCAGATGGCCTTCGAGGTGATGGACGGGTAGCGCGGGTATGCCCAGTGCCATTGCCAGTGCCTCGGCAAAACTGGCGCCGACCAGCAAGGCCCCCGCCAGCCCCGGCCCCGCCGTGTAGGCGATCGCATCGATGTCGCGGCGCGTACATCCCGCTTCGGCCAGCACGCGCTCCAGCAGCGGGATCAGCCGCCGCACATGATCGCGCGACGCCAGCTCCGGCACCACGCCGCCATAGGCCTCGTGCATCGCCACCTGGGTATGCACGGCATGTCCGAGCAGGCCGCGCTCCGTGTCGTACAGCGCAACGCCGGTTTCGTCGCAGGAGGATTCGATGCCGAGGACTTTCATGGGCGGCATTCTACCGGCTGGCTATAATCGGCTGAAGCAACACCGCCGAAAGTCGGTGCTGGCGACACGGCGAACCGGACTCGCGGCGAAGAAAAAATGAAGATACTGCTTTTGTGTCACGACCTGACCACGCTGCTGCGTCTTGATGCGGCGTGGACCGCGGCCGGAGCGACGGTGCTCAAGAAGACCAGCAACGAGAAGCCGGACTGCATTGTCATCGACCTCGGCCGGGGCGACGCACTGATAGAGATTGCGCGGCTGCGCGTGCTGCATCCCGGGGTGGACATCATCACCTGCGCAACGACCTTCGACGGCGATGCCGTCGCGGCGGCGAAAGCGGCCGGCGCGACCGACTTCGCCGCGCGCAGCTCGATCGACCTGCGCATCAAGCGCCGCCTCAAGCTCCCGGGTTAAACACGGGTGCACCTGCTGGTCGACATTTCGGCCCATGGTTTCGGCCATCTGGCGCAGACCGCACCGGTACTGGATGCCCTTGCTTCGCTGCTGCCGACCTTGCGTCTGACGGTGCGCAGCGCACTGCCGCGCCAGCAACTGGCGCGCCGCATTGGCGCCGCCTTCGAGCATGTGCCGGAAGCACGCGACTTCGGCTTCGTCATGCACAACGCCGTGGATATCGACCTCGCCGCCAGCGCGCAGCGCTATCGCGAGTTCCACGCCGACTGGGCGCAACGGGTCGCGGCCGAGGCGGCATGGCTGCGCCGGCACCGGGTCGATGCGCTGCTGAGCAATGTCGCCTACCTGCCGCTGGCCGCTGCCGCAGAAGTCGACATTCCCGCCGCGGGCCTGTGCTCGCTGAACTGGGCCGACCTGTTCGCCCACTACTTCGGCGCTGAGCCGTGGGCCGGGCAGATTCATGCCCAGATGCTGGCCGCCTACAACGCCGGCCATGTTTTTCTGCGCGTCGCGCCCGGCCTGCCGATGGCGGACCTGCGGCATCGGCACGATATCGCCCCGATTGCGATGCTCGGCCGCCGCGATCGCGCACATGTGGCGCGGCTGCTCGGCCTGAAAGAGGACGAGCGCTGGATTCTGCTGGCCATGGGCGGCATGGAGTTTCGCCTGGCCGTGGAAGAGTGGGCGCAAACTCCCGGCCTGAACTGGCTGGTGCCGGGCGACTGGAAAATCCGGCGCGACGATGTTCGCAGCTTCGACCTGCCCGGCCTGGATTTCAGCGACCTGCTGGCCAGCGTCGATGCGGTGGTGACCAAGCCCGGCTACGGCACCTTCGTCGAGGCAGCCTGCAGCGACATTCCGATCCTTTACCTGCAACGCGACGACTGGCCGGAAACCCGCCACCTCGCAGCCTGGCTCGGCACGCATGCCCGCGCCGGGATGCTGCCCCGCGAGCGACTGCTGGCAGGCGACTTCATTGGCGACTTGGAGCGGCTCTGGCGGACGCCGGCACCAGCCGTACCGCTGGCCGGCGGCGCCGATGAGGCGGCACGCTGGCTGGTGGCGGCATTTGGGCTGGCCTGAAGCCGGCGCAGAAACGATTGACATCAATGGCAAAGCGTTTAGAATGCGCGCCTTTCCCGCCTCTCCAGGATTAATGCAATGCCGGGTATTCGCCTCAAGGAAAACGAGCCGTTTGAAGTTGCGATCCGCCGCTTCAAGCGCGCCATCGAAAAGACTGGTCTGCTGACCGAGCTGCGCGCACGCGAGTTCTACGAAAAGCCCACCACCGAGCGCAAGCGCAAGGCAGCAGCGGCAGTCAAGCGCCATCACAAGCGCATTCGCAGCCAGCTTCTGCCGCCCAAGATGTATTGAGCCAGCTATGGTTCGCGTCGTTTAAGCGAACCGCGGCTGTACCGCTTGATCGTGAAAAACCGCCGAAAGGCGGTTTTTGTGCTTCTAAAAAGGATGATTTGATGAGCCTCGAAACGCGTATCGACGACGACTGGAAAGCCGCCATGAAGGCCGGCGAGAAGGCCCGCAAGGACGCGCTGAGCCTGCTGCGCGCCGCCATCAAGCAGAAGCGGGTCGATGAGAAAGTGGAAATCGACGACACGGCGGTGATTGCGGTGATCGAAAAAATGCTCAAGCAGCGCAAGGATTCGATCACCCAGTACGAAGCCGCCAAGCGCCAGGATCTGGCCGATGCCGAGAAATTCGAGGTATCCGTGCTGGCGACCTACATGCCGCAGGGCCTCGGCGCCGCCGAGGTCGAGGCGATCGTCGTCGCCGCGATCGCCCAATCGGGTGCCAAGGCCCCGTCCGACATGGGCAAGGTGATCGCGCTGGTCAAGCCCCAAGTGGCCGGCCGCGCCGACATGGGGGAAGTCTCGAAGCTGGTCAAGGCGAAACTCGCGGGGGCATAACACGGAGCCCATCCCCCACCCCTTCCCTGCGGGAAGGGGTGGCGCCGGTTCAGCCGCTGCGCGGCTTCCGGGCACATAATATCGCCGTGATCCCAGAAAGCTTCGTCCAGGAACTGCTCGCCCGCATCGACATCGTCGATGTGGTCGAACGCTACGTCCCGCTGCGCAAGGCGGGTGCCAATTACAGCGCCTGCTGCCCGTTCCACTCCGAGAAAACCCCGTCCTTCACCGTCAGTCCGTCGAAGCAGTTCTACCACTGCTTCGGCTGCGGTGCCCACGGCAGCGCGATCGGCTTCCTGATGCAGCATGCCGGCATCGGCTTCATCGAGGCTGTCGAGGATTTGGCCTCATCGGCCGGCCTGCAGGTGCCTCACGAAGAGCGCAACCGCGCCGAGCGAGCCAAAAAGGCGCCGCTGACCGAAGTGATGGCGCGCGCCATGATGTTCTACCGCGAGCAGCTCAAGGCCTCGCCCAAGGCCGTCGAATACCTCAAGAACCGCGGACTGACGGGCGAAATCGCCGCGAAGTTCGCTCTCGGCTACGCCCCCGACGGCTGGCAGGGCCTGCAGCAGGTGTTTCCCGATTACAACGACCCGGCCCTGGTCGAATGCGGCCTCGTCATCGTCAATGAGCAGGGCCGCCGCTACGACCGCTTCCGCGACCGCGTGATGTTTCCGATCCTCGACCAGCGCGGCAACGTGATCGGCTTCGGCGGCCGGGTGATCGGCGAAGGCGAGCCGAAATACCTGAATTCGCCCGAAACGCCGCTGTTCGAAAAGGGCCGCGAACTCTATGGACTCCCGCAAGCGCGCAAGGCCATCCAGGAAGAAGACACGGTACTGGTGGTCGAGGGCTACATGGACGTCGTCGGCCTCGTGCAGAGCGGAGTCGAAAACGTGGTGGCGACCCTCGGCACGGCAGCGACCGACGCCAACGTGCAGAAACTCCTGAAACAGGCCAGCCGCGTGGTCTTCTGCTTCGATCGCGACAGTGCCGGCGATCGCGCCGCGTGGCGCGCCATGGAAGTGAGCCTGGGCCACCTGGCCGACAACAAGACCGTCGAAATCCTCCAGATGCCAGGCAACCAGGACCCGGACGAGTTCATCCGCGAGCACGGCAAGGAGGCCTTCGTGCTGCAGACCCGAAGCGCCACCCGCCTGAGCGAATTCCTCCTGCGCGAACTGGTCAAGCGAGCCAATCCCAGCACGCCCGAGGGTCGCGCCATGCTGGTGCACGAGGCAAAGCCGCTTCTGCAGAAAATGGCCGCACCGATCCTGCGGGTCCAGCTGACCAAGGAAATTGCCCATCGCGCGCAAGTCTCGCAGGCGGAAGTCGAGGCCCAATGCGGCCTCAAGCCGCTGGCGCGCAGCCGCTATGCGCCGGCACAGATGAAGCAGCGTCCGATGCCCTCTTCCGTCGAATACAAGCTGTTGCAGATCCTTTTGCACAAGCCGGAATGGGCGGCCAACCTGCCGCTGGACCTGATCGACCGCGAGCGCGTGGAAGGCGAGGCGCTGATTGCGATTGCCGATGCGATCGAGCACGGCGAACTGCCGGCGGGCGGTTTCGGCCTCCTGCTGGAGTTCTTCCGCGACACCCCCCACGAAGCATTGGTTGCCGGCATTGCGGCAAACATGGTGGAAGAGGTCGATCTCGGAGCCCTCGAAGCCATGTTCAACGATTCCATCGTCCGCCTGCGCCACACGGCCCTCACCGCGGAGATCGAGGAGCTCACCGCCCGCGCCCGGCAGGGCTTGAGCCAGGAAGACCGGCAGCGCCTCGCCGAACTGCTGGCAAAGAAGCGCCCGGCGGCGCCCTCGACGGGCGGCAGCCCGATGTGATATAATTTGCGGTTCTCCAACGCTTATACGGCGCGCTGAGTCGGTTTACCCGTGAACATCGCGGCGTTTCCCTGACCGACAGTGCCGCGCCGCAATCGCGTTCCAGCAGAGGATAGTCATGCCGAAGGAAATCGCGAAGCAGAGCAAGTCGAAGGCCGCCGCCAAACCGGTCGCGAAAAAGCCCGCGCCGAAAAAGCCCGTGCCCGCAAGAAAGCCTGTCCCCGTCAAGGCCGCCGCCAAACCGGTCGCAAAGAAACCTGCGCCCGCCAAGGCCCCGGCGAAAGTCGTTGCGAAGACTCCAGCCAAGGCCGCTGCCAAGGCTCCGGCCAAAGCCGCTCCGGCGAAGGCCCCGGCCAAAGCTCCGGCCAAGGCCACCCCTGCCAAGGCAAGCCCTGCCAAGGCCGCGAAGCATGCAGCACCCGCGGTCGCCGCCGCCGTGCCGGCAGCCGTTCAGCCCAAGCCGATCGCCGCCAAGTCGGTGGCCAAGGCCATCGCCGAATCGCGTGGCCGCAAGGGCAAGGAAAAGCTGATCGCGCCCGAAGCGACGCCGATCGACATGGACACCAAGCGCACGCGCTTGAAGAACCTGATCGCGCTGGGCAAGGAACGCGGCTACCTGACTTACGCCGAGATCAACGACCATCTGCCCGACGACCTGGTGGATGCGGAGCAGATCGAATCGATCATCTCCACCTTCAACGACATGGCGATCCAGGTGTTCGACGAAGCGCCTGCCGTCGATGACCTGCTGCTCAACGAATCGGCACCGGCGCCGGTCGATGCCGAAGCGGTCGAAGAAGAAGCCGAACAGGCCCTGTCCACGGTCGATTCCGAATTTGGCCGCACCACCGACCCGGTGCGCATGTACATGCGCGAAATGGGCTCGGTCGAACTCCTCACCCGCGAAGGCGAAATCGAAATCGCCAAGCGCATCGAGGACGGCCTGAAGCACATGATCATGGCGATTTCCGCCTGCCCCACGACCATCGCCGAGATGCTGGAGACGGCCGGCAAGGTGGCGCGCGACGAAATGCGCATCGACGAACTGGTCGATGGCCTGATCGACCCCAACGCCACCGACGAAGACATCGAGGCGCTGGCCGAAGACTAAGAACTCGAAGTCGAAGAGGATACCGAGGACGAGGACGACGACGGCAGCGCGCGGATTTCCGCCTCCCTTCTGCAACTCAAGCAGGATGCCCTCGAACGCTTCTCGGTGATCCATGCCCTGTTCGCCAAGCTGCAGCCGGCGCTGGCGAAGAAGGGTTCGCAGGACAAGGGTTATCTTCGCCTGCAAAAGCAGATTTCCGAAGAGCTGATGAACATCCGCTTTACCGCCAAGTCGATCGAGCGCCTGTGCGACTCGGTGCGTGGCATCGTCGAAGCGGTCCGCAGCCACGAGCGGAAGATCCTGCATCTATGCGTGGACAAGGCGCACATGCCGCGCGCACAGTTCATCAAGACCTTCCCCGGCCATGAAACCGACATGGAATGGCTGAAGCACGAAGTGCAGGCGAACAAGCCGTATTGCTCGCAGTTGATGCGTGCCGCGCCGAACATCCTCGAAGAACAGCAGAGGCTGATCGACCTG
>JAPLQX010000046.1 GCA_026399435.1 Rhodocyclales bacterium
CGACGTCGGAGGTCTTGGAAGCGACTTCCTTGACCATCTGCGCGCCCATGTTCTCGAACTTGTCCTTCAGTTCGATTTCCTTGGCGACCGAAACGCCGTCCTTGGTAATGGTCGGGGCGCCAAACGAACGCTCCAGAATTACGTTGCGACCCTTGGGGCCGAGGGTCACCTTGACTGCGTCGGCGAGGATATTGACACCACGAACCATGCGTTGACGCGCGGAATCGCCAAATTGAACTTCTTTAGCTGCCATTGTTTATATCTCCTGTAATTCTGTCTTGATTAGAGCTCAACAACGCCCATGATGTCTTCTTCACGCATGACCAGCAGCTCTTCGCCATCAACCTTGACGGTCTGGCCGGAGTACTTGCCGAACAGCACGCGGTCGCCGACCTTGAGTGCCATGGGACGAACCTTGCCATCGTCCTGAATCTTGCCGGAGCCGACAGACTTGACTTCGCCCTGATCGGGCTTCTCGGCGGCGTTGTCGGGAATGACGATTCCTGAAGCGGTTTTCTTCTCTTCTTCGAGACGCTTGACGATAACGCGGTCATGCAAAGGACGGATTTTCATGGGGTTGATCTCCTCTTAAGCTGGGTTGGTACAGAAAAAAGCCGGTGCGGGCGGGCCGCGGGTCTGAGTCGGGCGGAGGCAAGCTATTAGCACTCATCGCCAACGAGTGCTAATAATAGGGCCTAACGGCCCATTCTTCAAGGGGCGGCTGAAAGAAATGCTTCAGACCAGCCGGTTATCGCGGTAGTCGGCGATGGCCTGTTCGATTTCCTCGCGGCTATTCATCACGAAGGGACCGTACTGGACCACTGGCTCGCGCAGCGGCCGGGCGGCCAGCAGCAGGAAGCTGGCAGAACCATCGTCAGCATGGATTTCCACCGACTCGCCGGTCGAGAGCACGCCGGCATCCTGCGCCGCCAAGCGACGGGAATCGCCAGCGGGACCGATGCTCAGGCTTGCCTCGTAGGCGTAGACGAAGGCGCTGTGGCCGTCCGGCAGGACCTGGGTGAAGTCGCCGCCCGCGGGGAGACGCACGTCGATATAGAGCGCTTCGATCGATAGGCCCTGCACCGGGCCTGCGACCTCGCGGCCCGCGATCACGATGCCGCCCGCGATCACCCTGACCTCGCCGCCTCCGGGCAGGGCGGCGTGCGGAATCTCCTCGGGCCGGATGTCTCGATAGTGCGCCGGCTTCATCTTTTCCGCGGCCGGCAGGTTGATCCAGAGCTGGAAGCCGCGCATGCGCCCGCTCTCCTGTTGCGGCATTTCGGAATGGATAATGCCGCGCCCGGCCGTCATCCATTGCGCGCCGCCCGGCAGCAGATCGCCGCGGTTGCCCAGGTGGTCTTCGTGCAGCATGTGGCCGTCGAGCATGTAGGTGACGGTCTCGAAGCCGCGATGCGGATGGGGCGGGAAGCCGGCGATGTAATCGTCCGGGTCGTCGGTCGAAAACTCGTCGAGCATCAGGAAGGGATCGACGCGCGTCGATGGCGACTGGCCCAGACTGCGGCGCAGGCTGACGCCTGCGCCGTCCGAGGTGGCGACGGAGTGGATGATCTGTTCCAAGCGGCGAATGGTCATTTGAATTCTCCTGGTGAAGATACTGCCAAGGTGAGCCCGGAAGGTTTATCACGAGGATACCGTCCGCGCCTTGGGCGCGGACACAAATCGCAAGTAAGATCACGGCACTTCACTGTTGCAGAAAGAGTCACGATGAGTCTCCTGATCCTCGGCCTGGTGCTTTTCCTCGCCGCCCATTCGGTGCGCATTTATGCCGACGACTGGCGCGAGGCGCAGATTGCCCGCCTGGGCGAAATACGTTGGAAAGGCGTGTACTCACTCATCTCCGCAGTTGGCCTGGGGCTGATCATCTGGGGTTACGGCATGGCTCGCGTGGACTCGCCCGTGCTGTGGCCGACGCCGAACTGGACGCGACATCTGGCTGCCACGCTGACCCTGCCGGCCTTCATCCTGCTGGTCGCCGCTTACCTGCCCGGCACCCATATCAAGGCGCGAATCGGCCACCCGATGGTGGCGGGCGTCAAGATATGGGCAACGGCCCATCTGATCGCCAACGGCAATGTCTGCGATGCGGCTCTGTTCGGGTCATTTCTGATCTGGGCAGTGGTCGACTTCATTTCCGCGCGACGACGGGACCGGCTGGCAGGCCGCACGTATCCGGCGGGCGGCTGGTCACGCGATGCGATGGCGATTGCGATCGGCCTCGTCGCCTGGGTGCTGTTCGCCTTTTACGGTCACGCGTGGCTGATCGGGGTGCGACCCTTCGGCTAGATGTCGAAGGCATCGCCGGTGGCGAAGAAACTGCCGCCGGCCTGATAGTGGATGCTGCGCTGCTGCTCATCGGGAAAATGCCAGCGGCCATTCGAAAATACTGCCGGATCGGCCCAAGCAGCGACCACTTCGGCAAGAAACAGGTCGTAGCTCTGCTGGATATGCGGCTCGGCAATCACGCGGCATTCGAGCCAGGCCAGGCAGCCTTCGATCAGCGGCGCGCCGACCATGCTGGCCGCCGCAGCACCGGCGCCGACTGTCGCGAACTTGTCGATCTCGCGCCCCGACCTCGTGCCGACCGCCAGCGTCAGCGCCGCCTGCTGCCGCGACGGCACATTGAGGACGAACTCGCCCGAGGCTTCGACCAGCTCACGGGTCAGGGTAGCCTTGTCGATCACCACGGCCACCTTGGGCGGATCGAAATCGAGCGCCATGTTCCAGGCGGCGGCCATGACGTTGCGCCGCCCGGCGTGGGCACTGGACACCAGTACCGTCGGCCCGTGGTTGAGCAGCCGGTAGGCCTTGGGCAGCGGTACGGCGATGCGTGCGTTCATGCTGCGGGCTCCGTCGCCTCGCCCTTTGCGGCGCGCTTTTTTGCCAATTCGACGAACCATTGCAGGCTGCCGGGATTGGCCATGGCATCGGGGTTGGCGATCTTGTCCAGGGCGTGGCCGAGCAGGAGCTTCTTCACCGGCAGTTCCATCTTCTTGCCCGACAAGGTGCGCGGAATCTCGGCCACCTGGAAGATCTCGTTGGGCACATGGCGCGCCGACAGCGCGACCTTGATCCGCTCGCGGATAGTGGCCTCAAGTTGCTGCGTCAATTCATGCTCCGGCCGCAACACGACAAAAAGCGGCATATAGGATTCGCGGCCGAGGAATTCGAGATCGACCACCAGGCTGTCGAGCACTTCCGGCAGTTCCTCTACGGCGCGATACAACTCGCTGGTGCCCATGCGGATGCCATGACGGTTGATGGTCGCATCCGAACGGCCGTAGATGATGGCGCCGCCGCGCGGCGTGATGCGCAGCCAGTCGCCGTGGCGCCAGACGCCGGGATACATGTCGAAGTAGCTCTCGCGGTAGCGGCGATCTTCCGGGTCGTTCCAGAACTTGAGCGGCATCGAGGGCATCGGCGCGCTGCACACCAGTTCGCCGACTTCGTCGATCAGCGGCTTGCCGGCTTCGTCGAAGGCCTCGACCTTGGCGCCGAGGCAGCGGCATTGCATCTCGCCCAGATACACCGGCAGCGTCGCCACGCCGCCAACGAAACAGCCGGCGAAATCGGTGCCGCCGGAAATCGGATTGATCCAGATATCCGGCCGCACGTGGTCATAGATCCACTGATAGCCTTCCGCCGGCAAGGGCGAGCCGGTCGAACCGACGGCGCGCAGGCGCGACAGATCGGCGACCTCTTTGGGTTCGACATGGGCCTTCAGGCAGGACATAAAGAACGCGGCGCCGGCGCCGAAGAACGTCACGCGGGTTTCGCCGACGAAGCGCCACAGGGCATTCCAGTCCGGCCAGCCGGGATTGCCGTCGTAGATGCAGATGGTGCTGCCCATCAACAGGCCGATCAGCTGGCAATTCCACATGATCCAGCCGCTGCTCGAATACCAGTGGTAGTGGTCTTCCGGGCCGAGGTCGAGATGAAAGGCGCCGAGCTTGACCTGCTCGATGACGATGCCGCCATGCGAATGCACGATGGGCTTGGGCAAGCCCGTGGTGCCCGAGGAATACACCACCCAGAGCGGATGGTCGAAGGGCACGTGCTCGACCTGCAGGGGCACATGGCCGGCCGTCGCGGCAACCCAGGTCATGCAGTGGGCGAACTCTTCCGGATCGGCTTGGGTATCGAGGCAGGGCAGCAGCACCATGTGGTCGATGCTGGGCAGTTCGGCCAGCAGTTCGTGGATCAGTTCGCGACGATCGTAGGACTTGCCGCCGTATTGGTAGCCGTCGACTGCGATCAGCACCTTCGGCGCGATCTGACGGAAGCGGTCGAGCACGGCGATGCTCCCCATGTCGGGCGAGCAGACCGACCAGATGGCGCCGAGACTCGCCGCAGCGAGGAAGGCCACGATGGTCTCGGGAATGTTGGGCAGATAGCCCACCACGCGGTCGCCGCGCCTGACGCCCATGCCGCGCAATGTTGCGGCCAGCGCGCCGACCTCACGCTGCAGTTCCGACCAGCTTAGCTCGCGGTCGAGGCCGGCCTCGTTGCGGGAAACAATCGCCGGTCGATCTGCCGTGGCATGGCGAAAGACCTGGTCGACGTAGTTCATCGTCACGCCGGGAAACCATTGCGCGCCGGGCATGCGCGGATCAGCCAGGACTCGCGTGCGCGGCGTCGCAGCGGGAATCGCAAAATAGTCCCAGACGGCGCCCCAGAAGGCTTCGAGGTCATCCACCGACCAGCGCCAGAGCGCGTCGTAGTCGGCGAATTTCAATCCGCGCTCGGCTGCCAGCCAGACGGTGAAGGCAGTGATCTTGGCCGCACGTATCGCCGCGGCTGATGGCTGCCACGCCGTTTGCAGGGCGTTTGCCGGATTTCCCATGCCTGATCTTCTCCTCGTTCTTTCGGCCGATTCTATAAGATGTGAACATGCGAAACGTATTCCTCTCCCTGCTCTGCCTGTGGACGCTGCAGGCTGGCGCAAACGACCTGCCGGCCCCGGTGGCGCTGGCGCTCAAGAGCGCCAGCATTCCCGTGGCGGCGACCGCCGTCTGGGTCAGGGAAGTGGATGCCGCGATGCCGCGCGTCGCGGTAAATGCCCGTGCCGCGCTGAATCCCGCATCGACCATGAAACTGCTCACCACCTACGCCGCCCTCGATTTGCTGGGCCCGGCCTATGTCTGGAAGACCGAGGCCTTCGCCACCGGCACCCTGACCGATGGCGTACTGACCGGCGACCTGCACCTGCGCGGCGGCGGCGATCCCAAGCTCACCTATGACCAGTTCGAGCGCCTGCTGCGACAGATACGCGCTCGCGGCATCAGGGAGATTCGCGGCGATCTGGTGCTCGATCGCAGCGCATTTGCAATCAACGGCGCCGACCCCGGACGCTTCGACGCCCAGCCGATGCGTCCCTACAACGTCGCCCCCGATGCCTTGCTGGTCAACTTCAAGGCGGTCACGCTGCAATTGATTCCCGATCCCGCGCAGAAGACATTAACGGTGACCATGGAACCGGCGCCGACCAATCTCGACCTCATCAACAAGATCACGCTGGGCAACGGAAACGGCAACGGCAATGGCTGCGGCGAATGGAGGGAACGCTTGCGTGCCGACACGTTCGCTCACGGCCTGACCACGCGGCTGGTACTGACCGGCATCTTCCCCCAAAGCTGCGGCGAGCAGCGCTGGAACATCGCCGTGCAGGAACACCCGCAATTCGTGCTCGGCGTTTTCCTCCAGCTCTGGGCCGAACTCGGCGGCTCGCTGACGGGCGGCGTCCGCGAAGACGCGGTGCCGGCCGATGCGCGCCCGATCGCCGTGCTGCCATCGCCGACTCTTGCCGAAGTGGTGCGCGACATCAACAAGTTTTCCAACAATGTCATGGCGCGCCAGCTGTATCTGACGCTCGGCATGGAAGCCGGGCGTCGCCCGGCCAGCGCCGACGACGCCGAAGCGGCGATCCGCTCCTGGCTCGACGCGCGGGGCCTGACCATGCCCGAACTGGTGCTGGAAAACGGCTCCGGCCTGTCACGGCGGGAACGGATTTCAGCGGAAAGCCTGGGGCGCCTGTTGCAGGCTGCCTGGCGCAGCGCGGTGATGCCCGAGCTGATGGCGTCCCTGCCGGTAACCGCGACCGACGGCACGATGAAGAAGCGCCTCAAGCAGAACGGCGTCGCCGGCCAAGCGCACATCAAGACCGGCTCGCTGGAGGGCGTACGCAGCCTTGCCGGTTATGTACTGGACAAGGGCGGGCGGCGCTGGATCGTGGTCTTCTTCGTCAACCACCTCAATGCCCAAGCGGCGCAGCCGGCGCAGGATGCATTGTTGCAATGGGTATATGAACGAGGCGGGGTATGAAACGCGCCGCCCTGCTCGCCGCCGCCTTCGCCTACATGGTGCTGCTGATCGAAGCCATCCGTGCCGCCGTGGCTTGGTGGCACGGCGAGCTGACGCAACCGGGCTGGAGCGACATCGCGCTGATCGCCGCGCTGCCGGGGCTGGTCTGGATCTGGTGGCGCTACATCTCGCCCTTCGGGCGCCCCGACTGCCAGAAATGTGCCCTGCCGCCCGAGCCCGGCAAGCACTCCTGATCCGCGCCGGCTGGTGAAACCCAAGACCCCGGAACCCTGTCCCTGCGGCCGTCCGCTGGCCTACACCGCGTGCTGCGGCCGCTACCATGCAGGCAGCCCCGCGCCCGATGCCGAATCGCTGATGCGCTCGCGCTACAGCGCCTATGTGCGAGGGCTGGAAGACTATCTGCTCGCCACCTGGCACGCCTCCACGCGCCCCGCCGCCTTGGACCTCGCTGCCGGGCCGCCGGCGAAATGGCTGGGGCTGGAAGTAAAGACCCGCTCCGAAAAAGGCGATGCCGCAAAGGTCGAGTTCGTCGCCCGCTGCCGGATCGGCGGCCGTGCCCTGCGGCTGCATGAAGTCAGCCGCTTCGTGCGCGAGGATGGTCGCTGGTATTACGTGGACGGCGTGATCGATTGAGCCATGCAACAACTTGTTGCAATTCCCCATTGAACCAATCGGCGACGGCTCCATCTATGTTGATACAAACAACCAGAGCAAAGATGGAGCCCAACATGCAGTCAGACGCAATTCTGAAATTCCTTACCGATTCGCGCCGCTACCTCGGCCGGTAAGGTCCAAGTCTCTTGGCGGCTGGTTCTCTCCTTCCAGCCGCCCGAAGGCTCCGCATGCGGGGCCTTCGCCCGTTAACAAGGACGTGACCCTGGACATCGAAATTCCAGCCATTGAATCCCAGCAACACAGGAGCCGCAAATGACCCGTCGCGCCATGAGCCTCATGGACGTTCTCGTGCCCCCCGGAAACGACTGGCTGAAGGAGCTTGCCCGCCGCAAGACCGATTTGCCGCCCGGTGTTCATATCGTGCGCTTCGGTGACGGCGACGATGAATCGGCGACCGATGACGAAAGTTCCAACGCCAAGGCCCGACGCCGGAAGTAGATGGCGGCCTGAGGATTCCGGTCCCGGCGCAATGCCGGCCCGCGGAATCTGACCGCAGTGCTCAGGGCGCCTTGCCGGCGACGCCCTGAACAGTGTAATTCAGCTGCCTGAGGTCGAAGCCCTGAGTTGTCGCGGCCTTGAGCGCAGCTTCGAGCAGCTTCTTGTCGAGTTGCGGGGTCCGCGACAGGATCCAGAGGTATTTCCGGTTCGGATTGCCGACCACCGCCCAGCGATAGTCGGTATCGAGTCCGATTACCCAGTAGTCCGAGCGAAAAGGCCAGAAGAACGACACCTTGAGGCGCGCGTTGTTGCCGTCCGCCACAGCCCAGGCTTTGCCTCGCGCCTCGTCGAAGCCATCGGCTTTGCGGCAACAATTCGTGACCGACACCTCCCCTTCCGGTGTCAGCGCATATTCCGCAGTGGTGTCGCCAACGCAGTTGCGCTGGAAGAACATCGGGAAACTGGCGATCTCGTACCACTTGCCGACGTAGCGCGCGAGGTCCACCTCGGCGACGCTGGCCACCGGCACCTCCGCACGAACGGACAGCGCCAGACAGGCGAAGCTGGCGACGCAGGCGCGCAGCAGCAAGAGGCGGATCAAGGGCGCCCGCTCAGAGCAGGCGTTCGATGTCGCCCGCCATATCCTCGGGCTTGTGCGCCGACGCGTAACGATCGACCACCTTGCCCTCACGGTCGACCAGGAACTTGGTGAAGTTCCACTTGATGCCTTCCGTGCCCAGCACACCGGGCGCACCCGCCTTGAGGAAGGCGAAGATCGGATGGGTATCGTCGCCATTGACATCCACTTTGGCGAACATCGGGAAAGTCACGTCATAGGTCAGGCTGCAGAATTCGCCGATCGCAGCTTCGTCGCCCGGTTCCTGTGCGCCGAACTGGTTGCAGGGAAAGCCCAGCACCACCAACCCCCGCTTGCCGTACTTCTGCCACAGCGATTCGAGCCCTGCGTACTGCGGGGTAAAGCCGCAACCGCTGGCCGTATTTACGATCAGCAACACCTTGCCCTTGTAATCCTTCATCGACTGCTTGCTGCCGTCGAGGCGGCGGGCAGAAAGTTTGTAGAGTGCGCTCATCACTTCTCCTGGTCGAGTTTGACGGCGTAACGCTTGAGGTCGGCCAGTCGCACCACTTCCAGCGCGGCCAGGGACGTGGCTTCAAGCACCACCTGGGGCGCCTTGCCGGCCTCCAGAGCCTCCTGCCAGCGCGCGGAACACAGGCACCAGCGATCCCCCGGCTTCACACCGGGAAATTCGAACTCGGGATGCGGGGTGGACAGATCATTGCCGCGCGAGCGCGAGAAGGCCAGGAACTCGGCCGTGGCGATGATGCAAACGCCATGATTGCCAACGTCCTCCTCGGTCACCTGGCAGTCGCCAGTGCGGAAGAATCCGGTCATCGGATCGATGCTGCAGGGCTGCAGGACGCCGCCCAAAACATTCTTTGCCAGATCATGCATGTTGTTCTCCAGAGTCTTGGCAATTATCGACCCTGGGCGGCGCCGAATACTTGCGAAGGGCAAAAAAATGGCCCGCGAACGGGCCATTTCCCATGCTTTGCGAGTGGGCTTAGAGACCGGCGTCGGCCCTCAAGGCCGCGGCCTTGTCGGTGTTTTGTCTGCGGCCGGCCCTGCGGGCCTTAACCTGCCAAACAGCAGCAGGTTAGCCTGCGACGAAGTACGGACAAGGGCCTACGCCCTTGGGCCTTACAGGCCCGCATCCGCGCGTAGCGCGGCTGCCTTGTCCGTATTTTCCCACGTAAACTCAGGCTCGTCACGCCCGAAGTGCCCATAGGCGGCGGTCTTTTCGTAGATCGGGCGCAGCAGGTTGAGCATCTGCACGATGCCCTTGGGGCGCAGGTCGAAGTGCTTCTTCACCAGTTCGGCGATGGTGGCGTCGGCGACCTTGCCGGTGCCTTGCGTAGTGACCCAGACCGAAGTCGGCTCGGCGACGCCGATGGCATAGGAGATCTGCACCAGGCACTTGCTGGCGAGTCCCGCGGCGACGATATTCTTTGCCACGTAGCGGCCGGCATAGGCGGCGGAGCGGTCGACCTTCGACGGATCCTTGCCGGAGAAGGCGCCCCCGCCGTGGGGCGCCGCACCGCCGTAGGTGTCGACGATGATCTTGCGCCCGGTGAGGCCGCAATCACCCTGCGGGCCGCCGACGACGAAGCGTCCGGTGGGGTTCACCAGATACTTGATCTCGCCCTTGATCAACTCCTTCGGCAGCATCGGCTTGATGATTTCCTCGATCACCGCCTCGCGGATCTGCGACAACTCGATGTCCGGCGCATGCTGGGTGGAGACCACCACGGTATCGATGGAGTGGGCCTTGCCGTCCCGATAGCGGATCGTCACTTGCGACTTCGCATCCGGGCGCAACCAGGGCAGGCGGCCGTCGCGACGCAGCATCGACTGGCGCTCTACCAGGCGGTGCGCCAGGTAGATCGGCAGCGGCATCAGCACCGGCGTCTCGTCGCAGGCATAGCCGAACATCAGGCCCTGGTCGCCGGCACCCTGGTTCAGGTTGTCGTCGTAAGCCTTGTTCACGCCCTGGGCGATGTCCGGGCTCTGCTTGTCGTAGGCCACCAGCACCGCGCAGCCCTTGTAGTCGATGCCGTACTCGGTGTTGTCGTAGCCGATGCGCTTCAGGACATTGCGCGCAACGCCGATGTAATCGACATTGGCGTTGGTGGTGATCTCGCCGGCGAGGACCACGAGGCCCGTGTTGCACAGGGTTTCGGCGGCGACGCGGGAATGCGGATCCTGCGCCAGGATGGCGTCGAGGATGGCATCGGAAATCTGGTCGGACACCTTGTCCGGGTGGCCTTCGGAGACCGACTCGGAGGTGAAGAAATAGTCTTGCGCCGGGTTTGCCATAGTGTTCTGCTCCAAAAACAAACGCCCCACAACATGGCGAGGCCAGCTATGGGGCGGAAGCAGGCGACGCTTTAGCGATATTTATTTTCCGACCGCCGCTTTTCCCGGGGGTCTTCTCCGCCTCGCAAGTTGTCTTTTTAACTCGGCGGAACAAACGCTATTATAAATCAGCGCGTCGGGTGTGCAAAGCCCCGCGCCTTGTCCTGCAATGACCCTTCGATGAAGGTGGCCAGTTCGTCAACCGCAGCCCCGTCCATCGCCCGCATCTGCTGCAGCGCCTCGTTCAATGGCGTGCGGGAGTAAAGCAGGCGGTAGGCCTCCTTCAGCGCCCGGATCTCGTCCTTGCCGAAACCATTGCGGCGCAGGCCGACCAAATTGAGGCCGCGGGCGCGGCCCGGGTTGCCGTCGGTGATGCAGAAGGGCAGGGCATCCTGCACGATCTTGGCCGACAGGCCGATCATCGCGTTCCTGCCGATGCGGCAGAACTGATGCACCGTGACGGCAGCCGAGATGAAGGCGCGGTCATACACCACGACTTCCCCGGCGAGGCCGGCCGTATTGGCCATCACGACGTGGTTGCCGACCGAGCAGTCGTGGGCGACATGGCTGTAGGCCATGAGAAAGCAGCCATTGCCCAGTTTGGTCGCGCTGCCCTCGCGCGAGCCGCGATGCACCGTGACGCCCTCGCGCAGCCAGTTGTCGTCGCCGATCTCGGTGTAGGAAAGGCAATCGGCCTTGAACTTGAAATCCTGCGGATCGCCGCCGATCACCGCGTGTTCGGCGATCCGGTTCCTCGCACCCATGCGGGTGTGGCGCTTGATCACGGCATGCGCAGCGATTTCGCAATCGTCGCCGAGCACTACATCCTCCTCGATCACGGCAAATGGGCCGATGCGGACCCCGGCGCCCAGCCGCGCATCCGCGGCGATGACGGCGGTGGGGTGGATTTTCATGCCAGTGCCTGCCGTATCACTCCACCGATGTGCCTGATCTGGTCTTCCCTCAGCATCGGCGAAATCGGCAGGGACAGGCAGCGCTGCGCGATGCGCTCGGTCACCGGCAACGTGACCTGGCCATGCGTGGCGGCGAACATCTCCTGCTTGTGCAGCGGCACCGGGTAGTACACGGCACAGGCAATTCTCGCGTCGGTCAGTACTTTCTGGATCGCGTCGCGGCGGTCGGACAGGATCGTGTACTGGTGATAGACATGGCGGCCGCGGCCATCGGCAAACGGCGTCTCAACCAGACCCGCCAGTTCCCGGTTGTAAGAGTCGGCGATGGCGCGACGGCGATCGTTGAAATGATCGAGGCGCTTCAGCTTCACGCGCAGGATCACGGCCTGGATTTCGTCTAGGCGCGAGTTGTAGCCCAGCACATGGTGGTGATAGCGCACCCGCGAGCCGTGGCTGGCGAGCACGCGCAACTCGGCGGCGAGCTTGTCGTCGTCGGTGATCATCAGGCCGCCGTCGCCGAAGGCCGAAAGGTTCTTCGACGGATAGAACGAGGTGCAGCCGATGTCGCCATAGGCCCCCGACTTGCGCCCGGCATAGTCGGCGCCGAAAGACTGCGCCGCATCCTCGATCAGCTTCAGCCCGTGCTTGTCGCACAGCGCCTTCAGCGGCGCCAGATGCACCGGCTGGCCGAACAGGTGCACCGGCACGATGGCCTTCGTACGCGGCGTAATCGCGGCCTCGACCTGGTTCAGGTCGAGGTTGAAGGTGCGCGGATCGATGTCGACGAAGACGGGTTTGGCGCCGCACATGACGACCGTCGACGCGGTGGCGACGAAGGTGAAAGCCGTCGTGATGACTTCGTCGCCCGGGCCGAGGCCGATGGCGCGCAGGGCGATCAGCAGCGCGTCGGTGCCGGAGGCGCAGGAAATCGCGTGCTTGACGCCGGCATAGGTGGCGGCTTCGGCCTCGAAGGCCTTGACGTTGGGGCCGCCGATGTACTGGCAGGCGGCCAGCGCCTCCACCACGGCAGGTTCGATTTCATCGCGCAGCAAGGCATATTCGGCCTTGAGATCAAGCATCGGTATGTTCATGGGCGGGGGCTTCAGGAAAGCGTTAGCTTCAGGAAAGTGAATTCTGGCGGTCGGCAATCATGCGGTCGATCTCCAGCGCGATGGCCAGCGCGTCGCGGCCCTCGCGGCCGCTGACCACCGGCTGGGTGCCGTCGCGCACGGCCGCGACGAAGGCTGCGATTTCGGTCATCAGCGCATCGCCGGGAGGCTGTTGCAGGGTCTCGGTGTCGATCGGTTCTTCGCCCTCGACCAAGGCATCACGGCGGCGCGAGATGCCGATGCGGCGGTCGCCGAAATCGACGGAAATGTATTCATGGTGCTGGAACACACGCAGGCGGCGCAGGCTGGCCGTCGAGGTGCGGCTGGCGGTGAGGTTGGCGACGCAGCCGTTGGCGAATTCGATGCGCGCGTTGGCGATGTCGATGCCGTCGGTCAGCACCGAGACGCCCGAGGCGCGGAGATCCGCCACCGGGCTGCCGACCAGCGGCAGGATCAGGTCGAGATCGTGGATCATCAGGTCGAGCACCACCGACACGTCGATGCCGCGCGCCTTGAACGGGGCCATGCGGTGGGCTTCGATGAACACCGGGCGCTTGATCTTGTCCTTCACCGCGAGCCAGGCCGGATTGAAGCGCTCGAGATGGCCCACCTGCAGCACGAGGTGCTTCGCGTCGGCCAGCGCGATCAGTTCGTCGGCCTGCGCCACGGTGACCGTGATCGGCTTTTCCGCCAGCACATGCACGCCGACGGCGAGGCAGTCGCGCGCCACGGCGTGGTGGGTTTCGGTGGTGCTGGCAACCGAGACCAGATCCACCTTTGGACTGGGGCCGAGCAGCTCGCGGTAATCGGTGAAGGCCGCCACGCCCAGCTCTTTCGCCACGCGCTGCGCCGTTTCGGGGTGCACATCCACCACGCCAACCAGCTCGACGCCGGCATTCGCCGCACGCAGCGCGGCATATTTCTGGGCATGAAAACGGCCGAGATAGCCGACGCCGATGACGGCAGCACGGAGTGGAGTAGACATGGGCGATAATTCTACTTGCTTTCATTCCCGTCATTCATCGATGTCCGCCCTGTTCCGCCTTCTCTCGAGCCTGCCGCTGCCGCTGCTGCACAACCTCGGTGCCCTCGCCGGCTGGCTGGCGTGGCTGCTGTCGGCCACCTACCGGCGCAACTTTTCGCGGCATATCGAACAGGCCGGCATGACGGAGGCGAAGACGGCGGCGATTGCCGAGGCCGGCAAGGCGCTGCTGGAACTGCCGAAGATCTGGCTGCGGCCGCAGGACGAAATCGTCGCACGCGTGGTCCGCGTTTCCGGGTGGGAGCTGGTCGAGGACGCATGGTCGACCGGGCGCGGCATCCTTTTTCTGACTCCGCATCTGGGCTGCTTCGAGATCACGGCGCAGTACTACGCGGCGCACAAGCCGATGACCGTGCTCTACCGCCGGCCCAAGCAGGACTGGCTGGCGCCGCTGATCGAGGAAGGCCGCGGCGCGAATCTCAAGCTGGCCCCCGCCGACCTGTCCGGCGTGCGGCGCCTGTTGAAGGCGCTGAAGAATGGCGAGGCGGTAGGCATGCTGCCCGACCAGGTGCCCGGCAATGGCGAAGGCGCCTGGCTGCCCTTCTTCGGCCGCCCCGCCTATACCATGACACTGGCAGCACGCCTGGCCGAAACCGGAGCCACGGTGCTGATGGCCTATGCCGAACGCCTGCACTACGGCGCCGGCTTCCACCTCAAGCTGTTTCCGCTGTCGGCGCCGCTGGCAGGCGACCTCATGCAACGCGCGGCGCAACTCAACCGCGAACTCGAAGCGCTGATTCGCCAGTGCCCCGAGCAGTATCTGTGGGGCTACAACCGTTACAAGATCCCGGCTGGGGCCGAGCCACCGAATGCCTGAGTTCGGCATAGGACAAGGCCGAGTGACAGTTGATCAGCTCACGAGTTTGCCTTGCCTGACCGGTAACGATTATGTTACCATTTCGCCGCGATGATCCGAGTTCAGGAGTATCTCCGCGCCGATGGATCGAATCCATACAAGGAATGGTTCGACGGCTTGGACGCCCAAGCGGCAGCATAGGTTGTAACGGCCAAACTCCGATTGGAGCTTGGCAACACATCCAGCGTGAAATGGTTTGGCGGAATCGGCGAGTACGTCATCGACTGGGGGCCGGGATATCGCATCTATCTGGCGCGTGACGGCGAAGCGCTCGTCATCCTGTTTGGCGGCGGCACGAAACGCGGACAGCAAAAGGATATCGACCAGGCCAAAGCCTTGCATGCTGAATACAAGGAACGAAAGAAAGCATTGGCCGTAGAGAAGAAAGGAAGACGGTGACCTCATGGCATTGACTCGCAACTTCAAACAAACCGTTATTGAGCGCGTGGAACGCGATCCGCAATTCGCCAAGGCGCTGCTGGATGAGGCGGCAACTTTGTTCCTGAGCGGTGAGCCGGAAACTGCCCGACTCATTCTGCGCGACCTGGTTAACGCCACCATCGGCTTCGAACAGCTTGCCGAGATGACCGAAAAACCAAGCAAGAGCTTGCATCGCATGCTGTCGCCGAGAGGGAATCCGAGCATGGACAACCTTGCCGCGATCTTCGGCGCCGTGCGTCATTGGCTCAAAGTCGGGTTCGAAGTTCATTCGATCGAAGCGGCGTGATCCGAAAGAGCAACCCTGACGACCATGACGCCCAAGAGTATTCGTTCTCACCTGGCTCCATACTCAATTTTTTCCAAGCGAAGAACAACCGTTGCGCACGCATTTGCATCCGCTCTTGCACCATCCGAGGAATTCGACAACGAGAAAGTGGAAGCTGCATTGAACGCACTTGGACAGAAGAACTTACAAGCGCTGACGTGTATCTATTGTGGGAAATCCGCGCAGACTTGGGATCACTTGGAAAATCTGGTTAGAGAGGGAAAGCTGAACGGCTACGGCCACCAGATTGGGAACCTTGTACCTTGCTGTCGTGATTGCAACTCGGAGAAAGGCGGGAAGTCATTCCGGGACTATGTGAGCACATTGAGCCTCTCCCCCATTGAACAGGCCGATCTCATTGCCTGCCTGGAAAAGCATCTTTCGCTAGCGGCACCTATCGACATATCCACTCTGGATAGTGAAGACAAGGACGCTCTCGACAAATTCAACGCCATACAGCTAAAAATACTAAGGCTCATGGAAGAGGCCGATGCGCTTGCCTGAATTCTCCGAGAGAAAAGAAATGGCTGACCTTCCGACTGATCGCCTGGGATTGAAATCGATCATTTTCAATTCCTGTTGCTCAAGTGTGGCTGGCTAGCGTGACCCGCCTTTTCCTCACCCTAATGTGGCTCCTCCACTGGCTGCCGCTGCCGCTGCTGGCTTTGTTCGGGCGCGGACTCGGGCTGGCGCTCTATCTGGTGGTGGGCGAACGGCGGCACGTCACGCTGACCAATCTCGGTCTGTGCTTCCCGCATCTGTCGCCTGCTGAAAAGTCGGCGCTGGCGCGACGCCACTTCATGGCCTTCGGCCGCAGCTTCCTTGAACTTGGCCTCTGGTGGTGGGCTTCACCGGCGCGCATGCGGCGCCTGGTGCGCCTCGAAGGCAGCGAGAAGCTGGCCGCCTACCAAGGCAGGCCGGTGATCCTGCTGGTGCCGCATTTCGTCGGCATCGACGCCGGTGGCATGCGCCTGGCTCTGGAGCTGGAGCGGGGACTGGTGGCGATGTACACCCACCAGAAGAACCGCGTCTTCGAAGCGGCGATGAACGATGGCCGTCGGCGCTTCGGCAACTTCGAAATGGTTTCGCGCCAGGAAGGCACGCGCAAGGCACTCAAGGCGGTGAAGGCCGGCCGCGTTTTCCACTACTCGCCGGACATGGACTACGGCCCCAAGGAGTCGGTCTTCGTGCCCTTCTTCGGCGTGCCGACCGCGACCATCACCGGCCTGACGCGACTGGCGCGACTAACCGGGGCGAGCGTGATCCCGCTCGTGACTCGGATGGAGAGCGGCGGCTACGTCGCGACCGTCGGCGAGCCGTGGGCCGACTTTCCCGGCACCGACGAGACGGCCGATGCGCAGCGCCTGAATGCCTTCATCGAGGCCGAAGTACTGAAGTCGCCCGAGCAGTACTACTGGCTGCACAAACGCTTCAAGACGCGGCCGCCGGGCGAAAAAGGGGTTTATTGACCCCTCAATTGCCGAAAGTCGGCGCTGGCGCTACGGCGTATGCTCTCTCTATGAAGATACGCTTCACCAAAATGCACGGCCTCGGCAACGATTTCGTCGTGCTCGACGCGATCAACCAGAACTTCGTTCCGACATCGGCGCAGGCGCGCTTCCTCGCCGACCGCCACTTCGGCATCGGCTGCGACCAGATCCTGGTGGTCGAACGCGCCGATACGCCCGGCGTTGATTTCCGCTATCGCATTTTCAACGCCGACGGCGGCGAGGTGGAACAGTGCGGCAATGGCGCGCGCTGCTTCGTCCGCTTCGTGCATGAGCAGGGCCTGACGGACAAGCGCGAGATCCGCGTCGAGACCAAATGCGGGCTGATCACGCCGCGGCTGGAGGCCGACGGCCAGGTCACGGTGGACATGGGCGCGCCGCGCTTCCTGCCGGCCGAGATTCCCTTCGACAGCCCGACCGACACCGTGGTGCAGCCACTCGACGTGAACGGTGAGCGGCTCGACATCAGCGTCGTCTCGATGGGCAACCCGCATGCCGTGCAGGTGGTGGCCGACGTCGATGCGGCGCCGGTCGCCCGGCTCGGCCCACTGATCGAATCGCATCCGCGCTTTCCGCGCCGGGTCAATGCCGGCTTCATGCAGATCGTCGACCGCCACAGCATCCGCCTCCGTGTCTACGAGCGCGGCGCCGGCGAGACCCTGGCCTGCGGCACCGGCGCCTGCGCCGCCGTGGTCGCCGGCATCCGCCGCGGCCTGCTGGATTCGCCGGTGCGCGTCACGACGCGCGGCGGCGACCTGTCCATCGCCTGGGGCGGAACCGCGGGTAATGCAAGCTCGCCGGTCATGATGACCGGCCCGGCGACCACCGTATTCAGCGCAGAAATCGAACTCCCGAACAACCTGACGTGAGACCCGACATGAAATCCGAAGACATCGCCCACTACCTCCGGGATCACCCGGAATTCTTCGACCAGCACGCCGAAGTGCTGGCCCTGATCACCCTGCCCGATCCGCACAGTGGCAGGGCCGTCTCGATCACCGAACGGCAGTTGTTCAACCTGCGCGACAAGGTGCGTGCGCTCGAAGCCAAGCTGGTCGAGCTGATCGGCTTCGGCGAAGAGAACGATGCCATTTCGGAAAAGGTGCATGGGCTCGCCGTGGCGCTGATCTCGGCCACGGATCGGGCGGGCATGGTGCGCGCACTGTATTCGCATCTGGGCGGCGCCTTCGCCGTGCCGCACGTCGCCCTGCGACTGTGGGGCGCTGGGCAGGGCGCCGGGCACGAGTTCGATCCCGTGGACGATGCCGTCAAGGCCTTTGTCTCGGGCCTGCAGCGGCCTTACTGCGGAACGGTGACCGGACAGGAATCGCTGGCCTGGTTCGGCGACGCGGCTGCCGGTCTGCAGTCGATGACCCAACTGCCGCTGCGCGAATCCGGCGGCGCCTGCTTCGGCCTGCTGGTGATGGCCAGCGAGGACCCGCAACGCTTCCACGCGCAACTCGGCACCCTGTATCTGGAGCGCATCGCCGAGATGGCGTCGGCGGCGCTACTGAGAGTAGCCGCCTAACTTTCATGCAGTGATCCGGCACCCCTGATGATGAAACACGCGAAAACGAAGTTTCAGTGGAGGCTAACGCCAGCATCATCGGCGTTAAGCGCAGCGGCCGTAACTAAAAGCGAATTGAAGGCCCCCCACCCCCTTCCCCGCCCCAGGGCGGGGCTACTGGTCAGCTCGCTTCGCTCGACTATCACCAGTCGCTCCGAACGGGTTGTTTCACGTTAATTTCATGGACGCCTCGGTCGAGAATTTTCTTGCCGAGCTTGAGATACAGCGCCGCGCCAGTCCGCATACCCTCGACGCCTACCGCCGCGATCTGGCGCGCCTGACGGCTCTGGCGGCCGGCACCGAGTTGAAGGCGCTGAAGCCCGCGCAACTGCGCCGCGGCCTGATGGCCTTGCACGCAAAGGAACTCGCGCCGCGTTCCATCGCCCGCACGCTGTCGGCCTGGCGCAGCTATTACACCTGGCTCGCGCGGCGCGGCGTGATCGCCTTGAATCCGGCCGACGGCCTGCGTGCGCCGAAGCGCGCGCGCACCCTGCCCAAGGCGCTGGGCATCGATCAGGCGGCCGCCTTGCTCGACCGACCGCAGGCCAATCCGGCAACGGGTTTGGCAAATGAGCCGCTGCAGGTGCGCGACGCAGCGATGTTCGAACTGCTGTATTCCTCGGGCCTGCGTCTGGCGGAACTGGTGAGCCTCGACTGGCCCGGCGGACTCGATCTGGCGGCCGGCGAAGTCACCGTCACCGGCAAGCGGCGGAAGACCCGCACGGTGCCCGTCGGCGACAAGGCGCGCACCGCACTCGAGGCCTGGCTGGCGCTGCGTCCGCAATTTGTCCGCGACGAGCAGCCCGCACTGTTCCTCGGCCGCAACGGCACGCGCTTGACTCCAAGGCAGGTGGAGAGCCGCCTCGCACAATGGGCTCAGCGGCAGGGCCTCGGCGTGCATGTGCATCCGCACATGCTGCGCCACTCCTTCGCCTCTCACGTGCTGCAGTCATCCGGCGACCTGCGTGCCGTGCAGGAAATGCTTGGCCACGCCAGCATCGCCGCAACGCAGATCTACACCCATCTGGACTTTCAGCATCTGGCGAAAATCTACGACGCGGCGCATCCGCGCGCCAAGAAAGCCTGAAGAGATCAGGTCCGGCTAGCCGCCGGCCAGCGCGCGCAACCCCAGCAGCACCGCCATGCCGGCAATGAAAGGCAGCCACGGGTTGCGCGACAGCAGGGCGGCGGCAACGGCGGCAACGACGCCGGCCAGTTTGGGATTCAGCGGCGCAAAATCGCCGCCGACCACCAGCACGTCGGGAACAACGATGGCCGCCAGCGCCGCCGCCGGTGCGTAGCGCAGGGCGCGCTGCACCACGGACGGCAGGCGCACGCGGCCGCCGAGGACGATGAAGCTGGCCCGCGGCAGCGTCGTCGCCAATCCGAGCAGCACGAAGGTCAACCACAGCGTCGCTTCTGCGTTCATGCCGCCTCCACTTTCGTGTGCCAATGTTCGGCGGCGAAGCCCGCCAGGATGCCGACCACGATGGCGACGATCAGCCCCAGGCGCAAGGGCATGCCGCGCAGGAGTATCGCCGTCGCGCCGCTGCTCAGGGCGGCCACCAGCATGGGCCGCTGCCTTGCCAGCGGAACCAGCAGCACCAGCAGGGCGATGGTGGCCATGAATTCCAGGGACCAGTGTTTCGGAATCGATCCGGCGGCGAACACTCCGATCAGGGCGAAGACCTGCCACAGCAACCAGGACCAGAGCGAGGGCGCCAGGTAGTAGCCGAGCCGCCAGCGCGGATCGTCGACCGTGAGCATTTTCTCGAAGCAGCAGGCGAAGACGCCATCGGTCAGCAGATGTCCCGAGTACCAGCGCAGCGGTGCGCCGACACCGCGAAAGCCCTGGGCGATGGCGGCGCTGAAAATGATGAAGCGCAGATTCAGCGCCAAGGCTGTGACCGCGATCAGCCACAAGGGCGCGCCGATCCCGATCAGCGGCAGCGTGCCGAGTTGCGCGGTACCGGCGAAGACGATCACGTTCATGCCCATGGCCTGCACGGGCGTGAAGCCGGTGCTGATCATGGCCATGCCGGTGACCAGCGCCCAGGGAATCAAACCCACCGACATCGGCAGGAAGCTGCGGAAGCCCTCGCGGGCGCCGGCGCGGAACGACGAACTTGGCATGACGAAAAATCCGAATGGGATCGCGTCGTATTTTAGGTGAATATCCGGCGCCGTCCCGCCGGCGCCGACTATTGGTGATGACGCAGTTCGCCGCGATCCGCGTCGGTTCGGCGCATCGCTGCCCGGGTCGTCAGGCTTGCGGCAGGTGGCCCGCTGCCAGTGCCAGGCGATAGATGCGCAGGGCCACCTGGGCGTCGTCGGCGGCATACAACATCTGGCGCTCGGTCAGCCGCGGGTTGGCCCAGTTGGAGGTGGTGGTCCGCTTGGATTTCTGCATGCGCCGGCCGAGGTATCTGGCGACGGCGGTCTTCGCCCCCAGGGTCTGCCGCGGCTTGTCGGAGGGAAGCGCCCGCGAAAGATCGAGCACATGTTGCGTCTCGATGCCGAGGCGCGCCCGCAACTGCGCGAGATCGCTGCCCAGGCCGAAACCCACTTTCAGAATATGCCGTGATTCGAGGATCTCGCGCAGACGGTGGTGATCCGTCTGTTGCCTGACCGGGAACAGGTAAACGCGGTCTGCCGTTGCCAGTTGGATCAGGTGCGGCCCGCTGGAAACCTCGCCCTTGGCGAAGGTCGGCTTCGCCTCGGTATCGAAACCGAGAACGGTTTCCGCCAGCAGCGCCCGGTGCGCGTCATGTGCGGACGCCGGCGAGTCGACCAGCACGATGTCGGAGATCGCCACGCCCTCGTAGAGCGGGAGTTCCGGCTCGTCTGTGGTGGCTGGAAGGATGGATTCAGGGAGCATGGTCGCAAGTCGGTCTACAATTGCATACTTTACCGCCTGAGTCCCTCCGCATGGCTGAAACTGCATTCTGCTACCACTGTCGCCAGCATCACCCGAAATCGGAGATGCGCCAGATCGAAACCAAGGCCGGCAAGCGCTGGCGCTGCATCCGCAGCATCGAGGCCACCCGCCAGGGACAGGCCGCGCGCGAAGCCTATGGCCGCCAGGTATCCGAGATGAACAAGTCCGAGGCCCAAAGCCGGGCGCGACTCAGCAAGCCCATCGTCACGACCTGACGACCGCCGCTCATGCGTCGCGGGCTTGTTGTCCTCCTGCTTGCTGCACTCGCGGCCTGTGCGCCGCTGCCGCCGGGCCAGGGGCGCGGAGCGATCTGGCAAGCTTCGCCGAACTTCGACCAGCGCCGGCCCAATTTCGTCATCCTGCACCAGACCACCAACGACAACGCCGCAACCGCCCTGGCGACGCTGACCGACCCGCAACGCAAGGTCAGCGCGCATTACCTGATCGGGCGCGACGGCGCAGTCCTGCAACTGGTCGACGAAAACTCGCGTGCATGGCATGCCGGTGAATCCTGGTGGGGCGGCATGACCGATCTCAACTCGGCCTCGATCGGCATCGAACTCGACAACACCGGCGACGAGCTCTTTGCCGAAGCGCAGATCGTCGCCCTGCTCGCGCTGCTCGACGATCTGCGCACGCGCTATCGCATTCCGGCGGCGAACATTCTCGCCCACGGCGATGTCGCTCCGGCGCGCAAGGTCGATCCGAGCCGCCTGTTCCCCTGGCAGCGGTTGGCGCAACAGGGCTTCGGGCTTTGGTGCGAAGCGCCGCCGCCGGCCGCCCCGGCCGCCCCGGCCGGCTTCGATCCGATGCTGGGCCTGCAGGCACTGGGCTACGACATCGTTGCCCCGGCCGCGGCGCGCGCGGCCTTCCGCCGCCATTTCGCGGGCAGCGATGGCGATGTTGAACTCGCACCGGCAGAGCATGCGCTGCTGCATTGCCTGCTGCAAAAGAAGCTGCTGCGCGAATCGCACGCGGAGTGAACAAGACATGAAGACGCGCTACGCCGAGACGCCCACCTACGTCACCAAGGACGGCTCCGAGATTCGCGAACTGATGCATCCCTCGCTGCATGGCAACCGCCTGCAGAGCCTGGCCGAGGCCACCGTGGCGCCGGGAGCGCGGACGCAGCTGCATCGCCATGCGGTCACCGAGGAGCTGTATCACGTCACCGCCGGCAGCGGCATCATGACCCTGGGCGATGCCTGCTTCACAGTCGGCGCCGGCGATACGGTGCTGATTCCGCCCGGCACGCCGCACCGGATCGAAGCCGCCGGCCCCGAGCCCTTGCGCATCCTCTGTTGCTGCAGCCCGCCCTATTCGCACGAGGACACCGAACTGCTGGAGGGCGCCTGATGGCAGGCAATCTTTTTGCCGGCCTGCCCGTGACGCCCGAAGCGGCGGAGCGCCTGGAAACCCTGCTGGCCCGGCCCGGGCTGCGCATCGAACGCATCGTCTCCACCGGCCAGTCCAGTCCGCCGGGATTCTGGTACGACCAGCCCGATGCCGAATGGGTACTGCTGATGAGCGGCGACGCCCGGCTGCGCTTCGAGGATGAAACCGAAGCCCGGCAGCTGCGCCCGGGCGACTGGCTGCACATCGCGCCGCTCCGGCGTCATCGCGTCGAATCGACCGCGGCCGATGCGCCGACGGTCTGGCTGGCGGTGCATTTCCCGGAATAGATCAGGCGCCGAACTTGCGCGCCAGCAGCCGCCGCAGCCAGGCCTTGCGGCCTTCCTCGAACACCCACATCAGCGCGGCGCCGGCCAGCGCCAGCAGCCAGGCCTCGGCGCCGATGGGCGCCGTGCCGAACAGCCAGTTGCCGGCCGGGGTATAGATGATGAACAGGATCACACCCAGTTCCGCCATCAGCCCCAGCAGGATGTAGCGGTTGCCGAAGAGGCCCACGGAGAGCGAGGACTTGAACGGGTGGCGGCACAGAATCACATTCATCATCTGCATCACCACGATCGTCGCCAGGCAGGCCGAGGTCGCCTGCAGATACGGCGGATCGAGCCGGTCGAGGCTGACGCCATAATGCCAGCCCACCGCATTGAGCACGAAGAAGAACACCGCCATCGCCGCAGCCGCTTCCAGCACGCCGAGAAACAGGTAGGCACGTACCAGCAGGCCCCATGACAACAGGCGCTCGTTGCGCGCCCGTGGCGGACGGTGCATCACGCCGGGATCGGGTTTCTCGGCACCCAGCGCGAGTGCCGGCAGCATGTCGGTGCCGAGATCGACGGCGAGAATCTGGATGATGGTCAGCGGCAGCGGAATGCGGAACAGCACGAAGGCGAGATAGGGCACCATTTCCGGAATGTTCGAACTCAGGATGTAGGTGAGGAACTTGCGGATGTTGTCGAACACCGCGCGCCCTTCCTCGATCGCGGCAACGATGCTGGCGAAGTTGTCGTCGAGCAGGATCAGGTCGGCCGCCTCCTTCGCCACGTCGGTACCACCTATGCCCATGGCAATGCCGATGTCGGCGGTCTTCAGCGCCGGCGCGTCGTTCACGCCGTCGCCGGTGACGGCGACGATCTCGCCTTTCTTCTGCAGCGCCTGGACGATCAGCATTTTCTGCTCGGCGGCGACGCGGGCGAAGATGATCTCCCTGGCGTCGAGCGCCAGTTGCAGTTGCGCCGGCGAGATGGAGCGCAACTGGTCACCAGTGATGACCACCGGCTGGTCGCCTTTCACCAGACCAATCTGGCGCGCAATCGCCAGCGCCGTGTGCGGGTGGTCGCCGGTGACCATGATGATGCGGATGCCGGCCGTGGCACAACGCGCGACGGCATCGGGAACTTCCGGCCGCGGCGGGTCTTCCAGCCCGACCAGACCGGAGAGGATCATGCCGCGCTCTTCGTTCGGCAACCCGTCCCGAATGTCGCCCCGAATGTCGCCACTAAGCGCGCAATGGGCGAAGGCCAGCACCCGCAGCCCCGCCTCGGCCATCTGCTGCTGCGCAGCCAGAAGTCGCGTTTTGGCCACGGGATCTATCGGCACGATGCCGGCGTCGAACTGCACGAACTCGCAGGCAGCAAGCACCGTCTCCGGCGCGCCCTTGCAGTAGAGCATGTGGCCCTGCGGCGTTGCGCAGAGTACCGACATGCGTTTGCGGTCGGTATCGAAGGGAATTTCGTCAATCCGCTGGTCGTCGGCAAGCGCACCGACCACCTGCCGCCCCATACCGGCCAGCGCCACCTCCATGGGATCGCCGAGCAGTTTCTCGTCAACGATTTTCAGGTTGTGGCAGAGCGCGGCATTGACGAACAGCTCGCGGTTGTCCTCGGTCAGGCGCGGCTGTTTGGCGAGATCACCGAAATCAAGAAAGCCGCCACCCAGCCACAGGCGCTGCACTGACATGAGGTTCTGCGTCAGCGTGCCGGTCTTGTCGCAGCAGATCGTCGTCGTCGAACCCAGCGCCTCGACCGCGGGCAGGTGACGCACCAGCGCATTGCGCCTGGCCATGCGCTGCGTCGCCATGGCCAGCGACAGCGTCACCGTCGGCAGCAGGCCTTCCGGCACGTTGGCGACGATGATGCCGATGGCAAACAGCAGGTTCTCCCAGGTTGGCAGCCCCATCGCCTGCCCGACGAAGAACAGCGCGACGCCCATGCCCGTGGCAAGCGCCGCGACGATGCGCGAAAGACGCGCAATTTCGCGTTGCAGCGGTGACGGGCCGGTGCCGACCGTTTGCGTCAGATGGGCGATGCGGCCGAACTCGGTGTGCATGCCGGTGGCGTACACCACTGCGCGCGCCTGCCCCGACACCACGGAGGTTCCGGCCAGCACCACGTTCTTTGCATACAGCGGCGAATCCTCTGCGCTGGGCTCGGTGTTGCGCGCCTTGGGCAGCGATTCGCCGGTGACCGTCGCGGTGTTCACGCGCAGGGCGAAGGCCTCGATCAGGCGGCAGTCGGCAGGAATGAAGTTGCCTTCCTCCAGCACCACGATGTCGCCGGGGACCAGTTTGCTGGCGAGCAGCTCGACGATCTCGCCGCCGCGCAGCGCCTGCACCTTCTGCGGCAACAACTGGCGCAGCGCTTCGACGGCCTGCTCGGCCTTGTATTCCTGCCAGAAGGAAAAAATGCCATTGACAATGATGACGCCGACGATGGCGACACCGAGGCGGCCCATGCCCTGGCCCGGATCGAAGTACTCGGCGAGAAAGGCCAGCGCGGCCCCGATCCACAGAATGATCGCAAAAAAATGCGTGAATTCGCGGGCGAAGCCGAGCAGCAGATGCTCGCGGGCGACTTCCTCGACATGGTTCGGCCCGAATTCCACCAGCCGGCGCGCCGCCTCGGCGGCAGCCAGGCCGGCCGTCGTCGTCTTAAGGCTGGCGAGCGCTTGCTCGACGCCGAGGCCATGAATATGCATGGCCTATCGCTTCATCAACCTGCGCCGCTGCGCTGCAGCCGCGCCCGCAGTTCGGCGATTTCGTCCAGCAAGTCGAGCGCCAGCGCCACGCCGGGCGGATTGATTTCCAGATCGCGCGACAACCGCAGCGCCAGCCGCGCGCGGCGCAGGGATTCGCCGCTGAAGCGCCAGTCCTGCGGCGACTCGCCAGCCGGTTCCAGCACGCCTTCAAAAACCCAGGTCAGCACATGTTCCTCTTCGGCGCTGCAGGCCTGGCACAGTTCCACCAGCGTCAACTGGACTTGCTCTTCGACTACCCGCCCCTCAATCGATGTCATATTGGTCTGGTTCATGACGGATCATCCTTTCTTCTGTTCCCTGGGGTTGAAGTCGAAGGCCTTGCCCATGGCGCGGTATGCCTCCTGCGCGGCCTCGCTGTCGGCCGGCGGCAGCGCGATGCTCAGCATCACGTACAGATCGCCCGGCGGCGGGCCCGGAATGCCGCGGCCTTTCAGGCGCAGCTGGCGACCCGCCGCCGAGCCGAGCGGGATTGTGAGTTGCACCTGCCCTTCCGGTGTCGGTGCCGTCACCGAAGTGCCCAGCGCCGCTTCCCAGGGCGCCAGCGGCAGGTCCACATAGACATCGCGGCCGTCAGCGCGAAACTGCGGATCGGGCTTGAAAGCAATTTCCAGATACAGGTCGCCGGCCGGCCCGCCCCCCAGCCCCGGCGCGCCCTGGCCGGCCAGACGCAGGTGCTGTCCAGCGCGGATGCCTTTGGGAATGCTGACCTCCAGCGTTCGCTCCTGCATCGTCACGCGACCCTGCGCATCCAGCATCGGCATCCGCAGCGAAACGTCGCGCCGGGCACCGTGATAGGCATCGGCCAGATCGATCAGCACCTTGGCGTGGTGATCCTGGCCCTGCGCATGCATGTGCGCGCGCGGCCCGGCCTTGGCGTGGCGGCCGAACAGCGCCTCGAAGAAATCGCTGTGATCACCCCCCGGTCCGGCGCCAAAATCGCCGCCGCTGAATTCGAAACCGGCGTCCCAGCCCGGTGGCGGCTGGAAGTCCTGGCCGGTCTTCCACTGGCTGCCCATCTGATCGTAGGCCGCGCGCTTCTCCGGGTCCTTCAGTACCGCATAGGCTTCACCGAGCTCCTTGAATCGCGTCTCGGCATCGGCGTCCTTGCTCACGTCCGGATGGTACTTGCGCGCCAGCTTGCGATAGGCGCGTTTGACGTCGTCCTGCGCGGCGCCGCGCGGCACGCCGAGGATCTCGTAGTAATCCTTGAATTTCATGACGCGGGGCCTGCTACCCGTGTAGCAAAATCACAATTTACTCTCCTTGCGGCGCGATTCCACGATGCCCATGCTCGGCGCGAGTTCGCCCGCGCCGAGCGCCAGAACTTCGCGGCGCTGCTCGCAGCGCAGCAGCACTTCCTTCTGCTGGTCGTTGGTATACGCCACCCACCAGTCACGCTCTTCCTGCGTACGGAAACAACCGCGGCACAGCCGGGTTGCCGCGTCCATCTCGCAAACCTTGACGCATGGCGAGCGAACCGGCATCGGTGTGGCGGAGCGCAATCCGGATTTCATGCAAGGACCCTTCCGTCTGATAATCTCGCCAATCTAGCGCATTTCACCAGAACGGAAAAACTTCATGAAGGCACTCCGCATCCTTGGCATCGTCGCAGGCGTCGTTCTTGCCCTGCTCGCGATTGGTGTCGCGGCACTCTATGCGCTGTTCGACGGCGAAAAGATCAAGGGCGAGGCGAGCCGTGTGGTGCTGGAGCAGACGCAGCGCAAGCTCGATATCGCCGGCAAGCTCGAACTCTCGGTATGGCCCGACGTCGGCATCAAGCTCGGGCGCCTGACGCTGTCGGAACCCGGTGGCAAGGAGGAGTTTCTCGCGCTCGATTCGGCGCGCGTCGCCGTGGCCGTGACGCCGCTGCTGTCGAAACAGGTGCGGGTGCGGCGCGTCGAGGTCGATGGCTTCAAGGCGACTCTGGTGAAAAGGAACGACGGCACGCTGAACATCGCCGACCTGATGGGCGGCAAGGACGGGAAAGAAAAAGTCCCCGAAGGGACGCACCGCGCTGGCGCTGGCGATACGGCGAAATCACCTCTGAATATAGACATCGTCGGCATCAAGGTGGCGAACGCGCAGCTCACCTGGCGCGATGAGAAGAGCGGCAGCACCACGACGCTGTCCAATCTCGATCTGTCCAGTGGGCGCGTCCAGGTCGATGGCGCGAAGCAAACCCTGGCGCTCGAATCGCTGAGCTTCGCCGCGACGCTGGCCGGCAGCGGCCTCAATGGGCAGGCCAAGCTCGTTCTGTCGGGCGTCGAAGGCTCGGCCCAGACAATGAAGATCGGCCAACTGGCGCTCGATGTCGATGCCAAGTCGGGCGAGACTGTCGTCAAGGCTCACATCGATTCGCCTGTCGCAGCGAACCTCGGCGAGCAGACCATCGCCCTGGAGAAGATCGCCGGCAGCGTCGACCTGGCCCATCCGCAGATGCCCATGAAACAGCTCAAGCTGCCGCTGGCCGGCAATCTGCGTGCCGACCTCGCGCATCAGACCGCAGTGCTCGAACTCGCCACCCGGTTCGACGAATTGAAGATCGCAACGAAGCTGAAAGTGGCGAAGTTCGCGCCGCTGGCACTGGGCTTCGATCTCGACATCGACCAGCTCAACGTGGACAAGTACCTGCCACCGAGGACGAAGGAGGAAAAGGCGGCCAAGGAAGGCAAGCTGGATTTCTCGGCGCTGAAAGGGCTCGACGTGAATGGCGCGATCCGCATCGGATCGCTGCAGGTGTCGAAACTGAAGCTGGCGAAGCTGAATGCGAAGATCAATCTCGCCGGAGGGCGGCTCGATGTCGCCCCGCTGACGCTGAACCTCTACGAAGGCTCGGCCAGCGGCAGCCTGTCGCTCAACGCCGTGGGCAACGCCGTCGCCATGAAGCAGAACCTGACCGGCGTCAGCATCAACCCGCTGCTGAAGGATCTCGCCGACAAGGACCTGGTGGAAGGGCGCGGCAGCGTGGCGCTCGACGTCACCACTCGGGGCGACAGCGTCACGGCGATGAAGAAGGCGCTGGGCGGGACCGCCGCAGTGAGCCTCAAGGACGGCGCGATCAAGGGCATCAACCTGGCACAGAGCCTGCGCGACGTAAAGGCCAAGCTCGGAGCCAAGCAAGACGCGACGCAACAGGCGAAAGCCGGCGACAAGACCGATTTCTCCGAACTGACCGCCTCGCTGAAGATCGCCAACGGCGTCGCCCACAATGAAGACTTGGCCATGAAGTCGCCCTTCCTGCGGCTCGCCGGAGCGGGCGACATCGACATCGGCGGCGGCCGCATGGACTACGTGGCCAGAGCCAGCGTGGTCGCCTCCAGCGCCGGACAGGGTCTCGACCAGCTGAAGGGACTCACGATTCCGGTGCGCGTCACCGGCCCGTTCGAAACCCTGTCCTACAAGATCGAGTTCGGCAGCCTCGTGTCGGAGGAGGCCAAGGCCAAGGTCGAAGAGAAGACGCAGGAGATCAGGAGCAAGGTCGAAGACAAGGCGAAGGACAAGCTCAAGGGCCTGTTCGGCAAATGAGCAGGGTTCCGCTGCGCATCGGCGTCGACCTCGGCGGCAGCAAGATCGAAATCATCGCGCTGGGCGACGATGGCGCGGTGCTGCTGCGCGAGCGCGTGGCGACGCCGCAAGGCGATTACCCGGCGACGGTAAGAGCGGTTACGGACCTGGTCGAAACAGCGGAGCAAAGAGTCGGCGCTGGCGCTACGGTGGCGAGTGTAGGCATCGGCATCCCCGGTGCCGAGTCGCGCAGCAGCGGGCTGATCAAGAACGCGAACTCGACCTGCCTGATCGGCCAGCCGCTGCGACGTGACCTGCAGCAACTACTGAAACGTGAGGTGCGCATCGCCAACGATGCCAACTGCTTTGCGCTGTCCGAAACGGTCGATGGCGCGGGTGCCGGCGCGCCGGTGGTGTTCGGCGTGATACTCGGCACCGGTGTCGGCGGCGGTATCGTCATCGACGGCAAGGTGCTGACCGGCGCCAATGCCATTGCCGGCGAGTGGGGCCACAACCCGATGCCCAACGAGCATCACAAGGAGACCTGCTATTGCGGGCGCAAGGGCTGCATCGAGCTCTACCTCTCCGGCCCCGGCCTCGCCGCCGATCATCGCCGCCAGGTTGGCAAACTCGCCAGCGCCGACTGCTCACCCGCCGAAATCATGGAGCGAGCTGCCGCCGGCGATGCGGAATGCGAAGCCACCCTGCAACGCTACGAAGCCCGTCTGGCGCGCGCACTGGCGCAGGTGATCAACATCCTCGATCCCGACGTCATCGTGCTCGGCGGCGGACTCTCGAATATGGACCGCCTCTATGACAGCGTGCCGAAGCTGTGGGCCGGGTATGTGTTCTCCGATCAAGTCGCCACTCGTCTGCTCAAACACCGGCACGGTGATTCTTCCGGCGTGCGCGGCGCGGCGTGGCTATGGCCATGATTCCGCCCATCGCGGTGAACGCTCTGTTCGTCGGCCAGGTCGCCCAGCTCGCGGGCGACAGCCGCAGCAGCGCGATCGTCAAGACCCCGGTGAGCGGCCGCTGTCTGCTGACGGCGGAAGGCCTGACGGGCGATACCCAGGCGGACCGCCGGGCGCATGGCGGCGGCGGCAAGGCACTGCACCAGTATCCGGCGGAACACTATGCGCGACTGGCGGCGGCCTTCCCCGCGGCGCAGCATCTCGCGCCCGGCGGCCTCGGTGAAAACATTTCGACCCGCGGCATGACGGAGCATGATGTCTGCATCGGCGACGTATTCGCGATCGGCGGCGCACGCATCCAGGTCTCGCAGCCGCGTACGCCGTGCTGGAAGATCGACACCCGCACGGCTTGCGAGGGCGTCGCGGCTTTCATTGCCGAGCACGGGCTGGCCGGCTGGTACTACCGGGTGCTCGAAGCGGGAGAGATCGCACCGGGCGACCGGCTGGAGCACATCGAGCGTCCCGCCGACGCCGTGACACTCGCCGAATTCTGGCGCGTGACCCACACGCCGCGGCCTTCGGTTGCGGCCATACTCCGGCTGGCCCATGCCAGCGGACTCGATCCGAACTGGACCGCTAAACTCATGCAGCGCGCCGAGTGGCTGCGCAACAACGGGAGCAGTGAATGAATTTGTGGTTGCGCGTGTTTCTGCCCTTCGCCGCGGGCTATTACTTTTCCTACTTCCTGCGCAACGTCAATGCCGTCATCGCGCCGGAACTCACGCGCGAACTGGCCGTCTCCGCTGCCGACCTGGGCCTGCTGACCAGCGCCTACCTGCTCGCCTTCGGCGCCGTGCAGCTGCCTCTCGGGCTGGCGCTGGACCGCTACGGCCCGCGCCGCGTCGAAGCCTTCCTGCTGCTGATCGCCGCCGCCGGCTGTGCGCTGTTCGCTATCGGCAACTCGCTGACCGAACTGGCGGTCGCGCGGGCGCTGATCGGCCTGGGTGTGTCGTCCTGCCTGATGGCGTCCTTCAAGGCCTTCAGCCAGTGGTTCGGTACCGCGCGGCAAGCCTCGCTCAATGCCGCCATCATGGCCGCCGGCGGCCTCGGCGCGCTGACGGCCTCGACGCCGCTGTCCTGGGCGATTCCGCATTTCGGCTGGCGCGCCGTATTCGTCGCACTGGCCGTGGCCGGCATCGCTGTCGCGGCGGGAATTTTCAGCACTCCGGACAAGACCGGCAACGCCACGCCCGAGCCGTTGCGCAGCCAGCTCGCCGGCCTCGGCGAAGTGCTCGCCAGCCGCGCCTTCTGGTGCTATGCGCCGCAAACGATGCTGATCATCGGCGGCTTTCTGGCCTTGCAGGGGCTTTGGGCGGTGCCCTGGCTGATGAACTTCTCAGGGCTGCCGCGCGAGGCCGCTGCCCACCATCTGCTGCTGATGGGCAGCGGCATGCTTATCGGATTTCTCGGCATCGCCTTCGGCGTCGCACAGCTCGCGGCGCGCGGCTTCGGCCCGCTGCGGCTGTTGAAGACCGGCATGGGGATCGGGCTGGTCGCGACCTTGCTGATCGTGCTTGGCACCACGCCGGGCGAACCCTTGTGGTTCATCTTCGGCATGGTCTTCTCGGTCGGCAATCTCGCCTATGCGCTGCTGCAGGGTCACTACAACCCCGCACTGGCGGGACGCGTCAACACCGCGCTGAACCTGATGGCCTTCGTCGGCGCCTTCTGCATCCAGTGGGGCTTCGGCGCCGCGGTGGACGCCTTGCAGGCCGCCGGCCACGCACCGCGCGCGGCCTACCAGATCACCTTCGGCACACTGCTGGCGGCGCAGGCTGCAAGCTACCTCTGGTTCCTCGCCGGCGCGAGGAACCAGAGCTAGCCCCGTTCAGACGACTTTCGCGCGAATGTCGTAGATGCCGTCGATGTGGGCGTCCATGATGTCACCCGGCACCACGGGCCCGACGTTTTCCGGCGTGCCCGAGTAGATGATGTCGCCCGGCGCCAATTCGTAGAACTGCGACAGGTTGGCGATCTGCTCGGCCACCGACCAGATCATCTGCGACAGATTGGCCGATTGCTTGGTCTGGCCATTCACCTTGAGCCAGATCGCGCTCTTGGTGAAATGCCCCGTCATGGCCACCGGATGCAGATGGCTGATGACCGCTGAATTGTCGAAGGACTTGCCGACTTCCCAGGGCTTCTTCTGGTCGCCCATGCCGCGCTGCAGGTCGCGCCGCGTCATGTCGAGGCCGACGGCGTAGGCAACCACATAGTCCAGCGCCTGTGCCGCAGGAATGTTCTTGCCGCGCTTGCCGATGGCCGCGACCAGTTCGACTTCGTAGTGATAGTTCTTCGTCATCGACGGGTAGGGATGGTCGATGGTCGTTCCCGCCGGCGCCAGCTGGATCGCATCGGTCGGCTTCTGAAAAAAGAACGGCGGCTCGCGCGTCGGGTCGGAACCCATTTCGCGCGCATGCGCGGCGTAATTGCGGCCGACGCAGTAGATGCGCCGCACCTGGAATTTCTGCGCCGAGCCAACCACGGGAATGGTGGTGGCGGGCACCGCGAACATCACATCGGATTCGGCGGCACGATCGGGAAGTGCGGTGCAGGCGCCAAGGGCGACGCTGCCGGCAATGAAGCCGCGGCGGGTTGGGTCCATGTCTCTCTCCGTATTGGGTTGTTGTAATCCGACACCTTTGATGGTGCCTCGACGACATGGTAACGCTACGGGATCAGAATTCCAAAGGATCGACGTCGAGATGCCAGCGCAGGCCGCCGGGCATCTTCAGTGCGTAGAGCTCTTCCATCCACTTCGCCAGAAATGCCTGCAGGGCGGGGCGGCTGACCGACTCGACCAACAGCTGGCCGCGTTCCAGCGTCATCAGGCGCTGCATGCGCATCGGCACCGGGTCGTAGAGCGTGACGCCGTCGGCCAGCGCCTCGGCCGCTTCGCGCGCGGCAGCGAGAAAGGCCAGCGACTGCTCCATGCTGCGCGCCTCGGCGCGCAGCATGGCCTGGAAGCTGAAGGGCGGAAAGCCGGCAATGCGACGCTCGTCGAGTTGCGAACGGGCGAAGCGCACGTAGTCGTGATCGACCAGCGCCCGGTACAGCGGATGATCGGGGTACTCGGTCTGGATCAGCACTTCGCCGGGCAGATCGGCGCGGCCGCTGCGGCCGCCGACCTGCATCAGTTGCGCGAAGAGCCGTTCGGGGGCGCGGAAGTCGGCGGCGAACAGCGCGGCATCGGCGCCGACCGCACCGACCAGCGTCAGCAGCGGAAAGTCGTGGCCCTTGGCGAGCATTTGCGTGCCGACCAGGATGTCGGCCTCGCCGGCGTGGATAGTCGCCAGCAGCGCCTGCCACTTCTTCGGCGTGCTCGCCGAATCGCGATCGATGCGCAGCACACGGGCTTCCGGGAAGCGTTCGGCGAGCATGGTTTCCAGGCGTTGCGTGCCGCGCCCGAAGGGCAGCAGATCAACGTTGCCGCAGTCAGGACAGGCGCGCGGGATCAGCGCCTCGAAGCCGCAGTGGTGGCAGCGCAGACGCTGGTCGGCCAGATGCAGCACCAGGTTCGCGGCGCAACGTTGGCAGCGCGAGATCCAGCCGCAGGGCGGACAGGCCAGCACCGGGGCATAGCCGCGCCGGTTGAGAAACACCAGGCTTTGCTCGCCGCGATCGAGCCGCTGCTGCAGGCCGGCCAGCAGAGCGGCGGAAAGGCCTTCCTGCAATTTCTCGCGCCGCGTGTCGACGATGCGCACCACGGGCATGGCGTCGGCCACCGCGCGCTCGGGCAGTTCGAGCATGCGGTAGCGCCCGGTACTGGCGTGATGGAAGGTTTCCAGCGAGGGCGTCGCCGAGCCGAGCACGATCGGAATGTTCAGTTGATGGGCCCGCCAAACCGATACGTCGCGCGCCGAATAGCGCAGGCCTTCCTGCTGCTTGAAGGAGGCGTCGTGTTCTTCGTCAACGATGATCAGTTGCAGGCGCGGCATGGGCATGAACACGGCGAGCCGGGTGCCGAGCACGATCTGGGCGCGACCGGTCAGTGCCTCGATGAAGCCGCGCGCGCGCGCCGCGTCGGCCATGCCGCTGTTGGCGCAAACGATGTGCGCGCCGGGAAAGCGCGCCGCGACGCGGCCTTCGAGTTGCGGCGTCAGCGCGATCTCCGGCACCAGCATCAGCGCCTGACCGCCGCGCGCCAGCACGGCATCGATGGCACGCAGATAGACCTCCGTCTTGCCGCTGCCGGTGACGCCGTGCAGCAGCATGGCGTGGAAACCAGCCGTCTCGAAAATCGCCGCGACCGCCGCCTGCTGGGCAGCCATCAGTCGCGGCAGTGCGGGCTGATGAACTGCACCAAGAGTCGGCGCTGGCTCGCTCTGCGTACCTGGGATTCCGCTTCGCGGGCAGGTAACGGCGATTTCCGCCGCCAGCTTCTTTATCCGCGGCAATTTCCCGCGTCGCAGCAGCGGCGGCTGGGCGAAGGAAGTCACTTCGCCCAGCGGCGTCTGGTAGTAGCGCGCACAGAATTCGCAAAGCGCCAGCCATTCGGCGGGCAAGGCGGGCATGTCGCGCAGAATCCCCGTTACCTCTTTCAGCTTTGCGTCCGGGTGTTCGCTCGCCGTCGCCAGTTGGACAATCACCCCGGTGCGCGAACCCGTGCCGAACGGTACTGTCACCCGTCGACCAATATCACTTTCGTTAGAGTCCGGCGCGAGATAATCGAAAAGTCTCGGCAAAGGCAGATCGAGGGCGACACGAACGATGTTCATGTCAGGTCAGATGCTTGCCGGCCAATGCTCGATAAAGTCTCCGCACAACGCCTCAAGCCTTTGCTGTAAAAGACAAAATGGCTTACCCACAAATTCTGTGGATAACTTTGTGAGTAAGCGGCGGGGAAACCTCCTAAGTGACCGTCCGGCAAGGTGATTGTCACCTCTGCGCAATATTTGAACAACATAATATCGTTCAAAAACAATACGTTGCGAACTCTCGGCAAAAATGACCAAACAAAGGACCGAGCTTTCTGTGCGCGACCCACTTCTGTGCATAAGTCAACAGCAGGAGGCATTTTTCTGCCCGCTCGGCAAGCCTTGCTGGGAGGCCTTTTTCGGGTGAGGAAGCGGCCCGAACCGCACCCCCGTTGGCTTGGCAAATCAGCTCCGCGCGGAACCGCGCCGGCTGTGGCTGTGCACGGTGTCAACCAGAATCTTGACGTTTTCCGGGGGGGTGAATTGAGAGATGCCATGACCGAGATTGAAGACATGGCCGCCGGAATTATTGCCGCCGCCGGCGTCAACGCCAAAACTGTCCAGCACGCGCCGCGCTTCCGCCGCAATCTTGTCCGGAGATGCGAACAAGGCCATCGGGTCGAGATTGCCTTGCAATGCAACACGATCACCGACACGTCGCCGCGCTTCGCCCAGGTCGGTGGTCCAGTCGAGGCCGACAGCATCGCAGCCGATGTCCGCGATCGCCTCCAGCCATTGCCCGCCGCCCTTGGTGAACACGATGCAGGGCACGCGTTCGCCATCGTGGCTGCGCTTCAGGCCGCTCATGATGCGCTGCATGTAGGCCAGCGAGAACTCGCGGTAGGCCGCATGCGACAGTGCGCCACCCCAGGAATCAAAAATCATGACCGCCTGCGCGCCGGACTCGACTTGGGCATTGAGGTAGTCGGTCACCGCCGTGGCCGTGACCTCGAGGATGTGGTGCAACAGGTCGGGGCGGTCGTAAAGCATGGTCTTGACCGTGCGGTAATCCGTCGCCGAACCGGAGCCGCCCTCCACCATGTAGCAAGCCAGGGTCCACGGACTGCCGGAAAAACCGATCAGCGGCACCGAGTTACCCAGCGCGCGGCGAATTTCGACCACCGCGTCCATCACATAGCGCAGGTGTACGTTGGGGTCGGGCGCGGTCAGATCGCGAATCGCCCATTCCTCGCGCAGGGGGCGCTCGAACTTCGGCCCCTCGCCGTCGGCGAAATACAGCCCCAAGCCCATCGCGTCGGGCACGGTCAAGATGTCGGAGAACAGGATCGCCGCATCGAGCTCGAAGCGCGACAGCGGTTGCAGCGTGACCTCGCAGGCGAGCTGCGGGTTCTTGCACAGATTGAGAAAACTGCCGGCGCGGCGGCGCGTCTCGTTGTACTCAGGCAGATAGCGGCCTGCCTGGCGCATCAGCCAGATCGGCGTGTAGTCGACGGGTTCGCGCAGCAGCGCGCGCAGAAATGTATCGTTCTTGGGTCGGGCCGAGGGTGACATGAGATGCTATCCAGCGAGGCAAAGAACGAATTATCCCACTTTGCCTGCCCACCAGCCCCACTGGCTCAACTAGCGACGCCAGAAAGCCGGCGTAAACAAAACGAACACCGAAAGCACCTCAAGGCGCCCGAGCAGCATGGCGAAGGTGCACACCCAGGTTTGGAAGTCCGTCAACACTCCGTAATTCTGGGCCGGGCCGACCACATTGAGACCGGGGCCCGCATTGTTGATGCAGGCAACGATGGCGCTGATCGAAGAAGTGAAATCCAGCCCGCTGGCAACGAGGAAAAACGTCAGCTCGCCCACCGCCAGGATGTAGAGGAAGATGAAGCCGAGTACGGCGCCGGCAATCTGCTGCGGAATCGCAGTGTCGCCGACGCGCAGCGGCGCCACCAGTTGCGGATGGACCAGGCGCTTGAGTTCGATGAGGCCCTGCTGAGCGAGGATCAGCGTGCGGATCATCTTGATGCCGCCGCCGGTGGAGCCGGAGCTGACCGAAACGCAGGAAAGGAACAGCATCCACAGCGGAACGAAGATCGGCCACTTGTCGTAATCCTGGCTGGCGAAGCCGCAATCCGTGGCAATCGAGACCAGGTTGAAGGCGACGTGACGCAGCGCGGTGAGGAAGCTCGGGTAGGTGCCCATTACGGTAAGGTACAGCGTGCACACAAGCGTGCTGACCAACGTCAGGGCGACGAAGGCCTTGGCCTCCATGTCCATCCAGTAGGCCCGCAGCGAGCGGCCACGCCAGGCGACAAAGTGGGTGGCGAAGTTCATGCCGGCGACCATCATGAAGAAGATCAACACCGCTTCGATGGCCGGCGAATCGAAATGGCCGACACTGTCGTCGTAGGTCGAAAATCCGCCCAGGCCCATCGCGGCGAAGGCGTGGCAGATCGCGTCCAGCCAGTTCATGCCGACCACCTTGAGCGAAAGGATGCAGGCCACCGTGATGCCGAAATACACCAGCCAGAGTGCCTTCGCTGTATCGGCAATACGCGCGGTCAGCTTGGAATCCTTCATCACGCCGGTGGTCTCGGCCTTGTAGAGCTGCATGCCGCCGACGCCGAGCAGGGGCAGGATCGCCACGGCCAGCACGATGATGCCCATGCCGCCCACCCAGTTGAGTTCGTGGCGCCAGAGATTGATCGAGGGCGGCAGCTTGTCGAGCCCGGACAGTACCGTGGCACCTGTCGTGGTCAGCCCCGACATGGTCTCGAAAAAGGCGTCGGTGAAGGACAGATCGTCGATCACCATCATCAGTGGCAGGGTTGCGATCGCGGCCATCAGGATCCAGGCCAGCGTCACCAGCAGAAAACCGTCACGCGGCTTCAATTCGCGCTTGTGGCGGCGCGTGCCGAACCAGAGCACAAAACCCGCTGCCAGCGAGATCAACATCGCGTCGACAAAATCGATCAGCGTGCCATCATCATAAATTATGGCGCTGGCGATCGGCATCAGGTAGGTGATGCTGAAAAACATCAGCATCCCGCCGAGAACGTGGCTGACCGGAAGCAGGCGATAGAACATGATCGGGAAAAGGTCCTAAAAGAACCCGGCGCTGACCTGGAACAGCTTTTCGACTTGCACCACTTGTTGCTTGCGGGTGCAGAACACCACGACGTGGTCTCCCGCCTCGATCACCGTGTCGTGATGGGGAATCACGACTTCGTCGAACAGCTCGTCCACCAGGAAGCCCTCGCGTCGCACGACGCTGGCTGCCTTGCCGTGACGCACGATCGCGGCGATGCGCGCGCCCTTGATCTCCGGCAGTTCCTCGATGCGGCGACCGACCACCTTCGAGTTGCTGCGGTCGCCATGCACCACCAGTTCCAGGGCTTCCGCCGCGCCCCGGCGCAGGCTGTGCACCCGTTCCACGTCGCCGCGCCGCACATAGGCGAGCAGCGAGCCGATGGATATCTGCGCTGGTGACAGGCCGATGTCGATCGGCCCGCCCTGCACCATGTCGGCATAGGCACGGCGGTTGATCAGCGCCAGCACGCGCTTGCAGCCGAGTCGCTTGGCCAACGAGGCCGCCATGATGTTGTTTTCGTCATCGTTGGTCAGGGCGAGAAACATGTCCATCTCGTCGATGTTTTCCTGCGCCAGCAACTTCTCGTCGGTGGCTTCGGCACACAGCACCAGCACCCCGGACAAGCGTAGCGCAATGGTCTCCGCACGTTGCGGGTCGCGCTCGATGATCTTGACCTCGTGATCGCCTTGCAGTGCCTGGGCGACGCGTGCCCCGATGTTGCCGCCGCCGGCGATCATCACCCGCTTCACCGGCTTCTGCATGCGCCGCAGTTCGCGCAGGACGGGCCGGATGAAGCGTGTCGCCGCCAACAGGAATACTTCGTCACCGGCCTCGATCACCGTGTCGCCCTTGGGGTCCACAGGCTGCAAGTCGCGGAATATGGCGGCGATGCGCGCCTCGACACGGGACCCCAGATGATCCTTCATGGTGCTGATGGCCTTGCCCACCAGCAGGCCGCCCTCGTAAGCGCGTACGCAGACCAGCGTGACGGCGCCATTGGCAAACTCGAGGACTTGCAGCGCTTCGGGAAACGCGATCAGGCGCGCAATGTAGTCGGTGACCTCCTGCTCGGGGCAGATCGCATGACTGACGCTGAACATGTCATCGGCCAGCAGCTTTTCATCCGCCAGGAAATCCGCGCCGCGCAGCCGCGCGATGCGCGTCGGCACATTGAACAGGCCGCGCGCAATTTTGCAGGCGACCAGATTGGTCTGGTCGGACTGCGTCACCGCCACCAGCATTTCGGCATCCTCGATGCCTGCGCTCCTGAGCACGGAGGGAAGCGCCGCATTGCCGGTCACCGTGCGCACATCCAGATGCTCGGCCAGTTGCGCCAGGCAGTGGCTACTCTGATCCACCACCGTGATGTCGTTGGCTTCCGAAGCCAGCGCCTCGGCCACGGAAGCGCCGACCTGACCGGCGCCGAGGATGATGATTTTCATGGTGCGCCGCCTAACGTAATCCGAGGTCTTTCAGCTTGCGATACAGATGGGTGCGCTCCAGCCCGGTCTTTTCCGCCAGCCGCGTCATGTTGCCACCGTCCTTGGCCAGGTGGTAGGCGAAATACATGCGCTCGAAGGCTTCGCGCGCCTCGCGCAGGGGCAGCTCGATCACTTCCGGCGCCAGACCGGCCGGCACCAGCGTCGGCTCACCTGCCGGCGCCAGCAGTTGCAGCGCCTCTTCTTCGCCGATTTCCTCGCCCAGGCTGGCCAGGGCCAGCGACTTCACCGCTCCCTTGAGTTCCGCGTAGCCACCGCTCCAGACATGCTGGCGCAGGGCGTTGAGGGCGGCGCTGGAAAACCGCCGCAGCGGGATCTCGTCGCTTTCCATCAGTTGCGTCAGCAGATGCGCCGCGATGTCCGGCACTTCGTCCTTCAGTTCGGTCAGACTGGGCACGCCCAGCCCGGTTTCGAACAGGCGCGCCAGCGCGGCTTCCTCCCAACCCAGGGCGACCAGCTCCGCGCTGCTGTGCGTGGTCGCCGCCACCAGACGCAGACTGTAGCGGTCGAGGCGATCGGCGGCGAACAGCAGGTTCTTCTGCTGCAGCCGCGTCAGGCGCGCCAGTTCCTCGCACCACAGCACGCCTCCGGCGACGCGCTGCAGGGTTTCGACACTCAAGGGGTTCGAATCGTGGGCCAGATCGAACCACGGCTTGCCGGGAACCTGTGCCGTGCGCGCCACCAGCTCGACAATGCCGCCGGGCGCGGCGCGCAGCATCAGCAGCGGGCTCTTCGCCAGCACCTGATCCAGCCGGCGCTTGAGATCGCGCAACGGGCCGGGGCGTGCAAACGCACCCAGCGACAAACCGCCGCCGACATGACGGGCACTGCGCTCGAGCGCCTTTTTCACCGCCGCCAGCAGCTTCTGCATGCCGATCGGCTTTTCCAGGAAATCCAGCGCGCCGATCCGGGTCGCCTCCACCGCGGTGTCGATGGTGGCGTGGCCCGACATCATCACCACCGGCATGTTGAGCTGGCCGTTGCCCGCCCATTCCTTCAGCAGCGTAATGCCATCGGTATCGGGCATCCAGATGTCGAGCAGGACCATGTCGGGTCGCCCGGCCTCGCGTGCCGCCCTTGCCGACGCGGCGTCTTCCGCGAGCTGAACGTCGTGACCCTCGTCGCGCAGAATTTCCGAGAGCAGCTCGCGTATCCCGATTTCGTCGTCGACCACCAGTATCTTTGGCATTTCCCTAAACTCCCTTTGCCGCATCCGGCGTTGCGAGCGGCAGCCAGATGCTTACCTCACCGCCATGATTGTTCGCCAGGCGAATCTCGCCGCCGTGGTCATCCACTATCTTCTTCACGATCGCCAGCCCCAGCCCGGTGCCCCTGGACTTGGTGGTGACGTAGGGCTCGAAGGCGCGGGAAAGAATCTGCGCCGGAAATCCCGGGCCGTTGTCGGCCACCGTGAGCCGCGCGCGCGATCCTTCCTGCGTCGCAGCGATCATGATGCGCGCATCCGTCGTATCGGCAAGCGCATCCTGCGCGTTGGTGAGCACGTTATGCAAGACCTGACGCAACTGGTTGGCGTCGGCCAGCACGGGCGGCAGGGGCGCGGACGTCGGCCCCGGCGCCGCGGCGATGACGGCTCGCGAATTCTCATAGAGGCCGAGGACTTCGCCGAGCAGGCTCTGCAGATCGACGGGGGCAAGTTGCGGCAGGGGCGTGCGTGCGTAATCGCGGAAGTCGTTGACCATGTTCTTCATCGCCTCGACCTGATTGACGATGGTCTGCGTCGCGCGATCGAGCAATTCGCGCGAGGCTCCAGTCAACTGGTCGGCCAGCTTGAGTTGCAGTCTTTCGGCGGATAGCTGGATCGGCGTCAGCGGATTCTTGATCTCGTGCGCGAGGCGCTGCGCCACCTCGCCCCATGCCGCGGAGCGCTGCGCTGCGATCAGCCGCGTGATGTCGTCGAACACCACCACATAGCCGCCGCCGCCCGCTGCCGGCAGTGCCGTACCGCGCACCAGCAAGGCCTGCGGCATGCCGTCCGGGCGCGCGATTTCGAGCTGCTCCTGCCATTCGTCGCCACGCTGCGCGAAACCGCCCAGAATAGCCCCGGCCAGCGTCTCGTGACGCGGCCAGTCCTGCAGGCGCGTCTGTTCGAAGCCGGAGAGATCGTCGCCGAGGATCGCCAGCGCGCCCCGGTTCGACGCACGCAGGCGAAAGCGCAGATCGAAGGCCAGCACGCCGGCCGACAGGTTCGCCAGCACCGATTCCAGATAGGCCTGCGCCGCCTCCATCTCCTGGCGATGATGCTCGGCCTGCGCGCGCGCCTCGCTCAACTGATGCGTCATGCTGTTGAAGGAATGCGTCAGCACGCCCAGCTCATCGGATGCCTCCACCGTCGCGCGCGGCGTGTAGTCGCCGCTGGCCACCGCCTGCGTGCCTTCGGCCAGGATCAGCAGCGGCCGCGCCAGGCGCTCGGCCAGAAAGAAAGCCAGCGCGATCGCGGCGAACAGCGCGAGCAGCAAGGCCAGCGTCAGGGTCAGCGTGTAGATGCGCTTCAAGCCGGCGCGCCCGAGCTGCAGCTCCTGGTAGTCGCGGTGCGCCGCCTCGACGCTTTCCGCGCTTTTCGCAATCGAGGCCGGCACCGCGAGCGTCAATTGCAGGATGCGCGGATCAAGATTGAGGCCGCTGCTGCTGACCGGAGCCAGGGCACGCAGCATCAGGCCGCCACCCTCCGTTTCGCCGATCAGTGCCAGCCCGCGCCCGCTGCGCGCCGCACGCAGCTGGCTGGGCGCCGGGACCGAGGGCACCAGGCTGCGCAGTTCCCCTGAACTGCTGCCCAGCACCTGGCCGGAAAGCGTCAGCAGGGTCGCGGTCTGCGCGCCGGCCTGCTCGCGCAGCCGATTCAGCCGGCTCGGGCTGACGAAGGCATCTTCACCCAGATCCAGCGCGGCATCCCGGGCTTTCGCCAGCAACTCTGTCTGCAGGGTATCGAGCACGCTGCGGCCGAGATTGAGGCCGCCTTCCAGGGCGGCATCAACTCGCACATCGAACCACGAATCGATGCTCTTCACCGCGAACTGCATCGACACGCCATACACCAGCGCACCGGGCAGCACCGCCATCAGGGACAGCATCAGCAGCAGGCGGAACTTGAGGCGCGAGCCGAACACGCCGCGCTTGAAATCCCGGCGCAGGCGCTGCAACTGAAGCGCAACCAGCACCAGCAGCGCGACCGCGGCGACGCCGTTGATCGCCAGCAACCAGGGATAGTGCTCGGCGAACAGCGCGGTGTTGGCCGACGCCGATGCGAGCAGGAACAGCATGATCGCTCCGAGCGCCGCGAATACGGCAAGCGCAACTCTCACTGGACCACCCTCCCCCCGGCCCCCTGCCTGAGGCAGGGGGTGACGGTGGTTCGCCGCTGCGCGGCTCCGTAGGTTGGCTGCGCCCCCCTTGGGACGGCCCGGCGGGGAGCGCTCATGGCGTCACCGCGGGGGCCACGAATTGCCAGCGCAGGACCTTGGCGTCGACGTGCAAGGCGCTATCGGTAAGGGCATCGACCTGGAAGGGTTTGGGCAACTGGCTGCGGTCGAGCGCCAGCCGCACGGCCGCCTCGTAGGATTCGCCGGGCTTGACGACGTCCTTGTCCACCACCGGCAGCGCGGCAATGCGGCCGACCACGCGCAGCGCCTCGGCCAGGCTGCCGAAGTTCTGGTGCAGGTTGCCGGTCGAGAGCCGGTACTGGCGCATCAGGCTGCTGTAGGCCAGACGGTAGGTCAGGCTGCGGGTGACGACATGTTCATTGACCCAATACTTGCGGGGGCGCTCGAGCACGAACTCGAGATTGAAGTAGAGCGGGACGCCGCGCGCCACGGCGTCTTCCAGCCGGTTGCCGAGATCGACCGTGAACTCTGCGGAAAGCGCGTAGCCGTCCTCGTTCGGGGTCAGCGCCGCGCGCTTCGGCTCGATGCTGCCGGCCTGCGCCGCGACTGTTGTCAGCAACAGCAGCGCCAGCGTCGGTAACCCGGCCTTAACTTTCATGCAGCAGAACGTAGCGCCCCAGATGATGAAACACGCGAAAGGCGAACTAAAGACCCGCCCCTCCCATCCTCCCCTCACGGGGAGGCTTCTGGTCAGCTCGCTTCGCTCGGCCATCACCAGTCGCTCCGAACGAGTTGTTTCACGCTAATCCTTTTGCAGCAGCGCGTAATAAAAGCCGTCATGTTCGGCATCGGGAAAATGTTGCAGTTGTGCATCGCGGGTTGTTGCACGGGTCGTGGTACAGGCGGCCGGCAGGCGTCGCGCATCGGCATGGCGGCCGACGAAGGCTTCTACCTGACGGGCATTCTCCTCCCCGAAAACCGAGCAGGTGGCATAAAGCATTTTGCCACCTGGGGCGAGAGTTCGCCACAGGGCATCGACAATTGTCCTTTGCGTCGCGGCGAATCCTGCGATGTCCGACTCGCGCCGCAGCCATTTTGCATCGGGATGGCGGCGCACCACGCCGGAGGCTGAACAGGGTACATCGGCCAGTATGCGGTCATAGGGGCGGCCATCCCACCAGGGTTCGACGGCGCGCGCATCGCCCACCTTCACTGTGGCCGCGAGCCCCAACCGGTCGAGATTGCCGGTGATGCGGGCCGCGCGCAGGGGATCGGCATCGAGCGCGGTGAGATCGAGCTGCGCCGTTTCCAGCAAGTGCGCCGCCTTGCCGCCGGGCGCGGCGCAGGCATCCAGCACGCGCATGCCGTCATGCACGTCGAGCAGGCCCGCCGCGGCCTGCGCGCCCCAGTCCTGCACCGAGCACAGACCCGCGGCAAAGCCCGGGATGCGCTCCACCGGCAGCGGCTTGTCGATCAGGATGGCGCCGGCGTCGAGCGCGCGCACCGCAATCCCGGCGGCAGCCAGTTGCTGCAAGAAGTCGGCGCTGGTGGTACGGCGACGATTGACCCGCAGGCACAGCGGCGGGTGGGTATTGCCCGCAGCGAGGATGCTTTCCCAGTGCGCCGGATGGTCCTGCCACAGGCGCGCGATCCACCACGCCGGATGCTGCCAGCGCGCCACCGGATCGGCATCCGCCTGGGCCAGCAGCTCTTCGTGCCGGCGCAGGAAGTTGCGCAGCACGCCATTGACCAGTCCCTTGAACTGACCGCGCGCCAGCCGCGCCGCCGCGGTCACCGCCTGGTCGACGATGGTATGGGCTTCCTCCGGCCGCGCTTCGAGGCGCGCCAGCGCGACCAGCAACAGGCCGCGCGCCGCCGGGGCCTTGACCGGACGCTCGAGCAGCTGGCCGAGCACAAAATCGCCGCGACCACAGGCGCGCAGCGTGGCATAGGCCAGATCCATGGTCGCCGCCCGCAGCGGGCCCGGAAGGGCGGCGCGCGTCAGCGCGACGTCGAAATTGCGCCCGGCGAGCACTGCGGCAATCAGGCCGGCCGCCGCGTGCAAGGCCTCGGCCAGGGGAGGAAGCATCTGCATGATGCAAGAATACCAGCCTGACCGCCGCCGGACAGACTGGGACACGAACAATCGCGTCCGCTACACTTCGGCCGTCCGTCTCCTGCACCTGCCTTCATGACCCCCACCGCCGAGATTCCCCACAACCTGTCGGAAGACATCCAGGCGCTGCTCGTCGCGCCGCTGTTCGTCGCCTTTGCGGTGCTGCTGTTCCGGCAGGCAGGTTTGCTCACGGGCGGCACCGTCGGTCTCGCTTTCCTGATTCACTATGCCGCCGGCTGGCCGATGGGTGCCGTGCTGTTCGCGGTCAACCTGCCCTTCTACGTGTTCGCCGTGCGCGCCATGGGCTGGGAGTTTGCGGTCAAGACCTTTGTCGCGGTGAGCCTGCTGGCCATTTATACGGAGGCGCTGCCTGCGCTGATTTCGATCCAGAGCCTCAACACCCTGTTTGCCGCCGTCATGGGTGGATTCCTGATCGGCGTAGGCCTGCTGATCCTGATCCGGCACAAGGCCAGCCTGGGCGGACTCGGCGTGCTGGCGATCTATTTGCAGAAACGCAAGGGCTGGCCGGCCGGCAAGGTGCAGATGGCCGCGGACTGCGTCATCGTCGGCGCGGCGCTGCTGGTGCGCGATCCGTTCAGCGTGGGCCTGTCGATCATCGGCGCCGTGGCGCTCAATCTGGTGATCGCCGTCAATCACAAGGAAGGACGCTACGTCGGCGTGTGAGCTGGCGCCGATGCGCACGGCCTGACGTCAGGGCATGATTTCAACGTATTCATACACCTCGGCGTTCAGCAGCCGCTGGCGCAGTGGCAGCGGCAGGCGCGCGAACCACTCCCGGGGATTGTGGCGGTCGATTTCGCGGCCCATGAAACGAAGCAGATCGCAGATCGGCTCGACGACGTTCTGCCGGTAGCGTTCGTCCTTCCTGACGTAGCCCAGGTAGAGGTTCTTCATGCAGTTGCGCCGGCACCAGGGGAAGGCTTCGCAGCCTTCGCAGGGCATGTCGGCGTGCGGCTGCAGGGGGCTGGCGCGCAGCCAGTTGCCCTGTATCTCGCCCATCCGCATGTCGGGCACGTACATCATGTCGGGACAGGGGTAAATCTGGCCGTTGGGCATGACATTGAGCAGGTGAGTCGACACGCGGCATTGCGTGAGGCCGGCGTAGAGCTCGATGCCGCGATTGGGCAGCAGCTTGTTCCTGACGATGCCCATCAGCGGCACCAGCGGATACAGATCGTCGGTGCGGGCGAAGAACTTGTCGATCAGCTGCACCAGCACCGCTTTGCGCCGCTCGACCGAATCGTCGGCGTACATTTCGTCGGCGACGAACTGCCAGTAGAGGTAATCGAAGGTTTCGGCCAGCCCGTCGAGTTCCTCGAAGCTAGTCGCCGGATTGCCCCAGGTCACGCGCGCCGTCAGCGTGCCGCCGACCTTCTCGCGAATGCTGTTCACGTTGCGGATCACGCTGGCCCAGATGCCACGTCCGCGATAGGCGTCGGTGATTTCCTCGCCGCCGTCGATCGACACCAGGATGTTCGACAACCGCGCCAGCGCCCAGTCGGGCAGGCTGTCGAGCAGGGTGCCGTTGGTCTGAAGCTGGAAGCGGAACTGCGGGAAACGCTGCATCACCTCGAGCAGCATGCCCTTGTTGAGCGTCGGCTCGCCGCCGTAGAAGGTCACATAGACCTCCTTGTCGGCGAGATGACGGTCGACGAAGGCGGCGAGCTGGTCGATGTCGTACTTGAGCTCGGTCTGCGAGCCGAGCACTTCGCCGACGCCAAGCGAGCAATAGGTGCATTTCAGGTTGCACTTCAGGGTCGTCAGCAATTGCAGCTCGACACGACCGCCGATGATCGGCGCGACGGCCGAAAGGGAGCAGGTTGGCGTCGTCCGCGACGGTACTAAAGAGACGGTGCTATGCATGGGCGTAGCTCAATCCGGCCGCAGGGGAGTGCCGTGCAGGAAGTCGGCGCTGGCGAGACGGCGACCGCCGGACTTTTGCAGTTCGATGAGACGCAGGGCGGCTTCACCGCAGGCCACCACAATTCCGCCGGCATCGGCCGCCAACACCTGGCCTGCCCGGCCGCTGGCGGCAAGCACTTCGCCACGCCAGACTTTGACCGGCTCACCGGCCAGCGTCACTACCGCTCCGGGAAAGGGATTGAAGGCGCGAAGCTTGCGCGCCAGGATTTCTGCGGGCTGATTCCAGTCCAGCCTGGCCTCGGCCTTGTCGATCTTCGCCGCGTAGGTCACGCCGGTGTCGGGCTGAGGCATGGCGGCCAACTGATCGAAACGCGCCAGCGCCTCGACCACAAGCTTTCCGCCGAGTTCGGCGAGGCGGTCGTGCAGGCTGCCGGTGGTGTCCTGCGTGCCGATCTCGATGGCATCCGACAGCAGCATCGGGCCGGTGTCCAGCCCGGCTTCCATCTTCATTATCGTGATGCCGGTCTGCGCATCGCCCGCCTCGATGGCGCGATGAATCGGCGCCGCACCGCGCCAGCGCGGCAGCAGCGACGCATGAATGTTGATGCAGCCGCGCCGCGGCAGATCGAGCACGGCCTGCGGCAGAATCAGGCCATAGGCGGCGACCACCATGAGTTCGGCACCCTGCTCCGTACAGGCGGCACGGATCGGCTCATGGGTCGCCGGGTCCTTGAGGCGCTCGGGCTGAAACAGGGGAATGCCGTGGGTCAGTGCGACATTCTTGACGGCCGACGCCTGCAGGACCATTCCGCGCCCGGCAGGGCGGTCAGGCTGGGTCAACACCAGCAGGACCTGATGTCCAGCTGCAATCAGCGCTTCCAGCGCGCGCGCAGCAAAGTCCGGCGTGCCGGCGAAAATTATTTTCACTAAAAGGTCTCGCGCGCCTGCTTGATCAGCTTGCTCCTGATCCGCGTCTGCTTGAGGCGCGAGAGGTACTCGACGAAGACCTTGCCTTCCAGGTGATCCATTTCGTGCTGGATGCACACTGCGAGCAGATCATCGGCCTCCAGTTCGAAGGGCTTGCCATCCAGCCCCAGGGCACGCACCCTGACATGGCTGGCGCGCTTCACCGTTTCGTAGATGCCTGGCACCGACAGACAGCCTTCCTCGCCTTCGCACTCGCCCGATTTTTCCAGCAGCTCGGGGTTGATGAAGGTCTGCAACTGCGACTTGTCGTCCGAGACATCGATCACGATCAGGCGCAGGTGCTCGTCCACCTGGGACGCGGCAAGTCCGATGCCGGGCGCGGCATACATGGTCTCGGCCATGTCGGCGGCAAGCTGGCGGATGCGCGTATCCACCTCCGCGACAGGTGTCGCGTGGCGGTGCAGCCGCGGATCGGGGTAACGCAAAATAGGCAATAGGGCCATGAAACCGCTCTTGAAAGAATTGATGCTGGGGAAATTGTCGGGCAGAATCGGCGGATACTCGGGTGGTTCGCCATCCACATAGACACTCGGCCAGGAGATCACGCCATGCGTCGCATTATATCTGCGCTGCTCATCACCATTTCAACCTCTGTAGCATTAGCACAAGGAGCCAAGCCGCTGGAACTGGCCGACGGAGCGCCCGACCGGCACATCGTGACGTCTGGCGACACCCTGTGGGGAATCTCCGCCAAATTCCTCAAGGATCCCTACCGCTGGGGTGAGTTGTGGAAGATGAACGCGGAAGAAATCAAGAACCCGCACCGCATCTACCCGGGCCAGGTCATCGTGCTCGACAAGAGCGGCGCTGAGCCACGGCTCAAGCTGGTAACAGTGACCGAACCGCGTCGCGAGTACGTCGAGCCATTGCGCAAGGGCATCCCCTCGATCCCGCCGCAGGATATCGAACCCTTTCTCAGCGAGCCGCGGGTGCTGGACGAAAGCGGGCTCGCTGCAGCGCCGCGCGTGGTGGCCCTGCAGGACGACCGCGTGATAGCCGGCGCCAGCGACACCATCTATACCACCGAGGTCACCACCCCGGACAAAATCTGGCAGCTGTTCCGCCCCGGCAAGCCGCTGCTCGACCCGGACACCAAGGAGACGCTTGGACACGAAGCGGTGTTTCTCGGCACCGCGCGCATGACCCTGGGCGGCAACCCGTCAAGCTTCCTGGTACTCACCTCGAAACAGGAGATCGTCCGTGACGACCGCCTGCTGGTCGCGCCGCGCCAGGATGTGGTGAATTACATCCCGCACGCACCGGGCAAGATGATCCAGGCCAAGGTGCTCGCCATATACGGTGGAGTGAACTTCGGCGGTCCGCAGTCGGTGATCACGCTCAATCGCGGCAAGGCCGACGGGCTGGAACCTGGCCACGTGCTGGCCGCTGATCTGGCCGGCGCCGAGGTCAGCAACCGCTACGAGGGCTCGAAGACCAACTACCGGTTGCCTGACGCCCGCAATGGCCTGCTGTTCGTCTTCCGCGTGTTCGACCGGGTGTCCTACGCCCTGGTGATGAACGCGACGCATCCTGTCGTGGTCGGCGACACCGTGCGCACCCCCTGACGCCGGCGCAAAGCTCTGGGTTCATGACGACGGATCGCCGAGAACTCGCTTCCTGGCTCCGTCTCACGCTGATCCCCGGCGTCGGCGGCGAAGCGCGGCGTGCGCTGCTCAAGGCCTTCGGCTTGCCGCAGGCGATCTTCGAGGCGGGGCCGCGGGCCCTATCCGCAAGCATCGACCCGGCGCTGGCCGAGCGCCTGCTGAGCCATGAGTGCGCGGCCGAGGTCGAAGCGGCGCTGGACTGGGCGGCCCAGCCCGGCAATCGGCTGCTGACTCTGGCCGATGCCGACTACCCGCAAAGCCTGTTGAGTGCCGACGACCCGCCGGTGCTGCTCTACGCCAAGGGTGACACCGCAACCCTCAATCGCCCGATGCTGGCCGTGGTCGGCAGCCGCAACGCGACTGCGCAGGGCGTGCGCGATGCCGAGGCCTTCGCGCAAGCGCTGGGCGATGCCGGGCTGACTATCGTCAGCGGCTTGGCGCTGGGCATCGATGCGGCCGCCCATCGCGGCGCGCTGGCGACGGCCGCGGGCACGGTGGCAGTGATCGGCACCGGGGCCGACCGACTCTACCCGGCACGCAACGAAGCCCTGGCCCGCGCCATTGCCGAAAAGGGCGTCGTCCTCAGCGAATTCCCGCTCGGCACGCCGGCACTGGGGTCGAACTTCCCGCGCCGCAACCGCATCATCGCCGGCCTCGGCCTGGGCTGCCTGGTGGTCGAAGCGGCGCTGCGCAGCGGCTCGCTGATCACTGCCCGACTGGCCGCGGAAAGCGGGCGCGAGGTGTTTGCGATTCCGGGTTCGATCCACTCGCCACTGTCGCGCGGCTGCCATCAGTTGATTCGCCAGGGTGCGAAGCTGGTCGAATCGGCACAGGACATCCTCGAAGAATTGCGCTGGGAAGCGCCCCCTGCCGCGAGCACTACCGGTGGCCAAGCCTCGGTGGTACGAGATGACAGCGAACAGCAAGTGCTCGCTTTTCTGGGTGATGCTCCCTGCTCCCTCGACACGCTTTCCGCGCGCAGCGGCTTGACGCCCGCCGACCTTCTTGCCATGCTGTTGCCCATGGAACTCGCCGGCCGGGTAGCCCAATTACCCGGCGGCCTCTACCAAAGACTGCATTGACAATCATGATCGATATTCTTGTTTACCTGTTCGAAAACTACCTGCCCGATGCCTGCCCGGAACCTGCGGCGCTGGCCAAAAAACTTTCGGCGGCGGGTTTCGGCAGCGACGACATCACCGCGGCGCTGTCCTGGCTCGACGGCCTTGCCGGCGAAGAGAGCGGGCGTTGCCGCAGCCCGGCGCTCGCCAGTTCCATGAGGATTTACGACGAGGAAGAACAGGAACGGCTCTCCGCCACCTGCCGCGGCTTCATCACCTTTCTGGAACAACACGACGCCGTCGATGCTCCCCTGCGCGAAGCCATCATCGGGCGCGCCTTGGCCTTGCCGGACGCTGAGGTCAGCCTCGACCGGCTCAAGGTGATCGTGCTCGCCGTGATCTGGCGCTACCGCCACGAAGTCGATGCCCTGATCCTCGAGGAGCTCCTCGCCGAGGACAGCGAGGACCAGGATTTCGGTGGCGGCGACGACGTCGCGCGTATCCTGCTGAATTAAGCCCCCGCTTGCCTAATTGAGAGAGGCGCGCTTATGATGCGCCGCTCCCGATCGTGTATTGGCCCCTGGAATCGCCGAAAAAACAATGTCAAAGCAACTGATCATCGCCGAGAAACCTTCCGTCGCCCAGGACATTGCCAAGGCGCTGGGCGGCTTTACCCGCACCGGCGACTACTTCGAGAGCGACGACTATGTGTTGTCCTCGGCCATCGGCCATCTGCTGGAACTGGCAGTACCGGAGGAATACGACGTCAAGCGCGGCAAGTGGAGTTTTACCCACCTGCCGATGATTCCGCCGCATTTCGCGTTGAATCCGATCGAGAGAACGCAGGAACGCTTGCGTCTGCTGACCCGCCTGATCAAGCGCAAGGACGTCACCGGCCTGGTCAATGCCTGTGACGCCGGACGCGAAGGCGAGTTGATTTTCCGCTACGTGGCGCAGCACGCGCTGGGCGCCAAGCAGAAGCCGGTGCGCCGTCTGTGGCTGCAGTCGATGACCAGCACCGCGATTCGCGACGGCTTCGCCCACTTGCGCACCGACCATGAAATGCTGCCGCTGGCCGATGCCGCGCGTTGCCGCTCGGAAGCCGACTGGCTGATCGGTATCAACGGCACGCGCGCCATGACCGCCTTCAATTCGAAGGAAGGCGGCTTCTACAAGACGCCGGTGGGCCGCGTGCAGACACCGACCCTGGCGATCATGGTCGAACGCGAAGGCCGCATCCGCGCCTTTGTTTCGCGCGACTACTGGGAAGTCGAAGGTGAATTCCAGTGCCTCGCCGGCACCTACCGCGGCCGCTGGTTCGACGAAAAGTTCAAGAAGGCCGCAGACGAGCACGCCCGTGCCGAGCGTCTCTGGGACCAGGGACGCGCCGAAGCCCTGCGCAAGAAATGCCTCGGCCAGCACGGCACGGTGGAAGAGGAAAGCAAGCCCAAGACCGAAGCCTGCCCGATGCTCTACGACCTCACCTCGCTGCAGCGCGAGGCCAACGGCCGCTTCGGCTTCTCCGCCAAGAACACCTTGGGGCTGGCCCAGGCGCTTTACGAAAAGCACAAGGCGCTGACCTACCCGCGGACCGACGCCCGCCACTTGCCCGAGGACTATATCGGCACGGTCAAGGAAACCCTCGCCGCGATGGCTGGCACGCCCTACGCCACCTTCGCCGGCGCGATCATCAAGAACGGCTGGGTGCATCCGAACAAGCGCATTTTCAACAATGCCAAGATCTCGGACCACTTCGCCATCATCCCCACTGGTGCCGCGCCGAAGAACCTTTCCGAGCCGGAACAGAAGATTTACGACTTGGTAACCAAGCGTTTCCTCGCCATCTTCTATCCGTCGGCCGAGTACAACATCACCACGCGCATCACCCGCATCGAGCAGGAAGCCTTCAAGACCGAAGGTAAGGTGCTGGTGACGCCGGGCTGGCTCGCCGTGTATGGCAAGGAATCGCAGGAGACGCGCGAAGACGCCGGCGAGAACCTGAATCTGCCGCCGCTGGAAAAGAACGAACGCGTCTGGGCCAAGGATGTCGAGGTCAAGGCGAAGACAACTCAGCCGCCGCCGCGCTTCACGGAAGCCACGCTGCTCACCGCGATGGAAGGTGCCGGCAAGCTGATCGAGGACGAGGAACTGCGCGAAGCCATGTCCGAGCGCGGCCTCGGCACGCCGGCGACGCGCGCCGCGACGATCGAGGGCCTGCTGGCCGAGGAATACCTGCACCGCAACGGTCGTGAGTTGCAACCAACGGCCAAGGCCTTTTCGCTGCTGTTCGCGCTGGAGAACCTCGGCGTAGACGAAATCCGTTCGCCCGAGCTGACCGGCGAATGGGAATACAAGCTCAAGGAAATGGAGCACGGCCGTCTCGGCCGCGACGAGTTCATGAACCACATCATGGACAAGACGCGCGAGATGGTCGAGCGCATCAAGACCGGCGAACTGCCCGAAGCTGCCTTCTCGACGCTGAAGACACCCTGCCCGCGCTGCGGCGGAGTGATCCAGGAGAATTACAAGAAGTTCCAGTGCAAGTCCTGCGACTACAGCCTGTGGAAGATCGTCGCCAGCCGGCAATGGGAGCCGGAGGAAATGGACCAACTGCTCACCAATCGCGTGATCGGTCCGCTGCAGGGCTTCCGCAGCAAGATGGGGCGCCCCTTCGCGGCGATGATCAAGCTCAAGGAAGACCACACACCCGAGTTCGATTTCGGCCAGTCGGATGCCGACGCCGATGCCGAGGAAGTGGATTTCTCGGCACAGGAAGCGCTGGGCGCCTGCCCCAAATGCGGCGGGCGAGTCTTCGAACACGGCATGGCCTATGTCTGCGAAAAGGCCGTGGGCGCCGGGAAGACCTGCGATTTCCGTTCCGGCAAGGTGATCCTGCAACAGGAAGTCGCCCGCGCCGACATGCAGAAGCTGTTGGAAACCGGCAAGACCAACCTGCTCAAGGGTTTCATCTCCAACAAGACGCGGCGCAAGTTTTCCGCCTACCTGGTGCGCGATCCGGCCACCGGCAAGGTTGGGTTCGAGTTCGAACCGAGGGCGCCGAAAGTCGGGGCAAAACCAGGGACCAAGACGGCCGAGGCAAAGCCCGCAAGCGCAAAAGTCGGCGCTGGCGATACGGCGAAAGAGACCGCAGTCAAGAAGGCCGCCGTGAAGAAGCCCGCGGCAAAGAAACCCGCAGCAAAGAAACCGGCCGCCAAGCCCGCGGCTAAAAAACCGGCGGTAAAGAAGGCCGAATGACACACGCGGCGCCTGTGACCCGCGCCGTTCTCGACTTCTGGTTCCTGCCACCGGATCACCCCGCGCATGGGCAAGCGCGTCCCGAGTGGTTCCGCAAGGATGAAAGCTTCGATGCCGCGATCCGCGAACGCTTCGGTGCGGACGTAGAAGCCACATTGCGCAGCACCCGCGACGAGGGATCCGACGAGAAACTGCTGGCGCGCATCCTGCTCCTCGACCAATTCACCCGTAATATTTTCCGCGGCACGCCGCGCGCCTTTGCTGGCGACGCACAAGCCCACCGGCTGGCCGAAACGCTGGTCGCTGCAGGCCGCGACAAGAACCTGTCGCCCTGCCAGCGCTGGTTTGCCTACCTGCCGTTCGAGCACAGAGAGTCGCTGCTCGATCAGGAGCGCTCGGTGGCGCTGTTCGCCGGCCTGCGCCGCGAAATGCAGGACGAAACTTTCGACAACGCTTACGACTACGCCCTGCGGCATCGCGAGGTGATCGCCCGCTTCGGGCGCTTTCCCCATCGCAATGCCATCCTTGGCCGCGCCTCGACGCCCGAGGAAATCGAGTTCCTCAAGCAGCCAGGTTCGTCATTCTGATTTGAGGAAATCCGTCATCCATGACTTCGCCGTCAGTGCTGAAGCGCCCCGGAGCACTATTGCGGTCAGATCCGTGATCGAAGGCCCCGAGGCTCGCTGCGCGGCCGTCGCGCTACCCGAGCTAGTGGCGTGCCACGCCTGCGACATGCTGCAGCGGAGCATTCCCCTCCCACCGGGGGGAACTGCGCTTTGCTCGCGCTGTGGCTCGCCACTGTTTGGCACCGGCCATCGTGACCGCGCCCTTGCGCTGACCCTCACGGCCCTGGTTGTATTTGTCATCGCCAGCGCCTTCCCGATCGCCACCATAGAGACTCAGGGGCGCTTCAACGCCGCATCGCTCCCGGGGGCGGTCAGCCTGCTTTGGGATGCGGAGATGCACCTGCTCGCCCTGCTGGTATTTGTCACTACGCTGCTGGTGCCGTTTCTGGAACTGGCCTCGCTCGCTGTAATTCTGGGTGCCTTGCAGGCGGGTCACCCATCCCGGCCGATCAGGCTGATGCTGCGGATCATTTCTGGCACTCGCCCCTGGGGCATGGTTGAAGTGTTCATGCTCGGTGTGCTGGTGTCGCTGGTAAAGCTGGCCCACCTTGCACATGTAGTGCCGGGTGTCGCCCTCTGGGCCTATGCCGCATTGATGCTGTTGCTGGCAGCCGTCTGGAGCAATATCGACGGCCGGGAACTGTGGGCCATCGCGGTTCGCGGCGAATCCGAATGACGACGATGGTCACGGCGCTGGAACTCGGCCTGGTCACCTGCCATTCCTGCGGACTGGTATGCCGCCCGCCGGACCTGGTCGAATGCGAGGCATTCTGCCCGCGCTGCGAGGCGTCGCTGCATGCGCGCAAGCCACGCAGCATTGCCCGTACCTGGGCGCTGCTGCTTGCCGCCTGCGTGTTCTACATTCCGGCAAACCTGCTGCCCATCATGGAATCAGGCTCCCTGTTCGGATCGCAGCAGGATACGATCATGAGTGGCGTGGTTTTTCTGGCAACATCAGGATCGTGGCATCTCGCCGCGCTGGTGTTTTTCGCCAGCATCGTCGTGCCCTCCGGAAAACTGCTCGCCCTGGCTTTCCTGCTGGTGTCCGTGCAGCGTTCCGTACCCGGCGCGGCGCGGGCGCGGACCCGCCTGTATCGCGTGCTCGAGTTCTTCGGCCGCTGGTCGATGCTGGATATTTATGTGGTGACGCTGCTTGCCGCGCTGGTTCAGATCGAATCGATTGCCACCATCCGCCCCGGCCCGGGGGCGCTTTTTTTTGGCGCTGTAGTGGTGCTGACGATGCTTGCCGCGATGAACTTCGATCCGCGTCTGATTTGGGACAACCTGAAAGAGCAAACCCGCAATGACAGAAATTCCTGAACTTCCCCCGGTGACGGTTGTACCCCGGCGGCGCTTTCGACTCCAGTTGATCTGGCTGGTTCCCGCGATTGCGGTGCTCATCGGCGGATGGCTTGCGGTGCGCGCCATCATGGAGCGCGGCCCGACCGTGACCATCAGCTTTGCCACCGCCGAGGGGCTCGAACCGGGGAAGACCCGCATCCGCTACAAGGACGTCGACATCGGACTGGTCAAGGAGGTTTCGCTATCGCCGGACCGCAGTCGCGTTCTGGTAACAGCCCAGTTCCTCAAACGGGCCGAGCCGCTGCTGGTTGCCGACACGCGTTTTTGGGTGGTGCGTCCCCGCTTTGCCGGCGGGCAACTGACCGGCATCGGCACGCTGCTCTCGGGCGCACATATCGGGGTCGATGTCGGCAAGTCCTCCGACTCGGCGCGCGAATTCGTCGGTGAGGAAGTGGCACCCATCGTCACCGCCGGCCTGCCCGGGCGGCAATACAGCATCCATGCGCCGGACCTTGGCTCGATCGACATCGGTTCTCCCGTCTTCTATCGGCGACTGAAGGTAGGCGAGGTCGAGGCCTATTCCCTGAACAAGGACGGCAGGGGCGTCAGCCTCAAGGTATTCATCAGCGCGCCCTATGACAAGTATGTGACGCCGACGACCCGCTTCTGGAATGCCAGCGGCGTCGACGTCACTCTCGATGCCTCGGGGCTGCGCGTGCAGACGCAGTCCGCGATGGCTATCCTGGTCGGCGGCGTGGCATTTGAGACTTTGCCCAGCGAGACCGATCCCGGCCAGGCGCCGGCCGATTCGACATTCACCTTGCATCGGGACCGGGCGGAAGCGATGAAGGCACCTGACGGGGAGATGCAGGTCTATGTGATGAACTTCAAGGAATCGCTGCGCGGCCTGTCGCCTGGAGCGCCGGTAGACTTCCGCGGCGTGGTGGTCGGCGAGGTTCTTTCGCTCGGCGTCGAATACGAGCCGGAACGTGAATGGTTTCACTTCCCGGTGTATGTCGCCATCTATCCTGAGCGCATAGCCATGCGGCGTCCGTCCGGAGGGCCGCCAGCCGATGCGGCCGCCGATGCGCGGCGAGTGAAAAAGGGCCTGCTCAAGGCCGTCGTCGAGCGCGGGTTCCGTGCCCAGTTGCGAACCGGCAACCTCCTCACCGGGCAGCTTTATGTGGCGCTGGATTTTTTCAAGGACGCAAAAAAGGTCGCAATCAACCAGGCGGCGGTTCCTCCGGAATTCCCCACGGTGCACGCCAGCCTGGAGGACTTGCAGGCATCGCTGGGACGCATTCTGAAAAATCTCGAGCAGGTTCCGTTTGCCGCGGTGGCAGGCGATGCACGGCAGACCTTGCAGGGGCTGGACAAGCTGGCGCGCCGACTTGAGTCCGAAGTAGCCCCGGAGGCACAGGCTGCCCTGGCGGGCCTGCGGCTTACCCTGGGCAACATGGAACGCACGCTGGCCGCGGACTCACCCGTACTGTCGGATGTGCGCGACGCCGCGCGGGAGATTGCGCGGGCCGCTCAGGCCTTGCGTTCCCTCGCCGACACCCTTGACCGACAACCCGAAGCCCTGCTCAAGGGAAAGCGGGAGGAACTGCCATGATGACTCCAGGTTCAATGCTTTTTCGCCTTGCTGTAGTGCTGGCTTTGGCGAGCGCCGGCTGCAGCAGTTCGCCAAAAACCCAGCTCTATGCCCTTCAGGCTCCCCCTGCAGCGCAACTTGATGATGGCAATCGCGCCGACTCCAACCTGCATATCGTCATTGGTCCGGTCACGCTGCCGGAACTGGTGGATCGCCCGCAGATCGTGGTCCTCACCGGAGATCATTCTGTCCATGCCAGCGACTTCAATCGCTGGGCGGAACCTCTGAAGGCGGCATTTTCCCGCCGGTTGATGACCGATCTGGCACGGGAACTCAAATCGACGCGCGTGCGGCTCCAGGGGCAAGGGGGCACCGCTGACGCGGATCTGCGGATCGACGTGGACGTACTTCGCTTCGAGGCTGCCCTCGGCGATTTTGCGCTGGTCGAAGCGGTATGGACCCTCAGGCGCAAGGGCGAGCCGCCGCGCAGCGGAAGGAGTTTTGTACGCGAGCGTCTGACGGCAGACGGTTATGCGGCGGTGGTGGCCGGGCTCGGACGCGCCACGGCCGGTGTTGGCCGCGATCTCGCCACCGCTATTCGCGAGTTGCCCCAGACGCGGTGACCGGGCACGGCTCAACCGCTGTGGCCAAAGAAGCTTTGCAGTCCGGTGTAGGCCGAGAGTCCGGCGGTCGTCAGCGCCGTCAGCGAACCGCGCACCTCCTGCACCTTTCTTACGGTCGCCTGCACTTGGTCAGCGCGCGTCCTGCTGGTCGATAGCAGAGTGACGGCCTTGACCGTGAACCCCTTGGCGGCCTCAGGCGAAACTGCTTCCAGCTTTTGTCGCAGCATGCGGCCAAGGACCATGCCGGTAGTGTAGGAGAAGCCGATACTGGCGGCATATTCGGCGAATTCGCGCCATTCGCGAGCATCCTGGGGCAACAGGGGGGTGTGATCGACCAGGCTGATGACGCCGCTCATGCCCAGCACCGCCAGCACAGCCATCGTGAATCCCGCACCCAGCCAGAATGGAAACGACCGCTCGCGCCGCATCAGCAGGAAAGCGAAAGGGAGTGGAATCAACAGCGACACAAGACGGAGGTATAGGGTATTCAGGTCGAAGAGGACCGTGATTACGCCGTGGGCAGCAAGCAGCAGAAGCAGCGGTGCAAGCCACAGCAGTACCCAGTCGGCCCCGGAGCCGAAAGGCGCTGGCGGAGGGGCTGTCGGTGCATCGATCGCCGGTGCATCGATCCCCGGTGCGGCTGCTTCGGCGTTTCCCGCCAGTTCCTGTACCCGCTGTTCGAGCGCCTCGATCTTTTCCAGCAGCGGCTTGATCAAGTACAGATCACGGGTGCAGTGAGGGCAGGCCAGCGCCTGATCGCTTACCTCGCTGATGCAATAAGGACACTGCACCTACTTGACCACGCTCAGCCTGATCACGGTGCTCGTCCGGCGGCCTTCGGAGTCCTCCAGGCTCATCTGGATCCGATGCTCACCGGGGGGGGCCTCGGCGTTGGCGAGGTCGATGCCCTGTTCGGAGATTCCCGGCTTGACGCGATCCAGCAGATCAACCGCCGGCGCCTTGAGATAGGTCACCTTGATGCTCTCCGGGACTATTTTCGCTCCGCCACGGGGTTCGAAGGCGACCTTGAGATTGAACGGCGACTTGATCGCTTTTTCCGGATCGGGAGAAATCACCCGGATTCCGGGGCCGCGTGTGATGCTGCGCGTTTTCGTTTCGACGGCCGCCGGCAGCCTGGCCTCGGACTCCGTGATCAGTGATGCCGCACCCGCGTTAAACGACAGCAGAACGGCGAGGATGGCCGGGAGGAAATGCTTCATGCAAAGGGCCTTTCTGGGTCAGAAAAAAAACCAGTATGCAGCATAACTGATCAGCGCGCCTCGGCGAACTTTCGCAGGACGTTGTCGTCCGGTTTTTCCTTCGCCAGTTCTTTCCACAGTTCCCGGGCCTCGTCTTTCGCACCGACCTCAGTCAGCAACGCTGCGTAAAGCACGCGCCGCGAAAACGGCGAGCTGGCGTCGACCTTGAGGGCCGACAGTTGCTTGATGGTCGCTGCCGGCGCTACCGAAAATTCCGCCGATGCGCCGGACGTGGCGCCGCCTGCGGAAAAGTATTCGATGCGCCAGACGTATTTCTCGCCGGGAGCCAGTCGATGCGTTTTCGACAGTGGCAACTGGGTGTCCCGGGTTCGGGCTTCCCAGTGCAGGGAGCCATCCGGTTTCAGGACGGAGAGCCGGTAGCCGGTGGAGGCCTCGACAGGAGTCCAGCGGAACAGCGGCGCATCCGAGACGACGACGGTCTTCACCGGCGAGATCGGATTCAGCACATTCCCCGTGGCCATGCTGCGCGCCGCCGGCTTCGCCTGGGCCGCCATGCCAGGCTCGATGCGAATGTCGGGCATGCCCTTGGCGGGCAGCTCCGCGCCGGTGACGCTGCCACCGATGCCCTGCGGGCCATTCGGCGTAACGCGGTAATCCTGACCGCCCTTCAGGACATATTCCTTGCCGTTGGCAAGATCGACCGCAACGATGGTGGCATCCGCCTGCAGCGACAAGCGCGAGCCATCGGAAATTTCGGCCAGTGTCGCCACCGCACCCTTGCCTTCGATCTCGGCCCTGCCCGTGATCTCGGTGACGAGGAGCCCGGCCATTGCATCCGTCAGGCAGAACGTCATTGCTACAGCGGAGAGAATCACACTTGATTTCACGGGTATATCCTTTACTGGCGAGATGCGCGCCGTTGCAGACAGGACGGCAGGGTACCTATGTAACACGTGTGGAGGGACGCGGGCAACACATGTCTCCACCCTACAGATGACCAAAACAACAAGGCCCCTCGCGGGGCCTTGTTGTCTGGTGCGGACTGAAGCTATTTCAGCGATGCCGCTGGCCGCTGTGGTGGCTGGCCGGCTTGGCGCCGCCGCCACCGCCGCCACCGCCCGAACGGGCCGGCCGTGGTGCGCCGCTGCGGTTCCCCGCTCCCGTGCGCGTGCGGGCCTGGGCAGGCTTGGGCGCGGACGGGCGTCCGGCAGATGGGCGCGGTACGGCGTGGGTGTGCTGCGGCTCGAAACCCGGCAGGACAGAAGTCTCGATCTCGCGCTTCAGCAGGCGCTCGATGTCGCGCAACTGGATGCGCTCATCGCTGCTCACCAGGCTGAGCGCTTCGCCGCTGGCACCGGCGCGGCCGGTGCGGCCGATGCGGTGGATGTAGTCTTCCGGTACATTGGGCAGTTCGAAATTGACCACGCGCGGCAGGGAATCGATGTCGAGGCCGCGCGCGGCGATGTCGGTCGCCACCAGCGCCGCGAGCTTGCCGGACTTGAAGTCGGCCAGGGCGCGGGTGCGGGCATTCTGCGACTTGTTGCCATGCAGCGCTGCGGTGCGCACGCCGGCCTGCTCCAGCTTCTTGGCCAGCGCGTCGGAGCCATGCTTGGTACGGCAGAACACCAGCACCTGGTGCCAGCCGTGGGCGGCGAACAAGTGCAGCAGCAGATCGCGCTTCTTGTCCTGGTCGACCTTGATCACCGAGTGCGACACCAGCTCTGCCGGCGCATTGCGGCGCGCGACCTCGACCATGGCCGGATTCCTCAGCACGGTGTGCGCGAGTTCGCGCACTTCGGCGGCAAAGGTGGCGGAGAACATCAGGTTCTGCCGTTCCTTCGGCAGGCGCTCGATGATGCGGCGGATGTCGCGGATGAAGCCCATGTCGAACATGCGATCGGCTTCGTCGAGCACCAGGGTCTGCACTTTCGACAGGTCGACAGTGCGCTGGCCGAGGTGGTCGAGCAGGCGGCCGGGAGTGGCGACGAGAATGTCGATGCCGCGGCGCATGGTCTGGATCTGCGGGTTGATGCCGACCCCGCCGAACACGGCGAGGCTGCGCAGGCCGGTATGGGCGCCATAGACGCGCACGCTTTCGAGTACCTGCGCGGCGAGTTCGCGCGTGGGCACCAGCACCAGCACGCGCGGCGCGGTGTGGGTTACCTTTTGCAGCGGACTGGTCTGCGGGTTGGTCAGGCGCTGCAATATCGGCAGCACGAAGGCGGCGGTCTTGCCGGTGCCGGTCTGGGCCAGGGCCTCGAGATCGCGGCCGGCGAGAATGTGGGGGATGGCCTGTTGCTGGACAGGGGTGGGCGTGGTGTAGCCCTGCTCGCCAATGGCGCGCAGGAGCTCGGCCGACAGGCCGAGTTCGGAGAACTGCATGTTGATTACCTCTGAAGCCGACCCCCGCAAACATGCAGGCCAATCTGGGCGGAAACTTCTATGGGGTGTAACCTTCGAGGGGACTAAGACAAACGCTATGTCGCCATTCAGGCACGACCGGCAGACTGGGGCGCGGTCGCTGAGGAGGTGAAGCGGGGCGGACTGTAACACAGGCCGCCCGTGATGCCCTGAATTTCTTTCGCCGCGCCGTCAGCGCCAGCGCGGTGCGTCCCTTCGGGAACTCTCAAGCGTCAGAGTTCTACCATCACAAAGTCGTTCTTCGCCACACCGCATTCCGGACAGACAAAACTCTCGGGAACATCGGCCCAGCGCGTGCCGGGAGCGAGACCGTGTTCCGCGTCGCCGGCGGCTTCGTCGTAGATCCAGCCGCAAACAATACATTGCCACTGCTTCATTTTTTTCTCGTGAATCGGGTTGGGGATCGCCATGTTAGGACCTTCCGGCAACCCGATCCAATGAGATATCGCAATTCGATGGATAGCGGCGCGCTATCGCGCCACGGCTTGGCCCGGCCCCTCCTTGCAGAGGGCGCGGGCTTCAGCTCTTGAGGAAGGTCGGGCGCATGCCCCGCCACGACAGGCGCGGCCACTCGAGGGCATCGAGCATGTTCTTGACCCGCAGCCCTAGTTCGGTATCGCCCTCGATGGTCAGGCTGCGATTGAAAAACAGCGTGTCCGGGTCTTCCTGCCGGCTCACCATCTGCAGGAAGGCCGACAGCCGCGCCGTGAAGTGCAGGTCTGGCGTGCCCACCGAGACAAAGACCGGCCGGAATGCACCCTGACGATAGGCGAAGTCCACCACCATGCCCGTGTCCAGCACCGTCACGCGGAATTGACGGCCTTCGAGTTCCTGCAAGGTGTCCTCGGGCAGCACGCCGAGCTTGCGCGCGGCATTCAGCGCCAGCGCCAGATTCACCGAATGCGGCCATTGCGGCAGCCGCGCGCCCAGCCGCGCCACCAGCGGCGGCAGGGTGAAGGCGGGAATCACCGGAATGCTGAAGCGAGTTGTCATTGCAAAACCTTTTAGGCGGCCTGCTGCACGATGCCGGCGCGGCCGAACCAGAATCCGTTGACCAGACCGTCCGGCGCCCAGACGGGGTCATCCACGGCCGGCTGGCCACTGCGCGCCCGATCGAAGGCCTCAAGGATTTCGAAAGTATGCGCCGGCTGCGGGCTGATGCGCACCGCATCGATGCCCTGCGCCACCAGTTCGGGCATCTGCGCCAGCAGGCTGTAGGTCTGCGCCGACATGGTCTGGATGCCGTTCAGGGTGAGGAAGTGCTGCCCTTCGCGAGTGTTCACCAGCATGCCTTCCGGGTGGTCGAGGCACTTGAACTGGCAGTCGTCCTTGTTGAGCCCGTAGTGGCGCGCAGTGAAGCAACGCGCCGAAAACGCCAGCGGCAGCTTGCCGAAGGCGAACACCTCGGTCTCCATGCCGGCCGGGCGCGTCCGGTGCAAATCCTCGATCACGCTGCCGGCGACTTCCAGCGGCGGCAGCCAGCGCCTGGCGCCCTGCGCGGCGAAGAAAGCCAGCGTGTGTTCGTTGTAGATGTTGAGGTGGGGGCCGGCGACGAAGCCGATGCCCTGGTCGCAGGCGATCTTGACCGCGCCCAGATCGTTGGCCTCGATCATGCCGCCGGCATCAGCCATGAGGCGGCGCAGGGCCTTGAGGTCGCTTTCGGATTCGAGCAGCGCCTGCGCCGTGAGCACGACTTCCTTGCCGGCGTCGCGCAGGTCCTTCGCCAGACCGATCCAGTCGGCAGTACGCAGTTGCTGGCGACGCGAGCAGACGGCTTCGCCCAGATAGATGCGGTCGATTGCCGGATGCTGCGCCGCCTGGGCGTAGAACTCCATGACCTCGGCTTTCGGCCAGAAATACAGCAGGGGACCCAATGCTATCTGCATTATCGCCACGGCCTGTTGTAGGCGCCAAGAGTAATCTGTGAACCTTCCGAAACCTTGCCGAGTTCCGCAGCCCAGGCCGGCTTGACCGCAAACCTGTCCGGCGTGGCGATTGCGGCATCGAGCGCCTGGCGCAGGTTGCGGGTGACTTGCGCGACATAGGTGGGGCTGCGCTGGCGACCTTCGACCTTGATCGCGGCGACGCCGATCCTGATGATCTCGGGCAGCATTTCCAGCACGTTGAGGCTGGCCGGCTCTTCCATCGCGTAGTAGGTCTCGCCCGCGACTTCGAAACGGCCTTTGCAGATGGTCGGATAGCCGGCGTTCTCGTCGTTGCGGTAGCGGTCGATGAGGATGCCGTTGAGGCGCACGTCCATTTCGTTGGGCTTCTTTTCCCACTGCACGTACTTGGCCGGCGAGCAGGCGCCGACCGTGTTGGGCGATTCGCCGGTGGCGTAGGACGACAGCCAGCAGCGGCCCTCGTTCATCACGCAGAGGCTGCCGAAGCCGAACACCTCGATTTCCACTTCGGTATTGCGGATCACGTTCTCGACCTGTGCCAGCGTCAGTACGCGCGGCAGCACGGCGCGCTGGATGCCGAATTTCTCGCGGCAGAAATTGATGGCTTCGTAACTGGTGGCCGAGGCCTGCACCGACAGGTGGCGGCGCAAGCCGGGGTGCTTGTGCGTGGCGTACTCGAGCACGCCGGGGTCGGCAATGATGACCGCGTCGATGCCGAGATCGGCTGCCTTGTCGATCGAGGCGGTCCAGTCGGCGAAACGGCCGGCCTGGGCATAAGTGTTGATCGCCGCCAGCACCTTGCGGCCGCGCTGATGTGCATAACGAATGCCTTCGGCCAGGCTCTTGTCGTCGAAATTGAGCCCGGCGAAGTTGCGCGCGTTGGTGTCGTTGCGAAAGCCGAGATAAACGTCGTCGGCGCCGTTATCGACGGCCGCCTTGAGCGCCGCCAGACTGCCGGCCGGACACACCAGTTGAGGTTTTGCCACTGCGTACCGCCCCCATAAAAACAGACGGGCAGTGTAGTGGAGCCTCAGACCGAATCAGTTGATCCGCGTCAAGTCAGGCCAAATCGGAAGCCAGCGAGGCGCGCACGGCTTCCGGCAGCGGGCCGGTAGACGCCGTGTAGTGCGGGTGATCGACCCCTACGGACAGCGCCACGCAGCGTTTGGCGGCGGCCACCATGCCGGCTGACAGCTCGAAGCGCAGGAAATGCACGGCGGAGGTCTTTTCCGCGTTTTCGCGCTCCAGATCCTCGTCGGCCACCGCAAACACCGGATCGAAGCCGTCGACGCGGACCCAGATGCGATCCTCGACGCCCTTCAGCAGACCCAGCATGCGCTTCCGCTCGGCTTCATCGGTGTACTCGATCTGCAGCGTGACCTTGAAGTTGCAGCCGGTCGGCACCAGCGGCACATAGGATTCCAGCTCGTGCCGGATGTCGTCTTCCTCGAAGATCTTTTCGACGCGCAGCATTTCCTGGATCTGATAGCGGATCATCAGTTCGTTTTCGAAAATCAGCAGCAGATGCTCGCCGAGGAAGACGCGGCGCAGCTTTTTCTGTTCCATGACTTCGGCGCGCATGGCGGAGCGCGCCTTGGCATAGGCTTCGAGAGTCAGCAGGGAGTCGCGGGTGATCGACATTGCGGTTTCCATTTCCATTCCAGGCCCTCAGTTGAGTCCATACGCGATCCGCAGCAGGGTCAGCGGATGCTGTTTTTCCTTGCGGCCGGCCGAATCACCGGCCTCGTTCATGCCTTGCAGGATGTGCCGTCCGGCGATGGCGCAGTCGGAACTGATGTAGTCCGGTTCATCCTTGGCCATGGCCTTGAACACCGGCTTGCCGATTTTCATCGACAGTGCGTAGTACTCTTCCTTGACGCCCCAGGTGCCGTCGTGGCCGGAGCAGCGCTCCACCGTATTCACCGTGGCGCCGGTCATCTTGAGCATTTCCTCGGTCTTGCGCCCGACGTTCTGCACCCGCGAATGGCAGGGGATGTGATACGAGACCTTGCCCAGCGGCACCTTGAAGTCGGTCTTCAGCAGGCCGTCCTTGTTGCGCAGGACGAAATACTCGAAGGGGTCGTACATCGCCTCCGACACCACCTTGCAGCGCGCATCGTCGGCAAACAGCAGGGGAATTTCGCTCTTGAACATCAGGGTGCAGGAAGGCACCGGCGTGACGATGGCATAGCCGGCTTGCGCCAGGTCGTGCATCAGCGGGATGTTGCGCTCCTTGTACGTCTCCACCGCATCCAGATTGCCGAGCTCCAGCTTGGGCATGCCGCAGCAGGTTTCGCCCTGCACCACGACATAGGGAATTTCGTTGTGGTCGAGCAGCTTCAGCAAATCGTGGCCGAGGCCGGGCTCGTTGTAGTTCACGTAGCAGGTGGAAAACACGGCCACCTTGCCGGGACTCTTCGCACCGTCCTTCACCGGGTAGTTGTAACTCGGCGTCGCCGTGGCGCGGAAATTGGCGCTGTCGTATTCGGGCAGCTCGCGGGCCGAATGGACGCCCAGCACCTTTTGCATGACGCCGCGGGCCAGGCCATTCCTGTTCGCGGCATTCACCGCGTGCACCACGATCGGAATCGAGGCGAAAGTGCCCATCAACTCGGTCGAGGTCAGCAGCTTGTCGCGGAATTTCATTTTCCCGGTCTTGTACTGGATCGCCTTGGCGCGCAGCATGGTGTGCGGGAAATCGAGGTTCCACTCGTGCGGCGGCACGTAGGGGCACTTCGTCATGTAGCAGACGTCGCACAGATAGCACTGGTCGACGACCTTCCAGAATTTTTCCTTCGGTACGCCGGCGGTCTCAAGATCGCCCGCCTCGTCGATCAGGTCGAACAGCATCGGGAAGGCATTGCACAGCGACACACAGCGACGGCAGCCGTGGCAGATGTCGAAGATGCGCTCGAGCTCTTTCTCGCACAGGGTCTCGTCGTAGAAGTCGGGATTCTTCCAGTCGATCGGGTGCCGGGTCGGAGCATGGAGATTGCCTTCGCGCATTATTTTTCCCTTGCCGTTGAAAGTCGGCGCTGGCGGCACGGCGATGCCAATGCATCGCCGTGCGCCAAGCAGCTATCAGCCGTTCAGGCTGTCCAGCGTCCTCTGGAACTTGTTGGCGTGCGAACGCTCGGCCTTGGCCAGCGTCTCGAACCAGTCGGCGATTTCGTCGAAGCCTTCGTCGCGCGCGGCCTTCGCCATGCCCGGGTACATGTCGGTGTACTCGTGCGTCTCGCCGGCAATCGCCGTCTTGAGATTGGCGGCGGTCTCGCCGAAGGGCAGGCCGGTCGCCGGATCGCCACAGGTTTCGAGATACTCGAGGTGACCATGGGCGTGACCGGTCTCGCCTTCGGCGGTGGAGCGGAACACGGCGGAAACGTCGTTGTAGCCTTCGATGTCGGCCTTGTTCGCGAAATACAGATAGCGGCGGTTTGCCTGCGATTCGCCGGCAAAGGCGGCCTTCAGGTTGTCTTCGGTTTTGGATCCCTTGAGTTGCATGGTGAGTCTCCTCTGGGTTGGGTTGGAGGCGCCGAGCCGTAGCCCGACCCCAAGTCACGGAGCGTTGAAGCCCGTGGACCTGTTCAAACTTTAGCCGAGAGACCCGGCAAGTTCTAATTGTATTTTTTCACCGAGGCAATAGACCGCGGCTATCAAGTCGCTGTGCTGGTTCCCGGCAGGTGACAGTCGAGCAGCGCCTGGCGCATTACGTCGATGGCCTTGTGGCGCGGAAAGCTGGAACGCCAGACGAGGCCGACGCGGCGCGTGGGGCTCGGCTCGGTGAAACGCTTGACCCGCAGCAAGGGATCGTCGGCGGGGATGCCGTCGACACTGCTGGCGGGCATCACCGTCACGCCGACACCGGAAGAGACCATGTGGCGGATGGTTTCCAGCGAACTGCCTTCCAGCACCTGCGGCGATGCACCCTGACTGGCGCGGGTGCACAGATCGAGCACCTGATCGCGAAAACAGTTGCCGGCGCCCAGCATCAGCAGCGGTTCATCAAGCAGTTGTTCCGGGCGCAGCGACTTCAGTTTGGCCCAGGGATGGGCAACCGGTACCAGCGTGCGAAAGGCCTCGTCATAGACCGGCTGGGCAACGATGCCGGGCTCGTCGATCGGCAAGGCGAGCACCAGCACGTCGAGCTCGCAGGACTTGAGCCGGTCCAGCAGATTCTCGGTGTAACCCTCGGCGATAAACAGCGGCATCTGCGGCGCACGTGCCTTGACCCGCGGCACCAGCGCCGGCAGCAGCCAGGGACCGATGGTATAGATCACGCCGAGGCGCAACGGACCCGCCAGCGGATCCTTGCCGGCCGTCGCGATCTCGATTACGCGCGCGGCCTCGGCCAGAGTCCGCTCGGCCTGCGCCACCACTTGCGCGCCAATCGCGGTGGCGCGGACATCGCCCGAGCTGCGCTCGAACAGCGCCACTCCGAGCTCGTCCTCGAGCTTTTTCACGGCCACCGACAGAGTCGGCTGCGACACGTTGCATTTATCCGCCGCCCGCCCGAAGTGGCGCTCCCGGGCCAGAGCGACGATGTAGCGGAGTTCGGTCAGGGTCATGGCGGATGAATGGAGGCGGATGGCGGTCGGCGGCAATGGCCAGCCCGGTTTGAACTGCTTCCGGGATCGGCGGCAACGAGCGCGAGGCTATCACGGTCGTGCGGTCTTCGCCGGGGACGAGGCGAAAGCCGCTGTTCCGGACCAGTTGCAGCGCCCGCGTGTTGGTGGCCTGAATGATACCGTGCATCTCGCGTTGCCCGACGGCCGTGGCGAGTTCCAGCAGGGCATTCAGCAGCCTTCTACCGATGCCATGGTGGCGAAACAGGGGCAGCACCATCAGGGCAAATTCCGCCGCGCCGTGCTCCGCGACGTACTCGGCGTGGCCCAGCACTTCGCCTTCGTAGCCAACCGCCAGCACAGCGACGCGTTCGCGCTGGTCGAGCGCCTCCATGCGGCGCAACAGTGCCAGGTTCGGCGCTTCGCCATGCGCGAAATGGCGCTCGTAGAGTCCGTCGCGGTCCATCGCGGCGAGAAAGCGGGCGACTCGGGCGTGGTCATGCGAACCGGCCGCGCGCACCTGAAACTGCGTCGGCTCGGCCCAGAGCTGGCGCGCGCTCACGACCGGTCTCCGACGACAAAGTCGGCACTGGCCTCGATCACCGCGGAATCTTCGAGCACACGACGATGGCCGAGTCCGCTGGTTTCCAGCAGGCGCGCACGCGGCCAGCTACGCACATGGCGATGGCCTTCGCCGAACGGCACTTCGCGGTCCTGGCGGTCGTGAATCACCAGCAGAGGCTGCTCACCGCTGGCCCGCTCCGCCTCGAAGTCGCTCCAGTTCAGGCCGAAGCGATACTCGATGCGGCGCTGCACGGCCGCGCGCAGGGCCTCCGGCCATTGCAGGGCCTCCGCGATGCGCCGCGAGGAATCGGCCAAGCTCGCGGGCGGCGCGATCAGCACCGCCCGCTTCACCGCCGGCCGTTGCGCCAGGGCCATAGCGGCGACCGCACCACCCAGCGAATGGCCGACGATGGCATGCACCGGACCGAGATGATCGAGCACCGCATTGAGCCCCTGCAGAAAGTGCGGCAGCGAAGACTCGACGCCGCCGGTCATGCCATGCCCGGGCGCATCGTAGGCCACGACGGAAAAACCACGTGCCAGCAGGGGCTCGATGAAGCCGCGCATCTGGGTTCCGCGCCCGCCCCAGCCATGCACCAGAACCACCGCTGGGTCCGCCGCGCGGCCCCAGCGCCAGGCGATCAGGCGGCCAGGAATAAGCGGCACCGGCAGCAGGCTGGCTTCTTCCAGCAGCGCAAGTTCGGCGTCGGAAAAGGGCTGGCGCGGCGGCGTCAGCATCACGCGGATCGCACGCTCCACGGCATGTCTCGGTGCGGCCTGGAACAGGACGCGGAAGATCGCGCGCTGCCAGAACAGTTTGGTCGAGAACTTAAACGAACGAACGCTCGTGCTATTTATTGGCCAAAAAAAAGCAGGCTTGAGATTCAGTTCCATGATCACTCCTTTGCATGAATGACTGCGTAGTCGCGAACCAGTCGATCGAATGCTGCCAACGCCCGACGGTCCGCGTCCGGGTCGTTGAAGAGGCGGCGGCTCTGCTGCGTCACCTGGTAGATCCCGTTCAATTCAAAGACAAATTGCTCGACGTCGGTATCAGAGCGCAATTCACCGGTCGCCACGGCCTTGGCCACGGTCTCGGCCAAAGTGCGGTTCAATGCCAGCAAGGCGTTCCTGACCTCGTCGCGCAGGGGGCCGGGCTGGTCGTCGAACTCCGCGGCGGCGGCGTTGATCACACAGCCTCCCGGCAGATTGCAGGTCTTGGTCCAGTCCAGCCAGTTGACCACGATGGCGTGCAAGCGAGCCAGACCGCGGGGCAAGCGCAAGGCCGGGCGCACGACCACTTCGGCGAAGCGTTGCTGCGATTCACGCAGGACGGCGAGTTGCAACTCCTCCTTCGAACCGAAATGGGCGAACAGGCCGCTCTTCGACATGTGGGTGCGGTCAGCCAGCACGCCGATGCTCAGGCCGCCGACGCCGATGCAACTCGCCAGCGAGAACGCTTCGTCGAGGATGACCTGTCTTGTCTGTTCGCCTTTGCCCATGCATTCCTTATAGAACGATCGTTCGTTTGTGTCAACCCCCCTTTTTCAAAAAACCTCCATGCCGCCGGGGGCCGATGGGCGGAGGTCATAATGGCGGTCATGTCCGCTGCCCTGCCACCCCTGATCACGGCACTCCTCGATCCGCGCAGCTATGCGCATCCCGCCGACCGGGTCGAGCTGATCGAGACCCATGCCTCATGGCTGCTGCTGGCGGGCGAGTTCGCCTACAAGATCAAGAAGGCGATCACGCTGCCCTTTCTCGATTACGGCACGCTGGCCAAACGCGAGACGTGCTGCCGCGCCGAGCTGGTGCTCAACCGCCGCCTCGCCCCGGATCTGTACCTCGACGTGGTGCCGATCGGCGGCACGCCGGAGCAGCCCCGCTTCGGCCTGCAGCCGGCGATCGAGTGGGCGGTGCACATGCGCCGCTTCGACGAAAATGGCCGCCTCGACCGGGTTGCGGCACGCGGCGAATTGCAGCCCGGCCATCTCTCCCAGCTTGCCGCCACGCTCTGCGCGTTCGAGGAGAGGGCGGCCGTGGCTGCCCCCGGCACGCGCTTCGGCGCGCCGCGGCAGGTACTGGCCGCGGCGCAGGAAAATTTCGTCGAACTGCGCCAGCTCTTGCCGCAAGGCGAGCAGCCGCAGGTCGAGCAGCTGGCGCGCTGGACCAACGCGGAATTCGCCCGCCGCGCCGCCGATTTCGCCGCACGCAAGGCCGGCGGCTTCATCCGCGAGGGCCACGGTGACCTGCATCTGGCCAACCTGGTACTGATCGATGGCCAAGTGACGCCCTTCGACTGCATCGAATTCAACGATGATTTCCGCTGGAACGATGCGGCCAGCGAAATCGCTTTCGTCTGGATCGACCTGCTCGACCACGGCCGGCCGGGGCTCGCTGCCTGGCTGCTGAATGCCTGGCTGGAGGCCGGCGGCGACTTCCAGGCGCTGGCCGTGCTGCGCTTCTATGCGGTGTACCGCGCCGTGGTGCGCGCCAAGGTCGCGGCCCTGCGTGCCCGGCAGGAAGACGCGGCCCAAGCGCAGAGCGAAATCGAAGCAGCCCGCGGCTACCTGCAACTGGCCTGGCAAATCGCCGTGCCGCCAGCGCCGACTCTTGTGATCACCTGCGGCCTTTCGGGTTCGGGCAAGACCACCGCCACAACGGCGCGACTGCTGGCGCCGGCAGACGCCGCGGCCGGCAGCACCCTGCGCCTGCGCTCCGACGTCGAACGCAAGCGCCTGTTCGGGCTGGCGGCGCAGGACAGCAGCGGCTCGACGCTGGATGGCGGCATCTACACGGCCGAGGCGACCACGCGAACCTATGCACGGATGCGCGCGCTCGCCCGCGATCTCCTCACCACCGGCTGGCCGGTGATCGTCGATGCGGCCTTTTTGAAGCGCGCAGAACGCGCGTCGTTCCGCGCCCTGGCGGACGAGCTGGGTGCCGACTTCCGGATCTTGCTCACGGAAGCACCCGCCGCAGAGCTGTGCCGCCGCCTCATCGCGCGCAGCGGCGATGCCTCGGAAGCCACCGTGGCCGTGCTCGAAAAGCAGCTGACGTGGTTCGAGCCGCTGGATGAGGAGGAACGACCTTGCGTCATCACGACTTGAATCGGCAAGCGGTTCCCGCTAGTCTTGCGGCCCGAGATCAAACCGCGAAGCATTCATGAAGGCAGCACCCGCAATCCAGACCCTGATCGCAGCACTGCTGATCACTTTTTCCAGCGCCAGCAACGCCGGCGGCAGCGACTTGTCGTCCGCGGCACCTGCTGCGAAGTCCGCCTCGGATTCAAAGTCTGCAGCAAGCAAGAAGACCAGCAGGGAGGAAGCCGACCCTGAAGACCCGCAACTTCACGCGCCAAAGCAAAGTCAGAAATTGGAACTGGCGAAGCTGGCCGAGGATAAACGCAAGGTAGACGAGGCGCGCAAAAACGCAGAGATCGAACGCCTGGCCAAGGAAGCCGAGGAAGACCGTCGGCAGGAAGCGTTGCGCAAGGCCGAGGAAAAGAAGCGGAAGGAATTGGCGCGCCAGCAGGCGACGCTTGCGCCGCGCTGCGTGCTCAAGCCGGTCATGACGGATGCCGAGATCGCCAGATGCCGGTGAAGCATTGCCGAGATACCATTCCCTGCACCCGGCACGGGATATATCGCCGGGATACCGTCCCGGGCCAGAGGCCCGGGACATAAAAGCAACGGGCGTCCTGATCAGGACGCCCGTTACAAGACTGCAATTTGCCCGAACGGGCTAGATCTTAGTGACTCATGTAGTCGGTCAAAGCCGCCCAGCGACCGTTCTGGATCTGGCCAATGCGCGCCTTGTCGCTGCCCAGGTGCTGCTTCGGCGTGAAGCTGAACTCGTCGCTGCCGAACATGTCGCGCGGGAAGGTAGTGCTCTCCAGCGTCTTGATGAAACTGTCGGTGGTCAGGTTGGCGCCCGTCTTCCTTACGGTCTGCGCAAACATGTCCATCGCTTCGTAGCCATAGGCCGAGAACAGGCCGGGATCTTCGTTGAACTTGGCCTTGTACTTGGCACCCCAGTCACGTACGTTCTTCGACGGATCATCCATGTAGGGCACCGAGACGGTATGCGTAGCGTACAAACCGTCCATGGCCTTGCCCCCGAGCTTGTGAATCAGGTCGGTGTAGGCCGCCGAGGAACCGATGAAGTTCGGATTCCAGCCCAGCTTGCGCGCGGTACCGATGGTGCCGATGGTCTCGCGGATGATGGTGCCCAGCACCACGGTGTCGCAGTCCGCCGCCTTCATCTTGGACACTTGCGCCGAAAAGTCGGTAGCGCCGCGCTTGAACGAAGTAACTTCGGCATAGCCCATCTTGATGTCCTTGAGGCCGTCTTCCGCTCCCTTCAACACCTCGGTACCGAAGTCATCGTCCTGGTAGATGGCGCAGAACTTCTTTGCGCCGCGCTCCTTGACCATCCACTTCACGCCCATGCGCATCTGGTTGTAATAGGGAGCAGCGAAGGAGAACTTCAGCTTGTGCAACGGCTCGTACATTTCGCGTGCGGCCGTCAGCGGGAACAGGTTCATCACGCCCCTGTCGAACAGGGTGGGAAAGGTTGCAAGATTGACTGCGGTACCGATGGTACCGACCATGGCGAAGAGTTTGTCCTGCTGTACCATTTTCTGCGCCGCGAGCAAGCCCTTCTTCGGATCGTAGCCGCTGTCTTCGACGACGAACCTGAGCTTGCGGCCGTTGATGCCACCCTGCTCGTTGATCTCGTCGACACGCATCTGCATGCCGAAGCGCAAGGCCTTGCCATAGCCGGCCAGCGGACCGGACAGGTCCTGAATGGTGCCGACCACGATCTCGTTCTTGCTGACGCCCATCTGCTCGGCGGCCAGCGCCGTGGCGCCAGCGCCGACTCCTGCAGCCGCGAGCAATGCCGCAGCCAGTTTGGTGTAACCCTTCATTGCGCTCTCCTCCGTTTGCCGGTTAAAACGAAAGCCGTAATCAACCTAGTCGCGATACATCGACTCGATCAACTCGGCATATTTCTGACTGACTAGCTTACGCTTCAATTTCATGGTCGGGGTCAACTCCTCGTCCTCGGCGCCGAGCTTCTTCTCGATCAGGCGGAACTTCTTGACCTGCTCGGCGCGGGCGAACTGCTGGTTCACCCGCTCGATTTCGCTGCCGATCAGCTTCTGCACTTCCGCCGAGCGGGTCAGGCTGACGTAGTTGGAGAAGGGCACGTCGTTGTCCTGGGCGAACTTCTCGACGTTCTCCTGATCGATCATGATCAGGCAGACCAGGTAGGGCCGCTTGTCGCCAATGACCACGGCATCGGTGACGTAGGGCGAGAACTTGATCTGGTTTTCGAGCTCCGAGGGCGTGATGTTCTTGCCGCCGGCGGTAATGATGATGTCCTTGAGCCGGTCCGATATGCGGTAGAAGCCTTCTTCGTCGACGGTACCGACATCACCGGTATGCAGCCAGCCGTCGGCATCGATGGTCTCCGCGGTCTTTTCCGGCTGGTTGAGATAGCCCATGAAGACATTCGGGCCACGCACCATGATCTCGCCCGCGGCCGACAGCTTGACCTCGTTCATGGTGCCCGGCACGCCGATCGAACCCGGCTTGATGCGCTCGATCGGCATCGCGGTCGAGCCGCCTCCGGTTTCGGTCATGCCCCACACCTCCAGCATGGGCACCCCGAGCGCCATGTACCAGCGCACCAGGTCGGGCGAGATCGGCGCGGCGCCGGTAATCAGCATGCGGCTGCGATGAATGCCGATGAGTTTGCGGACATTGTTCAGCACCAGCACGCGGGCCAGCCAATGGGCGAAGGTCAGCCCGCCGCTGATCGGCTGCCGCGCCTCGTAACGCTTCACCCGCGCCAGACCGATGCCGATCGCCAGCTTGTAAGCCCAGCGCTCGAAGGCATTGGATTCCTTGAGCGCAATGCTGACGCCCGAGTAAAACTTTTCCCAGACCCGCGGCACGGCGACAAATACCGTCGGCGCGATCTCGCGCACGTTTTCGGGAATGGTCTCCGGATTCTCGACGAAGTTCAGCTTGGTCCCGGTGTAGATCGAATAATAGGCGCCGCCGTTGCGCTCGGCGACATGGCATAGCGGCAGGAAGCACATGCGCTCATCGTCCTCGCCCTGGGCAATGACCATGTTGAAGCTGCGTATGGTTTTCAGGATATTGCGATGCGAGAGCATGGCGCCCTTGGGCCTGCCCGTCGTGCCCGAGGTGTAGATCAGGATCGCCAGTTCTTCGGGCTGGCGAGAAATTATGCGCGCGCGCCACTCGGCGTCGGCGGCGGTGCTGCCGAGCCGGGCCAGGTGCGCGCGACCGAGTTCGCACAGCGTGTCGAAACTGATCACCTGCCCGTCATCCAGATCGCGCAGGCCGTCCATGTCCCAGACTACGATTTTGCGCAGATTCGGCAGGCGTTCCCGCACTTCGAGCGCCTTGTCGAGTTGCTCGTCGTCCTCGACGAAGATCAGCACGGAATTGGAGTCCGACGTCAGGTATTCGACCTGGCTCGCCGCATCGGTGGGATAGATGCCGGAACTGATGCCGCCGCAGGAGAGCACGGCAAGATCCGAGAACAGCCATTCCTGCCGCGTATTGCCGAGTATCGACGCGGTCTCGCCCACTTCAAACCCGAGCTCGAGCAGGCCCATGCCGGCTTCGCGCACGATCGCGCCCACTTCGTTCCACGACAGGCTCTGCCAGAGACCGTACTTCTTCTGACGGAACAGCGTCTTGTCGCCGCGCTTATCGACGGCGTTCCAGAACATCTCGGGCAGGTTGTCGCCGGGAACGACGACGTCATGCTCGGCCCAGTAGTGTTTGCCGTCAAGCTGCCACATCGCACCTGCCCACAATTATCTCCATGTCTTTTTCTTCTTCCAGCGCCGCCCCTCGCGCACGCCGGCTTCCTTGACGCCGAGGTAGAACTCCTTGATGTCGTCCTTCTCGCGCAGGGCGGCGCAGGTATCGTGCATCACGATGCGGCCGATTTCGAGGACATAGCCGTAATCGGCGTATTTCAGCGCGATGTGCGCGTTCTGTTCGACCACCAGCAGCGTCACCCCGCGCTCGCGGTTGATGCGCACGATGATCTCGAAGATTTCCGTGGTCAGCTTGGGCGACAAGCCCAGGCTGGGCTCGTCGAGCAGCATCATGGTCGGCTTCGCCAACAGCGCGCGGCTGATCGACAGCATCTGCTGCTGGCCGCCGGAGAGTTGTCCGGCGGGCTGATGCGTACGCTCCTTGAGAATCGGGAAGTAGGCGAAGACATCCTCGATGTCCTTCGCCACGGCGTCCCTGTCGGCAACCGGCCGCGTATAGGCGCCCATCAACAGGTTCTCGCGCACCGTCAGCAGCGGAAAGATCTCGCGGCCTTCCGGCACATGCACCAGTCCCTGGCGGACGATCCATGCCGGATCGCGGCCTTCGAGCTTGTCGTTGCGGAAGAGGATGCTGCCCTTCTGTGGATCGAGGATGCCGGAAATGGTTTTCAGGATTGTCGTCTTGCCAGCGCCGTTGGAGCCGAGCACGGTCACGATCGAGCCCGGCGACACGTTCAGCGACACGCCACGGATGGCCTTCACGGCGCCATAGGAGGCTTCGACGTTGTTGAGCTGGAGAATGGGCTGCGGTTCGTCAGGCATCAGCCGTGCCTCCAAGATAAGCCTCGATCACGCCCGGATGCGACTGGACTTCCTGCGGCGTGCCCAAGGTCAGCACCTCGCCCAGATTGAGCGCCAGCACCCGGTCGGACACGCGCGAAACCAGCCCCATGTCGTGCTCGACCATGATCACGGTAATGCCCAGGTCGGCCTTGATGTCCTCGATCCAGAAACCCATGTCCTCCGTCTCTTCGGTATTGAGACCCGACGAAGGTTCGTCCAGCAGCAGCAGGCGCGGCCGCATCGACAGCGCCCGCGCCAGCTCGACCACCTTGCGCACGCCGTAAGGCAGGCCGACCACCATGCTGTCGCGATAGTGCTGCAGGTCGAGGAACTCGATGACCTCTTCAACCTGGCGGCGAAACTCGAGCTCGGCGCGGCGCACCGAGCCGGTGAACAGCATGTCCTGCCACCAGCCGGTGTGGCGATGGCAATGGCGGCCGACCAGCAGGTTCTGCAGCACGGTAGCATGCTCGAACAGCTCGATGTTCTGGAAGGTGCGGGCGATGCCGTGCCGTGCTACGACGTGCGGCGGCATGCGTGAAATCACTTCGCCCTCGAAGCGCACTTCGCCCGACGTCGGCCGGTACAGCGCGGAGATCAGGTTGAAGATGGTCGTCTTGCCGGCGCCATTGGGACCGATCAGGGAAAACACCTCGTTCGGCCAGACGCCGAAGGAAACGTTGTTCACCGCCCTGAGGCCGCCGAACTGCACCGACAGGTTGACCGCTTCGAGCATCGGCGCGGTCATGCCAGCCTCCGGAGTGGGCGCAGCCCGCGAACCTCAGCAGTCACCCCCTCCCCGTGGAACGGGGCCGGGGGGAAGGCCCACCACCTGTCTCGGCGCGCGTGCGCGCCCGAGGAATGAAATGAGAATGCTTGCATTCTCATTTCATTCTCTCCGATTTCATGTAGCTCTTCTGCCGCTTGAACATGCCCTTGCGGTAGAAGGGAAAGATCTCCAGAAAGGTGCGGAACTTCAGCCAGCGCCCGTACAAACCCATCGGCTCGAACAACACGATGGCGATCAGGATGATGCCAAAAATCGTCGGTTGCAATCCGGTCTGCTGGCCCAGTGCGGGGGGCAGCCAGTCCTTGCCGGTCACGATCAGCTGCTGCACCAAAAACCAGAAGGCCGGACCGAAGATCGCACCCTGGATCGAGCCGAGGCCGCCAATGACCACCATCATCAGCAGTTCGATCGACTGCAGGAAACCGAACTGATCGGGTGTGATGATGCGGATCTTGTGCGCGTAGAGCGCCCCGGCAATCCCTGCCAGCGCGGCGGACAGGGCGAAGGCGACGGTCTTGTAGTGCGCCAGGTTGATGCCCATGCTCTGTGCGGAGACCTCGGAATCGCGGATTGCGACGAAGGCGCGACCGGTCGGACTGCGCAGCAGGTTAAGCACGCCCAGAACGCAAAGCACGGCAATGACGGTGACGAGGTAGTAGAAGTTCGTTCCGTCATCGAAGTCGATGCCGGCGATCGTCAGTTTTCCGACCTGGCGCCCGGCGTTGCCGCCCGTAATGCCTTCGGCGCTCACCACCACCTGTTCAAGAATGAAGCCGAAAGCCAGCGTGGCAATCGACAGATACATGCCCTTTACCCGCAGGGCCGGCAGGCCGATCATGATGCCGGTAATCCCGGCCACCAGCGCCGACATGGGCAGCGACATCACGAAAGGCCAGCCGTTGGCCTGCAGATAGGCCTCGGTATAGGCACCCATGGCGAGAAAGCCGGCATGCCCCAGCGAGACCTGCCCGGTGAAGCCGGCCAGCAGCATCAGGCCGAGACAGACGATGGCATAGATGCCGATGAAGGTGACCTGCGACAGCGTGTATTCGGAAAGCAGCCAGGGTGCCGCCACCGCCGCCACCGCCAGCGCGGCATACCAGAAGCGCTGGCCGGAATGCTTGAAAAGGGAAATGTCCTGTTCGTAGCGGGTTTTGAATATGAAGTGCATTTCGGGCTCAGACCTTCTTCGTCAGGTTGTCGCCGAACAGGCCGTTGGGCTTTACCACCAGCATCACCAGCACCACCACGTAGGCGGCGATGTCCTTGAATCCCTCGGGCAGGTAGAAGCCGGCGAGCGACTCGACAATACCGATGATGAGCCCGCCGACCAGTGCGCCGGGAATGCTGCCGAAGCCGCCGACCACCGCCGCCGGAAAGGCCTTGAGCCCGACGAAGCCCATGTTGGCATGGACGAATGTGATCGGCGCCAGCAGCAGCCCGGCCACGCCGCAGATGGCCGAGGACAGACCCCAGATCAGCATGTTCACGCGGCGCACCGGGATGCCCATGTAGAAGGCGGCGAGCTGATTCTGCGAGGTCGCCTGCATGGCGATGCCCAGCCGCGTGTAGCGGAAGAACAAGTACAGCAGCGCGACCAGCACGACCGTGGCCAGAATGATCACCAGGTGTTCGACCGACACCACGAGTCCCTTGCCCTCGCCGCCGAACCAGATCACCTCGTCCTTGTATGGAACCGGCAAGCTGTGGGTCTCGGTGCCCCAGTAGGGAATCATGGTCACCAGGCCGCGCGCCAGGTAGCCGAGGCCGATGGTCATCATGACGAAGGTGAAGGCCGGCTGGCCCAACAGCGGGCGCAGCACCAGGCGCTCGGTGCCCATGCCGAGCAGCGCCATGGCGACAATGGTAAGGAGGAAGGCCAACCAGAATGGAAGGCCGGCCACCGTCATGGCGGTGAGGCCAAGGAAACCGGCGATCATCATCAAATCGCCCTGGGCGAAATTGACGGTTTCCGTCGCCTTGTAAATAAGCACGAAGCCGAGCGCGATCAGTGCATAGATGCAACCGATCGCCGCCCCGCTAACGATCAATTGCAGGAGCTGCAACACCCGATATCTCCTCCGGGGGAAAACTACTGTTTTAGCGCTCTTTGCGAGTCTGCTTCAGGTGTCAATTATGCATCAAGCCGGGTAAAAGCGTTCGCCTCGCGCCGCCATGTCGCGCAACAATTTCGGCGGCGCGAAACGCGGGCCGTGCCGTTCCGCCAGGCGGTCGAGCGCCGCGACGGACTGCGCCGCGCCGAGCGTATGCAGCCAACCGATCGGGCCGCCGCGGAAGGGCGGATAGCCCCAGCCGAGAATGGCGCCGACATCGGCGTCGATCGGCGCGCGCAATACCTTCTCTTCGAGGCAGCGCACCGTTTCCACCGATTGGACGAGGATCAGGCGCTCGACGATTTCTTCGAGGGACAACATCGCCTCGTTGTCGGCCCCCGAAGGGGTATCCCCGGCACGCAGAGCGCTAGCGCCGACTCTTGGCGGGAACTGCTCCGCGAGCCCCGGCCACAAGTGCTTCGGCCCGTCCGCCGGATAGTCGTAGAAACCGGCGCCCGACTTGCGGCCGAGCCGGCCGAGCGCAGCCACCATCTTCGCCGCGACGCGATCGGCGGCACGCTCGACATAGGCCTTGCCTAGATCGGCGCGGGTCTGCTGCGCAATCTTGTGCACCAGTTCGATCGAGACTTCGTCGGCCAGCGCCAACGGGCCGACCGGCATGCCGGCGATCAATCCCGCCTTGTCGATCAGCGCCGGCGGCACGCCTTCCTCGAGCAGGGCCATGCCTTCCGAGACATAGGTGCCGAAGACGCGGCTGGTGTAGAAGCCGCGTGAATCATTGACCACGATCGGCGTCTTGCCGATGGCCCGCACATAGTCCATGGAGCGCGCCAGCGTCGCGTCCGAGGTGGCCTTGCCGACGATGATCTCGACCAGCGGCATCTTTTCCGCCGGCGAGAAGAAGTGCAGGCCGATGAAGTTGGCCGGGCGCACGCTGGCTTCGGCCAGGCCGGTGATCGGCAGGGTCGAGGTGTTCGATGCAAAGATCGCATCGGCAGCGATCACGGCCTCGGTCTTCTTCGTCACGTCGGCCTTGATCTCGCGCTTCTCGAACACGGCCTCGATGACCAACTCGCAGCCGGCGAGATCGGCGTAGCTGGCGGTCGGATGAATGCGGGCCAGCAGCGCTTCCATCGCCTCGGGCGTCATGCGGCCCCGCTGCACCTGTTTGCTCCACTGCTTGCGCGCGTAGTCCTTGCCCTTGTCGGCCGCTTCCTGCGTCGTATCGAGCAACACGATATCGATGCCGGCCGTCGCGGTCGACATCGCGATGCCCGCGCCCATCATGCCGGCGCCGAGCATGCCGATCTTCGAATACTTCTGCTGCGGCACCGGGTTTGCCAAATTCGCAGGACGCGAGGCCAGCTTGTTGGCTTCCTGCATGCCGAAGAACAGGCTGCGGATCATGTTCTTCGACACCGGCGACATCACCAGATTGGTGAAGTAGCGCGCCTCGATGGCGAGCCCGGTGTCGAGGTTGGTCGACAGACCCTCATAGACGCAGGAGAGGATATGGCGCGGCGCCGGATAGTTGTCGTAGGTCTTCTCGCGCAGCATGGCATTGGCCGCCATCAGCATCTGCATGCCGGAAGGTGTGTTCGGGCCGCCGCCGGGAATCTTGAAGCCCTTGGCATCCCAGGGCTGCAGCGGCTTGGCACCGGACGCCAACGAATCGACGACCCATTGCCGCGCCGCCTTGCGCTCCTCGCCCGCCGCCACCACGGCGTGGATCATGCCGATTTTTTGCGCCTCGGCGGCCTTGATGCGCTTGCCTTCCATGAGCAGGGGCGCCGCCGCCATCATGCCGGCCAGGCGCGGCAGGCGCTGCGTGCCGCCGGCGCCGGGCAGCAGACCGAGGGTGACTTCGGGGAAGCCGAAGCGCGCCTTCGGGTTGTCGGCCGCGACGCGGTAATGACAGCCGAGCGCGACTTCCATGCCGCCGCCCAGCGTGCTGCCGTTCAGTGCGGCCGCCACGGGCTTGCCGCCGAGTTCGATGGCGCGCATGAGCTTGTGCCAGGCGCTGATGCTGGCGTGGAAGGCGGCTGCATCGGTGGCGGCGCCGAGCTCGGCGAGATCGCCGCCGGCGATGAAGTCCTTCTTCGCCGAGGCGACGACGATGCCCTTCACCGCGGGATCGGCCAGAGCCTTCTGCATCGCGTCGGCGTAAGCGCCCATCGAAGCGGCGTTGAGGATGTTCTGCGACTTGTCCGGGTAGTCGAATTCGACGGTGGCGATGCCTTCTGCATCGACAGAGTAGTTGAGCATTTCAGACCCTTTCGATGATCGTGGCGGTGCCCATGCCGGCGCCGACGCAGAGCGTCGCGAGGCCGGTGGACAGGTTGCGGCGCTCGAGTTCGTCGAGCAGCGTGCCGAGAATCATGGCGCCGGTGGCGCCCAGCGGATGACCCATGGCGATGGCGCCGCCATTGACGTTCATCCTGTCGTGCGCGACGTCGAGCACCTGCATGAAGCGCAGCACCACGGCGGCGAAGGCTTCGTTGAGCTCGAACAGGTCGATGTCGCCGATCTTCATGCCGGCGCGCTTGAGCGCTTTCTCGGCGGCATACGAGGGCCCGGTCAGCATGATCGATGGCTCCGAGCCGATCGACGCGAAGGAGCGGATCCGCGCGCGCGGCTTCAAGCCCAGCGCAGCACCCATTTCCTTCGTGCCGAACAGCACGGCCGCGGCGCCATCGACGATGCCCGAGCTGTTGCCGGCGTGATGCACATGGTTGATGCGCTCGACTTCCGGATAACGCTGCAGCATCACGCTGTTGAAGCCGTATTTCTCGCCCTGCTCCTGGAATGCGGGCTTCAAAGTGCCGAGCGATTCCATCGTCGTTTCCGGCCGCATGTATTCGTCGCGGTCGAGCATGATCAGGCCATTGATGTCCTTCACCGGCACGATCGATTTGGCGAAGCGTCCTTCGTCCCAAGCTGCCTTGGCGCGGCGCTGGGACTCTGCGGCATAGCTGTCGACATCGTGGCGCGAAAAGCCCCACTTGGTCGCGATCAGGTCGGCCGAGATGCCCTGCGGCACGAAGCCCGTCTTCGCCGCCACCTGTGGATCGATGGGCCAGGCGCCGCCGGAGGAAAACATCGGCACGCGCGACATCGACTCGACGCCGCCGCCGACCACGAGGTCGGCCTGCCCGGACATGATCTGCGCCGCGGCCTGGTTGCAGGCCTCGAGGCCCGAAGCGCAAAAGCGGCTGACGGTGACGCCCGGCGCGCTGGTCGCGTAGTCGGCATACAAGGCCGCGACACGCGCGATATCGGCGCCCTGCTCGCCGACCGGCTCGACGCAGCCGAGCACCACGTCATCGACCTTCGATGTATCCAGTGCGTTGCGGTCGCGCAAGGCGCGCAGCGCCGTCGCAGCCAGATAGATCGGCGTCGCCTGGTTCAGCGCGCCACCCTGCTTGCCCTTGCCGCGCGGCGTGCGCACGGCGTCGTATATGAACGCTTCGGTCATTACAGGCTCCTGCTGATGAGTTCTTTCATGATTTCATTGGTGCCGCCGTAGATGCGCTGCACGCGGGCGTCGGCCCAGGCGCGGGTGATCGGATATTCCCACATGTAGCCATAGCCGCCGTGCAATTGCACGCATTCGTCCATCACCTTGAACTGCAAGTCGGTGCACCAATACTTGGCCATCGACGCCGTCGCCGGGTCAAGCTTGTCTTGCAGCAGCAGTTCGATGCAGCGATCGACGAAGACGCGGCCGATCTGCACCTCGGTTTTCAGCTCGGCCAGTTTGAAGCGGGTGTTCTGGAACTTCATGATCTCCTGGCCGAAGGCCTTGCGCTCGCGCGTGTAGGTCACTGTCCAGTCGATCGCCGCCTCGGCCGAGGCCATCGCGATCACGGCGATCTGCAGGCGCTCCCAGGGCAGTTCCTGCATCAGGTAAACGAAACCGTTGTTTTCTTCGCCGAGCAGGTTTTCCGCCGGCACACGAACATTGTCGAAGAACAGTTCGCAGGTGTCCTGCGCCTTCATGCCGGCCTTGTGCAAGGGCTTGGCCTTGGTGAAGCCGGGCATCGAGGTATCGACCACCAGCAGGCTGGTGCCCTTGGCGCCCTTCGCCGGATCGGTCTTGGCGACGACGATGACGAGGTCGCAGAGGTAGCCGTTGGTGATGAAAATCTTCGAGCCGTTGAGGATGTAGTAATCGCCGTCCTTCACGGCAGTGGTACGCACGCCCTGCAGATCGGAACCTGCGGCCGGCTCGGTCATGGCGATGGCGCCGATCATCTCGCCGCTGGCCATTTTCGGCAGGTATTTCTGCTTCAGATGCTCGCTGCCGTAATGCAGCAGGTAGGGCGCGACGATTTCCGAATGCAGTCCCCAGCCCAGGCCGGTGGCGTTGATGCGCGCCGCCTCCTCCATGACGATGACCGAGAAGCGCTTGTCCACGCCGACGCCGCCATATTCCTCCGGCATGGTCGCGCAGAGCAGGCCGGCGGCGCCAGCCTTGTTCCAGATCTCGCGATCGACGTGCGACTGCTCTTCCCATCGCGCGTGGTGGGGAGCGACTTCCTGCTCCATGAAGCGGCGCACGGTGTCGCGAAACGCTTCGTGGTCTTCTTCAAACAGGGTGCGCGGAATCGACATCATGGGAGGCTCTCCGTCTTGGATCCAAGGCTTGCGATATGGGGTCGCCATGCTACCAAGCAAGCGCTTGCTTGACAAGCAAACGGGGCGGGACAAGAATCGCCGTCTCGCACCCGCCAAAGGAGCATCAGCATGCGTTCGTTTGCCAGCCTCGCCTTGTTGCTCGCCGCCAGTGCCGCTCTCGCCCAAACGCCTCCGGCGCCGCCCGATGCGGCCGCCAGCGATCCGCGTACGCTGGGCCTGATGCAGGGCTTTCCGCCCGCAGCCGACAAAACCATCCGCATCGCCGACGGCAGCAACTGGAAGTTTCCGCAGATTCGCTGGGCCTTCACGCATTTCCGCGAACTCGGCCCCACCGTCAATGTCTGGCGCGGCGCGGGCAAGGCCAGCGCGCTGCCCCGCGCCGAGCGCGCAGACCTCGATGCGGTTACCTTCACGCCGCTGGGCAAGGACCAGACCATGACCTGGGCGCAGTCGCTCGCCGCCAACTACGCCGACGGCATCATCGTCATGCACAAGGGCAAGATCGTCTACGAGAAGTATTTCGGCGCGCTGGATGCCCATACGCCCCACATCATGATGTCGGCCACCAAGTCTTTCGTCGGGACCCTGGCCGCCATGCTGGTGCAGGAAGGCAAGCTGGACCCGAATGCGCTGGTCACGACCTATGTACCGGAAATGAAGGACAGCGCCTATGCCGATGCCACGGTGCGCCAGGTCATGGACATGACCACCGGCGTGCAGTATTCGGAAAAATACGCCGACCCCAATGCCGAGATCTGGCAGTACATCGCCGCGGGCGGCTGGTTCCCGACGCGTCCCGACTACAAGGGCCCGCGCACGCTCTACGGCTTCCTGCTGCCACTGAAGAAGGAAGGCGAACACGGCCAGGCCTTCGCCTACAAGACGCCCAACGCCGAACTGCTGGGCTGGATCATCCAGCGCGCCAGCGGCAAGTCGATGGCGCAGTTGATGTCCGAAACCATCTGGCAGAAAATCGGCGCCGAGGAAGACGCCCACTTTGCGGTCGACAGCGTCGGTACCGCGTCGGCCGGTGGCGGCATGGCCGCCACGCTGCGCGACTTCGCCAGGGTCGGCGAGATGTTCCGCCTGGAAGGCAAGTTCAACGGCCAGCAGATCGTGCCGAAGGCCGTGATCGACGACATCCGCAAGGGCGGGGACAAGGCGCACTTCGCCAAGGCCGCTTACGCCACGCTGCCGGGCTGGAGCTATCGCAACATGGTCTGGGTTTCGCACAACGAGCACGGCGCCTACAGTCTGCGCGGCATTCACGGCCAGGCCTTGTGGATCGACCCCAAGGCCGAGATGGTAATCGCGCGCTTCGCCTCCAACCCCGTGGCGACCAATCCCGCCAACGATCCGATTTCTCTGCCGGCCTACATGGCACTGGCGAAGCACCTGATGAAATAAGGAGCAATCATGCAACTCACTCATCCGCCCCTCACCGCCACGCACGAGGTCATCAACCAGGCCCATGCGCTGGAGAACTACAACGCCTATCTCAACAACGTCCCGCTGCAGGAGGCCGTGAAGCAGCAAGGCGCCGGCTGGGCGCACGACTGGCTGATCGCACGCGGGGCCGAAGTCGGCAGCGCGGAATGGATCGAGCATGGCCGCCTGGCCAACGCCAACCCGCCGCAACCGAAGCTGTTCGACCGCTACGGCAACCGCCGCGACGAGGTCGAGTTCCATCCTTCGTGGCACGAATGCCTCGGCTGGCTCAAGCGCCATGGCTGCGACACCGGCCCCTGGGCCGACCCCAAACCGGGCGCCCACGTGGCTCGCGCCGCGGCCTATGTCATGTTCGCCGAGATCGAGGACGGCTCGCTGTGTCCGACCACGATGACCTATGGTGCCGTGCCGGTCCTCAAGCACGTACCGGAAATCGCCCGCGAGTGGATGCCGAAAATGCTCTCGCGCGAATACGACAAGCGCTTCATTCCGGCAGCGCAGAAGAAGGGCGTGCTGATCGGCATGGGCCTCACCGAAAAGCAGGGCGGTTCCGACGTGCGCGCCAACACCACGCGCGCCGAGCCCAATGGCGACGGCAGCTGGCGCATCGTCGGCCACAAATGGTTCCTCTCGGCGCCGATGTGCGACGCCTTCCTCGTCACGGCGCAATCGCCGAAGGGCCTGTCCTGTTTCTTCGTGCCGCGCTGGACGCCGGACGGACGCCTCAATGAACTGCGCATCCAGCGCTTCAAGGAGAAGATGGGCGACCGCTCCAACGCCGGCACCGAGGCCGAGTTCTGGGGCTCGCAGGGCTGGCTGGTCGGCGAGGAAGGGCGCGGCATTCCGACCGTGCTCGAAATGGGCGTCTATACGCGGCTCGATTGCGCGATCGGCAGCACCGGCATCATGCGCGGCGCGCTGTCGCAGGCGATGCACCACGCCAGCCTGCGCTCCGCCTTCGGCAAGCTGCTGAAGGACCAGCCGCTGATGATGAACACGCTGGCCGACATGGCGCTCGAAACCGAGGCGGCCACCGCCTTGTCGATGCGCCTGGCGCGCGCCTTCGACGCGCAGGAAGACGAGTCGGAAAGCCTGCTGCGGCGCATCCTCACGCCGGTGGCCAAGTTCTGGATCTGCAAGCGCTGCCCGACCATGGTGGCCGAGGCGATGGAGGTGCATGGCGGCAACGGCTACGTCGATGAAGGTCCGATGCCGCGCCTGTTCAAGCAAAGCCCGCTCAATTCGATCTGGGAGGGCTCGGGCAACGTCATGTGCCTCGACACGCTGCGCGCCATGGGAAGGCATCCGCGAAGCGTCGAAGTACTGGCGGCAGAGATCGCGCCGGCGCTGGGAAAGAACCGCGCCTTCGATGCCTTCGCCGCGAAGCTGAAGGATGGCCTCTCCAATCCGCAGGACATCGAAACCCGCGGCCGCGAACTGACCCAGGGCATTGCGCTGGCGATGCAGGGCGCGCTGCTGCTGCGCCATGCGCCTGCGCCAGTGAGCGAGGCTTTCTGCGCCTCGCGCCTGACGCCCAACCATTGGGGTACGGTCTTCGGCACGCTGCCTGCCGCAACCGATTTCGCGGCTCTGCTGGCTCGTGCCTGGCCCGGGCAAGCTGCATGAGCGCGATCGACCCGGCCTGGCTCGCCGCGACAGAGTTCATCGACCACGAGCATCCGGCCATCCGCGAGTTCGTCGCCGCAACAGTTCCCGCAGGGACGCACCGCGCTGGCGCCGGCGCGCTTTGCATGCCTGGCTCTCCGCTTCGCGGGACGGCAACGGCGAAAGAGCAGGCCTTGAGCCTCTACTACGCGGTGCGCGACGGCATCCGCTATGACCCCTACAGCTCCAGCATGAAGCGTGAGGCAATGCGCGCCAGCACGACCCTGCTGAACGGGGTGGCCTACTGCGTACCCAAGGCGCTGCTGTATGCCGCTTGCCTGCGCGCGATCGGCATCCCGGCGCGGCCCGGCTTCGCCGACGTGAAGAATCACCTGTCGACCGAGAAGCTCACGCGCCTGATGGGCACCGACATCTTCGCCTGGCACGGCTATGTCAGCCTGTGGCTCGACGACAAGTGGGTCAAGGCGACGCCGGCCTTCAACATCGAAATGTGCCAGCGTTTCGGCGTGCCGCCGCTGGACTTCGACGGCGTGACCGACTCGCTGATGCACCCCTACAACTCGGCCAAGCAGCGCCACATGGAATACGTCAGGCAGCGCGGCGAGTTCGACGACCTGCCCTACGAGGAACTGGTGGCCGACATGTACCGCATGTATCCGCAACTGGTCGCCATCAGCGAAGGGCAGGCCCGCGGCGACTTCAACCACGAAGCGATCGGGCGGCCGGCAGCATGAGCGTCCTCGTTGAACGCCAGGGCCCAGTCACTACGATCATCATCGACCGGCCTGCGGCACGCAATGCGATCGACCGCGCCACGGCGATCGCGTTGGCGAACGCCTTCCGTGAATTCGACGCCGACGCTTCTGCATCAGTCGCGGTGCTGTGCGGCACCGGCGGCCATTTCTGTGCCGGCGCCGATTTGAAATCTTTTGTTGCCAACCCGGATGAGTGGCAGCTCAGCGAAGAAGGCGATGCGCCGCTGGGCCCCACCCGGATGCTGCTGTCGAAGCCCGTGATCGCCGCCGTCGCCGGCTACGCGGTCGCCGGGGGACTGGAACTCGCGCTCTGGTGCGACCTGCGCGTGATGGAAATGTCTGCCAACCTCGGCGTCTTCTGCCGACGCTGGGGCGTGCCGCTGATCGACGGCGGCACGATTAGGCTCTCGCGCCTGATCGGCCATTCGCGAGCGCTCGACCTGATTCTCACCGGACGGCCGGTGGGCCCCGACGAGGCGCTCGCGATCGGGCTGGCCAATCGCGTGGTCGCGGATGGCGCGGCACGCACCGCGGCGGAAGCGCTGGCCGCGCAGATCGCCGCCTTTCCGCAGACCTGCATGCGTCACGACCGCCTTTCCAGCTACGAGCAATGGGGCCTGCCGCTGACGGAAGCGCTGCAGAACGAGTGCCGTCACGGCCGGATTTCGCTGGACAGCGGAGATGCGAAATCCGGCGCCGACCGGTTCCGCCAGGGCGCGGGACGTCATGGCGACTAGAAGCAAGCCCGCCGCCGAGGAAACCAATCGTCGCGCCGACATCGTGCGCGCGGCCGGCCGGCTGTTCCACGCGAAGGGCTATTCCGCCACCACCATCCGCGACATCGCGGGTGCCGTCGGCATGCGTTCGGGTTCGCCCTTCTATCATTTCAAGACCAAGCAGGACATGCTGCGCGCCGTGGTGCTGGAGGGCCTGACGGCGATCAGCACGGCCGTGGCCGTGGCCGCCCACTCCGGCAAGTCGCCGCGCGCCACCTTCGAGGCCATGCTGCGCGCCCATCTGGGCCAGTTGCTGGGAGTCGAGGGCCGCGATTTCGCCGCGACGCTGCTGCATGAAAGCCGCCACCTGGACCCCGAGGTGCAGGCCGAGCTGGTGGAACTCAAGGATCGCTACGAAGCCATGTGGCAAAAGGCGCTGAAAGACTTGAAGCGTGCCGGACTCATCGCCGATGACAGCCAGGTGGCGCGGCTGTTTCTGCTCGGCGCACTGAACTGGACGGTACAGTGGTACCGGCCGGACGGATCGCGCACCATAGAACAGATTGCGCGGCAGCTCGCCGACCTCGTGATCGGCAAACCGCAGCGCCTATGAAGCCGGTTTCTTGGGATAGCCGACCGTCTGCGACAGCAATACCTGCTGGTCATGCGTCAGCCCGAGCGCGTCGGCAATCGCAGTGCGGTCGATCCAGGCGCGGATCACCGTAGCCAGCCTGTTGCTGGCGGCGAACAGGTACACATTCTGCGCGATCGCGCCGGCCGCGGCCGAGGCATAGGACTCGCGCTGCGCCACCGGCACCAGGCCCATGCGTGCGTGGTCGGCCACATATACGAGGTCCAGCGGCGCCTCATCGACGAAATCCTGGTAGCCCGTGACGCTCCTCAAGTCGCTTGCCGCGACGAGGTGCAGCTGATTTACCGCCGCGTCATAGCGATAGGCTCCCGCAGGCAGTGCGACGAACACGTCGATCTCCTGGGCATTCAGCGCCGAGGGGGCGGTGCGGCCGCCATCGGCCCGGTTGGTGCCGTAGGCCGCCCATAGCAGATTCGACAGCAAGGGCAGGGGCAGCGGCTTGCCGGCAAATTCGCGCGACGAGTGCCGGGCGGCCAGCGCTTCCATCAGGGGCAGGCCACCTTGCCTTACGGGCGGCGGCAGTGAAATCGAAGTCGCCGGGTCCCCTTGCGCGGGCTTCGGCCGCAAGGCGCCCATCATGCCGAGCGCGAGCTTGGTCAAGGTCGTCATGGCTTGCCTCCGTTCATTCCTGATGCAGGCATGGTAGCGACATGGTGAATTGTCGGCTCAGGCAAAAAAATCCGGCGGGATCGCTCGGGCCGGAGGTTTAAACCCCGCGTTGCGCGAGGATGGAGTAGCAGGTTCGGAGCGGATCAAAGAAACGACGGCCGCCCGCCATTGGAATGCAGCATACGGCCGCGCAGGTCCCCCGGGGAATACCGGCAAGCGCGTATTTTGACTACCCGGTTCAGGGTAGCGACGGCGCCACCCGGCTCGCGCCTACTCGAAGTAAGTCCGGCCTTCCTCGAAGCGGGCGGCGAACCAGCCGCTCTTGAGGCTGTCGGTGCGCACCTTGCCGCGACTGTTGGGTGCATGCACGAAGCGCTCGTCGCCGATGTAGATGCCGACATGCGAGTAGGCCTGATTGCGGGTGTTGAAGAAGACCAGGTCCCCAGGGCGCAGTTGTGCCGCCGGCACGGGCTTGCCCAGGCGAGCCAGATCGGCGGCCGAGCCGGCGAGCTGCATGTCGACCGACTTCTGGTAGACGTAGCTGACCATGCCGCTGCAATCGAGCCCGGCCTCCGGATTCTTGCCGCCGAAGCGGTAGCCGGTTTCGATCAGCCCCAGTGCAAACAGCACCACGTCGTTCGCCTTGTGATTGATGTCCCCGGCCGGGCTCGGCGTCGACCCGCCGTTATTCGCCGTACCGCCAGCGCCAGCGCGCTGCGTCCCTTCGGGAACTCTTGAAACTACCGGCGCCGGTGACTGCGCAGCGTAGTTGAGGACGCCGCACGCGCCAAGCACCAGCGTCGAACTGGCGAGCAGAGCGGCAAGCGAATAGCGCGGATTCGGCATGGCACCAAATCTAATCCTGTAGACTGATGCCGATAAACCCAAGCAAGGCAGAAATTCTCATGCAAATCCGCGCCGCCGTCCTCAGCCAGATGCAATCCCCGCCGCCCTATGCGCAGACGCGACCGATCGCGATCGAAACCGTGAATCTCGCCGGACCCGGCCCGAATGAAGTGCTGGTCAAGATTACGGCGGCCGGTCTGTGCCATTCCGACCTGTCGGTCGTCAATGGCGACCGCCCGCGGCCGATGCCGATGGCACTCGGCCATGAAGCCGCCGGCATCGTCGAGGAGACCGGACCCGGCGTCACCGATCTGGTGCGCGGCGACAGCGTGGCGCTGGTGTTCGTCCCCAGTTGCGGCCACTGCCTGCCCTGCCTCGAAGGCCGCCCCGCACTCTGCGAACCCGGTGCCGCGGCCAACGCCGCCGGCGCCATGGTCGGCGGCCATCGCCATCTGTCGCGCACCAACGGCACGCCGCTGAACCATCAGGTCGGCGTTTCCTGCTTCGCCGAATATGCCGTGTGCAATCGCGGCTCGCTGGTCAAGGTGAGGCCCGACCTGCCGCCGGACGTCGCGGCGATCTTCGGCTGCGCGGTGCTGACCGGCGTCGGCGCCGCGATCAACTCGGCGCAGATTCGCCTCGGGCAGACCGTTGCCGTGGTAGGCCTCGGCGGCGTCGGCCTGTCCGCCGTGCTCGGTGCACTGGCGGCCGGCGCGCGGCAGGTCATCGCCGTCGATACCCTGCCGGCGAAGCTCGAAACGGCCTTGGCGCTGGGCGCCACGCACGCCTTCCGTGCCGACGATCCCGATCTCGTGGCGCAGATCAAGGCGGCGACCAATGGCGGCGTGGATATCGCCATCGAAGCCGCCAGCTCGGTGCAGGCGCTCGACGCCGCCTACAAGATGACCCGGCGCGGCGGCACCACGATCACCTGCAGCCTGCCGCCGCCGTCGCACACCTTCAACGTGCCGGCGGTGAACCTCGTCGCCGAAGAGCGCACGCTGAAGGGCAGCTACCTCGGCTCGGCCGTGCCGGCGCGCGACATTCCGCGCTACATCGAGTTGTTCAAGGCCGGCCGGCTGCCGGTGGACAAGCTGATCACGCATCGCCTGAAGCTCGACCAGATCAACGAAGGCTTCGACCGGCTGGCCTCGGGCGAGGCTGTGCGCCAGGTCATCCTGTTCGACTGAGGCGGATTCGGCGATGCACTCCAGAACCTACCTGTTCACTTCCGAGTCGGTTTCGGAAGGCCATCCGGACAAGCTCGCCGACCAGATTTCCGATGCGATCCTCGATGCCTTCCTGAGCCGCGAAGCGACCGCCAAGGTCGCTTGCGAAACCCTGGTCGCCGACAATCTGATCGTCATCGCCGGCGAATTCAGGACCTCCGACGAGGCACTGTTCGACGAAGTCCACGACCGCGCCGAAGAGATCGCCCGCCAGGTGCTGCGCGATGCGGGCTACACGGACGCCGCGACCGGCATCGACCCGGATCGCTGCGAAGTCCAGGTGCGCTTCAACCATCAGTCGATCCAGATCAACAAGGGCGTGGTGCACGCCGACGGCGAGCTCGGCGCCGGCGATCAGGGCCTGATGTTCGGTTTTGCCTGCGACGAAACGCCGGACCTGATGCCCTATCCGATCTGGCTCGCGCACCGGCTGGTCAGGCGCCAGGCGGAACTCAGGAAATCCGGCGCCCTGCCCTGGCTGCGTCCCGATGCGAAGAGCCAGGTGACGGTGCTCTACGAAGGCCACAAGGTGGCCGGCATCGCTGACGTCGTGGTCTCGACACAGATCGAGCGCGGCCTCGACCCGGCATGGGTGACGCAGGAAGTCACGCGCGAGATCATCGATCCGCTGGTGCCGGCAAAGCTGCGCACGCACGACTTCCGCCTCTGGGTCAATCCCGCCGGCCCGTTCGAGATCGGCGGGCCCAACGGCGACACGGGCGTCACCGGGCGCAAGATCATCGTCGATACCTACGGCGGTTCCTGCCCCCATGGCGGCGGCGCCTTCTCCGGCAAGGACCCGAGCAAGGTCGATCGCTCGGCGACCTACATGGCCCGCTACATCGCCAAGAATATCGTCGCCGCCGGCATCGCCCGGCGCTGCCTGATACAGATTGCCTACGCCATCGGCGTCAGCGAGCCGGTGTCGGTCATGATCGACACGCAAGGCACGGGATCGGTCCCCTATGAAGCGCTGGAAGCGGCGGTGAGGAAGGTCTTCCGCCTGACGCCGAGCGGCATCATCGCCATGCTCGACTTGGCGCGGCCGATCTACCGCCAGACCGCCGCCTACGGCCACTTCGGCCGCGACGACATCGATCTGAGCTGGGAGCGGACGGATCGGACGGCGGCGCTGAAAGCGGCGCTGGGTTGAGAACGACAGGGAGAAACGAAATGCCGAACTCCTTTGCGACTGCGCTCGGAAAAGCCTTGCGCTGCCTGGTCGGCGCCAGCGCCGCCGCGCTGCTGCTGAGCGCCTGCGGCAACATCGCCGTCTATTCCGGCGCCGGCGGCACGACGGTCGAAGCGAAGAAAGTTGCGGCCCTGGTCTACGCCCAGGCCCCGGACGCGGAAATCGACACGCTGCCCTACTCCGGCGGCGACCTCACCAACGCCATCAAGCGCCTGCGCGATCGCTATCCGCAACTGAAGCCCTGGCTCGACCAGGGCGTCATCGGCAACACCGCCAGCGGTTTCGTCGCCCTGCGCGACACGGCCCGGCGCGAACAGGTGCGCGAACTGTTGCGCGCCGAGAACCGCGACCGGGCGCTGCTGCACAACCAGGCCTCCAAGGCAGTGGGCCACGGCGGCGAGGACCTGGACATCTGGCTGCCTTATGCCTCGTACTCCTTTGGCAAGGAGTGGATAGAGCAGGGACAGCCCGGATGGTGGTGGCTGAATGAAAGCCGGCAGTGGGTGCGGAAGTAGGGCCGCGCGGCCTCTACGTCGCGGACGGCACCTCGCGCTTGCTGCCGTCGTCGTTGATCGCAACGTAGGTGAATTGCGCTTCGGTAACCTTGACCACCACGGGATTGGCCGGATGGCGCTCTGCATAAACCTGCACATCCACCGTGATCGAAGTCCTGCCGACCTTCACCACGTCGGCATAGAAGCTGACGATGTCGCCGACCGAGATCGGCTGCTTGAACAGGAAGGACTGCACCGCGACGGTAGCGATGCGGCCGCGCGCGCGGCGCATTGCCGGTATCGCGGCGGCGATGTCACATTGCGCCATGACCCAGCCGCCGAAGATGTCGCCGTTGCCGTTCATGTCGGCCGGCATCGGCATCACGCGCAGCACGGGCTCGCGCCCCGGGATCTTTACGCCTTCGTGACCCATCACCGGCCTCCGCTATTCAGATAGTTCATCGGGCCGCCAGTATAGGGCGCAAAGCCGGTGCCGAAAATCACGCCGGCGTCGGCCAGTTCGGCATCGGCGACGATGCCGGCTGCCACCAGGCGCTGCGTGGCGGCCAGCAGGGGCTTGATCAGGCGCTGCGCGAGATCCTTCGGCGCCGTACCGTCAGCACCGACTCCTGTCTTCCGAGCCTTGCCATCCACCCAGTTGTAGAAGCCCTTACCCGACTTCTTGCCCAGATGCCCGGCGCCGACCAGTTCGACCAGCTTCTGCGGCGGATCGGACTCGCCGACCAGCTGCCGACCCGCCGCGACGGCGACATCCAGCCCGACCGTATCGGCCAGTTCGATCGGCCCCATCGGCATGCCGAAGGCCAGCATGGCGGCGTCGATGGTTTCGGGCGCGATGCCTTCGTCGATGCAGCGCATCGCCTCATGCATGTAGGGCGCGAGCACCGCATTGACCAGGAAGCCCGGCGCGTCCTTCACCGGCAGCGGCAGCTTGTCGATGCCGCGCACGAAAGCCGCGGCCTTCTGCGCGACTTCCGGCGCGGTGATGTCGCCGGCGACGACTTCGACCAGCGGCATCATCGCCACCGGATTAAAGAAGTGGATGCCGACCAGACGCGAAGGATTCTTGAACTTCGCCGCGATGTCGGCCAGCTTCAGCGACGAGGTGTTCGAGGCAAGCAGCGCATCGGGCTTGGCGCGCGCTTCGATATCGGCGAACAGCGCCTGCTTGGCTTCGAGGTTCTCGAAAATCGCTTCGATGATGACATCGGCCTGCCGCACGCCGTCACCCTGCGGATCGGCAATCAGCCGGTCGAGCGCAAAGCGCGCCAGCTTCTTGTCGCGCAGCTTCCTTTCGAAGAACTTCGCGGCGCGGCCGACGGCGGGCGCAATGCGCTCCACAGACTGATCCTGCAGCGTCACCGTCATGCCGCGCAGCACGCACCAGGCCGCGATGTCGCCGCCCATGACGCCGGCACCGACCACGTGCACATGGCGCGGCGCGAAATTCTCCACGCCTTTGCCGAAACCCTTGAGCCGGTCCTGCAGGAAGAAAACGCGGATCAAATTGCGCGTGGTCGGGTGCATCACCAGCGCATCGAGCGAGGTCGGCCTGTCGGCCGGCACCGCCAGCGTGTTGCCGCCGTAGTTCTGCCACTGGTCGATGATCGCCCAGGGCGCCGGGTAGTGTTCCTGCCGCGCACGCTTCGCCACCTGCTTTCGGGCGCCGCTGGCAACGACACTCTTGAGCGGACCGTTCATCAGCCTCTGCATGAACGGCAGGAGTGCTTGACGCGGCGGCTTGCCCGAGAGCACCATCATGCGCGCAGCGTTTTCCATGACGCGCGGCGGCACGCAGGCGTCGGCGAGGCCCATTTTCTTCGCGCGTTTGGCGTCGATGTTCTTGCCGGTCAGCATCATGTCCAGCGCCGCCGCCGGACCGACCAATTGTGGCAAACGCAACATTCCACCCCAGCCGGGAACTATGCCGAGCATGACTTCGGGCAGCGCGAACTTGGTGCCCGGTTCATCGACCGCGATGCGATAGCGGCAGGCCAGCGCCAGTTCGGTGCCGCCGCCCATGCAGTGGCCGCGCACCAGCGCCAGCGTCGGGTAGTTCACGGCGGCCAGGCGGTTGTAGGTGTCCCAGCCGCGCTTGATCAGGACACGCGCTTTCTCCGGCGTATCGGACGAAATGAATTCCTCGATGTTGGCGCCGGCGATGAAGCCGGCCTCCTTGGCCGATTTGAAGATCAGGCCCTTGGGCGGATTCTTCTCGCATTCGTCGAGGATCAGGCCGAGCTCGGCCATGACGTCGGCGCCCAGCGTATTGGTCGAGGAATCGGCGGTATCGAGGACGGCCCAGGCCACTCCCGCATTTGCGTCGCCGGCTTCGCGTTCGAGGCGCCAGTTCTTGAAGTTGCTCATGTCGGGCTTTCCTTGCTTGTGTTCGGAATAACGAAGCGCCCGACGATGGCCGGCCGCGCATCGTCAGCCACGTGAAGTGCGAAGAGGTGCTTCGCCGCCTGCGGCTCGCTGCGCAGGCTCACCCTGGCGCCATAGAAGACCGGACCCTTGATCCAGGTGTCGAGCTCCATCGGTGCATGGTGTGCGGCGCCGAGATGTCCGAGGCACTGACCGATAGCCCGCTGAGGATGGGCGAACGCACGCGCGTAGCCAAGGCGGCGCGCGTACCAGCCGCTCATGTGCAGGGGATTGAAGTCGCCCGAAAGGCGGCCGTAACGCCAGCGGCCATGCTCCGGCATGCGCCACTCGGTGGCGGTCGTCCCGCCCACGCCCGGGCTGGCGTAGGCGTCCGCCTGCGCCGAACCGAAACGACCGCGCGCGTAGAAGGTATTCACGGCTTCCCACACGGTGCGGCCGCCGACCTTCGCCTCGACCCGCAGGTCCATCTCGAGGCCCTTCTCGAGCACGCGCAGATCGCCTGTGCGCACGGTGAAATCCAGCACCGCATCGGGTGCGATCGGCTCGTGCTGCACCAGTCGGTTGCGAACCTGCAGCACCTTCCAGATCGGCAGGGGAAAGGCTGGATGGCTGAGCACCGCCATCAGCATGGGGAAGCTTGCGGTATGGGGATAAAGGATCGACAGAGACTCACCCGTCGGCATGCCGGACAGGTCGAGGAACTCGGCGAGATCCTGCGACGAAGTTCGATGGCCGGACCACCGCGCCTCGATATCGGGCAGTTGTCCGTCGTCGGCAAAACCGCGCGACGGGCGCCAGACATTCGCCATGAAGCCCATGGCGGATGGCTTGGCACGATACTCGAGCCGGACCGGCGTGCGCATCGCGACCCGCGCTAGACCGTTTCGACCAGCACCGCACCGCCCTGTCCGCCGCCGATGCAGATGGTGGCGATGCCGCGCTTGCCGCGTTTGCCATCATTGTTACGTCGCAGTACATGCAGCAGATGCAGCACGATGCGCGCCCCCGAGGCGCCGACCGGATGGCCCAACGCGATCGCGCCGCCGTCGACATTGAGCTTCCCGGTGTCGAGCGCTCCGAGCGCGCAATCCAGCCCCAGCTCTTCGCGGCAATAGGCGGCGTCGTTCCACGCCCGCAGGCAGCCCTGCACCTGCGCGGCGAAGGCCTCGTTGATTTCCCAGGCGTCGAGGTCATTGAGGCCGAGGCCGTGACGCTGCAGGATGGGCGTCGCCGCATGCACCGGACCGAGGCCCATCTGCGCCGGATCGAGGCCGGCCCACTGGGTGTCGGTGATTTTTCCGATCGGCTCCAGCTTGTATTTCTCGACGGCCCCGGCGGACGCCAGTAGCAGCCAGGCCGCGCCGTCGGTAATCTGCGAGCTGTTGCCCGGCGTGATCTTGCCGTAGGTGCGATCGAAAAAGGGCTTCAGCCTGGCGAGGTTCTGCTCGCTCGAGTCGAGGCGCACGCCATCGTCCGCTGCATATACCTTGCCGCTCGTGTCGATCAGCGGCACGATTTCCTCGAAGCGGCCGGCCGCCTGCGCGGCCGCCACCTTCCTGTGGCTCTCGACCGAGAAGGCATCCATTTCCCGGCGCGAAATGCCGAACTTCCAGGCCAGATTTTCGGCGGTCTGGCCCATCATCAGATTGACCACCGGGTCGGTCAGGCCCTTGACGATGCCGATCACGGGGCTCAAGAGCATGCCCAGGCGCAGTTTGGCGAACAGCCCGATTCGCGCGCCGAGCGTGCGCGCTTGCGCCATGCGCGAGAACCACATCACCATCTTGTCCGAGTACAGCAAGTGAGTGCGCGAGAGCGCATCGACGCCGCCGGCCATCACCAGCTGCGAACGCCCGTTCTGGATGTTGGCAATCGCCGAATCGATCGCCTGCATGCCGGAGGCGCAGTTGCGCATCACGGTCCAGCCCGGCACCTTGTTGCCGCAGCCGAGGCGCAGCGCGATGACGCGGCCGATGTTCACCTCATCGACGCTCGGCGCGGCGCAGCCGACGATCACTTCGTCGAGCTGGTCGGGGGCGAAGGGCTGGCGCGCCAGCAGGGCGCGGCCGGAAATGGTGGCGAGGTCGGACGCCGAAAACGGGCCGGGAACGTTGCGCGACTTGAGAAAGGGCGTACGTGCGCCATCGACGATATAGACGGAGGCGAAGGCGGCCATGGCTATGCCGCCCGGCGCAAAGCTTGCGGCTCGCCGGCTGCCTCGACGGCAAAGTCCTGCGGAAAATCGTCGACCGCGATCGCCTTGTCGCGCAGATGGACACGGCGCTGCAGCAGCGCGTGCTCGTCGGCCGTGATAATGCCCGCCTCGCATGCGTGGGCAGCCATTGTCGCCGTATCACCAGCGCCGACTCTTCCTTCCTTCTGCGCGGCGCGGATGCGGGCTTCGATCGGCTCGGCGGCCACCGCCGCCTCCAGCGCCAATTCGACCACACCGACGGCGTCATGCTCATCCCGCGGCACATACATGCCGGCGGTGAGCCGGTCGCGGCTGGCCGAAGGCTCGATCAGAAGGCGTGCTACCTCGTGGCCGAGCCGATCGGTCGGCATCGCATGAGGACGGCCGAGCGGGAAGATTTTCCAGCTCAGGACCGCCGCGATGAAACGATTCGGGAAGTTCGCCATCACGCCGTCGAAGGCGTTCTGCATTCTGAACATTGCGTCCTGCATGGCCCAGTGCATCAGCGGCGCGTCTTCAGCCTGGCGGCCCTCGTCCTCATAGCGCTTCAGCGTGGCGGAACACAGGTATAGCAGGGAAAGGATGTCGCCGAGCCGTGCCGAAATTTTTTCCTTGCGCTTGAGGTCGCCTCCCATGACCAGCATCGACACGTCGGCGAGGACGGCGAAGGCAGCCGAAAAGCGCGTCAGCTGCTGATAGTAGCGCCAGGTTTCAGGCGCCGCGCCGGCCGGCACCGCACCGAAGCGGGATCCGGTGAGGCCCATGGTCCAGGCGCGGAAACCCCGGCTCCAGACGAACCATGCATGGCTGAACAGGGCGCGGTCGAAATCGCGCAGGCCAGTTGCTGTATCGGGATTCCGGGCAGCCTCCATTTCCTTCAGCACCCAGGGATGGCAGCGGATCGCGCCCTGGCCGAAAATGATCAGGCTGCGGGTCAGGATGTTGGCGCCTTCGACGGTGATCGCGACGGGGATCTGCTGGTAGGCGCGGCCCATGAAATTGTTGGGGCCGAGGCAGATGCCCTTGCCGCCGAGGATATCCATCGCGTCATTGACCACCTGGCGCGCGCGTTCGGTGACGTGATACTTGACGATGGCGGACGCCACCGACGGCTTTTCGCCGAGGTCGATGGCGCCCGCGGTCAGGGTCCGCGCCGCATCCATCATGTAGGTGTTGCCGCCCATGCGCGCCAGCGGTTCCTCGATGCCCTCGAACTTGCCGATCGCCGTCCTGAACTGGCTGCGCACGCGGGCATAAGCGCCGGTCGCGCGCACCGCGAGCTTGGCCATGCCGGTATTGCTTGAGGGCAGCGAGATCGAACGGCCGGCCGCGAGGCATTCCATCAACATGCGCCAGCCCTGTCCGGCCATCGCCGGGCCGCCGATGATCCAGTCGAGCGGCATGAACACGTCCTTGCCCGAGTTCGGCCCGTTCTGGAACACGGCATTCAGCGGAAAGTGGCGGCGGCCGATGTTGACCCCGGGGTGACCGGTCGGCACCAGCGCACAGGTGATGCCGATGTCCTCGACACCGCCGAGCAGGCGGTCGGGGTCCTGCAGGCGGAAGGCCAGGCCGAGGATGGTGCAGATCGGGCCCAGCGTGATGTAGCGCTTGTCCCAACTGACGCGCATGCCGACGACTTCCTTGCCCTGCCACATGCCCCGGCAGACGATGCCGGTGTCCGGAATCGACGCGGCATCCGAACCCGCATTGGGGTTGGTCAGGGCGAAGGCGGGAATCTCCTGTCCCCGGGCCAGACGCGGCAGGTAGTGGTTCTTCTGTTCCCCGGTGCCGTAATGCAGCAGCAGTTCCGCCGGGCCCAGCGAGTTGGGCACCATCACCGAGACCGCCGCCGCCGAGCAGCGCGTGGACAGCTTCTGCACCACGGCCGAATGCGCGTAGGCCGAAAATTCGAGGCCGCCATAGCGCTGCGGGATGATCATGCCGAGGAAGCCTTTTTCCTTGATCCAGGCCCAGGCCTCCGGCGCAAGGTCCTGGTGGATCTGCGTGGTGTCCCAGTCGCTGACCATGGCGCAGAGCGCTTCGCATTCGTTGTCGAGGAAGGATTGCTCCGCGGCCGACAGTTTCGGTTGCGGATAGGCGAGCAGCTTGCGCCAGTCCGGCCTGCCGGAAAACAGCTCGCCCTCCCACCAGACGGTGCCGGCTTCCAGCGCCTCCTTCTCGGTCTGCGACATGGCGGGCAGCAGCTTCTTGTAGGCGGCGAACATCGGCCCCGTCAGGATGGCGCGGCGCAGGGATGGCAGGAACAGCACCGCGGCGAGTGTGGCAAATGCGGCGGCAATCAGAATCAGCAACCAGGTCATGACTTCTCCTTGGGTTTACCGGCGCTCAGGCGGCACGCTTGGCGCGCGGCTTCCTGACGGGCTTGGAACTAATTTCAGGCAGCGGCGCGCGCAGGCCACCGATGAGGAAGCTCATCAGGCGCGCGTAAAGCGCGTCGGGATCGCTGTCGTCGACTGGGCCGAGAATGCGCAGCGCGTCGGCGCCGGAAATGGCGTAGGACAGGGCGCCCATCATGAAATGGAAACGCCAGAGGAACTCCTCCTGGGGCACGTCGGGCAGCGCCTTGAAGAAGGCCGCCTTGAAGCGGGCAATGACCTCGGCGTATTCCTCGGCGAGAAAGGTGCGGACGAAATCCGTCGGCTCGGTGTAGGTGCGGCCCAGCAGGCGCATGAAGGTCTGGCCGCCGTTCCGGTCGGCGGCCATGCGGATCGCCACGCCGAAAAATGCCTCGACGATCTGCCGCGGCTTCAGCGGCGCGCCTTTGGCCTCGGCTTCGAACGCATCGAGCGCGGCGATGCGCTGCTCGTTGAGCCAAGTCAGGCGGCGGCGGAACACGGCCTCGATCAGCGCCTCCTTCGAGCCGAAGTGATAATTCACCGCGGCAAGATTGGCCTGCGCCTCGGCCGTGATCATGCGCAGCGTGGTCGCATCGAGACCATGCTGCACCAGCAGCTTTTCGGCGGCGTCGAGAATGCGGGAGCGGGTATCGGGTTCCATGGGCAGGCAGGCCTTGAATGAACGGCGGTTTAAAACACTTGTTTGAATTCTGCTCAATGACGCGGCCGATGTCAATCCCCGGCCGGTCAATGCCTCTCACGAAGAAAGCTGCGCGGCCGGCTGACGCCGGCCCGGTTCAGGCCTTGGAACGGCGCCCGGCTTCGGGCTTGCGCCACGGCCCGGGACGCTTCTTCTTGTCCAGTGCAGGCTTGGGTTTGGGCACCAGCATGTTTCTGCCCGGCCCCTTCAGGAAAACCCGGTGCGCCAGAATCGCGGCGCTGATCTGTTCCGTCGCGAGGCGGATCGCCGCGCCTTCACCTTTGGGCGTGTAGCCGGCAAGCTCCTGCTTGATGGTGAGCAAGCGTTCTTCCGGCTCCGCTTTCCTCTTGTGCCGCACACCGGCCATGAACTCCAGCGCGGCCGGCGTCAGCATGAAGCGGCCGGCCTCCTCGCCGATCAAGCTGTAGGTGGAGAGCCGGACAAACGCCGCGGCCAGGTCGACATCGAGAGGAATCGAGCCGTGCAGCAGATCCGCCGCGGCCATTATTTCCGCGAGTTCCGCCGGCCGCCTTTTCGACGCAAGCGCCGTGGCCATCAGAAGGAGTACATCGACATCGTGGACCGGGTGCATGCAATGACCTTTGAATGAAGCGAATCATGAGCCGACAGACACCGGTCGGCGGGAATGCGGTCTGCCTACGCCGACATGACGACCGGACCGCCCTTGGCGATGGCGCGCTGATAGGCGGGCCGCGCTTCCATCCTCGCCTTGTAGGCCTGCAGGTTCGGAAAGGGTCCCTTGCCGGCGCGGGACAGCGCTGCCTCGACGGCAAAACTCATCTGGAAGTCCGCCACCGTAATCTGCTCGCCGGCAAACCACCGGTGCATGGCCAGATGCTCTTCCATGAATTTCATGGCAGCGGATACGTTCGGATCGACCAGTTTCGCCAGCACCTGGGCGCACAGCTTGCGCGCGATCGGCCTGATGAAAAACGGCATGGGCTGCCTGGGAATGCTGACAAACACAAGCTTCATCACCAGCCAGTTCATCAGCGAGCCTTCGGCGTAATGCATCCAGAAGCGGCACTGCCTGTACTCCGGCGTCCCTGCGGCGGGCTGGAGGTTCGCCACATCCCCCTTGCCCTGGTCGCCATAGCGTTCGACCAGGTATTCGAGGATCGCGCCCGACTCGGCGATGGTGAGATCGCCGTCGGTAATCACCGGCGACTTGCCCAGTGGATGCACGGCGCGCAGTTCCGGCGGCGCCAGCCGCGTGACCGGATTGCGCTGGTAGCGCTTGATTTCATAGGGCAGCCCGAGTTCTTCCAGCAGCCACAGGATGCGCTGCGAACGCGAGGTTTCGAGATGGTGAACAGTGATCATGCTGCGAAGTATAGACAGTACGGGGCGACAGGGGAGCTTCGCAGCGCGTCGTTCAGCAACGGGGCGCCTGCAGGTGCTTTTTGCTATGCTGACAAAATCGGCTGTATCAGCCGGTCGCTGCCAGGGCGAGGCGCTGGCAAGCAGCATGGATTTCGTCGCTGGAGGGATTTCCGTGATCATGGACTGGCGCAGGCGAATACCCGGTTCGCGCAAATCCGGGGCCGCGAGATTCTCGGCGACGCACAGCATGAGACTCGCGTTCCTTCTCGTCTGCCTCCTCATTGCGGGTTCGTCGTGGGCTCAGATTCTGCCGGACCGCGTTCGCCTTCTGACCTCGGGCCGCTTCGCTGATCTCGAGAAGCTTGGCGAGAAGGAGATCGCCGCTGATTCGAAGCCGAACAGTGCCAAACTAATGCCGTTGTGCTTCGCCTACGCCAAGCTCAAGCGCTATAACAAGCTGTTTCCCTGCCTGGAACGGCTCGAGGCGAACGTCAAGGCCGGCGACACCGCCGCCAACGACCTCCAGGAAATGGATCGCGGCAGTCCGCTGCTGGGCGGATTGGCAAGGCTCGGCTCGATATTCATGGGCGGCGAGGAAGCACTCAAAGGGTCGGTGGTACCGTTCATGTACCTGATCCGTGCGGAGGCGCTCACCGAGCTGAACGAGTACGACCAGGCGATCGCTTCCGCCGACCAATCGCTCGAGGCCATGAAGAAAGTGGTGGTGCCGATCGAGGATCGAAGCAGCCGGGTGATGGGCCTGGCGGCGCTCGGAGTTGCCCAGGCCCTTGGCGGGCATCGTGAGGAGGCCATGAAAACTGCCGCCATGCTGCAGGAGATCGGCACCGCCTATCCCTACAACGGGGTCAAGCAGGCGAAATGGCTGGGGGTCGTCCGCATCAATGCCGCGCTCGGCGACTTCAAGAGCGCGCACCGGGTGTTTGTCGAGGAAAACCCGACGTCGCATGGCCTGTTCATGTCCTTCGCCTACGGTGTCGGCGGCGCAGTCGCCGGCCTGCGGCCGGACGAGAACCTCACGGCCTGGGTCGACCTGCCGCTTGCGTTCCTGAAGCACAAGGCCGAGATGGAGGTCGGCGAGATCAAGGCAGCAAAAGAGGGATTCGACGCCCTGCTGGCAAAACGGGAAACGCAGGACAACGGCGAGATCTACTGGTTGCTTCTCTATGATCGGGGGCGCATCGCTGCTGCGGAAGGTGACCTGCCGGCGGCGCTCGAGTTCTGGCGTCGCGCGATCCAGGTTATCGAGGAGCAGCGTTCGACGATCAATACCGAGGCGAGCAAGATCGGCTTCGTCGGAGACAAGCAGGCGGTCTACCGCGCGCTGGTGAGCGGGCTGTTTGCGGGGAACCGCTACACCGAGGCGTTCGAGTTCGTCGAGCGCTCGAAGGCCCGGGCGCTGGTAGATCTGCTCGCGGCGAAGAAGGACTTCGCAGTCGCGGCGCCCAATGCCGAGGAGATCAGCAGGCTGCTGGCGAAAGTCGATCAGGAGGAAATCGATGCCCGCGCCCAAACCGGTGCGCCGGCCGTGCGGGGCGCGCCCGCATCGATGCGCGCGCTGAAGGAACAGGCGCCCGAGCTTGGCTCCCTAGTCTCGGTGAGCACGACGCCACTCGCCGAAATCCAGTCGCGCATCGCGGAGGACGAGGCGCTGCTCGAGTATTACTACGACGATTCGGTGCTGTACGCCTTTGTCCTGATGAAGGACGGGCTCAAGGCTGTGAAGCTCGACGGCTCGGGACTCGAGAGCGACGTGCGCGCATTCAGGGAGGCCATCGAACGGGCGGAAGGGAACTCGCACGAGGCGCTCGGCCGCAGGCTGTACGCACGGCTGCTACTACCGATAGAGCCCCTGCTTGCGGGAAAGAAGGCGCTGGTCATCGTTCCCCACGGGGTGCTCCACTACCTGTCCTTCGCCGCCCTGCGAGGCGATGCGGACTATCTCGTCGACACTTACGCCCTGCGCTTTTTGCCCAGCGCGAGCGTGGTGCGCTACCTGCGCAGCGAAGGCAGTCCCAGCCGCGCCGGCATCCTTGCCTTCGGCAATCCCGACCTGGGCGATGCGCGCTACGACCTGAAACACGCGCAGCAAGAGGCACTGGCGGTGGTCCAGATGGTGCCGCAATCGAAGGCACTGATTCGCAAGGAAGCCACTGAAGCGGCGTTCCGCCGGTTCGCAGCCGGATTCAGCTACATCCACTTCGCCACTCATGGCGAATTCAAGTCGGAGGCTCCGCTCGATTCCTCCCTCCTGCTGGCCAGTGACGAAACCAGCGATGGACACCTGACCGTCGGCAAGCTCTATTCCATGCGCATCGATGCGAACCTTGTGACCTTGAGTGCCTGCGAGACCGGCCTGGGGAAGGTGGCCAGCGGCGACGACGTAGTCGGGCTGACTCGCGGCTTTCTGTATGCCGGGACGTCGACCATCGTCGCCAGCCTTTGGAAAGTGGACGACGAGGCGACGGCACAACTGATGAACCGTTTCTACCAGGGGCTGACGCTGGGCGACAAGCGGGAGGCGCTCAGGCAGGCTCAGCTCGACACGCGCAAACAGTATGCCCATCCATATTTCTGGGCTGCATTCCAGCTGACAGGCAACGCTCGCTGAGGTACATCGCATGCCGCCCGGGCATAGCCGCCCCGTAGCCGAACGATGAACCAAGCAAGTTGACTGCGGCCTTGCGCTCCGGCACCCGCCATTCCTGATACGGCTGCTTCGCGGCTAGCCTCGGACGCCGGCGTGAGCCAGAGCCAGGATCAGCGGAGTCGTCAATGCCGCAAGAGCGGTGGAAAGCATCAGGCTGACATGCTCCGGGGTCGCTCCGAGGTCGCGCCGTTGCCAGTGGGATTCGCCGCCTGCGTCGAATCCCACTGCAAGGAGTGAAAACCGCATAATGAGCTGCCTCACGATATCGAAGCAAGGCATCTCTTTCACCTGTCCCATGCCGGCCATGCCAAATCCCAGCTCCGACCGTTTCCTCGCGATTCTTGCCCTGACGCTGTTGGGGGCGGGTTGCGTGCTGGTGTTGTGGCCCTTTCTCACCGCCCTGGTCTGGGCGGCGATTCTTGCGTCGACCAGCTGGCCGGCCTTTCTCTGGCTGGACCGGCTCGTGGGAGAGCGTCGCACTCTGGCCGCCACCCTGATGACATTGCTCGTCACCGTGGTGCTGCTGGGGCCCGTCGTGGTCGTGGCCGCGGCCCTGGCGGACAACGTGGCCGAGCTGGGCCGCGCCGCGGCCGCGCTGACCAAGGAGGGTCTGCCCGACGCGCCATCCTGGCTGGCGAGCCTGCCCTTGCTGGGCCAGTCCATCCAGGATTACTGGCAGCAATTCGCTCACAACGGCCAAAAGCTGATGGCCGAACTGGAAAAACTCGCCAAGCCGGCCCAGGCTTCAGCCCTGGCCGGCGGCCGCATGGTCGGCCAGGGCGTGCTGGACATGGGCCTGTCGGTGTTTCTTGCCTTCTTCTTTTTCCTCCACGGCGAGGCTCTGGCCAGCCGCCTGCGCATCGCTCTGGAACGACTGACCGGGTTGCGGGCTGCTTACTTGCTTGGGATCGTGCGCGGCACCGTGAGCGGAGTGATTTACGGCATTCTCGGCACTGCGCTTGCCCAAGGGGTGCTGGCCGCCATCGGCTTCGTCGTCGCCGGCGTGCCCGGCGCTGTGCTGCTGGGCGTGGCCACCTTCTTTCTCTCCGTGGTGCCGGTCGGGCCGCCACTGGTCTGGGGTGGCGCCGCAATCTGGTTGTTCCAGCAGGGTCAGCCAAGCTGGGCCGTGTTCGTTGCCGCCTGGGGCTTCTTCGTGGTCAGCACCGTGGACAATGTCATCAAGCCCTTCATCATCAGTCGTGGTGCCAGCCTGCCGTTCGCCGTCGTCTGCCTTGGCGTGCTGGGCGGCGTGCTGGCCTTCGGCGTGATTGGCGCCTTCCTTGGCCCGACCTTGCTGGCAGTGGGCTACCGCCTGGCGACCGAATGGACGGCAACAAAGGCGGCACCATCGGCAGAGGTTGAGAGCGAAGCGGAAAAGCCGAGCTAAGGCCGCAGTCCGTTCTCTCGACCCCGCCGGACCGGATGCTCCCCGGGATTACGCGCCGCCCCAAGTTGTTAGAATCTAAAGCATGATGCGTCGCACCCCCCCCACCATGGCCCTGCCGGGCCCGATTCCCGAAACCCGCCACGACTGGCAAACCGTCAAGACCCTGCTGCCCTATCTGTGGGCATGGAAGGGCCGTGTCGTTTTCGCGCTGTCCTGCCTGCTGCTGGCGAAACTGACCAACGTCGCGGTGCCGCTGGTGTTCAAGGACATCATCGACACCTTCACCCTGCCCGGCGCCAGCAAGCTGGAACAGGCCGTGCTGCTGGTGCCGCTGGGCCTGCTGGCGACCTACGGCGCGCTGCGCTTTTCGACCGTGCTGTTCACCGAGCTGCGCGAGATTTTCTTCGCCCGCGTCACCCAGCGCGCGGTGCGCACCATCACGCTGCAGGTGTTCGAGCATTTGCATTCGCTCTCGCTGCGCTTTCACCTCGACCGCCAGACCGGGGGCCTGACGCGCGACATCGAACGCGGCACGCGCTCGATCGGCTCGCTGATCAGCTACACGCTGTATTCGATCCTGCCGACGCTGGTCGAGATCGCGCTGGTGCTGGGCATCCTGGCCTGGCGCTACGACCGGGATTTCACGCTGATCACGGTGAGCATCCTGGTGCTCTATGTGAGCTTCACCATCGTCGTCACCAACTGGCGCACCCATTTGCGGCGCGAAGTGAACGAGCTGGACACCGCGGCCAACGTGCGCGCCGTGGACAGCCTGATCAATTTCGAAACGGTGAAGTACTTCAACAACGAGCGCTGGGAGCACGACCGCTACGACGAGCAGATGCAGAAGTGGGAAGCGGCGCAGATCCGCAGCCAGATTTCGCTGTCCTGGCTCAATCTCGGCCAGTCGCTGATCATCGCCGCCGGCGTCACGCTGATGATGTGGCGCGCCGCGGTCGGCGTCGCGGCCGGCAACATGACGGTGGGCGACATCGTGCTGGTCAACGCTTTCCTGATCCAGCTCTACATGCCGCTCAACCACCTCGGCGTGCTCTACCGAGAAATCCGCCAGTCGCTGACCGACATCGAACGCATGTTCGGCCTGCTGGGCAAGAATCGCGAGATCCAGGATGCGCCCGATGCGCGGCCACTGTTTCCCCCTGGTGAAAGCGGGCCCTGCGAGATCGAATTCGAGCAAGTCGGCTTCTCCTACGAATCCAACCGGCAGATCCTGTTCGATGTCGACTTCAAAGTCGGCGCCGGCAAGACGGTGGCCGTGGTGGGCCACAGCGGATCGGGCAAGTCCACCCTGGCGCGGCTGCTGTTCCGCTTCTACGACACCACGACCGGCTCGGTGAAGATCAACGGCTCGGACCTGCGCGCGCTGAAACAGGCCTCGGTGCGCGCCGCGATCGGCATCGTGCCGCAGGACACGGTGCTGTTCAACGATACGATCTTCTACAACATCCAGTACGGCCGGCCCCAGGCGCCGCGCGACGAGGTGCTCGCCGCGGCCAAGGCGGCGCACATCCACGACTTCATCGAGCGCCTGCCGGCGGGCTACAACACGAGCGTCGGCGAGCGCGGCCTCAAGCTTTCCGGCGGCGAGAAGCAGCGCGTGGCCATCGCTCGCGCGCTCTTGAAGAACCCGCCGATCCTGATTTTCGACGAAGCCACCTCGGCGCTCGACTCCAAGACGGAAAAGGCCATCCAGGAAGAACTGGAACAGGCCGCCGTCGGCCGCACCACGCTTATCATCGCGCATCGCCTGTCGACGGTGATGAACGCCGACGAGATTCTGGTGCTCGACGCCGGGCGCATCGTCGAACGCGGCTCGCATCGCGCGCTGCTCGAGCGCAACGGCCTGTATGCCCAGATGTGGGCCCTGCAGCAGCAACAGAACCTGATCGAAGCCTGAGCCACTAGGAGACCACCATGAACCATCGCACCGCACTGCTTGTCGCCCTCGTCATCGCCGCCGTGCCCGCACTGGCGCAGGAAACAGGTACGCTGAAGAAAATCAGGGACAGCGGCAGCATCACCCTCGGCATCCGAGAATCGTCCTACCCGCTGTCCTACCTCGACGACAAGCAGCAGCCGGTGGGCTATCACATCGACGTCTGCAATCGCATCGTCGATGCGGTGAAGGCGCAGCTGAAACTGCCGGCGCTCAAGGTGCAGCACCAGGCCGTGACTTCGCAGAACCGCATCCCGCTGGTCGGCAACGGCACGGTCGATCTCGAATGCGGCTCGACCACCAACAACGAGGCGCGGCAGAAACAGGTGGCTTTCGCACCGACCACTTTCGTCACCAATGTACGCATGGCGGTGAAGAAGGCCTCGGGCATCAGGAGCCTCGACCAGCTCAACGGCAAGCCGGTGGCGACGACCACCGGCACCACCAGCGTGCAACTGATGCGCGCCCACGAAAAAGGCAAGGGCATCGACTTCAAGGAGGTCTATGGCAAGGATCACGCCGATGCCTTCCTGATGCTGGAAACCGACCGCGCCGTGGCCTTCGTCATGGACGACAACCTGCTCGCCGGTCTCATCGTCAGCTCGAAGGCACCGGCCGATTACGCCATCGTCGGCGAGGTACTGAACGTCGAGCCGATCGCCATCATGCTCCGCCGCGATGATCCGGCGTTCAAGAAACTGGTCGACGCGGCCGTGATCGGCCTGATGAAAAGCGGCGAGCTCGACAAGCTCTACACACGCTGGTTCCTCTCGCCGATTCCGCCGAAGAACGCCAATCTCAACTTTCCCATGAGCGATCAACTAAAAGCCTTGATCAAGGCGCCGAACGACGCCCCGGCCGAGAGCTTCAACAAAAAGTAAGAGTCGGCGCTGATGAAACAACTGCGCTACAGGGCGGTCGAGCAGAAGACGCTCTCCTCGCCGTAGCGGATGATGGCGCGACGACGGGAATGAACTACCACTGGAACTGGGGCATTTTCCTCGAGCCGGTCAAGTCGGGTGACGAGACCTACCTCGACTGGCTGATCACCGGCCTGGGCTGGACGCTCGCCGTGTCGCTGACCGCCTGGCTGATCGCGCTTTGCATCGGCATCGCCGTCGGCGCGCTGCGCACCACGCCTTCGCGCCTGCTGGTAATGCTGGGCAATGCCTGGGTCGAGTTGTTTCGCAACATCCCGCTGCTGGTGCAGATGTTCCTCTGGTTCTTCGTCGCGCCGGAGTTCCTGCCGCGCGAGTGGTCGCTGTGGGTCAAGCAGGACATGCCGGCCAAGGAATTCATCACAGCCGCGCTGTGCCTCGGTTTCTTTACTTCGTCGCGCGTCGCCGAACAGGTGCGCGCCGGCGTCGGCAGCCTGCCGCGCGGCCAGCACGATGCCGCGCTGGCACTGGGGCTGACACTGGGACAGGCCTACCGCCACGTGATCCTGCCGCAGGCGCTGCGCATCGTGATTCCGCCGCTGACCTCGGAGTTCATGAACGTGTTCAAGAACTCCTCGGTGGCCTTCGCCATCGGCGTCCTGGAACTGACCTTCCAGGCGCGGCAGATGCAGGAGGATTCGGAACAGGGCATCGAGACCTATCTCGCCGTGACGCTGCTCTATTTCATCTGCGCCTTTACCGCCAACCGCGTCATGGCGCTGATCGAAGCCCGCACGCGGGTGCCGGGCCTGATCGGGAAGCCGGCCTGACCATGGGCGAGTTCGACTTCAGCGTCTGGCAACCCAGCCTGCCCTTCATCCGCGACGGCCTGCTGTTCACCCTGCGGCTGACGCTGGTGGCGATGAGCGGCGGCATCGTCATCGGCACCCTGCTGGCACTCGCCCGGCTGTCGCCGATCGTGCCGCTGGCACGCGTCGCCGGCGCCTATGTCGACCTGATGCGCTCGATCCCGCTGGTGCTGGTGATCCTCTGGTTCTTCCTGGTGATCCCCTTCATCACCGGATCGCCGGTCGGCGCGGAAACCTCCGCCATCATCACCTTCACCGCCTTCGAAGCGGCCTTCTATTGCGAGATCATGCGCTCGGGCATCCAGAGCGTGCCGCGCGGCCAGGTCAACGCCGCCTTCGCGCTGGGCCTCGGCCAGGCGCAAACCATGATCCATGTGATACTGCCGCAGGCCGTGCGCAACATGCTGCCGGTGCTGCTGACGCAGACCATCGTGCTGTTCCAGGACACCTCGCTGGTGTACGCGATCGGCGCCAAGGACATGCTGAAGGCGGCCGACGTGGTGGGCAAGAATTACAATCGGCCGGTGGAAATGATCGTGCTCTCGGCGCTGATCTATTTCACCATCTGCTTCAGCCTGTCGCTGGCGGTGAAGCAGCTGCAAAAACGTGTCGCCATCATTCGTTGAGAGACCTCATGATCGAAATCCGCAATGTCTCGAAATGGTACGGCCAGACCCAGGTGCTGAAGGACTGCAGCACCCATGTCGCCAAGGGCGAAGTGGTGGTGGTCTGCGGCCCGTCGGGTTCGGGCAAATCGACGCTGATCAAGTGCGTGAACGGCCTTGAGCCCTTCGCGCAGGGCACGATCACGGTCGACGGCATTTCGGTGAGCGACCCGAAGACCGACCTGCCGCGCCTGCGCGCTCGCGTCGGCATGGTGTTCCAGCATTTCGAGCTGTTCCCGCACATGAGCGTGGAACAGAACCTGGTGCTGGCCCAGGTCAAGGTGCTCGGCCGCAGCGCTGAGGAGGCCGTCGCGCGGGGTGCCGCGCTGCTCGACCGCGTCGGCCTGCGCGAGCATGCGGCCAAGTTTCCCGGCCAGCTTTCCGGCGGCCAGCAGCAGCGCGTGGCGATTGCGCGCGCGCTGGCGATGGACCCGATCTGCCTGCTGTTCGACGAGCCGACCTCGGCGCTCGACCCGGAAATGATCGGCGAAGTGCTCGACGTCATGGTCGAACTGGCGCAGGAGGGCATGACCATGATGTGCGTCACCCACGAGATGGGCTTCGCGCGCAAGGTGGCGAAGCGCGTGGTGTTCATGGACCACGGCGAGATTGTCGAGGACGCGCCCACCAACGCTTTCTTCGACGCCCCGGCCAGCGAGCGGGCAAAGACCTTCCTCTCCCGCATCCTGCACCACTGATCGAAGGATTGAAGACTGTAATTGGCGCGACGCGAAGCGCCGGTAAGATTCCCTGCTCGGCCCCGGAAGGAAAGGAATCATGCAGATCGGAACCCGCCTCGCAGGTGCACTCGCGACCATTGCCACAATGGCGGCGTGCCTCTTTGCCTGTCCGCCGGCACTGGCGCAGGCCTTGCCGTCGAGCGCGCTCACCGAAACCCGCGACCTCGCTGCCGATGCCCGCCTCGCGGCAGCGAAGGGCGTGCCGCTGGTGGTGCTGTACAGCCGCGATGACTGCAGCTGGTGCGAGAAACTGCGGCGCGAACATCTGGGCCCGCTGTCGCGCGATCCCGCGGCACTGGCCCTGGTGCGCGAACTGCACATGGACCGCGCCACGCCACTGATCGATTTCGCCGAGCGCCGCACCACCAGCGCCGACTTCTCGCAGCAGATGCAGGCGCGCTTCGCACCCACCGTAATGTTCCATGGCCCCGATGGCGCGTCACTGGCCGAGCCGATCGTCGGCTTTCGCCTGGCCGACTTCTACGCCGCCTACCTCGAACGCGCCATACAGGAAAGCCAGGCCCGACTCCAGCAACGGAAACAACAATGAGCTCACCCGTATCCGACAAAGACCAACCCCTGCGCGAGGACATCCGTCTGCTCGGCCGCCTGCTCGGCGACACGGTACGCGAGCAGGAAGGCGTCGCGACCTTCGATCGGGTCGAGGAAATCCGCCGGCTCGCCCTGCGCTTCCATCGCGACGACGATCCCGCGGCGCGCGAGGAAATGGAGGCCCGGCTGCAGCAGTTGCCGCGCGACCGCATCAACATGGTGGTGCGCGCCTTCAGCTTTTTCTCGCATCTGGCCAACACCGCCGAGGACCAGCACCACATCCGCCGCGCGCGCGCACATGCGCGCGCCGGTGCGCCGCCGCGCGAAGGCAGCCTCGCCTTTTCGCTGCAACGCGCGCTCGCCGCCGGCACCGATGCGGCCAAGCTGGCCGCCTTCTTCGCCAGCGCGCAGGTGCGGCCGGTGCTGACCGCGCATCCGACCGAGGTGCAGCGCAAGAGCATTCTCGATTGCCAGTGGAAAATCGCGAGCCTGCTCGACGAGCGCGACCGCACCGAGCTTGCGCCGGACGAGCAGGCCGAGCACGACGAAGCCCTGCGCCGCGCCGTGCTGCGCCTGTGGCAGACACGCATGCTGCGGCGGGCCAAGCTCTCGGTGATGGACGAAGTGAATAACGCGTTGTCCTTCTACGACATGACCTTCCTGCGCGAGCTGCCGCGGCTCTACAACGCCTGCGAAGACCACTTGGCCAAGGCCGTACCCGGATGGAGCACGCAGGGCATCGCCGAACTGCCGCCCTTCCTGCACCCCGGCTCATGGATCGGCGGCGACCGCGACGGCAACCCCTTCGTCACCGCCGAGGTGCTCGACAGCGCGATGCGCGCGCAAAGCCGCAAGGCCATCGGTTACCTGCTCGAACAACTGCACCAGCTGGGTGCCGAGCTATCGACCACGACCTCGCTGATCGCGGTGCCCGATGTCGAACTGATGCGGCTGGCCGAACAGTCGCCGGACCGCAGTCCGCACCGTCTCGACGAACCCTATCGCCGCGCCATCGCCGGCTTTTACGCGCGGCTGGCGGCCACCGCCCTCCAGCTCGACAATCTCGAAGCGCCGCGCCACGCCGTGGCGGAGGCCGATCCTTACGCCTCTGCGGCCGAATTCGCCGCCGATCTCGACGTGTTGCATCGCTCGCTGATCAGCCACAATTGCGCCCTGCTCGGCCGCGGCCGCCTGCGCCGCCTGCGCCATGCCGTCAGGATATTCGGCTTCCATCTGGCGCCGCTCGACCTGCGCCAGAACTCGGACGTGCACGCGCGCACCGTGGCCGAGCTGCTGGCGATCGCCCGCCCCGGCACCGACTATCTCGCACTGGACGAGTCCGGTCGCATCGCGCTGCTGCTCGAAGAACTCGCGACGCCGCGCCCGTTGACGGCGCCTGACGTCAATTACTCGGACGAAACCCGCGGCGAGCTGGCGATCTTCCACGGCGCGCGCAGCATTCACCAACGCTTTGGCAAGGCCGCGATAGAGAACGTGATCATCTCCAAGACCGACGGCGTTTCGGACATCCTCGAAGTCGCTGTGCTGCTGAAGGAAGTCGGCCTGCTGCGGCCGCTGGAACACGCGCTCGACGTCAACATCGTGCCGCTGTTCGAGACCATCGGCGACCTGGCCAACGCCGGGCCGATCATGGACCGACTGCTGGCGATCCCGCTCTACAAGCGCCTGCTCTCAAGTCGTTCGCAGGGCCGTTCCAAGAACGACTTGGCCCCCCCGGGGGGCGGCCCGAACGATTTTTCCGGGCCGGGGGCGCAACAGGATTCGCGCCAGGCGCTGCAGGAGTGCATGCTCGGCTATTCCGACAGCAACAAGGACGGCGGCTTCTTGACCTCGGGCTGGGCGCTGTATCGCGCCGAGATCGCGCTGACCAAGGTGTTCGCGCGGCATGGCATCACGCTGCGTCTGTTCCACGGTCGCGGCGGTTCGGTCGGGCGCGGTGGCGGGCCGAGTTATCAGGCCATCCTGGCGCAGCCGCAGGGCGCGGTGCAGGGCCAGATCCGCATCACCGAACAGGGCGAAGTGATCGCCTCCAAATACGCCAACCCGGAACTCGGCCGACGCAACCTGGAAATCCTCGCCGCGGCGACGCTCGAAGCCACGCTGCTGGCGCACGAGCACGATGCGCCGCGGCCCGAGTTCCTCGCCGCGATGGAGGAACTTTCGACCACAGCCTTTGCCGCCTATCGCGGCATGGTCTACGAGACACCGGGCTTCGAGCAGTACTTCTGGGAATCCACGGTGATCGCCGAAATTGCCGCGCTCAACATTGGCAGCCGGCCGGCCTCGCGCAAGAAGACCACGGCCATCGAGGACCTGCGCGCGATTCCCTGGGTGTTCTCCTGGGCGCAGTGCCGCCTGATGCTGCCGGGCTGGTTCGGCTTCGGCGCGGCCGTCGCGGCATGGCGCGAAAAGCATGGCGAAGCGGGCATGGCGCTGCTGAGTGAGATGAATCGCGAATGGGGATTTTTCCGCGCCCTGCTGTCGAACATGGACATGGTGCTGGGCAAGAGCGACATCGCGATCGCCGAACGCTACTCGCAGCTGGTGAAGGACGAAGACCTGCGCAACGCGATCTTCCCGCACCTCAAGGCCGAATGGCAGGCGGCCATCTACGCGCTGCTGGCGATCACCGGGCAAGGCGAACTGCTCGACGGCAACCCGCTGCTGAAGCGCTCGATCCGCAACCGCTTTCCCTATCTCGATCCGCTCAACCACATCCAGATCGAACTGCTGCGCCGGCATCGTGCCGGCGAAACCGATGATCGGGTGCAGCGCGGCATTCACCTGACCATCAACGGCGTCGCCGCGGGCCTGCGCAACAGCGGTTAAGGCGTGGTGGACCACGGCACCGCCGCCTTGTAGGGCCGGCTTCAGCCGGCCAGGGGGTGGCGGACTAAAGTCCGCCCTACAGTCCGCCCTAATTCGAGTACTGCTTTCCCCCGTAGCGCGTAACACCGATCAGGATGCGCACCAGGCTATAGGCGGCGGCACTGGCGAGACGCGCCAGCCAGGAACGGCGGCGCTGGTCTGCGGACCGGATCTCCCTGGATGCGCCTTCGATGGCAGCCTCGAGGCTGGCGTGCAGTGCCTTGGCGAAAGCGGCATCGCGCACCACCACGTTGGCTTCGCGCGACAACAGCAGGCTGAAGGGATCGATGTTGGAAGAGCCGACGGTCGCCCAGTTCAAGTCGACCACCGCCACCTTGGCGTGCAGATAGGCCTTTTCGTATTCGAAGACGCGGACCCCCGCCGACAGCATGCGGTCGTAAAGCGCCAGTGTGGCGTAATGCAGCAGGACATGGTCGGAGCGACCCTGCAGCAGCAGCTTGACACTGACGCCGCGCTGCGCAGCCGCCAGCAGGGCCCTGCTGAATCGCCGACCGGGAAGAAAATAGGCGTTGGCGATCACGATCTGGCGCCGGGCCGACCGGATCGCCGCCAGATAGGCGCTCTCGATATCGCGCCGATGGCCGAGGTTGTCACGGATCAGCAGCGCCGCCTCCATCGTGCCGGAGACCGCGGGTGTCTCAGGCAGCGGAGCCGGTGGCGACGGCCGGTGGCCGAGGTGCGCCCAGCGCACCAGTCGCCAGACATGCCGCATGTTGGCATGGATGCGCGCCACGAGCGGACCCTCGACGCCCACGGCGTAATCGAAACGCGCTGACACCGATTTGCCATCGTCGAAATCATCGATCACATTGATGCCGCCGACGAAGGCAATGCGGCCATCGACGACGACGAGCTTGCGATGCAGCCGGCGCAGGCGATGACGCCTGAAGCGAAGCTTGCCAACCTCGGGCCGATAGGTCATCACCTCCACGCCCTGGGCTGCCAGCGATGCCCCCAAGCCCTCGGAGAACTCGCGCGCGCCGAAGCCGTCCACCAGCACGCGCACGGCGACGCCCCGTTGCGCCGCGCGGGCCAGCGCCGCGGCGACGCGACGTCCGGTCGTGTCATCGGCAAAAATGTAAGCCTCGAGATGCACCTCATGCAGCGCCGCGTCGATCGCGGCAATCAGGGCAGGGAAGTACTCTGCGCCCGACTCGAGCAATTGCAGGCGGTTGCCTCCGAGGAAGCGATGCTCGCCGGCAGCGTGCGAGACTGCGCTCACGGCGCGGCGGTCTTGATCTTGAGTTCGGCGGTAAGCACAGCGTGGTCGGAGATCGTCGACCACGGCCGCCCGGCATGCACCTGCGTATCGACCACCTGCAGGCCGCGCTGGTAAATGCGATCGAGGCGAAACATCGGCAATGCGGCGGGGTAGCTGCGCGAAGGGCGCCGGCCTGCATCGGAAAAGACCTCCACCAGGCCGAGGCGATCCGCCAGCAAGTCATCGGCGCGATTGCGCCAATCGTTGAAGTCACCCGCTATCAACAGCGGCGCGCCGGCCGGCACCAGGTCTTCGATGCGGTTCGCCAGCGCGTCCAGTTGCAGCCGCCGCGAGCGGCCAAACAGCGACAGATGCACGCAGACGCAATGCAGCGGCTGCGCCAGCCGCGGCAGAGCGACAGCGCAGTGCAAGAGTCCGCGCCTGTCGAAGCGCAGGTGCGTCACATCCTGATTGTGCTCGGTCAGAATGGGAAAACGCGAGAGGATCGCGTTGCCGTGATGGCCGTGGTCATAAACCATGTTGCTGCCGTAGGAGTGGTTTGCCCAGACGTCCTCGGCAAGGAATTCATGTTGCGGCTGCGACGGCCAATCGACATGCCGCTCGGCGTGCCGCAGGTGCAATCCCTGCACTTCCTGCAGGAAAACGATATCGGCCGACAACTCGCGCAGGCGCTCGCGCAGCTCATGCACCATCATGCGGCGATTGAACTGCGAAAAACCCTTGTGGATGTTCCAGGTGGCGACGGAGAGCGCGAGTGTCATATTGCGGCTGTCTCAAAACCCCAGTCTACAGCGCGCAACTGGACTTTCAAACCCGAATGTGAAATGGACTGAAGTCGGTATTTCGGTCGTACCAGTCTTCGTGCTCCGCGCGCTTGAGAAAGGCCACAACGCGATAGGTGACAGGCGTCATCACCACTTCCCAGGTGGTCTTGAGCAGATACTGGGCGAGGGCGATTTTCGCCACCTGAGCGTCGGGCCAGATGCCGTAGAAGGCAATGACGTAGAACAGTCCGGAATCCACCGCCTCGCCGATCAGGGTCGAGCCGATGGTGCGCATCCACAACCAGCGCCCGGCACTCCAGATCTTCATCTTCGCCATCACGTAGCTGTTGGCGAAACTGCCGCACCAGAAGGCGATCATCGAGCCGCTGACGATGCGCCAGGTGTTGCCGAAGACGCCTTCCATGTGTGCCTGATAGGCCCGGTTGAAATCGTCCGGTACCGGCGGCAGGGCCAGCGCCACGGCGGCCATGAACGCCGCAAAAGCCAGCGCGGCGAATCCGGCCCAGACCACGCGCCGGTCGCGGCCGTAGCCATAGACCTCGGTCAGGATGTCGCCAAAAATGTAGGAGATGGGGAAGAACAGCACGCCGGCCGAAAAGCTCACCTCGCCGATCAGCGGCAGCGTCAGCTGCGCCGCCTTGGCCGCACCGATCAGGTTGGAGCACAGCAGCACGCAGACGAAGGCTGCCATCACCAGGTCGTAGTAGCGGTAGCTGCGCTGCGGCGTGTTCATCGGCCGACCCTTTCACGATTGAAGCAGCAGAGTGTACGCCGTCCCGCCAGCGCCGAGTTTTGAGCGCACGCGAGTGTTCGCCTGATTAAACCGGCGCATCCGGCTCTGATCAGGATACTCGGACTGCCGGTTGGACAACAACGTTACTAAGGTGGCTTTGTACTCGATGCAGGCGTAGCCTGATTGGGAAAGCAGACATTCAAGTAGAGCTAACAGGCGCGAGCTGACTTGCCAGCGAAGCGTCTAGCGACCGAAGGAAGGGCCTTGTTAGGCTTCCTTTACGCGCACCGAGAGGTGTGTAATTTGAGAGCCCTCATTGGAAGGGGTCGATTTCACTTCAAGGTATGGCTGTGCCTTCACTAACTCACCAAGTTTCTTGAAGCCAAAGTTACGAGGGTCAAATGATGGATCAGCTTTCAAGACCAAGCTACCAACTACAGCCAGCAGAGCCCATCCATCGTCTTGAGCCGCCGCCGCAATCGCTGAGTTTAATAACGGTTTAAGAGGAGCTTGCACAGGTACTTCCGCCGGCACTCCAGGAGCAGGCTTGCGAAGAATCTCTGTAAAAATGAACTTGTCACAAGCTGCAACGAACGGTTTTGGTGTCTTCTGTTCGCCAAACCCATAGACCGACAATCCGGCTTCACGGATTCTTGTAGCCAAACGGGTAAAGTCGCTATCCGATGAGACCAAGCAGAACCCGTCTACTTTCCCTCCATGCAGAAGGTCCATTGCCTCAATGATCAGCGCGGAGTCTGTCGCGTTCTTTCCGGTTGTATATCTGAACTGCTGAATAGGTTGAATCGCATGAACATGCAGGACATCCTTCCAGCCAGCTAGATTCGGCGTTGTCCAATCCCCGTAGGCACGCTTTATTGTCGCGGTACCATACCTTGCTACTTCGGCCAAAAGTTCGGAAATGACAGATGCTTGGGCATTGTCTGCATCAACGAGTACTGCAAGATTGTCTGTAGCGGGGGAGGACATGGAATTCTCCAGAAAAACCTAGCAGCTATTCAACTCAACTGGCCGAATGTCCGCATGTGTGATGATAGTACGAACCGATGACATTGGGTTGTTGTGGAGCCTTGGCGCAATGGGCCGCTTTGTATCAGATTCGCACCGGCCGCAAGCTGCCTCTCGAGAAGAATCAGAGCCAAGGAAAGATAGGCAGTGACGCGGCACTCCGATTCATCCCGGAGCAATCTCCTGACGCTTATCGACACAGGTGCGGACAAGTAACATGATGCGCTACCCTTGTTTGTGTTGCGCCTCCTTCAACGAGGCGCACTTCCCGCGGCTCAAGTCGCAGATTTCCTTTAGGAGGGACTATGAACTTCACCGGCGTGTTTCCTATCCTGGCAACTCCTTTCAATGGAGACGGGAGCATCGATCTTGACTCGCTCGACCGGCTGGTCGGCTTCATGGGCGATATCGGGGTCGAAGGAATCACCATCTTGGGGGTTCTCGGCGAATCGAACCGGATGCTGGACAAGGAAAGGGAGGCGCTGATTGCGCGCACCGTGGCGGCGGCACGCGGCCGGACCAAAATCATCGTGGGCGCCAGTCATCCCGGAACCCAGGCCACCATCGGGCTTTGCCGGATGGCCAGGGATCTGGGTGCCGACGCCGTGATGATCGCGCCTTCTGCCGAGCCCGTTCCGAACGAGGGGCGCGTGTTCGACTATTTTCAGAAGGTCGCCGCAGCAGCGACGCTGCCGATCGTTGCCCAGGATCATCCGGCTTCTACCCAGGTGCATATGTCGGTGCCGCTGCTGCTTCGCCTGGTTGCGGAAATTCCGGCGATTGCCTGCATCAAGGAAGAGGGGCTGCCGACCCCGGTGAGAGTCGTCGCTCTCAAACAGGGAATGCAGGAACGTCGCGTGCCGGTCCTGACAGGTTTGGGTGCGCTTTACGGCTACTTCGACATCATGGCGGGAGCCGATGGCTTCAATACCGGCTTCGCATTTCCTGAAGTCCTGATGGCGATCGTGCGGGCAGCCCGGGCCGGCAATTCAGAGGAATGCTATCGCCTGTATGCCAAATATTTGCCCTTGATTGTCTTCGAGCAACAGCCCGGTGTCGCGGTACGCAAGGAATTGTTGCGCATGCGCGGGCTGCTGCGGAACCCTCACGTACGTCATCCGGGTGCGCCTCTCGCAGAGACGGCAGCGCGTCAGTTGCGGGAGATCGTCGAGCGGGTTCTGCCGGGTGTCGACATTACGCAAGCCATTCAGCCCTGACACAGCGCAACAGTTCCCGAAGGGACGCACAGCGCTGGCGCTGGCAGTACGGCGCGGCGGCGGTCAGGAAACTGCCAGCATCCGCTCCAGCGATATCTTCGCCAGCTTCGCCTCGTGCTCGGGCACCTTGATCTGGTTGACGACGCGGCCTTCGACAAGGTTTTCCAGGGTCCACGCCAGATGCTGCGGATCGATGCGCTGCATGGTCGAGCACATGCAGATGGTGCTGGCCATGAACTGCACGATCTTGCCTTCGTGCTTCACTTCCTGGGCCAGCCGCTCGACCAGGTTGAGCTCGGTGCCGACCAGCCAGCGCGTGTTGGGTGGTGCTGCCTTCACGGTCTGCAAAATGGTCTCGGTGCTGCCGATGTAGTCGGACTGCTTGCAGACTTCGAAGCTGCATTCCGGGTGCGAAATGACCAGGCCATCGGGATGCTGGTTGCGGAACTTGATGATGTCCTTGGGCTGGAACATCTGGTGCACGGAACAGAAGCCGTGCCAGAGGATGATTTTCGCTTTCCCGATCTGTTCCCTCGTCAGGCCGCCCTGTTCGAGGTCGGGGTTCCAGATCACCATCTCGTCCAGCGGGATGCCCATCTTGTGGCCGCTCCAGCGGCCCAGATGCTGGTCGGGGAAGAACAGCACTTTCTCGCGCTGGGCGAAGGACCATTCGAGAATTTTTGTGGCGTTCGACGAGGTGCAGACGATGCCGCCGTGTTCGCCGCAGAAGGCTTTCAGGTCGGCGGCCGAATTGATGTAGGTGACCGGCGTCACTTTCTGGTCGGGATCGAGCACGGCCGCGAGTTCGCGCCAGGCGCGCTCGACTTTGGCCAGGCTGGCCATGTCGGCCATCGAGCAGCCGGCCGCGAGATCCGGAAGGATCGAAACCTGTTCGGGGCGCGAAAGAATGTCGGCCACTTCGGCCATGAAATGCACACCGCAGAAGACGATGTTCTCGGCGTCTGACTGCGAGGCTAGGCGCGACAGCTTGAGCGAATCGCCGGTGATGTCGGCATGGGCATAGACATCGGCGCGCTGATAGTGGTGGCACAGCAGCACGACCTTGTCGCCGAGCTTGGCCCGCGCGGCGCGGATGCGCTCCCCGGCGTCGCGGTCGGCGAGGGTGTTGAAGCGGTCAAAGGAGATCGTTGCGGTTTGCATAATGTGAACTCAGGACATTGGACGTAGCGATTCAGGACTGGTTCCAGGGCAGGTTGCTGGCCCGCCAGCCGCCGCTGCGATTGCGCTGGCCGTTGGCGTCCTTGTCGCCCTCGAAACCTTCGAGGACGTTGTAGCAATCCGGAAACCCGGCCTCGGTGGCAGCTTTCGCCGCCGCGCTGGAGCGCTGGCCGGAACGGCACAGAAATACCAGCAGGGATTCGGTCATGACGCTGTGTTTCAGGGTCTGGAGGAAATGCGGATTGAGATGTTTGCCGGGATAGTCCTGCCATTCAATTTCGATGGCGCCCGGAACACGGCCGACCCAGTCCAGCTCGGCCTTGGTGCGCACATCGATGAGCCTGGCGCCGGGTGCGAGCTGCATCAGTTCGTGTGCCTCCCGCGGCGTCAGCGCTCCCTCGTAAGGCAGCTTCAGCTCGCGGGCGCGCGACTGCGCCAGGCTGAGGATTTCGGTGATGCGTCCCATGGGAATACTGGCCGGACCGGCGGGATAGAATGCAGGGGTTTCGAGTATAGCTTTCCCCAATGCCCCGCGAAACCCACTCAGACAACATGGCCGGCACTCCGCCCGAAAAAACGCAGTCGAAGGAAGACGAACGCTTCCAGGAAGGCCAGCGCATCACCTGGGTCAGCGTCGGCGTCAATATCGTGTTGACCGCCATGCAGCTGGTGGTCGGCTTCGTCGCCCACTCGCAAAGCCTGATCGCGGATGCCATGCACACGCTGTCGGACATCGTCTCGGACGCCTTCGTGCTGTTCGCCAACCGCAAGGGCGCGGAAGCGCCGGATGCCGATCATCCCTATGGCCATGGCCGCTTCGAGACGGCGGCCTCGCTGGTGCTGGGCCTGCTGCTGGCGGGTACCGGCGGCGGCATCCTGATCGCGGCCGCGGGACGCCTGCAGGATATCGGCAGCGCGCCGCCGGTGGGCATCGCTGCGATGTGGGCGGCGATGTTCACCCTGGCGGTCAAGGAAGGCCTGTTCCGCTACATGCTGGCGACCGCCGAGCGCCTGCGCTCGCCGATGCTGGTGGCCAATGCCTGGCACGCCCGCGCCGATGCGCTTTCCTCGCTGGTCGTGGCGGCAGGCATCGGCGGCGCCTTGCTCGGCTTCAACTTTGCCGATGCCGTGGCCGCCATCATCGTCGGCGCCATGATCGTGCGCGCCGGCTTCAAGTTCGGCTGGGCCGCCATACGGGAACTGATCGATACCGGCCTTTCGGCCGAGGAAGTGGCGGCGATCAGGCACACCATCGCCAGCACGCCCGGCGTGCTCGGGATGCATGAGCTGCGTACCCGGCGCATGGCGCATCAGGTACTGGTCGATGCCCATGTCCAGGTGAACTCGCGCATCAGCGTCTCCGAGGGCCACCGCGTTGCCGAATCGGCGCGGCAGCGGGTGCTCGACAGCCACCCGGAAGTGCTCGATGTGCTGGTCCACGTCGATGCCGAAAACGATTTGCTGGGCAATGCGGCGGTTCAGTTGCCGGACCGCGCTTTCCTGCTGGAACATCTGCACGAGTTGCTCGGCGTGGACCTGTCGGAGCTCGAGCCGACAACCCTGCATTACCTCGGCAGCCGGGTCGAGGCGGAGGTCTTTCTGCCTCCCGGCTTTGCCGACGACGCCATGCTGGCCACGATCAAACAACGCGCGGCAGCCACCCTGCCTGACGATCCCTGGTTCATCGCCATTCGACTCAACCACAGGGTTGCACCAAATTAGTGCCTACAGCGACTCGTATGCACGCCTTTGGTGCGCTCATTGAGCAGTCGAGAAGCAAAAAGACTTGTGGCACAATCGCTTCTTTTTGGCAGCCCAAATGGCACGCTAACTGCTAACAAGGTGCTGCACCGTACTCGGTACCGATTTCACAGCATTTGCCATTTATTCTCAGGAGAACTACTCATGACCCCCCAGGACGTAATCAAGATGGTCGAAGAGAAGGAAGTCCGCTTCGTCGACTTCCGCTTCACCGACACGCGCGGCAAGGAGCAGCACGTTGGCGTGCCGATCTCCCACTTCGGCATGGAAAAATTCGAAGACGGCCACGCCTTCGACGGTTCTTCGATTGCCGGCTGGAAGGGCATCCAGGCCTCCGACATGCAACTGATGCCCGATGCGAACACCGCCTACATCGACCCCTTCATGGACGAGACCACGCTGGTGCTGACCTGCGACGTGGTCGAGCCGGCCGACGGCAAGGGCTACGACCGCGACCCGCGCTCGATCGCCAAGCGCGCCGAGGCCTACCTCAAGTCCTCGGGCATCGGCGACACGGCCTATTTCGGCCCGGAACCCGAATTCTTCATTTTCGACGCCGTCGAGTGGAAAATCGACATGTCCGGCTCCTACTGCAAGGTCATCTCGGAAGAAGCTGCCTGGGCCTCGGCGGACAAGTTCGAGTCCGGCAACACCGGCCATCGCCCGACCGTCAAGGGCGGCTACTTCCCGGTGCCTCCGGTCGACAGCCTGAACGACATCCGCGCCCAGATGTGTATCGCGCTGGAAGCCTGCGGCGTGCCGGTCGAAGTGCATCACCACGAAGTCGCCACCGCCGGCCAGTGCGAAATCGGCACCAGGTTCGGCAGCCTGGTGCAGCGCGCCGACTGGACCCAGATCCTCAAATACATCGTGCATAACGTCGCCCACAGCTACGGCAAGACCGCGACCTTCATGCCCAAGCCCATCGTCGGCGACAACGGCTCCGGCATGCACGTGCATCAGTCGATCTGGAAGGGTGGCAAGAACCTGTTCGCCGGCAACGGTTACGCAGGCCTTTCCGAAACTGCCCTGTACTACATCGGCGGCATCATCAAGCATGCCCGCGCGCTGAACGCCATCACCAACCCGCTGACCAATTCGTACAAGCGTCTGGTTCCCGGCTTCGAAGCCCCGGTCAAGCTGGCCTACTCGGCACGCAACCGCTCCGCCTCGATCCGCGTGCCCTACGTGCATTCCGACAAGGCGCGCCGCATCGAAGTGCGCTTCCCGGATCCGGGCGCCAACCCCTATCTGGCCTTCACCGCGATGATGATGGCCGGTCTCGACGGCATCCAGAACAAGATTCATCCCGGCGATCCGGCCGACAAGAATCTGTACGACCTGCCGCCGGAAGAAGACGCGAAGATCCCGACTGTCTGCTCCAGCCTGGAACAGGCACTGGATTACCTCGACAAGGGCCGCGAATTCCTGCTGCGCGGCGGCGTGTTCAGCAACGAGATGATCGATGCCTACATCGAACTCCGGATGGAGGAAGTCACGCGCTTCCGCATGACCACCCATCCGCTCGAGTACGAGATGTACTACTCGATTTGATTCGTTTCGCAATACGCAGAACAAATGGACGGGCTTGCCCGTCCATTTTTTTCTGCAATTGACATACACTCGACGGCATGAAGAAAGCTTTCCTCGCCATCCCGCTCCTGCTGCCGCTGATCGCGGCTGCCAGCACGCTTTACAAGTGCACGGACAATTCCGGCGTGGTGCTCTACACCAACCAGAAGACCACCCAAAAAAGTTGCACGGTGCTCTCCTACCAGTCGCCGCCCCCTACTTCCACCGGCAGCGGGGCCAAGCAACGTCCTGCCGCAACGCCGACGCCGGGTGATTTCCCCCGTGTTTCGGGCAGCGAACAAAAAGCCCGCGATGGCGACCGCCGTGCGATTCTCGACAAGGAACTCGCCAACGAACTGCAGAACCTGGATAAAGCCAGGAAGGCGCTGTTTGATGCCGGCAGCCAGCCCCCGGAAAAACTTCAGCCCCTGCGCGATACCGCCGCGTTGCACGAGCGCAATGTCGAATCGCTGAAGAAAGAACTCGGCAACCTGCGCTGATCCAGGGCTCGAATGAGATCCGGCGGCTGGTGCGCTTCTTGCACAATGGTTTGGTAATGAATGCGACCGAAAAGCCCAATGCCTTCAGCGGACTGGATCTGCTCTCCTCAGCCGTCGTGCTGGTCGATGCCAAGCTGATCATCCGCCACGTCAATCCGGCCGCGGAGAACCTGTTCGCCGTCAGTTCGCGACAGCTGCTCGGGCAGCCCCTGCAAAGGCTGGTGGGCGATCCGCCCGAACTCTCCGCTGCGCTCGACAATGCGCTGAAGAACAACTGGAGCTATACCGGCCACAACATCCGGATCAAACTTGCGCAGGATGTGCAACTGCATGTGGATTGCACGGTGACGCCCGTGGAAAGCGGCAGCGCACGACTGCTGCTGGAAGTGCGCCCGATCGACCAGCAGCTGAAAGCGGCGCGCGAGGAACAGCTGGCCCAGCAGCAGCAGGCCAACCGCGAACTGGTGCGCAACCTGGCGCACGAAATCAAGAACCCGCTCGGCGGCATTCGCGGCTCGGCGCAACTGCTGGAACGCGAACTGGCCAGCGACGCGCTCAAGGAATACACCCGGGTCATCATCGACGAGGCCGACCGGTTGCAGGACCTGATGCAGCGCCTGCTCTCTTCGCATCGCGTGATGCAGCCGGCGCAGGTGAACATCCACGAGATTCTCGAACGGGTGCGGCGCCTGATCCACGCCGAATACCACGACGTCTCGGTGCGCCGCGATTACGACACTTCGCTGCCCGACATCACCGGCGACCGCGAACAATTGATCCAGGCCATTCTCAATATTTCCCGCAACGCCGCACAGGCGATGCAAGGCAAGGGCGAAATCATTTTCCGCACCCGGGCGGCGCGACAGGTCACCCTGGCCAAGAAGCACCACGCACTGGCACTGGAATTGCAAGTGATAGACAACGGCCCGGGCATAGCGGAAGACATCCGCGACAAGATCTTCTATCCGCTGGTCTCGGGCCGTGAAAACGGCAGTGGCCTGGGTCTCACCATCGCCCAGAGCTTTGTCCAGCAACACGGCGGAACCATTGAAGTCACTTCGCGCCCCGGCCGCACCTGCTTTTCGCTGATGCTGCCGCTAACACGCAAGAACAGGAACAAGGAAGAATCATGAACCCCGTCTGGATCATCGACGACGACCGCTCCATCCGCTGGGTGCTGGAAAAAGCCCTCGGCCGCGAAAACATCCCGGCCAAGTGCTTCGGCTCCGCGGACGAAGCACTGACGGCCATGGCCAACGGCGAGCGGCCGGAGGTTCTGATCTCCGACATTCGCATGCCGGGCAGCAGCGGACTCGACCTTCTGCGCCACGTAAAGACACAGTACCCCGGACTGCCGGTGATCATCATGACCGCGTATTCCGACCTGGATTCCGCCGTCGCGGCGTTCCAGGGCGGCGCATTCGAATATCTGCCCAAGCCTTTCGATGTCGATCAGGCCGTGGACCTGGTGCGCCGGGCGATCGCCCAAGCCTCACACCAGAATGGTGCGCCGATGGAAACCAGCGTTGTCCCCGAGATCCTGGGGCAGGGCGTCGCCCTGCAGGAGGTCTTCCGCGCCATCGGCCGGCTGTCGCAGTCCCATGCGACGGTGCTGATCAACGGCGAATCCGGCACCGGCAAGGAACTCGTGGCGCGCGCCCTGCACCGTCACAGCCCGCGCCGGGACGCGCCCTTCATCGCCATCAACACGGCGGCCATTCCGCGCGATCTGCTCGAATCCGAACTCTTCGGCCACGAAAAGGGTGCCTTCACCGGGGCCAGCGCGCTGCGTCGCGGGCGCTTCGAGCAGGCCGACAACGGCACGCTGTTCCTCGACGAAATCGGCGACATGCCGGCCGAACTGCAAACCCGGCTGTTGCGCGTGCTGTCCGACGGCAACTTCTACCGCGTCGGCGGCCACCAGCCGGTGAAGGCCAACGTGCGCGTGATCGCCGCCACCCATCAGGATCTGGAAGACCGGGTCAAGGCCGGCCTGTTCCGCGAAGACCTGTTCCACCGCCTCAACGTCATCCGCCTGCGCCTGCCGCCCCTGCGCGAACGGCGCGACGACATCCCGCTGCTGGCGAAGCACTTCCTGCAAAAGAGCGCCCAGGAACTCGGCGGCGAACCCAAGCGCCTGACCGACGCCGCACTCAAATTCCTGCAGGGACTGGAATTCCCCGGCAACGTGCGCCAGCTCGAAAACCTCTGCCACTGGCTGACCGTCATGGCCCCGGGGCAAAGCGTGGATATTGCCGATCTGCCATCCGAGTTGCGCGACGGATCGGACAGTGCGAGCCGGCGCGATATGCCCGCGGACTGGAACGACGCGCTGGCCACCGAGGCTGACCGGCTGATCAGCGCCGCGCCCGGGCACGTCTTCGAACAGCTCAACCGCGAGTTCGAAGCGACGCTGATCCGGCGCGCCCTGAACGCCACCGGCGGACGGCGCATCGATGCCGCACAACTGCTCGGCATCGGCCGCAACACCATCACGCGCAAGATTCAGGAACTCGGTCTGGACGACATCAAGGGCGATTCCGAGGCGACCTGAAAGGTCCGCTTCAAGTATAGTCAGGCCGGCTGTTCCCCGAGCGCCGTCAGGCGCCCGTCGTCATAGGAAACCTGCATGCCTGTCACCATCGCCGCCATTGCCGCCAAGCTCGGGGACGCCGCGCGCCGCTTCGACATCGATGTCCTCCCCACTTGCGATTCGACCAACGCGGTCCTGCTGAGCCGCGCCGAGGCCGGCGCGCCTTCCGGCACGGTGGTCATCGCCGAGGAGCAAACCGCGGGCCGCGGCCGGCGCGGCCGCACCTGGTTCGCCAGCCGCGGCGACAGCCTGACCTTTTCGCTGCTCTGGCGCTTCGCACCCGGCACCGCGCCGGCCGGGCTTTCACTCGCCGTCGGCGTCGCCGTGGCCAACGCATTACTGAGAGTTCCCGCAGGGACGCAGAGCGCTGGCGCTGGCTCGCCTTGCGTACCTGGAATGTCGCTTCGCGAGCAGGCAACGGCGCTGAAATGGCCCAACGACATCCTCAAGGGCGGCCGCAAGCTCGGCGGCATTCTGGTCGAACTGGTGCCCGGTGCGCCGCATGCTGCAGTCATTGGCATCGGCATCAACCTGCGCCTCCCCGCCGGAATGCCGGAGGATGTGCGCGCCGCATCGGCCACCATTTGCGAGGCGGGCGGCGAGGTCGACGCCAACGACTTGTATGCCGCCCTGCTCGGCGAATTGCTGACCACGCTCGAAGCTTTCGCCGCCGGGGGCTTCGCTGCGATTCGTCCGCAGTGGCTGGCGCACCATGCCTTCCAGGACACCCGCGTCAGCCTGTCGAGCGATTTCGGGCCGCCGCGTGCAGGCATCTGTCGCGGCGTCGACGTCGACGGCGCATTGCTGCTCGAAGTCAATGGCCGCGTCGAGCGGATTCTCACCGGCGAAGTCTCGCTGCGACCGGCCTGAATCGTGGACATGATTCTCTGCCTCGACGCCGGCAACACGCGTCTCAAGTACGGCCTCTTCGACGGCCGCAGTTGGAGCAAGCAGGGCGCGCTGGACCATAAGGCCTTGGACGATCTGCTCGCCAAATTGCCGGAGAAACCGGCACGCATCGTCGCCTGCAACGTGGCGGGTGAAGCGACAGGCAATCGCATCGAAGCGCTGGCCGCACAATCCGGCCTCCCGCTCGATTGGCTCACGAGCTCCTTCGCCGCCTGCGGCGTAAGCAACGGCTACGACAATCCGCGCCAACTCGGCGCCGACCGCTGGGCCGCGTTGATCGGTGCGCGTGCGCTGCACGAAGGGCCGTGCGCGGTGGTCATGGCCGGCACCGCGACGACCATCGATGCACTCGATGGCAAAGGCCTGTTTCGCGGCGGCCTGATCCTGCCGGGGCTAAGCCTGATGCGTGCCGCGCTGGCCCACAACACCGCCGGTCTGCCGCACGCCGCCGGCCATTATCGGCCCCACCCGACCAATACCGACGATGCCATCGTCAGCGGCGCGATCCACGCCACGCTGGGCGCCATCGAACGCATGCAGCTCACGCTGGGCGACGCTGCAATGTGCCTGCTTTCGGGCGGAGCGGCGGCCGAGCTGGCACCGCACATGAACCTGCCGTGCCGCCTGATCGACAACCTGGTGCTGGAAGGTCTGGCGGTTTACAGCCAGGTTATTTGAGAAGTTCCTGCGCGACGATCAGTTGTCGCACCTGCGTCGTGCCGGCGCCGATCTCGATCAATTTTCCGGCGCGGTAGAGGCAGTTCACCTCGGTCTCCCACATGAAGCCGTTGCCGCCGTGGATCTGCACGGCGTGGTCGAGCACGATCTTCAGCATGTAGCCGGCATGCAGCACGGCGGCGGCCGAACGCTTGTGGATCTCGCCGCGCCCGGCATCATTGGCGGCGGCGACTTCCTTCAACACCTGGTAGGAAAACGCGCGGACCGATTCCAGCGCCGCGTACATGTCGGCCAGCATGCCCTGCACCAATTGGAAGCTGGCAATGGGCTGGCCGAACTGCACGCGCGTTCTGGCGTAGTCGAGCGACAGATCCAGCGCGCGCTGGGCCACGGCGATGACATGGCCGCTGAAGAAGATGCGCTCGATGTCGAGCCCGCTCATCACCACCTTGACGCCCCTGTCTTCGCCGCCAATCAGGTTTGCCGCCGGGACGCGACAATCGTCGAACAGCAGTTCGCCGGTCGGGCTGCCGCGCCAGCCCATTTTCTTCAGGCTTTGCGCGACCGAGAAACCCGGCATGCCCTTTTCCACGACGAAGGCCGAGATGCCGTGCTGGCCGCGCCCGGGCGTGGTCTTGGCATAGATCAGCAACATGTCGGCGACCGGGCCGTTGGTGATGAACATCTTGCGACCGTTCAGCACGTAATGATCGCCGTCGCGGCGTGCCGTGGTTTTCATCGAGCCCAGCGCATCCGAGCCGGCGCCCGGCTCGGTCAGGCCCAGGGCGCCGATGCCTGTAAGCATGCGCGGCAGGAAGCGCGCCTGCTGTTCGGCACTGGCATTCCTGACCAGGTTGTTCACGCAGAGGTTTTCGCTGGCGCCCCAGCTCGCGCCGAGCATGTTGTTCCAGTAGGACAGCGCTTCGCCGATGAAGAACTGCGAGACCAGATCGAGGCCAGGCCCGCCGAGCGACTCGGGCACGGTGGTGCCGAGCAGGCCGACTTCGCCCATCTTTCGATACTCGTCCTCGGGAAACCAGTCCTCGTCGTCCATGCGCCGCAGCAGCGGGTGATGCCGCTGCTGCGCATAGCGCCAGGCCATGTCGTAGATTTGCTGGTGTTGTTCCTCGAAACCATAATTGCGCAGATCGATCATGAACTTTTCCTTTGCCGAGGAATCAGTCTAGCCGATCAAGCCAGCCACTTGATCGCACCGCACGCATGCCCGACAATGCATGATCGTCCGGAGGAGACGTTCCATGCCTACCCACTTTCTCGCCACGCTGCCGAACTTTCTCGCCTACCTCGGCACCGCCATCGTACTGCTGGTCGCCTTCATCGCGATCTACCTCTACGTCACGCCCTACGAGGAGATCGCGCTGATCCGCGCCAACAACACGGCGGCAGCGATTTCGCTGTCCGGCGCCATACTCGGCTTTGCCATGCCCATCGCCAACGTCATCGCCCACAGCGACACGCTGCTCGATCTCGTGGTGTGGGGCGTCATCGCCGGCGTCGTGCAGCTGCTGGCCTGGAGCCTGGCGCGCGTCGCGCTGCCGCAACTCCAGGAAGACATCACCGCGGGACGCGTGGCGCCCGCCACACTGGTGGCGGCCCTTTCGCTTACCGTCGGGCTGATCAACGCGGCCTGCATGGCCTATTAATTTCACCAAGGAGACGCTCATGGCACTCATGGATTTCATCAAGAAACAGTTCATCGACATCATCCAATGGACCGAGGACGATGGCGACATGATGGCCTGGCGCTTCCCCATGGCCGAGCTCGAGATCCAGAACGGCGCCAGCCTGACGGTGCGCGAATCGCAGATGGCGGTGTTCGTCAATGAGGGCCAGATCGCCGACGTCTTCGGCCCCGGCATGTACAAGCTCACCACGCAGACGCTGCCGGTGCTGACCTACCTGAAGAACTGGGACAAGCTGTTCGAGTCGCCCTTCAAGTCCGACGTTTACTTTTTTTCCACGCGCCAGAAGCTCGACCGCAAGTGGGGCACGCCGAATCCCGTCACCATCCGCGACAAGGATTTCGGCATGGTGCGGCTGCGTGCCTTCGGCATCTACGCCTTCCACCTGAGCGACCCGAAGGCCTTCCACACCACGATTTCCGGCACCCTGGAAAGCTATACCTCGGAGCAGCTCGAAGGCCAGTTGCGCAATACCATCGTCGGCCACATCTCGGACATCTTCGGCGAATCCGGCGTGCCCTTCATCGACATGGCCGGCAACCAGGAGGAATTCGGCCGCGCGCTGAAAGCCAAGCTCGACCCGATGTTCCAAGCTTACGGCCTGGTGCTCGACAGCCTCAACGTGCAGAACATTTCGCTGCCCGAGGAACTGCAGGCCATGCTCGACAAGCGCATCGGCGTGAACATGATGGGCGGCATGCAGGCCTACACGCAATTCCAGACCGCCGAGGCGATCCCGCTGGCGGCGAAGAACGAGGGCGGCCTCGCCGGGCTGGGCGCCGGCGTCGGCGTCGGCTTCGGCGTCGGCCAGCAGGTGGCCGCATCGATGGCGCAGGCGCTGAACCCTCCGGCGGCAGGGCCGGCCGCCGTGGCGCCAGCGCCGACTGCTGCACCAGTGTCGGCCGACGAAATCGTCGCCACCATAGAAAAGCTGCACGGCCTGGTGGGCAAGGGCATGCTCTCGCAAGCCGAATTCGATGCAAAGAAAGCCGAACTGCTGAAGAAGCTTGGGTAGAACCATTAGCCGCAGAGTTCACAGAGTAAAACCCTCTGGTTTGCCTTTCTCTGTGAACTCTGTGTCCTCTGTGGCAAAAAAGGTTTTCTTCTGATGCCCTTCAGCGCTAACTGCCCCGCCTGCGGTGCACCGGTCGTCTTCAAGTCGTCGGCATCGTTTCACGGCGTCTGCGAGTTCTGCCGCAGCACGCTGGTGCGCCATGGCGGCAATCTGGAAAACCTCGGCCGCATGGCCGACCTCATCGAGGACGCCTCGCCGATCCGGCTCGGCACCGAAGGCCAGTATCGCGGCGTGCATTTCGCGGTGATCGGGCGCATCCAGTTGCGCTACGACGCCGGCGTCTGGAACGAGTGGCACCTGCTGTTCGACGACCAGCGCGGCGGCTGGCTTTCCGATGCCAGTGGCGAATACCTGATCAGCTTCCTCACGCCCCCGGGGGCGACGCTACCCGGGTTCGCCACGCTGATGCCGAACGACGAACTCAAGCTGGCCGACAGGGATTTCGTCGTCACCGACATCGAGGAAGCCATGTGCATTGCGGGCGAAGGCGAGCTGCCCTTCGCCTTCGGCGCCGGCTATCCGGCGCAGCTGGCCGACTTGCGCACCACGGACGAAGCCGAGGCCGCCTTCGCCAGTATCGATTATTCGGAAACGCCGCCGCTGTTCTTCGTCGGCGAATCGCTGCCGTTTGCAGCGTTCAGGTTCGCCAACCTGCGCGGCGATCAGGCGGCGGCAAAACCGGCCGGCGTGGTCAAGGCGCTGCAATGCCCCGCTTGCGGCGGCGCCATTACTCTGCACGACAAGGCGGTGCAGAGCGTGGCCTGTCCGTCCTGCCTCAGCGTGCTCGATGCCGCCGACGAAAGCCTGCGCATCCTGCAAAAAGCCGCCGCCGCGACGCGCATCGAGCCCTCGATTCCTCTCGGCAGCACGGGGCGCTTTGCCGGCAAAGACTGGACCGTCATCGGCTTTCAACAGCGTGTCATCACGGCGGAGGGCATCGAGTATCCGTGGCAGGAATTCCTGCTGCACCACCCGGAGGAGGGTTTCCGCTGGCTGGTCGAGTCCGATGGCCACTGGAACTGGGTCAGCCCGATCACCAAGCCGCCGCGCTACAGCGTCGGCCTGCCCGCCGCGATCCACAACGGCGAAATTTATCGGCGCTTCTCGGCGGGCTCGGCCGTGACCCGCTACGTCATCGGCGAATTCACCTGGAAGGTCAGCGTCGGCGAAACTTGGGAGACGATCGACTTCATCGCCCCGCCGAAGATGCTGAGTCGCGAGTCCAGCCAGAATGAAACCACCTGGTCACTCGGCGAGTACCTGCCGGCGGAGGAACTGGCCGCCGCCTTCAAGCTGAAAACCCCGCTGCCCGCACCCGCAGGCATCGGCATGAACCAGCCGAATCCGAGGGCAGAAAGTCATCGCCGAGTCTGCAGCAATTTCTGGAAATTTGCGACCCTCGCCGTTGTCGCGCAGGCGCTCTGGTACTTCATCCTCGGCGGCAGCACGCTGCTCGACCAGCGTCTGGTGTTCTCGCCCGGCAACGACGAACCCATTGCGACACAGAGTTTTCAACTCGAAAAAGACACCCGCAACCTGGTGCTGCGCCACGATACCGATCTCGACAACAACTGGCTTGGCCTCGGCCTGACGCTGATCGAAAAGAAGAGCGGCCGCGCCTGGGTCACGCAAAGCGACGTCGCCTACTGGCACGGTTCGGATGGAGGCGAAAGCTGGAGCGAAGGCGACCGCTCACGCGAGCTGGTGTTCCGCGACCTGCCGGCCGGCACCTATTACTTCGTCATCGACCCGGAGATTTCTGCGGAGAAGCCCGTGGCAGTGGCCGACCGCGTCAAGGTCATCCGCGACCAGGCGGCCTGGAGCAACTTCTTCTTCCTGCTGATCTTTCTCGTCGCACTGCCGCTGTTCAGCCGCTACCGCATGGCGGCCTTCGAGGCTGAGCGCTGGAAGAATGCGGATTTCCTCTCCAGCGGCGGCGACTTCGGCTCCGGCGAGAGCGACAGCGATTCCGGAGGAGACGACTGATGCCGCGCGCCGCAATGATCCTCAGCCTGGCCGCTTTCGCGCTGTTCAACTACGGGCAGTACTTGGGCTGGAGCATGTTCTCCGACGACGCCCAGGCCCAGCCGGTACGCTCCGCCAACGCGGCGCGGGTGTTTCACAAATAATGACGCGCTGATGCAACGTCCCCTGCTGGTTTCCGTCTTCATCGTCGCCTCCTGCGGGCTGGCTTACGAGCTGATCGCCGGCGCCCTCGCGAGTTATCTGCTGGGCGATTCGGTGATGCAGTTTTCTACCGTGATCGGCGCCTACCTGTTCGCCATGGGCATCGGCTCGTGGCTGTCGAAGCATGTCGGCGGCAATCTGCTGGTGCGCTTCATCCAGATCGAGCTTCTGGTCGGCCTGCTCGGCGGCCTCTCGGCGGGGCTGCTGTTCCTGCTGTTCACGCTGCACGCCGGGCCCTTCCGCTTCACGCTCTACGGGCTGGTGTTGCTGATCGGCATCCTGGTCGGGCTGGAAATTCCGCTGATCATGCGCATCCTCAAGCGCGAGGTGGCGTTCAAGGATCTGGTGGCGCAGGTGTTGAGCTTCGACTACATCGGCGCGCTGGCGGTGTCGGTGCTGTTCCCCCTGCTGCTCGCGCCGCATCTGGGACTGGTCAGGAGCGCGCTGTTGTTCGGCCTGCTCAACGCCGCAGTCGCCGCCTGGGCGCTGTGGCTGTTCCGCGCCCAGATCGGGCCGCTGATGCTGCTGCGGACGCAATGCCTTGCGGTGATTGCCTTGCTCGTGCTCGCTTTTGGTTTCGCCGGAACCTTCGTCAGCCTGGCCGAGGCCAATCTCTACAGCGAGGACATCGTCCATGCCGAGTCGAGTCCCTATCAGCGCATCGTCGTCACGCGCTGGCGCGACGAGTTGCGCCTGTACCTGAACCACAACCTGCAGTTTTCCTCGCGCGACGAATACCGCTACCACGAGGCGCTGGTGCATCCCGGCCTTGCCGCGCTGCCCGGCGCGAAGCGAGTGCTGGTGCTGGGCGGCGGCGACGGCATGGCGGTGCGCGAGATTCTCAAATACCCGCAGGTCGAGAGCATCACGCTGGTCGATCTCGATCCGCGCATGACGCAATTGTTCTCGCAGTCGCCCATGCTGGCCGAGCTGAACGGCGGCGCTCTGGCTTCGCCGAAGCTCAAGATCATCAACGCCGATGCCCTGCAATGGCTGGAACAGACGCAGGAGATGTTCGACTTCGTCGTCGCGGACTTTCCCGATCCGTCGAACTACAGCCTGGGCAAGCTCTACTCCACCGCCTTCTATCGCCTGCTGAAACAGCACGTCGCCGAAACCGGCCTGATCGTGGTGCAGGCCACGTCGCCCATGTATGCGCGGGAAAGCTTCTGGACCGTGGTCGCCACGCTCGAAGCCGCCGACTGGCAGACCGCGCCCTATCATGCGCTGGTGCCGAGCTTCGGCGAATGGGGCTACATCCTCGCCGGCCGGCGCGAGTACCGTCCTCCCGCCGCGATCCCGGTGCCGACGCGTTTCGTCACCGCCGATGCGCTGCCCGCGCTGTTCCATTTCCCCGCCGACATGGCGCGCATCCCGACCGAGCCCAACCGCCTCGACAACCAGAACCTCGTGCGCGTGTTCGAGCGCGAGTGGGGCCGGGTTCAAGTCCACTGATGCGGCGACGCGAATTTCTGACGGCGGCATCCGCCGCGGCGACTCTCGCCGCCTGCGGCTCGAAGGCTGCACCACCACTGCCGCCGGGCACGCTCTCGGGTGCCAACGACGCGCTCGGCCACCGCTTGCGCAAGCCGGACTTTCCCGCTCCCACGGAGACACGCCGCACCACGGTAGCCATCGTCGGCGGCGGCATCGGCGGACTATCGGCGGCGTGGAAGCTGGCCCGCTCGGGTTGCGACGATTTCCTGCTGCTGGAAATGGAAGCTGAAGCCGGCGGCAATTCCCGCGCCGGCAGGAATGAGGTCTCGGCGCATCCGCTCGGCGCGCACTACCTGCCGCTGCCGCCGCGCGAAGCGCGCGCCACGCGCCAGTTGCTGGCCGAACTCGGCGTACTGCAGGGCGACGCTGACGCTGCGCATCCTGTGTACGACGAGAAGTATTTGTGCCATGCGCCGCAGGAGCGGCTTTACACCAACGGCTACTGGCAGGACGGTCTGTGGCCGACGCTCGGCGTGCCGCAAGCGGAGCGCGCGCAATACACCCGCTTTCAGGAATATGTCGCCGGCTTGCGCCAGCAGCGCGACAGCGCCGGACGGCGCGCCTTCGCCCTGCCGCTGGCGCTGTCCAGCCGCGACCCGAAATTTCTCGCGCTGGACCTCCTCACCATGCGCGACTGGCTGCTGCGGGAGGGCTACACCGCGCCGGGCTTGCACTGGCTGGTCGACTATGCCTGCCGCGACGACTACGGCACCGCCGCGGCGCAAACCTCGGCCTGGGCCGGCCTGCACTACTTTGCCTGCCGCGACGGCGAAGGGCAGGTGCTGACGGCGCCGGAAGGCAACGCCTGGCTGGCGCGCGGACTGGCGCGGGCGAGCAGCGGCCGGGTGCAATCGAACGCTCTGGTGTTCCGCGTCGAGCAAGGCAGGAAGGAAAGCATCTGCGACGTCTACCTCGCCGCCGAAAACCGCAGCATCCGCGTCGTCAGTCGCGAACTGATCTGGGCCGCGCCGCTGTTCCTGATCCCCCATGTGTTCGCCGCGCCGCGCCCGGAATGGCTGGCCGGCATCCGCGGCGCAGAATATGCACCGTGGATCGTGGCGAACCTGACGCTGTCATCGGCACCGCAGACCCGCGCCGGGCATCCGCTGGCCTGGGACAATGTGTTGCACGACAGCGCCGCGCTGGGCTACGTGGTGGCCACCCATCAGCAGCTGCGCTACGCGCCGGGGCCGACCGTGATCACCTGGTACCGGGCGCTGCAGGAAGAATCGGCGTCCCGGACTCTGTCTGCCTTCGCTCTGCGTGACGGGGATTCCCCTTCGGGGGCCGTCAATTCCGCTTCGCGGGCCGGCAAGCGCCGACTCTTGATGGGGAGGGACGCATGGGCCGCCGAAGTGCTGGCCGACCTGTCGGTGCCGCATCCGGAAATCCGCGAGCTGACGACGCAAATCGACATCCATCGCCACGCCCACGCCATGATCCGCCCGCTGCCCGGTCGTCTGTGGAACGGCGCGCGCAGCAGTTTCGAATTGGGCAGGCCGGGCATCCAGTTCGCGCATGCCGACGTTTCCGGCCTGTCGCTGTTCGAGGAAGCCAACCATCGCGGCGTGCTGGCCGCCGAGCGCACGCTGACGCGGCTCGGCGTATCCTATGCGTCCTCACTATGAACGGCCTGCACATCCTTGCCGAATTTCACGCCTGCGAAGGCGACCGCCGCCTGCTGCTCGATGCGGGGATGCTGGCCGCGCTGTGTCGCCGCGCCTGCGCGACCGCCGGGCTGCTGGTCGTCGCCGAGGCCTTCCATCAGTTTCCGTCCGCCGGCGCGACCGGCGCCTTGGTGCTGGCCGAATCCCATCTGGCGATCCATACCTGGCCGGAGCTTGAATCGGTGACGCTCGATCTTTACGTCTGCAACTATAGCCAGGATAATCGCGCTGCCGCGGAGGCCGCATACGCCGCGCTGCGCACCGAATTCAGGCCGGAGCGCGTGATGCGGCGGGATATCGCTCGTGGCGATCCTGATACTTCCAAGGGGCGTGATCATTAGGCTATTCTTCTTCCTGTTGGTGTTTGCCAACCTGCTGTTCTTTGCCTGGGCCCAGGGTTTTTTCGGCGCAACCGACGATAGCCACGAACCACAGCGGCTCGCGCAGCAGCTCCAAGCCGAGAAAGTGCGCATCGTGCACGGTGTTCTGGGGCCGGCAGTGAAGAAGGAAGATTCGGTCTGTCGCCTCATCAACGGGCTGACCGTGGCCGAGGCCGAGGCCCTGAAGACCGCCGTCGAAGCCTTCGGCGGGGAAGCGAAAATACTGCCGCAGGAAGAACCGGTGCTTCATCTGGTGCTCATCGCCGATCTGGTCAACAAGGCAGCGGCCGACAAGAAATCCGCCGAACTGACCCGCTTTGGCGCCGAGGGACACAAACCCGTCGCGCTGGAAGGCGGCCGCTTTGAAATCATCCTCGGCAGCTTCCCCACCGAAGCCGCAGCCCGCGAATTCCTTCAGAGCCTGACCAAACGCGGCATCAAGTCGGCTCGCCTCGATGCCCGCGAGCAACCCGCCCTGAAGGCCCGGGTCGAGACGCGCGCTCCGGCGTCGACGCTGCTGCAGCACCTGCCGAAACTGATCGCACCTGTTGCCGACGCGACCATAGGCGAATGTGCATCGTGATTGCGCGATGACTTATGTGGTCGGTCTCACCGGAGGCATCGGCAGCGGCAAGAGCGCCGTCGCCGACCTGTTCGCTACGCGCGGCGTCCTGGTGATCGATACCGATGCCATCGCCCACGAGCTGACCGCCCCTGGCGGCGCCGCGATGCTGGCCATCTGCGCCGAGTTCGGCGACGGCGCAGCGGGCGCCGACGGTGCCCTCGACCGCGCTGCCATGCGCGCCATCGTCTTCGCCGATCCGTTGGCGCGCAAGCGCCTGGAGGCGATCCTGCATCCGCTGATTCGCAGTGAAAGCGAGCAGCGGCTGGCGGAAAATCCGGCCGGCTCTCCCTATGCCATCCTCATGGTGCCGCTGCTGATCGAGTCCGGTAACTACCGCAAGCGCGTCAACCGGATCGCCGTGGTCGATTGCGCCGAGGCCACCCAGATTGACCGCGTCATGCACCGCAACGGCCTGGCCCGGAGCGAGATCGAACGTATTCTTGCGGCGCAGGCCACGCGCGCCGAGCGGCTGGCGGCCGCTGACGATGTCATCGACAACGACCGGGATCTCGCCGCCTTGCCGCCCCAGATAGAGCGCCTGCATGTGCACTATTTGGCATTGGCGCGCGGGATTTATTGAGGTTTGCACTGATTTGGGTCACAATCTCACGAATTTTCTCCACTCGACCGGCGTGTGATCACTTACGAATACCCTCTGAGCGAGCGCGTTCGCACGCTGCTGCGGCTTGAAGATCTTTTTGACAAGATCACTCATTTCGCTGCTGCCGAAGGCGCCATGGAGCACCATGTCGCGCTCGTTACCCTGTTCGAGATTCTAGAGGTCGCCGGCCGCGCCGAGCTGAAATTCGACCTGGTGCAGGAACTCGAACGCCAGCGCCAGATCCTGCTTTCCTTCCGCAACAATCCCGAAATTTCCGAAGACGCGCTCTCCGGCGCGCTCTACGAAATCGAGCAAGCCAGTTCGCTGCTGCTCGCGATGCACGGCAAGATCGGCCACTACCTGCGCGAAAACGAATGGCTGATGACCATCAAGAACCGCGCCGCGATTCCCGGTGGCGTCTGCGAGTTCGACCTGCCGGGCTACCACTACTGGCGGCATCGCGAGGCGGCCCTGCGCCAGCAGGACCTCCGCGGCTGGATCGCGCCGATGATACCGATCCGCGCCGGTCTGGCGATTGTCCTGCGCCTGCTGCGCGCCTCGGGCCGCTCGGAGCACAAGACCGCCCAGCGCGGCGCCTTTCAACTCATGCTGAGCGGCCGCAGCGCACAGTTGATCCGCCTGAAGATCGGACAGGGCGATCCCTGTCTGCCGGAAATTTCCGCCGGCAAGTTCGCCATCAACATCCGCTTCCTCCGCCCGGACATGGATCAGCGACCGAGGCAGATCGATTCAACGGTAGACTTCGAACTCACGCTGTGCAACCTGTAAAGCCTGCTGCGCCCCGCGTGGTCGCCTGCCCGAGCTGCGGTGCCTTGGTCGAGTGGGTTGCCGAAAACCGCTATCGGCCGTTTTGCTCGGCGCGCTGCAAGGGCGTCGATTTCGGCGCTTGGGCCACGGAAAAATACCGCGTCGAAGCCACCGAAGAACCGCATCCGGAAGACCAGTCCGAGTAGTGCCCGCCTGAAAAACTAGCTGTCCCAGGCGGCGCGAATCGCCGCAATGCCATGGGCACCAGCCCGCTGCGCAAGATCGAGGTCAGCGCGCGAAAGCCCGCCCAGGGCGAAAGTCGGCAGTGGCGGCACGCCGACCACGGCGGCGAAATTGTCCCAGCCGATGCCGGCCACACCCGGATGCGTGGCCGTCGCCCGCACCGGGCCGAACACCGCAAAGTCGCAGCCGAGGCGGCCGGCCGCTTCCAGTTCCGCTGTCGAATGGCAGGAGGCCGCGACCAGCGGAAAATCCGACCGCAGCGTTTGCTTCGCCAGCTGCACGGCGGGCAGGTGCACTCCGTCCGCGCCCGCCGCCTCGGCCAGCGCGGCATCGCCATTGACCAGCGCCCGCGCACCGTACTGATGGCAGAGATCGACGGCGGCATGGACGAAGGCCGCGCGACGCGCCGCATCGAGCTGCGGCTCGCGCAACTGCACCAGCTTCAGGCCGCCTTCCAGTGCATGCGCCAGAGCCAGCAACTGTGCGTCGATCCCGATCTCGCCGGCGTGGGTGATGGCATAGAACTCCGGCAGGGCCAGCGCGGCCAGCACCGGCGCATTGGCCGGCAGCATCGGCGAGACCGTGAGGCCGTCGGCGCGCTGCCAGGCCAGCGCGCTATGCACGTGGTCGTGCAGCTCGCCATCCCATTCGCGTACCCGGAAAAAATTGAGCCGCACATGGGCGTGCTCATAGACATGCTCGCGGCGCAGCCAGGGATCGGCGCGCGACACCCCGACGCCGAGTTCCTCGTGCAGCTCGCGTACCAGTGCGTCATGCGGCGTTTCGCCGGGCTCGACCTTACCGCCGGGGAATTCCCAGAAGCCGGCGTAGAAGGTACCCGATGCGCGCTGCCCGAGCAGGAACTCGGTGGCGCCGTCCGCTGCAGTCCGTTCAATAACGGCGGCAGCGACTTCGGTCAGATTCACGTCGCGCCGCCGGGCCGCCCCAAGGCGCGACCTTCAACAATGGGGAGCGCAGCGAACACGCGTCACCCCCTTCCGCGGGAAGGAGGCCGGGGGGTAGGCTTCTTTGTCGACTTGGAATGGCGCCCGGCATAGTCGCGGGCGAACTGCCACGCCACGCGGCCGCTGCGCGAACCGCGCATCAGCGTCCATTGCAGCGCCTCACCGCGCGCCGCGGCGATCTGCTGCTCCGACATGCCGAACTCGGCCATCCAGTGAGCGCAGATTTCGAGGTAATGATCCTGCCCGAAGGGATAGAAGGACAGCCAGAGGCCGAAGCGCTCAGACAGTGACACCTTCTCCTCGGTAGTCTCGCCGGGGTGGATGTCGCCGTCGTCGTTGTATTTGGTCTCGAGGTTCTCCGACATCTTTTCCGGCATCAGGTGGCGGCGGTTGGATGTCGCATACACCAGCAGGTTGTCGGGCATGCCGGTGATCGATCCGTCGAGGATGCTCTTCATCGCCTTGTAGCCGGGTTCGCCCGATTCGAAGGAGAGGTCGTCGCAGAAGATGATGAAGCGCTCGCGGCGGCCGGCGATCATATCGACGATCTCCGGCAGATGAACGAGATCGTCCTTGTCGACTTCGATCAGGCGCAGTCCCTTGGCCGCGAACTGGTTCAGCACCGCCTTGACCAGCGAGCTTTTGCCGGTGCCGCGCGCGCCCGTCAGCAACACATTGTTGGCGCTTCGCCTGGCGACGAACTGTTTGGTGTTCTGCGCGATGCGCTGCTTCTGGTCGTCGACGCCCTGCAAGTCCTCGAAGCGGATGCGGTGCGGATGCTGGACTGCCTCGAGCCAGCCGCGCCCGCCCCGGGTACGCCAGCGGTAGGCGCTGGCCGACCAGTCGGGCGGCGGCAGGGGAGGCGGCAGAGCCGCCTCGATGCGATCGAACAGCGCATCGAGGCGATTCATCAATGGAGCTAGGGCGCGGGTGAGGTCGGACATCGGTTAAGCTTGCGGGCTCTTGAAAGCATGGCACTTTAGCAGATTCATGTTTCGATTCTTCCCCACCCTGTTGGTCCTGCTGGTCGTCGCCGGCTGCGCGCAGCTGCCCGTCCCGTCCGACACGCGTGCCGACGCCTGTCCGATCCCCGCCGCTTGCCCGGCCTGCCCGGTGTGCCCGCCCGTGGTGCCGCCCAAGCCCCCCGAGAAGCCACTGCAGCCCGCCGAATGGAACGAGCTGCCGGGCTGGAACGACGACGATCCCGGCATCGCCTTCGCGGCCCTGCTCGCCAGTTGCCGCAGCCTGGAGCGACAGACGCAATGGCAGCCGGTCTGCAATTCCGCGCGCAGCATCGACGACAGGAACGCGCCAGCCTTGCGCGCCTGGTTCGAGGCGCAATTCAGGCCCTGGGCGCTGGTCAATCCGGACGGTTCACGTAGCGGACTGATCACCGGCTATTACGAGCCTATCCTCAAAGGCAGCCGCTCCGAAAGCCGCGGCTATTCCTATCCCGTCTTCGGTCCGCCCGACGACCTGATCGTCGTCGAACTGGCCGATCTCTACCCGGAGCTCAAGCACCTGCGCCTGCGCGGACGCATCGAGGGGCGCAAGCTGGTACCTTACTATTCCCGTGCCGAATGGACGCCGCAGGAAAGCAAGCGCTCACCTCAGGCCTTGCTCTGGATAAACGATCCGATCGATCTGTTCTTCATGCAGATCCAGGGCTCCGGCCAAGTGCAGCTTGCCGACGGCAGCCGCGTGCGCCTCAACTACGCCGACCAGAATGGGCACCCCTACCGCTCCATCGGCCGCTGGCTGATCGAGCGTGGCGAACTCAAGGCCGAGCAAGCCTCGATGCAGGGCATCAAGACTTGGGCCAAAGCCAACCCGTCGCGACTGGCGGAACTGCTCAACGCCAATCCCAGCCTGGTGTTTTTCCGCGAACTGCCGGTCGAAGGCAGCGGACCGCAGGGCGCCATGGGGCTGGCCCTGACGCCCGAGCGTTCGCTCGCCGTCGATCCGCGCCACGTACCGCTCGGCGCGCCGATCTGGCTCGTCACCACACGGCCCAACAGTGACCAGGCGCTCACCCGCCTGATGCTGGGGCAGGACACGGGCGGCGCCATACGCGGTGTGGTGCGCGCCGATTTCTATTGGGGCAGCGGCCCCGATGCCGGCAGTCAGGCCGGAAAAATGCGCCAGCAGGGGCGCATGTGGGTGTTGCTGCCACGGAGCTATCAACCTCCTGGCACAACAGGCAATGCACCAAACTAAACGCTTGCCGAAATTTGCCGTACCGCCGCCGCCGACTATCCCCATCTCGGTGCAGAAGTCAGACAGATTGCACCAATAAGGCGCACGATCCTGCACGAGAACAAACGATCCGATTGATTTGTTACTGATTTATCGGCGGGAATGGTCATTGCTTTCATGCATCCCATTCGTGCCTTTAGGCCTCTGGGAGCCCCACAATGGAGAATTTCAAAACATCCGCCGACGTACTGTTCATTCTGCTCGGCGCCATCATGATTCTGGCCATGCATGCCGGCTTTGCCTTTCTGGAGCTGGGCACGGTGCGCAGGAAAAACCAGATCAATGCGCTGGTCAAGATTCTGGCGGATTTTTCGGTCTCGACCCTGGCATACTTTTTCATCGGCTACGGCATCGCCTATGGCGTGCATTTCTTTTCCGGCGCGGAAACCCTGGCGCAAAAGAGCGGCTTCGAGCTGACCAAGTTCTTCTTCCTGCTGACCTTCGCCGCCGCGATTCCGGCGATCGTCTCCGGCGGCATCGCCGAGCGCGCCCGCTTCGGCCCGCAGCTGGCCGCGACATTTCTGCTGGTCGGCTTCGTCTATCCCGTGTTCGAGAGCATTGCCTGGAACCAGGCCTTCGGTATCCAGGCCTGGTTCAAAGCCAGCTTCGGCGAAGAATTTCACGATTTTGCCGGCTCCGTGGTGGTGCACGCGGTAGGAGGCTGGGTCGGCCTGGCTGCGGTCATCCTGCTCGGTGCGCGGCGCGGTCGCTATCACAAGGACGGCGGGATTTCGGCACACCCGCCCTCGAGCATTCCCTTCCTCGCGCTCGGCGCCTGGATCCTGGTCGTCGGCTGGTTCGGCTTCAATGTCATGAGCGCGCAGACGCTGGACAAGGTCTCCGGCCTCGTCGCGATGAACTCGCTGATGGCCATGGTCGGCGGCACGCTGGTCGCATTGGTGGTCGGCAAGAACGACCCCGGCTTCGTGCATAACGGCCCGCTGGCCGGACTGGTGGCGATCTGCGCCGGCTCCGACCTGATGCATCCGCTGGGCGCGCTCGTCACCGGCGGCGTCGCCGGCGGTATGTTCGTCATCATGTTCACGCTGACGCAGAACCGCTGGAAGATCGACGACGTGCTCGGTGTCTGGCCCCTGCATGGCCTCTGCGGGGCCTGGGGCGGCCTGGCGGCAGGCATCTTCGGCGCCAAGGCACTGGGCGGCTTGGGCGGTGTCGCTTTCATGAGCCAGCTGGCCGGCACCGCGCTCGGCATCGCGGTGGCGCTGGGCGGCGGCTTCCTGGTCTATGGCCTGCTGAAAATGACCGTCGGCATACGCCTCGAAGCGGAAGATGAATATAACGGCGCCGACCTGACCATCCACAAGATTTCATCCAGCGCGGAGCGGGAAACGCTCTGGTAG